>NZ_CP116005.1:3823927-4528034 GCF_027941835.1 Sphingosinicella microcystinivorans
TGAGCGGACCGGAAGCCTGCGCGCCGACGCCGCGCACGGCCGCGCCCGACGGGCGGATGGAGGAAAAGTCCATGCCGACCCCGCCGCCCTGCTGCATCGTCAGCGCCGCCTCGCGCAGGTGCATGAAGATGCCGTCCAGATCGTCGGGGATCGCGCCCATCACGAAGCAGTTGAACAGGGTGACGTTGCGCCCCGTTCCCGCTCCGGCCAAAATGCGGCCGGCCGGAATGAAACGGAAATCCGTCAGGGCATCCAGATAATCCTGCGCCCGGCGTGCCTGTTCCGGCGGCGGATCGTTGGCGGCGATGGCATGGGCCACGCGCACCCATGTCGCCTGCACGGATTCATCCCCGTCGCCGTCGGCCGGTTGGAAACGGTATTTCTGCGTCCAGATTTCCTCTGCGAGTGCTGTATCGAACATGTTTCCATATCTTGCGCTTTTGATCCCGAAAGGCGCTACATATAGAGGTTTTCAGTTTCAGAAGTGATGCAGATCAATACGTGCCTCGCCCCGGCAGATTTCCGATGCGACGGCTCACGGGATTCCTGCCCGGTGCGCCCGGACGGCTGCCGATCAGGTGAGAGAGGGGAATATCGTTCTGATGAGGGAGAGGCGCGAACAAAGGCTTTGCGCCAGCCCCCGGCATTCAAACGCTGGTGACCCCAACGGGAGTGAAAGAATTTTTCTATACCATTCTTATAAATAGATAATTTTTCAGAAAGAGTTCGTTGATACCAGCATAAGTACCATCAAATTTTATCATGTTGGTACCATTCCCACAGACTTTCAACATTGACGTTAGCCAGGCGCAACGGATGGCGCTCCTGGGCCTCTGCTGGCCCTCAACCGCACGCCGGAAGCGCTCCAACCGCCATCGGCGCTCTGAGTCGACCCTCTGAACAGAGGGTCGACATGGAATAGGCCCCGACCGATCCATTCTTGCCTTTCGCTACAGGGAACCGAGCGGCCTTGGCCAGAACGGCGCATGCTGTCCCAATATTAAGGAGACAAATGCATGGCACCTGACCGCCATCTCCATGAAAACATATATGTTTCTCTGAAATCCCTGCTTCTCAGCCATCGTTATCGACCCGGTCAGCCCATCGATGTCAAAGCGCTGGCCGATCAGTTCCGTGCCAGCGTGACGCCCGTGCGCGACGGGCTTTGCCGCCTCGTCGGCGAAGAGATTGTCGAGATGCGCCCCAGCGGCGGCTTCCAATTGTGGCTGCCATCTGCAGATAGCCTCCGTGACCTCTATTTCTGGAATGGCCAACATCTCCTCGCGGCACTGCACGCAACCCCGCCCTCCAGCATTAGGGCGTTGCTCTTGTCCGTACAGCGGAGCAGGATTGAGGCAGCGGCCGATGCAGATCTCCAGGTGGCAGGCTTCTTCCAGAAGATCGCCGACGCAGCGGCCAACCGCGAATTCAGTCGCAAGGCTGACGCTGCCAACACCCGCCTTTATCACGTACGCCAGGCAGAAAGTTTGTTGATCCCTGACGCCAGCGCTGAAGCGGGACGGATCATGCGACCCGGCGGCGCAGATGTTCAAAAGGCCTTGCGAAGGAAAATTCATCTCTATCACCGTCGGCGTATCCTGCTCGCGCCGCAGATCGTCAAGAAACTGAAGCTTCATGCAGACACCTGAATTTCCGTGATTCCCCGGCGCGATGGTCGATGCGCCCGCCGGAGGTCCCGTTCGTCGGCCCCGCCCCGCGTCTGATATTTATCCATGCATGTCGCGCACGACTTTCCGATCCTGACTGCGTCGCAACGGATGCGGCAGACAGCAACGGAGAGTGAAATGACATACGACGCTTCGTCCGAGATTATCGATCTCGGCACCGCCAGCGAGGAAACCAAGGGCCCGCCGGGGCTTCCGTTCCCGGACGCCCTGGGCGCATTCGCTCAGCAGGGCCTGAGCAACGACTGATCAGCGGCGGCACGCAGGGCTTCGATCTTGCGTGCCGCAACTCTTGCGGAACGCGCATGGCATACCAACTGCGAAATGGACTCTCGTGGTGCGAGATCGCCCATCATGTCCTGTTTCTCGACCTCCCTCAAGATCGGTATTTCTGCCTGAGCGGCACCGCCGCTGATGCATTCCGCGCTGCTGCGCAAGGCAACAACTTGGACGGCGTACAGGCGCGGGCAGCTGAACAATTGGTTCACCTCGATATCATCCGTGTCAGCGACCAGCGGGAGATTCCGCAAGCCTGCCAGAACCCGCTACCACTTCGTACCTGGCCCGCGGACACATTATCCATTCGGGATATTGGCGCTGTCATCTGGAGATATTCGGGGGCGCGGACCGCACTCCTGCATACAGGTCTGCAGGCTGTCCTGACAAAACTCTCCCGGTGCAAAAGACTGGATGCATCCTCAGATTCGACCTGCAGGGCGATCGGATCGGTCACCACCGCCGTGCGAATGCTCAGCTGGTTCAGGTCCAGCCGCGAGCACTGTCTCCCGCGTGCGATTGCCCTCGCTCACGTGCTCGCCGCGAGAGGCGTTCCGGCCAATCTTGTGATCGGCGTGTCGCTCCATCCATTCCGTGCCCATGCCTGGGTCCAGGTCGACGATGCGGTCATCTGCGACGACGTCGATATCGTTCGCCTCTACGCACCCATCCTTGTCGTATGAACGCAGGGCAGTACATCATTGTCGCGGCAAATCGAGAAACACATCGTGAGGTCCTCGCAGCACGCGCTGCCGAGGCACTTGGCAAAATGACCGTAAAGACGTGCCTTGACAGCACCGTCGTCCTGACCGACAGTCTCCCTGTCAAGTTGTCGGACTGCGGACGGCATCTCTTCATCGGGCACCGCTTTGCGCCGTTCGAAGATCTCGCGCCTGCCACCTTCGAAACGTCAGCCACGGCCGCGTATCGGGACGCGTGGGGCGGCTTTCTGGACCTATCTTCGGACGCCTCTGGCGTAGAGATCATGCGCGACCCTTCCGGAATGCTGCCATGCTATGTCGCACGCTCCGAGGGGAGCACTGTCTTCGCATCGGACGCCGCGCTCATATCCCAGCTCCTGCCCCAGCATATCAGCTGGCCGCGCCTCGCCGCATTCCTTGCGACCGACGGCATGCGCAGCAGAGCGACCTGTCTTGCAGATGTTGAAGAGCTGCTGCCCGGAATGCGCGAACGGCTCGAAGACGGTGCGCGCACCACGCTCTGGTCGCCATGGATGTTTGTCCAGCATTCGCGGTCCATGCATCCGGAGTTTGCTGCCCGGGCGCTGCGCACGGTCATCGACCAGACGGTCGGGGCGTGGGCAGAGCGTTTCTCGCGCATTCTGCTCGGCGTCTCCGGAGGCCTCGACTCCTCGATTGTTGCCGCAGCGCTTGCGCAAACCGACTGCCGCCCCACGCTCATCACGATCGCAACGCATGAACCCGACGGCGACGAGCGCGCCTACGCCCGCGCGCTTGCCGATTTTCTCGATCTACCGCTCATCGAGGACTTCGAAGCCCCCGACCATGTCGATCTCTCGGTCTCTGCCTCGGCCCACCTGCCTCGACCCGTCGCGCGGGCGTTCAGCCAGTCGTCCGATGCCATCCAGTATGCACATGCCGAGGCGCTCGAAATCGACGCGTTCATGAACGGTGGCGGCGGTGACAGCGTCTTCTGCGCGCTTCGCTCGGCTTCACCTCTTGCCGACCGGATTCTTGCTGTTCCCCGCCCGAGAGAACTCGCCCACACGGTGAGGGATATCTGCCAGGTCACCGGCAGCCCCGTCGCGCCCGTTATGGTTCGGGGTATTCGCAATGCACTTCGCGCGCCGCGCGCCTTCAAGGGTCGGGGAATCCCTTCCTCACCCCCGCCTGCCTGTCCGCCGCAGGCGTGCTGCCCCTGCATCCATGGCTGAGCCCGCCGCCCTGCACGCCGCCCGGAAAGGCGGCGCACGTGGCGTGGATCCTTGGTATTCTCAATCACCTCGACCCGGTCGGCCGGGCGATGGTCCGGCCCTCGATTTCGCCATTGATGGCACAGCCCGTCGTCGAACTGTGCCTCGCCATTCCAACCTGGATGTGGGTCAGCGGAGGACGCGACCGCGCCGTCGCGCGGCGCGCCTTCGAAGGTCGCCTGCCCCCTACCATTCTCGGGCGACGATCGAAGGGCACGCCTGCAAGCTTTGTCATGCACCTCTTCGAAAGCCGGCGCTCGGAGATCGGGGAAATGCTCTGCGATGGCCTGCTTGCCGGTCACGGCCTTGTCGACCGTGACCGGGTCCATGCCTATCTCTCCGACCCCCGCCCCGTGTCCGATGCGCGCTACATGCAGATCATGGGCCTCGTTGACGCGGAGAGCTGGGCCCGAAGCTGGACACGCTAGTGAGGTCTTGCAGCGTCCTTCTTGTCGCGCAGCGCGCGCCAATGCACGTACTGCGCGGTATCCCCGTCCGGGGCCTCTTCGCCCAGAAGCCAGAACGCAAGCCATTCGACCGAACGCCGCAAACGCCAGGCAACGTGCGACGGATATTTCTGGAGCATGTGTCCGGCACGCGGGTAGACGTACATGTCAACGGTCCCTCCGCTGCGGTCGAGCGCTGAAAACAGCGGGAGCGCCATCAACCACTCGTCCTCGGGCGGCTGCATGAGAACCGCGGCCTTTATCCGTGCAACATTGAGCGATGGTGAAACCGATGCCCAGATGCCATCGGGATCATCCTCGGGTGCCGGCAGGCCCGTTCCATGGAACGAAAGTGCGCGCGGCGAATCCGCATGCGGCGCGGAAATCGTGAAAACAGCGGGATCGGTCGTGATGCCGGTTCCCATCACCGCCGCGCTGAACAAATCGCTATGCGTTATGACATGCGCGGCAATGATCGCGCCAAAACTGTGCCCCGTGATGGCGACCCGCGCCGGGTCGATGGTTCCCTCCGCGGCCAGCTGCGAGATGATAGCCTTGTAAGCCGCGAGCGCCGCATCGTGAAGCGCGAGCGGAACCGGCTTGCCGTCCGGCCCGCGCGCATCACCACCCTCATCGCTGGCACTGACGCACAGTGCCGCCATGCCGCGGCGTGCAAGGATCTGCTCGGGAGCAAGTGGCACGGCACCGCCGCGAAGATACCCTCGGCATATCGTCGTCGTGATGACTAGCGGCACGTGCCCCGTCCGGACCGGCGGCAGGACGAGATAGCCGGACGATTCACGGCCGCGCGTATCAGTCCAGGTGAGAAACCGCGCTTCGATATGCGGCTTTTCTGCAAGCCCCACATTGGGGTTGGCAAGCTGCGTCACCGCGCCCGACGCAAGGTCGATGCGCACGAGGCGCGGCGGCCGCGTCGTCCCCGCCTCGACGCAGACGAGAAACCGCGCAGTCGCCGGGCACGGGAAGCGCTTATAACTACCGCCACCATCAAGCAAGCTGCCCGGCGCCGCGATGGTTCGCAGCGTATTCGACCGCGGCGTCCAGCCGTAGAGTGTCGTTTTGCTCCCAATGTCTCTTCGCGCGATCACGACTTCGCCGCCCGCGCCGAACGTCGCAAAGAAGAGGGACTCAGGCCGTCCTTCGCAGACCGCATGTGTGCACACGTAACGCTTGCCGCCGCGGCCACGCGCAACGATCCGGTTTCGTTGAAAATGATCGATCCAGAGCGGGTCCGGAGCGTCTACCGCTTTAAGCACGATGTCGAGCCCGCCCGAACCGTGCACAGGGCCGCGAAGGCCCATGGACGGACTGAGCGCAGTTGCTCTTACCGCAGGTCCTCGGTCACCGGCGATCACCGCGGCCTTGTCCTGGAGCGGCCCGGCATAGGCCTCGACGGCACCGATTGCGCCCAAACGCCGGATCGAAGGCTCGCGCGTACCGGTCTGCGCGCTGCGCGTCATCGACAGACCTTCGCTGAAGACGCTGGTGCCGAAGTGAACACCCTCTCGCGCTTCCTTTGCCTGCCGGGCATCGATGTCGGCGCGCGCCGCCCGAACCTGGTAACGAATGAGCGGTCCGTCGAGGGTGAAGGATTCCACGTTCGCGGCATCGGCAACGGCCGGGATGCTCGCGCCCCCAGGGGCGAGGCGATGAATTTCGATTGCGGGTCCGGCAAGACGCCGCACGTAGATTGCGCTGCTGTCCGCATTCCACTGGCTGACCTCGAGTTCGAGGACATCGTGAAGCGGCATCATAATCGGCTCGGCCGCATCACCGAGCGCCTCCGGTGTACCCCCGTCAATCGGAACGCGGTACCACTGCTCGACAACGCGATTTTCCGCGACCGATGGCGTAACGACCCGGTACGCCGCAAAACGGCCATCGGGCGAGATGGACAAGCCGTCGATCGTCCGGATTTCGGCAATGTCGGCATAGTTGATCTCGGCATGATCGCTCGGCGTCGCTGCGCGCGCGGCGCAGCCCGAAATGACAAGAACGGCGAGACAGGCGGCCATGGGCGGCGTGCAGCCTGGGAAACGATGATATTGCATGAAAATCTCCGCGTGACTGCGACGGGAGCACGCCCCCGCCGCAGCAGATGGACGTTCACCAGCTCTTGCTGATGCCGAAACTCACGACGCGCCCGAGCGCCGAATAGTTCGTCGAGTCGTACGGCGCGTCGAGAATGAGCACCGGCGGGAACGTGTCGGGCTTTGCGTTGAACGCATTCATCGCCGACAGGCTGAACTCGAGGCCGCCGAGCAGCCCTCCGCCCGCAGGCCGGTAAAGCAGGCTGAGATCGAGCGTCGTCATCCCGTGCAGCCGCTCCGCGGGCACGATGCGCGTCTGGTCGACGCCGGCGATGTGGTTGACAAAGGCCGACAGGTCGAACGCGCCCGCCGCGAGGCTTGCCCCGCCGCGCGCCCGGAATTTCGGCGGATTGAAGACCGTCCCGGCGAGCCGCATCTCCGGCTGTGTTTGGCTGATTTTCTGGCGACTTCTCATCCAGGTCGCCGACCCGCTGAGCACGAGCACCGTGTCCGCGCCGAGGTCGAAGCGCTGACGTGCCGCGACGTCGACGCCGCGCACCTTCTGCCACGCGGCATTGACGTTGGCGTTCCAGATCACTGCCACGACATTGGCCGGGTCGTAGTCCGCGCCGGCGCGGTTGATGAACTCGCGGTCGGCGAACGCCGCGGCGATATCGGCTGCCGACGGATTCTCCACGATGAACTCGGCGAAGACCGGATCCGAAAGCGCACGCGCATATTGCGTGATCGGCGTCACGATGCGCTCGTCATAGTCGATCCCGAACCCGCTGATCTCGATCGACGTGCCGGGCAAGGCCTCGGGATGAAGCGCCGCGCTCACCGACCATGTCGAGGCGCGTTCGGGCTTCAATCCCGGATTGCCGCCGAACACGCTGAGCACCGTCGCCGATGCGGGAAGACCCGTGCCGCCCGCCGTCGATGCCGGCCGCAGATCGACGATCTGGCCGCTGTACTGCTGCCAGAGCGTCGGCGCCTTGAACGACCGTCCCCAGGAGGCCTTGAGATCGAGGTCCGGCGTGGGCGCGTAGACAATCCCGAACCGCGGCGTCGCAACCGAGTCGATGCCCGGATATTTTTCGTAGCGGACGGCGGCGTTCAGCGTCAGACGGTGGACGAGGCCAAGCCCCTGCTCCGGCGCGACCAGCGGCAGGCTGAATTCGCCGAACGCGTAATAGGCGTCCTGCGACACGTCGACATCCTGCGCCGGCCCGACCGTGCGATACGCATGAAAGTCGTTGACCCGGTACCCGGCGCCGAGCGCGAGGCGCGCGTCGCCCGCAGGCAGACGGAACAGCGGCCCGTCGGCATTGACCTCCGCCGACCACGCCGTGTTGCAGTAGCAGGCCCGCAGCGTCGGCGTTGCAACGCCCGCCGCGATCATGTCCGTGCCGTAATGCGTCCGGTCGAACCCGTAGGTCGCCGCCGCGGCAAGCGACCAGCGGCCCGCACCAACCGTGAGCGATGGCGCGATCGTCAGACTTTCGACATGTCCGGGTACCGTGTAGCGCGGCACAGCCGGGCTTTCGGACACCGCATAGGTCCGCCGGTCGCGCCGCCAGTTGTAAAGCGCATCGAGGCCAAGCGTGATATCGGAACCGAGCGCCTGGTGACCGCTCGCGACGAGGCTGTGATGCTCAAGCTCGGGATAGAGCGTGAGGCCGTCATTGGTTTCCGCAGTGTACGACCGCTGCCGCCAGAGCACCGCCGACTGATGGCCATAATCATAGGTGGCGATGACGCCGCCCGTGGTCCAGCGCGTTCCTGCGACGAGACCATATTGCTGCTGCGCATTGCCGCCGTCGGTCGATGCGCCGAAGCGCGCCGACGTCGTCACGCCATCATAGTCGCGCTTCAGGATGACGTTGGCGACGCCGGCGACGGCATCCGAACCGTAAAGCGCCGAGGCGCCGTCCGCGACGATCTCGAGCCGCTCGACCGCCGCAACGGGAATCGCCGAAATATCGATCGCCTGGCGATTGCCGCCGAACGACAGCCTGCGGCCGTTGAGCAGCGTCAGCGTTGCGTCCTGGCCAAGCCCGCGCAGGTTGAGCGCGGTTCCAGAACCGATATTCTCGCCGCTCGATTGCGGGACGAGAAAGCCCAGCCCCGGAGTCTGCCCGCCCCCGAAATTCTGCGGGAGCGCCGCGGCAACGTCGGTGAGCGTGGTGTGGCCGGCCGCGCGCATGTCCGCACCCGAAATAGAAATCAGCGGCGAGGCGATCGCGGCGCCGCGGATACGCGTTCCCGTGACGACGATCTCGCCGTCTTCCCGCACGACGATGGTGCCGTTCTCGATCGTCGCGGTGAGACCTGTCCCTGCCAGCAGTTGGTCGAGCACGTCCGCAAGCGTGCGGCGTCCATTGATCGCCGGCGCGCGCCGGCCCGCGACGGCATCGGCAGGAAACATCACCTCCAGGCCCGCAGCGCTGGCGATCTCTGTCAGTGCCGTCCCGAGCGGCTGCGCCGCCACCGCGAATTCGATCGGTTCCGCCGCCATCACGGGCGCGGCCAACACCCACGCCGCGGCAATGCCCAGCACCAGGGCTTTTCGTCCTGTCGTCATAACTCCCCCTCCCTGCGCGCCGCGTGGTTGCGGCGTTCAGGAGAGTTCGACGTGGGGAGCGCCCCCTACACGGGGCGCGGTGACGAAATATTTCTTGCGTGGTTCAACCGCGGCGTCAGGCGCGTGCCAGCCGGATGACGCCGCGGTTCGCCTCGACACGAAGCCCGAACATCCGCGCCAGGCGCGGCGCGAGCAGATGGGGATCGTTCACCCGAAAGCGCCCCGAGACCTTGAGGTCGGCGAGATCGGACCCGGCAAGAACGAGCGTCTCGGGCCCGTAGCGGTTGGCGGCGCCGATCACCTCGGCAAGCCGCGCCGCCTCGAACACGGCAATGCCGGCGGGCCATTCGGCGTCACGCGAGGCCGTGCGCTCCCGAACAAGACTGCCGCGGGCCTTGCGAATAGCCTCGCCAGGCGCAAGCGGATGCAAGGCTCCGGCGTCGGCGACCTCGACGCGGCCCTCGAGGAGCGCGACCGCGGTGCCGCCCGCCTCGCGCGTCACATCGAACACCGTGCCGTGCGCCACGATCGTGCTCGATCCCGCCCTCACTACGAACCGGCGCGCGTCAGGCGCGACCACGAAGCGTGCGCGGCCATGCATCAGCGTCACGCGGCGTTCGGCGCCGATCTGGAGCGCAAGGCGGGTTTCCGTATCGAGCGTCGCCGTGCTGCCATCGGCGAGCGCCACCGCGCGGATCTCGCCGCGGTGCGTCGCGACGATACCGTCCTGTCTGCCGCGCCCGGCAAGCGCCAGCCACCCGCCGGCGCCAAGCAGGCCCACTGCCGCCGCCCCGGCCACGACGTTTCGCGCGAATGCCCGCCGCGGCAGCTCGACGAAGCCGCCTTCGTCACGCAGCAGTTTGCCAAGCCCGAACACCTCGCTTGCACGATTATAGGCGGCGCGGTGTTCCGGCGCGGCGAACCACGCCTCGAATTCCGCGCGCCACCGCTCCGCCTCCGGTCCGCGCATGCGCGCGAACCAGCGCGCCGCCTCGCGCCGCAGCGCATCTCCTGTCCCCCGAGACGGATCCGTCATGGCCTGTCCAGCGACTCCCCGATTCGCACCAGTGCTTCCGCGATATGCCATTCGACGGTGCGAATGCCGATACCGAGCCGCTCGGCGATCTGGCGGTAGGTGAGTTCCTCGACCCGGTGCAGCAGGAACACCTCCCGCGTGCGCGGCGGGAGCGCGTCGACCGCCGCGCGATACTGTCTGCGCACGTCTTCAACCTCGATGGCATGGGTTTGCTCAGGCGCGTATGCGAGCGCGGCGCTGTCCGGCTGGAGCGGCACCGTCTCGCCGTGCGCCGCGGCGCGGCGCGCGCAGTCGACGAGGAGATTGCGCGCGATACGCTGCAGGTAGGCTGCGGGGCGTTCGGGTCCCGGCCGCTCTGTCGCCGCCGTCAGCAGGCGGACGAAGGCGTCATGCACAAGGTCCTGCGGCTCTTCGGCAATGCGGCGGCGACGGAAAAAACGCGCAAGCCGCGTGGCCTCGCGCCGGTAGAGCGCGTCCGTATCCGGCGCGCATCGCGGCGCCTCGTCATTCTCCATGGAAACCCGCGCCGGCAGGCACGCGGCAGTGCCCGCAGGCCCTGCGTCGGGGTCAGTGGAACGCGAGCCATCAGAAGCCCGCGCATGCTCCGGCCGTCAGGCCGAAACCTCATGATGCCGTGCAGGTCATCCTGCAACGCGGCCGGCCTGCGTTCGCCGCGTCAACGCGAATCCTAGACCCAATGCGCCGCCGGCGGCAAGCCCGTCAGCGCAGCTCTTGCCGGACTGGTCCCTGCTGCTGATCCATGAACGCCCGGATGGCTTCCTCCTGCTCGGGTCTGAGCGCATCGCACGCGCCGGGCGGCTGCGACCCCGCGCGCCCGAGCAGGAACGATGGGCAGCGCCCCTCCCACGTGCCGAGATTGGGACGGTGCGCGCGGTAACCCGCAAGCGAGGCGATTTCCCCCGAAAACGTGCGTGCCACCGCCGGCGGATAGGCGAGCCAGGGCAACTCGTAGGGCTTCAGCCAGCCGAGGCTGTAGCTGACGATCATGCCGCGACGGGGTGTAGCCGACCGGTTCGCGCCGCCGCCGTGGAGCGTCGATCCGAGGAAGAGCAAGGCCGCGCCGGGCCTCATCTCGGCCGCGACCGGCGCTTCGGACGGATCCGGCGCGCGGCGGTGGCTCCCGGGCCAGACCAGCGTCGCCCCGTTCTCTTCCGTGTACGGCAAGAACGGCCACATGACGTTGACAAGATATTCGACGCCGGGCGTGCGCAGCGGCCACATCTCCTCGTCGCGGTGCGGCGGCTGCATCGGCGCGCCCGGCATCAGTTCGATCGCCTGTGTCAGGTTGAGCTGGATCGCGTCACATTCGGTCAGCACCGCGCGGGCGATCGCGAGGATGAGCGGATGGCCGACGAATACAGCCGCATGCGGCGTACGCGCGAGCAGCCCGTGGAAACGACGTGTAGCGTTTCCGTAGAACAGCCCCTCGGACAGCGGCGTCCGTTCGAACACGGGATCCAGGTCAGCCGAAAGCGCCGCGACCGCGTTTTCCGCGACGAGCTCCTGGATGATGCAGTAGCCATCGCGCAGCAACGCATCGCGCCAGCGGCAAGCCGCCTCGTCGATTTCGCTGTCCACGCTGTCCGCCACGCAACTTGCCTCCCGAATGGGCGCAAGCATCGCCGCGCGGTAAGCAAATGTGCGACCCGCTGATCAGGGGGTTGCAGCGAAATTGGCAGACACCTGACAGCTCACTTGCCTGTCGGCGCTAGGATTAGGATTTATCCAATCCACCTCCTTGATCTGCTCTATTAGCTCGGCGCGCACGTACAGCGACGATGTGATGGCAGCATCTTGGGCGCATCAGCTCGTCGAGTTCGCACACGCGTCATCTTCAAGCCGTTACCAGTCCCTCAGAACATGAAAGATACCGATCGCCTAAAATAGGAATAGGCGGCTGCGTGCCCGAGGAGCCATTCCTTTTTTGAAGTTGCCCTGCCTCACCGCGCCCAATCGGCGTTGAGAGGCTTCAAGCGGCCGCGTTGAGCTCATTCAGCCGCGTCAGGCAGCTCTTCCACGAGGCCGCGCAGCAACTCGACGCGGCTGCCGATCCAGTCCAGCTCTTCGGCCGTGATGCGGTAGTGGCGTGAGTAGCGCGCCTTCACATAGACTGCGCGCAGCAGCTCGTAGCAGCGCCGTTCGAACTTGGTTGAGCTGGGCCACACCTCGCGAAGCCGGGGCTCGAGCGCCTCAGTTTGCGACCGCAGCCGATTCAGGTTGTGCGTCTTAGGCGAGTACAAGGTGCGAACCAGAAGGAGCGTGTGGTAGTAACGCTCGGTGGCTTGGTGGATGAGGAAGGCGGCTTCCTTGTTCCATCCCTTGGCCGCGTTATCCCGAGCATTCGACAAAATCGGTCAGCACTCTCGAACCACTCGTCATAGTAATCCTGCGTCTCCTTGAGCGCTTGGTCGGGGGCAGCTTGCGCGGCGCCTCGAACGGGTGACCAGGCTCCTCGAACAGCACGATGCCGTCCCAGACGATATTGGTGAAAAAGTATCGCCCAAGCTTCAGCTTGTCATTCACGTCGTCGAGGCTGGGCCTACCGCCATCTGCCGCTCGCCGCCGTCGCGTTTCCACAAAAGGACGCCGTATTTCCGTTTTCCGTCGCACTCTGGACCGGTAAAGCGGTTTCTATGAACCAGCCGCAAGGTTACGCTGCGCGTCTCGCCGTGCTTCAGGTGAAGACCAACGACGAGCTCAAGACCTGGCTGACACGTGATCGGCGCGGACCTTCACCGACGATGCGGACCGGGCGACGGGCAGCGTGCTCTTCATGCTCCCTAAGGCCGCCGACCTCATCCAGTTCCTGCGCGCCGAGGACAGCGGCGGCGCGCCGTTCGAGTTCCGTGACTTCATGAGCGGACTCGATGCGCGAAAGGTCCCGCGCTCATGGATATTCGTGCCGCGCAAGACAGACTATTTTGAAGCGTCGAAGCCGCTGCTCGCCTGTTGGCTCGAATGCGCGGCGAGCACCGTGCTGGGGCTCGCCCCCTCACCCGAGCGACGCATCTGGCTCGTGCTCGACGAGTTCACCAACCTTCCCCGCGTAGACAACCTCACGCGGCTCCTCCCGAAGGCCGCAAGTTCGGAGCCGCCGTCGTGCTCATCTTCCAGGCGCTCGGCCAGATGCGGCATCGCTATGGGCCGCAGCTCGCCGGGTCGATGCTCGGCTGCGGGAGACGCCAGGGCGACGTTCAAAGAGCCATTGCTTTGTACATCCACCACCCGGCGACCATCCCGACTTACCTAATTTCCGATTCGGAACTTGAGGCGGGCACCGTAGGTGATCGGCGGAGCGACGTAGGTCTCGTAACCAAACACGCTGGTAACGATCTGCTCGTAATATTTCTTGTTGAGCAGGTTATCAATGTAGAAGCCGATTTCGTACTTTCCGGAGTTCGGACCCACACCGCCCGAAAGATTTACCAGTGTGAGTGCACGCTGCCTGTCGTTTCGCGACGGCCCGCCCGCCCCGGCGATAAAATCATAGCCCGTCGTATAGCGGATAGTGGGCGTCAGCCGCGCATTCCAGTCTGAATTGACCGGTATGTTAATGTCCGCACCGCCGTTCAACGTCAGCTTCGGCGCGCGAGGCAGACGATAGCCTGACAGGTCCTCAATCCCCGAAACATAGCCGACCGGAATACCCGCACCGTCACGGGCAATCAAATAAGCCTGTGCATTCGGATGGCTGCGATACTCAGCCCGCAGATAGGCGGCTCCGCCCGAAACTGTCAGCCAGTCATTCACCCGATGACTCAGGTCGAATTCGACGCCCTTCCCTCGTGCACTGGCCGCGTTCTCGATCACCTGTCCACCCCTCGCCACATTTATGACGGAGACTTGAACGTCCTTGTGATTGTACAGGAAGGCAGAGATGTTCATCCGGGTCCGACGGTCTGGGCTGACAAACTTGGCGCCGATTTCATAGCTGTCGATATTCTCCGGCTCGATCGCTTCCTGGATCGCAAAGGCTGGGGTATTGAAGCCTCCCGCCTTGAAGCCCTTCGTATAGCTCGCATAGAAATTGATGTCGCCAGTATCATAGGCAAGGACAAAGCGTGGCGTGAACTTGGTGTAGCGGACGCTTTGCGTAAATGTCGGCGAACCGGTAGGATTGAAAAAGAGCTGCGCGATAGGGGACTCTTCGGTGGTTAGCGAACGTCGATCGGTGGAGTAACGTCCGCCCACCGTCACCGTCACGCGATCGATCGGCTTGAGATAGATTTCCGCAAAGGCAGCAAAGGTTTCGGTCTGCAGTCGACCATTGCTGTAGATTTGCTGCTCCTCAGGGATATCTTTCGGGATTCCGATAACATCGCCGAAGATTGCCATGCGCGAAAAAGCGCGGTCGCTGATGTACTGGCCACCTGCCAAGAAATTGATAGGCCCATCGAAAGAGCTGGAAATTTGGAAGTCCTGCTCGAAGGTTCCACCTCCAAAATAGGGGCGGACGCCCTGTAACGACAAAGACGAGTGATCCACGTCGGACGCGCTAAAGGTGTAGACGTGGCGGTAGGTGGTCGTGCTCATCGCCGCGATGTTTCCAGCCTCATAATCGAGGTTCAGATAGGTGTACCAAGAGTGGCGTGGGCTATCGACGTCGAGATCCTCGTTGACTTGATAAAATCCCGGCGCGTTGGGAACCCCGAACAGGCATGAGACGCAGAAAGGCGCCTCTGCCACCTGTCGTCCTGCGGCCGGTGAATCAATTGCAATATCCTGATATTCGGCACCAAGGACAGCCCGGAATTCCGGTGACGGCTCCCATTTCACCTTACCGCGAACAAGGTAGCTTTCGAAGCCGCGAATTTTCTTGCCGGTGGCGATGTTGGTGACGAAGCCATCTTGTTGGGAATAGGCTCCGGCAAAGCGGAACGCCAGCGTTTCTCCCACAGGAAGGTTAACCGACGCCTCACCACGCACACGGTTGAAGCGGCCATATTCCAGTGACCCTTTTGCATCGAACTCGCTCGTAGGATCGGCCGTCGTGATCAGGATAGCGCCGCCGGTCGCGTTACGGCCATAGAGCGTACCTTGTGGTCCTTTGAGGACTTGAATGGAGTCTATATCAACCAGGTCGAACAGTGTCCCGACGCTCCGGGGCACATAGGATCCATCGAC
Organism: Sphingosinicella microcystinivorans; assembly: GCF_027941835.1. Classification (NCBI taxonomy): domain Bacteria; kingdom Pseudomonadati; phylum Pseudomonadota; class Alphaproteobacteria; order Sphingomonadales; family Sphingosinicellaceae; genus Sphingosinicella; species Sphingosinicella microcystinivorans. Next base: position 3,839,105 of record NZ_CP116005.1, read on the forward strand.
ATAGAGTGCGACGGGGGCTTCGAGGCCGGGTGTCGGCGTGGCCACGCCCAGCCCACGAATATAAGCCTGTGGAAATGACGCGCCGGTATCGAAAATCAGCCCTGGTGTAACGGTCTGAATATTGTTTACGTTTCTAATATTCAGGTCTTCAACCGCCTTTCCGGCGATGACGGTGACCGAGATGGGAACCTGACGAAGCGTCTCCGACCTCCGCTGGGCGCTAACGACAATCGTATCGACATCCGCTTCTTCCACGGCGGCTTCGCCGGCCTGCGCATTCGCCATGGGCGGGTAGAGAGATGTGGCTCCCAAGACGCTAACCAAGTATGCCGAGTGAACCACGTGCTTCCTTGCACGATTCAACCAAAGACTCATCGTCCCCTCCCTCCAGATTTTAATTTTGTGCGAATGCAAGATCGCATCTGTCGTCGTTGCGCCGATGATGGACCGCTTACCTTGCGTCGCCAAGGCGCCGGAAAGCAGTCTCGACATAAATCACACCTGTGATGACCTTGCTGGTATCGGAATGGCACCAGCAAGGCCATCACGGGACAAGATATATGCCCAGGATATTATTCAATTCTCCGATTTATGGGCATTAGCGCCGTCTCGAAATTCAGCGCTTGGCAATAGCTCGATATTCAGCGATCTTCAGCTTGCCGAGTTGTGACATATGAGCTTCGTCCGGTCCATCCGCCATCCGCAGGTAGCGAGCGGTCAGCCAAATGTTTGCGATCGGCGTGTCCTGTGTGAAGCCCATCGCACCATGGGCCTGCATAGCGCGATCCGCGACATTCTGTACCATCGTCGGCGCAACAATTTTGATCGCCCCAATCAGATCACGAGCCACCTTGTTGCCATGGCGATCCATTGCATCGGCAGCCTTGAGAGTCAGCAGCCTTGCTTGCTCGATCTCGCAATAGGATTTCGCAATATCCTGCCGGATGCTCGATTTCTCGGCGAGCTTTCGGCCAAAGACCACTCGCTCTTCCACCCGCCATGCCATCCATTCGATGGCGCGCTGAGCCATGCCGATCAATCGCATGCAATGATGAATACGCCCTGGGCCGAGACGACCTTGAGCGATAGCGAACCCGCGACCGGGTCCAACGAGCATGTTGGATTTTGGCACGCGGACATTGGTGAACTGTATTTCGCAATGCCCGCCCGGCGAATGAAGTGAGTCGAACACTGTCAACGGCCGTATGATCTCGATGCCGGGTGTGTTCGCAGGGATGATGATCTGACTGTGCTGGTTGTGGCGAGACACATTTTCGTCAGGCGTGCGCCCCAGCAGAATGTAGAAGGCGCAGCGCGGATCCATGACCCCTGATATCCACCATTTTCGTCCATTTATGACATAGTCGTCACCGTCGGCAATGATCGTGGTCGCGATATTTGCCGCATCCGACGACGCAACCCCCGGTTCTGTCATCGCATACGCTGATCGCAGCTCGCCCGCGAGCAGAGGCTTCAGCCAGCGCTCCTGCTGCTCGGCAGTGCCGTATCGGGCCAATATCTCCATATTTCCGGTGTCAGGCGCCTGGCAATTGAAATACTCTGATGCCCCCGAAACCTGCCCCATCAGTTCCGCGAGCGGCGCGTATTCCAGATTGGACAACCCGGGACTCCAGGGCGCATATTCACGCGGCAGGAACAGATTCCACAGCCCGGCGTCGCGCGCATTTGCCTTGATCGTTTCGATGCCTGGCCAGGGTCGCCATAGATTGGCCGGATCATGAGTGAACCGATCGCGCTCCCGTTCGATCGGAAAGACATGGGCATCCATAAACTGGATTATATCGTTCCGGAGCGACTGAACCTTGGGACTGTATTCGAAATTCACCGTCAATCCTCTCAAGATTAGAGCGTAAGGCCGCCGTCGACGACTATCGTCTGACCGCACACATAGGATGCGAGCGGCGAGGCGAGGAAGAGCACCACGCCAGCCATTTCCTCGACTTGGCCAAAGCGCCCCAACGGAATCCTAGCAAGTGCCTTTTCACGCCTGTTGGCATGCGCCATCGTTACACTGGTCAGCTTGGTGTCCACCAGGCTGGGCGCAATTCCGTTAACGCGGATACCGTCACCTGCCCACGCTTGCCCCAGCGTCTTGACCAGGCTGGCTGCAGCCGCCTTCGACGCGGCGTAGGCGGGATTGCCCTTCGTCGCCCGGATCGCTCCCACCGAGCTTACCACGATCATCGCCCCCTTGCCGGCCGCAAGTTGTGCGTGGAAGCGCATGGAGATATGCATGATGCTGTCGATATTCACCGCCATCACCCGATCCCATCCCTCGGGTTCGAACTCCGCGCGCTTGTAGAGCACTATACCCTGGGAGTGGACGAGCACATCGAGACGGTCGAACGGCAGTGGCGCCCCGGCGATCGCTTCCGCACGCGATACATCCACCTGGGTGTAGCCGAGCCCATCGAGATCAGAGCCAGCCTCCTTGGCATAATCATCAGCCGTCGGGCGTGTACCCCATATATGCACGTCTGCGCCGCGTCGGCGAAAGGACTGAGCGATGCCGTTGCCGATCCCGCTCGACCCACCGACGACGAGTACTTTTCGTCCGTTGAAATCAAGCTCGCTCATGTCGCATACTATCCTTTCCCGGCGCCCCCGGCATACCGTTCCGAAGCCAGCGTTCCGCACGGGCGAACAGCAAGACCGCCCGATTATGCAACTTCTCACCTATTTCCATCGGCGCTTTTCCCGCCCGGGACCGCGCATGGGTTCCTTCCAGCAATATGCCGAGCTTGTAGCAGCCGAAAATCGCGTACCATTCGACATCGCCGAGCGTGCGACCTCCGCAAGTTTTGTAATGAGCGATGAGTTCCGCTGCCGACGGAAAGCCGATCCAGGGCTGGATGCTCGTTGTTCGCTCCTCTCCAGCATCCGGCCATGTGGCCAGCAGCCAGCCGAAATCAATCAACGGGTCTCCAATCGTGGCGAGTTCCCAATCGATGATCGCCGCAAGCTCCGGGCCGTCATGTTTGAACATGACGTTCGCCATGTGGAAATCGCCATGCATTATGCCGGAAGAAATTCCTGCCGGGCAATGATGCTCAAGCCAGCGGCCGACCGCATCCACGTCACCGAGCGCTGCCGCGCCGGGCCAGCCGGGAAGGTCATAATAACTCTGCAATTGCGATCGCCAGCGGCTGACCTGTCGCTGAAGATAGTTGTCGGGTTTGCCGAAGCCCTCAAGTCCGAGCGACCGATAATCCTGCGCACCCAGTGTCACCAGCGCCTCTACTGCGGCAAGACCCATACGGTGTTGAATCTCCGCACATCCGGCATGGAGTGGCGGCAAGCCCGATACCGGATTAAACCCGTCGATCGGCGCCATCAGGTAGAAGCATGCGCCCAGCACGCTTTCATCTTCACAAGCGGCAATAAGCGTCGGGTGGGGGACCGGCGTCGCAGCCAGCGCGTCCAACAGCCGCGCCTCACGGCGCATCGTCTCGTTGTTATTCGGCCGGGGATGGAGCGGTGGGCGGCGCAGGACATAGTCACGGTCAGCACGCGAGAAAAGAACAACGATATTCTGGCTGCCACCCGTGAGCGGGCGCATGGCCTCGACAGGACCCTCGCCCAATCCCCGCGCGTCCATCCAGGCAGTGAGCGCATCAATATCTACTCCGGCATCCACCGCATTACCTCCGCTGCCCCCCTCTCCACCTCCAACTCCAGTGCAGGAAAATGCGTCTGGAGAGAACCATGCCTGTCTGTAAGTGGATTGGTGAGGAAGGAAATCCATCGCCAGTAGACATCACGGACGTGATCGGCGTTTACCATCTCCGTTTCAGCGCCCGATCATTTGGGCGGCATGCGGATGGCTCCGTCTAGCCTGATATCCTCGCCGTTCAGATAGGCGTTCCGCAAAATCTCCAGCGCGAGCGAGGCATATTCGAGTGGGGCGCCAAAGCGCTTGGGAAAGGGAACAGACGACGCCAGCGCGTGTTTCAGCTTTTCGGGCGCCGCCGCCATAAGCGGCGTATCGAAAATGCCCGGCAGGACCGTGTTGACTCTGATACCTTCATTCATCAGGTCGCGCGCTATCGGCAGAGTCATGCCCACGATGGCCGCCTTCGACGCCGAATACCCAGCCTGCCCCACTTGCCCGTCGGTAGCGGCGATACTGGCCGTATTGATGATCACTCCCCGCTCTCCATTAGCCAAAGGCGCAAGCGTCATCATCCCTGCCGCCGATCTGGCGATGCAGCGAAACGTACCCATCACATTGACACCGATGATACGGCTAAAAAGCTCCATTGGATAAAGTTTGATCTCGCCGCTTTCGCGGTCGCGCGAAACGGTCTTAACCGATTTCCCGATGCCAGCACAGTTGATGAGGATACGCTCCTGACCATGCGCCTCGCGAGAGGCAGCGAAGCCTGCATCGACGGAGAGGTCGCTAGTAACGTCGACCAGGCAATAGATGCCCCCGATTTCGTCTACCAAAGCTCTACCGGACTGCTCGTCGATGTCGAACACTGCCACTCGAACCCCAGCCTCACTAAGCGCACGTGCAGTACCGGCGCCGAGACCGCTTGCGCCCCCCGTGACGACGGCGGAAAGGCCTGCCAATTCCATCTTTTGGTTCCCTCGCTTTTGCGCTCCGATCCGGTGGAGCACGCGCTTACTCTTTGCGGGTGGCTAACTATTGGCAAGGCTCGCTCCCCCACGATCACATTCATGATCGTTCGAAGTGCCGTGTTTCAACCGTCCGCGACTGATGTAGCATTGTGGCGCACGGATATCCGAGATTGGGGAGCATGGGACATTTTGACAACGGGACAAGGCCGATTAGGGTCGATTGGCAAGAGAGCGTCTCACCGCGGCAGACTGTTCACATGCCAATACGGCACTGGCGGGCAATTCGCGTCGAGGGAGGAACCGACGAGATCCTTCGGAACATCATTGGCGAGCGGGTGCTCGGCCTGCCGCGGGATGTCCGCGTCGACCAGGACATACCCTTCCGCAACATACCGATCAGGGGCTCCCGCTGAGTACCGACCAAAGATAGTGAACAGGATTATCATATGAACTTTGAGTTGACCACCGACCAGCAAGGCCTTCGAGAGGCCGCGAGCCGCTTTGCCCACGAACAGTTGCCGGAACTCGCGCGCGAGCTGGAGGAGACGGCAAGGGCAGCACCCAGCGATTGGGTAAAGCGCTATGCCGAACTCGGCTTCCTCGGCATCAACATTGACGCGCGCTATGGCGGGCTAGGCCTTGGACCGCTCGAAGCTCTGCTTGTGATCGAGGAATTTGCGAAGATATCCGGCGCGGTGGCTTTCCCCGTCTTCGAGTCCTGTACGGGGCCCGTCAAGGCTATCGAGAAATATGGTTCCGAGGCTCTGAAACAACGCGTCATTCCGCGCGTCTGCTCTGGTGACATGATCATCGCGATCTCCATGTCCGAAGCAGATGCCGGGACCGCTCTAACCGACCTAAAGACGCGTGGCCGCATCGACGGCGACACCGTGATCTTGAACGGCGCCAAGCGCTGGTGCTCGGGTGGAGGACATGCGGACGGGTATCTGATCTACTGTCGCCTCAGCGATGCGCCCGCGGCCAAGGGCATCGGTGCGGTGTATGTCGACAAGGACACGCCCGGATTGACGTTTGGTACGCAAGAGCGGTTGATGGGTTTCCGCGGCGTTCCGTCAAGCGATATCTACCTCGATAATGTTACCGTACCGGTGAATCAGCTCGTCGTACCCGCCGGCGGCTTCGCCAAGCTGATGGAAGCCTTCGATCTGGAGCGTTGCGGCAATGCGACAATGTCGCTGGCGCAGGCTGTCGCCGCTCTGGAGGACGTCACCGCCTATGTGCAGGAGCGTCATCAGTTCGGCCGCGCTCTGGTCGAGTTTCAGGCCGTGCAGCTCCGGCTCGCCGAAATGAAGATGAAGGTGGAAGCCGCCCGGCTGCTGATCTACCGTGCTGCCGCCAATGCCGGCGCGGGCCATCCGAGCATTTTGGACTCGTCGCTGGCCAAATGCTTCGCTAACGAAACCTCGCGTGACGTCACCGGCTCCGCGCTGCAGCTTATGGGCGGCTACGGCTATTCCAAGGAGAACCTGATGGAACGACGGTTCCGCGATGCCTGGGGTTGGGGGATCGCCGGGGGTGCCATCGACATCCAGAAGGTCAATATCGCTGCGGCAATGATAGGCCGCCGCTTCGATCAGCGCCGGGCCTGACGAAAGGCATATTCTTCCTGCTGCATTGGGCAACTGGGCCGTGCGTTCGGGGCACCTAGCACCTGTCCCATAGCGCCCTCCCCCCAAGCCTTGGATCAGCGATACGCCCTCAAGTGCAGACCAAAAGTCTGACCGCGCGCGGCTCAGCGCGGATTGGCGGGATAGCTGGTGTAGCCCTCGGCCCCTTGCGAAAACCATGTCGCCGGGTCGCTTGGCACCAGTTCAGCTCCCTTTGCGAACCGGAATGGCAGATCCGGGTTGCTGATGAAAGGCCGGCCGAAGCTGACAGCATCTGCGACGCCCGATGCGATCTCCGCGGCAGCCTCCGCCATCGTGCGATCCGAGTTCGTGATGAGCGGACCCTTGAAGACCGTTCTTATCAATGATGATTGTCTGGGCACCTCTGTCTTGCCGAAGGTTCCCGAAGCATCGGGTTCCCGCAATTCCAAGAAAGCGATCCCCAGCTTGTCGAGGGCGGCTGCCGCCGCTGTGAACAAGATCTCCGGTTTGCTGTCATCCACGCCTTGCGCATCGCCATTGGGAGAGAGGCGAACCGCAACGCGCAATGCGCCGACCTCGTCGCACAATGCCTTGGCGATCTCCAGCATCAGTCGAATACGATTGTCTACGCTGCCGCCGTACATGTCATCGCGGAGATTGCTACTGTCCCGCAGGAACTGATCAATCAGATAACCATTGGCGGCGTGTAGCTGCACGCCGTCGAAACCAGCATTGATCGCGTTGCCCGCTGCTCGGACATAGTCATCCACAATTCGGGGAATCTCATTGAGATCCAGCGCACGCGCGCGTTCATATGGGGCGGTCCCCGCATAGGTGTAGGCATGGCCCGGAGCAGTGGTCGCCGAGCATGACACTGGGGCCTCGCCAGCAAGGAAGCTGGGATGAACAAGCCGCCCCATATGCCAGAGCTGCGCCATGATACGGCCGTTCGCGGCGTGCACGGCAGCGGTGATCCGCTTCCAGCCCTCAACCTGCTCGGCGTTCCATATCCCGGGAGCGTTCGGCCAACCAAGCCCCTGCTGAGAGATGCCGATCGATTCCGTGATGATCAGTCCCGCGCCCGCACGTTGTTTATAGTAAAGCCGCATGAGATCATTGGGCACCGCGGTCTGGTCAGAGCGGCCCCGGGTCATCGGCGCCATCAATATCCGGTTCGGCGCCTCTATTGCGCCAAGAGTGATGGGATCGAATAAAGTGGCCATCGGCTGCCTAGGTACCGCCCAAAAAGATGATCACGATATTCAGAAGAGTCTGTTCTGATCCGTGTTACTGGCACTATCGATAGATTTGCTTTGATACGTCAATATGTCGACCAAGCTGATCATGGATGTGATTTAAGCCCGACAAGGATGACAGCCAGTGGAACGGCCCATTAAGCTGCGGCTTTCGCCACGATACGGATGCGGCCGAGGGCTTGCGGGTTAGGAGAGGGGATGACGATGAGGATCGGCCGCCTGTTGGTATTGTCACTCGCTGTCAGCGCGGCCGGCTGGGCCACTCCGCTGCCTACCCGCGACAAGTTGGAAGCGGAGTCAGAAATATCTAGCTGGCCGGGATATAACGGCTCCTATGCGGGCCAACGCCATGTTGATCTAAACCAGATCAATCCGGACAACGTTGCTTCACTGGCGGAGGTGTGCCGCGTGCGCGTCGGAGGCGTGGGTGTGTTCCATGCTGGTCCCGTCCTCGTCGATGGCCGGCTGTTTGTCACGACGATAAGAGAGACGATCGCGCTCGATCCTACCGACTGTTCGGTATTGTGGAAATCTGTGTACGTACCCGACGAAAAGGAAACCTGGAACACGAACCGAGGGGTTGCAGTGTGGAACGGGCGCCTGTTTCGCGGCACGGGCGATGCGCGCCTCGTCGCCTACGACGCCGCAACCGGGCGCGAGCTCTGGCGCACGGCAATGGCCGACCCTACGTCGGGTGCATGGGTAGCGGCGGCGCCTATCGCATGGAACGGGATCGTCTTCACAAGTCTGGCGGGCAGCGAATGGGGTATCCGTGGAAAGATGTTCGCCGTCGATGCGATGACCGGCAAGCAGCTCTGGTCGTTCAACCTTATCCCCCAGGCAGGTGAGCCGGGTGTGGAAACGTGGAAAGGCACTTCCTATGAAACCGGCGGCGGCGGTAGCTGGTCTTCCTATGCGCTAGACCCCGATGCATCGGAAGTGTTTGTGCCAGTCGCCAACCCCGCGCCTGACTTTGATGCGGAACGCCGCAAGGGTGACAATCTCTACACCGGCTCGATTGTCGCTCTCGATGCGCGTACCGGAAAATACAAATGGCACTATCAGGGTATTCCGAATGACGCCTATGATTATGGCTTCACAACACCGCCGATGCTCTACACGAGCCGAAACGGACGGTCTCTAGTCGCGGTCGGATCGAAGAATGGCTATCTGTACGTCATTGATCGAGCCACGCACAAGCTAGCCTTCAAGCAGGCTGTGACGACGATCCGCAACCGCGGTGCCCGCCTGTCTGAAAAGCCGGTGGAGATCTGTCCCGGCGCACTGGGCGGGATGCAGTGGAACGGACCCGCTCTCGATCCAACAGCAAATCTCATGATCACCGGATCGGTGGACTATTGCTCTACGATTGCGCTCACCCGCCAACCTTATAAGAGGGGCGAGTTCTTTCTTTCGGGCGATCTGAAATTCATCGGCACGCCGATTGGCCATATTACCGCGATGGACGCCAGCGGCGGGCGCGTCCGCTGGCAGCTGAATACGAAATCGCCGATCGTCTCCGGCATCATCACGACCGCCTCCGGCCTGACCTTCGCCGGCGATTTGACGGGCACACTGTATATCCTGCAGACTGCGACCGGCCGTGTATTGCGAACAATCGAGACCGGTGGGGCGATGGCTGGAGGGATCATCAGCTATAGCGCGGCCGGCAAGCAATATGTTGCGGTCACGTCAGGCAACGTCTCGCGCTCGTCGCTGGGCACCACAGGGTTGCCGACGGTCATTGTCTATGCGTTGGGCGATGGTTTCACAACGACCCTGGGTGCGGCGCCGATGCCTGCAGCAGCAGCGCAGACCCAGCCATCCCCGTCGATAGCTCCACTCTTCGCCCAGACGTGCGCGCAATGTCATGGCGCGGCCGGCGAAGGGGGCATCGGTCCGGCCTTGAGGAACATTGCCCCGCCCAAGACTGTGGAAGAGATCGCGCAGATAATCCGAACACCGCCCCCTGGCATGCCGCACTTGTATCCGGACACGCTGACAGCGAGTGACGTAGATGATCTCGCTGTCTTCGTATCAAAACTGAAGTAGGACGTACCGGGCAATTCGTCTTCACGACGTTGACGCCCCAATACATCGAGACACAACCAAAGCCGCCCCTCACCAAATCAGGGTCATCCTATGCATCCCGCAAGCCACGTTACCACCACGCCCGACCGGCCCGCACTGATCATGGCTGGCACTGGAGAGACAACTACCTATCTGGAGCTGGAACATCGTTCCAACCAAGGCGCCCATCTATTTCGTTCGCTTGGACTCAAGGTTGGGGACGTTGTCGCCATCCTGATGGAAAATGGCCCCCGCTTTCTAGAAGTTGCGTGGGCAGCCCAACGCGCTGGCCTCTATTTCACATGCATCCCCACCAAGCTTACCGCACCGGAGGTCGAATATATTCTCAACGATTGCGGTGCGCAGGCATTGATCGTTTCTCCCGACATCGAGAGTGCAGATGAACTGGGCGCCCGGATGGACCGACTGTCTCTTTTCATGTCCGCAGAAGCGCGCGATCCATTTCACAGTTACGAAGGCGAGCGGGCGCATTTCCCCGTTACACCCATCAGCGACCAGGCCGCTGGATCGGACATGCTGTATACTTCGGGCACCAGTGGGCGCCCCAAGGGGGTCAAGCTGCCTATCAGTGGCAGCGCGTTCGACAGCGAAATACGGATGGAAGTGGTCTGCCGCGAGTTGTTCGGCTTCGAACCCGGCTGCATCTACCTGTGTCCGGCACCGTTGTATCACTCTGCACCGCTCCGCTTCTCGATGACCGTCCAGCGCCTCGGCGGCACAGTCGTGTTGATGGAAAAATTCGACCCTGAAGCCGTACTCACGCTGATCGAGAAATATGGTGTGACCTGCGCCCAGTTCGTACCCACTCATTTCATAAGGATGCTCAGGCTGCCCGATGCAGTGCGCAAGAGATTTGACCCTTCCTTGCTCAAATCCGTCATTCACGCGTCGGCACCATGCCCTGTGCCCGTGAAGGAGGCGATGATCGCGTGGTGGGGGCCGGTTATTCATGAGTTCTACTCCGGAACCGAGCCGGTCGGCATGTGCCACATCACGTCGCAGGAATGGCTGACGCATAAGGGATCAGTCGGCAGGGCGGTGGTTGGAATCCTTCACATCTGTGATGATGAGGGAGAGCCGCTGCCGGCCCGTACGGAGGGGTCGGTCTATTTCGAAGGCGGAACCTGGGTCGCCTATCACAATGACGAAGCCAAGACGGCTGAAGTTCATAATCAACACGGCTGGTCCACTCTAGGCGACGTCGGCTGGATGGACGAGGAAGGCTATCTCTATCTCACAGACCGCAAGAGTTTCATGATCATTTCGGGTGGGGTTAACATCTACCCGCAAGAGGTTGAAAATCTACTGATCGGCCATCCCAAGATCGCCGATGTCGCAGTCGTCGGCGCACCGCATGAGGAAATGGGGGAGCAGGTCGTGGCGGTGGTCCAGCCCATGCCTGGGTTTACCCCAGGTCCCGAACTGGGACAGGAGATTATCGAATTCTCCAGAGCGCATCTGAGCCATGTGAAAGTCCCTCGCCGGGTGGACTTCATGGACGAACTGCCACGGCACGCGACAGGCAAGCTCTACAAGCGCCTGATACGGGACGCTTATTGGGGAAAAGCCGAAGCGAAGATCGTATAGGCGGGCCCCTAATCGCGGGGGTGCCCACCGATCAGTGCCACGATCAGGGTCGCGGGCGTACTGCCCGGATTATGCCAATTATGGTTCGCACCGTTCTGAATGAAACTATCGCCTGCGTGCAGCTCGATCATCTCACCACTATCCAGTTCAAGGATCAGCGTGCCCGAGACCACCATTCCAAGGTCGACGGTGTCGGTCCGGTGCATACCGGGCGCGTCACCAGCGGCTGCGCTGGAGATGCCGGCATCCTCCAATAGCTTCTGCATCCCTTCATCGATTTCCACCGGCCCAGAATCGTCCGGGGATAGTGATTGGGCGGGCAGAAGCGACATCAGCATGAACCGGTAGCCGTTCGGCCCCGGATAGAGCGGCCCATAAACCGGCGGCGTTCCATCATTAGGAAAGCTAGGAATCTCATCGCTCCCCCACAACTGCGAATAGCGAAACCCACCACCCAGCGGCTTGAGCTCGATCTCGCTAATCCGGGTGTTCGTACGGCCAGTCGCGTCTTCGCCGATCACCACTTGCTTAGCCATCCGTTTTCTCCCAATCTGCCCGCCGGCACCATCCGCAATGCTACGATTATTGGGATAATATAGCTCTCGATGGCAAAGCGAGCACGGCGTATAAAAAAAACATCATATATATAATACCGGGCTGCCGCGCTTATCTCTTGTATCGATTGCTATACTATCGCCGCGATGGACCGGCGGCTGATGTAAGCGGAGGGATGAATGCAGGGTCTGAAGGACAAAATTGCGATTGTTGCGGGCGCTGCTTCGGGAATTGGGGCGGCATCAGCACACAAGCTCGCTGCTTGCGGGGCAAAGGTTATCGTCGCCGATATCAATGGCGAAGGCGCTCAAGCGACCTCAAGCGCAATCGCTGCGTATGGCGGATCAGCCCTCGCCTTCCGCTTTGACGTCACCGACGAGCAGTCGGTGACCGACCTTGTTACCTTTGCCCTTGACCATCATGGCCGCCTTGACGGCCTGCACTATAATGTTGCCGATGTCGCGCTCACCGCTCGTGACACCAATATCCTCGACATCGACCTCGCGCTCTGGGAGCGTATGCTGCGCGTGAACCTGACCGGTCTTTTCCTCACGATGCGGCAGTGCATACCGCATATGCTCAAACAAGGTGGAGGGGCTATCGTGAACACCAGTTCGGCAGCCGCCTTCTCCGGGGAAGGGAGCATCCCAGCCTATTCCTCATCGAAGGCCGGACTCAACGCGCTTACGCGACATGTCGCGAGTGCCTATGGCAGAGCAGGTATCCGCTGCAATGGCATCGCACCTGGCGCTATCCCGACCGAAGGCGCTCTCGCCGTCGTCGATCTCATGGGCGCGAATGGCAAGGAATGGTACGATCATATCCGCACGAACGTGGCTCATTCGCACCGCGACGGCAAACCCGAGGATATCGCCTCCATGGTCGCGTTTCTGCTTTCCGACGAAGGATCATGGATCAACGGCCAGTGCATCAGCATAGACGGTGGCTGGCTTTTCCGCTGAACTGCTAGACCGGGCGGACTGGTTTGACCACGGCTTGGCACGCAATATGGCCTCGATTTCTCGCCGAGCAGACGGCCTGCTGGCCCCGGCAACCATGGTCAGCACGCCGGTGATAATAATGGGCGCGAACTTGTCGTCTACTATCCTGCCCTGCGCCCAATCGAGGCCGACCGAGTAACGGTAGCGCACCAGATCCTCAACCAGGACTTCGGGGTCTATCCAGTAGTGCAGCCTGTTTTCCTGATGAAGCTTCTCGATCCAGGGTCGGTGCGAGTGTGCGGCGATTTCGAAAATCGCGTTTCGCACGCCTGTTTCAGCGTCAGCCGAGAAGTACATGCTGAGCAGCGCGCGTGTATAATCGCGCATGGTCAGATTGCGGCGGGCGACGATTCCCAAATGTTCGGCCATGCGCTCAGCTGACGCAGGTGCCGTCCGATATTTTATCTGGACCTCATAGTCCTCGAAATATTGCTGTATGGCGGCGGCGATCAACAGGTCACGGCCCTTGAAGATATTGTAGAGGGTTCGTTTCGCGACCTGCGCCTGTTCGGCGATCTCACTCATGCTCAGATCTGCGATACCCTTGGCGGTTATCAGCTTCCTGGCCGTTGAAAGAATCCGATGTCGCCGCTCGATGATCGTTGGGCTGGCATAGCCGCCACTCCGGGGGAATGCCTTCTCTTCGCCTTGGCCCTCAGCCTGCGGCTGCCCTTCGCCTTCAACCCTCACCGCACCTAGATCCCTATCAATCTCGCTACCCGTTCCCTATGAAAGGCGATGTTACCACAAAATATGTCGGCTGTATGGGCGCGCTTGAAATATAGCCCTGCGTCATGCTCCTCGGTCATGCCTATGCCACCATGCATCTGTATCATCTCCCGAGCAACCTTGTGAAACACCTTACCTGCGACGATCTTCGCTACGGAAGCCAGCAACGCAGCATGATCGTCACCGCTGTCCAGCGCGCGAAGCGCTTCATAGACGGCCGCGCGCGCCAGTCCAATTTCGCCCAACATATCCGCCGCTCGATGCTGCAAGGCCTGAAATGAGCCGATGGGCTTGCCGAATTGAACGCGCGTCCGAAGATAGTCCATTGTGGTCTCGAACGCCTGTAGCGCGCCACCCAGCATTTCGGCGGCGGCGATCGCGGCAGTCCGGTCAAGAATTTCGCCGGCCAGAGTGGAGCCGCTGCCGACCGAGCCCAAAACATTATCGTCGGACAGCTGGACGTTATCGAAGACTACGGCCGCCCGGCCGCGAGCATCGATCCCATCGAGCGGTATCCGCCCCACCCCCGGGGTGTTCGATGGGCAAAGAAAAGCCAGGACGCTTCCACCGCTCGATTCGGTCCCGCTTCGCGCTAGCACAACGATCAGGTCCGCGGCCATCCCCGCTTCCACCGGCTGGCTGCAACCCTTGAGCACCCACTGACCGTCGACCCGGATGGCACTTACCGCAGGATGGTTGAGATCGAAGCCACGGCCGTGTTCTATGGCTAATGTGCCAACCAGCTCGCCAGCTGCCAATGGGGGCAACCACCGTCGTTTCTGTTGATCGGTCCCGCCCAGAACCAACGCCGAAACGGCAGCGACAGCACTGGCGACCAAGGGCGAAGGTGTCAGATTTCGGCCGAGTTCCTCGACAAGCAGACCCATGCATTCGAGGCCCATGTCGTGACCGCCAAATGCTTCTGGAACGATCATGCCGGTCCAGCCCATCTCGGAAATTTCTTTGAAAATCGCAGGATCATAGCCTTTTGCCGCGTGGTCGGTTCGAGCGTCTCGGACCAGTTTTACTGGCGCTCGCTGACGTACCCAGGCACGGGCAGAATCGACGAGCATTTCCCGCTCTTCATCGGTGACCTCAGCCATTGTCATTCTCGTTAGGACGGCAGTTGCAGCACGTGCTTCGCCGTAATGTTGTTCTGGATTTCATGAGCGCCGCCGTAGATCGAGAAGGCGCGGCTGAAGAGCCAATCGCGGACGATATGTTCTTCTTGGATAGCATCGCCTTGGGCAACCCAGCCGAGCGAATGATTCCCCAATATCTCCACCGCTAGGTCATAGCGTTCCTGCGCAACCAGAGCGCCGACATTCTTCAATGCAGACACAGCAATCGCATCCCTGAGGCCGCGCTCTCTGGCGTCGGCCTGGCGCCGCATCGTGGCTTCAAACGCGGTACTGGTCACCATGTGGTCGACAAGCCGCAAGCGCAGATCCGGGTCTGCCAACCTGCCCTGGTCGTCGAGGCCAACATATTCCAGCGCGAGAGGCAGGATATCCAATTTGGCCCGTCTATTTTCAGAAAGTCCATTGCGTTCATGCTGCATCAAGCGTTTGGCTACCGTCCAGCCATCATTCACAGGTCCCAGGGTCTCCGCCTTCGGCACTTGGACATCATTGAGAAAGACCTCGCAAAAATGGGTCGCACCGTTGATCAGCTCGATCGGTCGAACCTCGATACCCGGCGTACGCATGTCAATCAGAAGAAACGTAATGCCGCCTTGCTTGCTGCTCGTATCGGTCCTTACGAGGCAGAAGCACCAGTCAGATACGCTCGCGAATGACGTCCATATCTTCTGACCGTTAACGAGCCAATGCTCGCCCCGGTCCTCACAACGCGTTTGAAGTGAGGCTAGATCAGAGCCAGAACCTGGTTCCGAAAAGCCCTGACACCAACGAACCTCACCCCGCGCCATCGGCGGCAGATGGCGCCGTTTCTGCTCTTCAGTGCCAAACTCGAGCAAGGTTGGCCCGAGCATCATTTTGCCCAACCCAGCGATTGGGTTGACTCCCCCTACTTGCGCCAGTTCCTGATCCAGGACCTCGACCTGTTCGGCGTCGAGCCCGCCGCCACCATAGGCGACAGGCCACCCAGGGGCGCCCCAGCCTTTGTCCCTTATCAGATTGGTCCATCGCCGATATTCGGCGGAATTGTGAAGTGCCGTCGCCTCCTTCGGATCGTAAAGGGCGTCCAGTCCAGCCAGGCAGGCTGGAAAATTCTCGCGAAGCCACCTGCGCACATCACTGCGAAAGCTGTCGAGACTGCTCGTTACGTTCGAGGATTCCTGCGTCGTCATAGCGCCGGGCCGCAATGTCTGGCGACGAACCAATCGGGGCGGTTTTCATCCCTCATGCCGGACCGAAACCTTTCTTTCGAAGCGCCGGCGGCGGATCACGCCCGAGCTTTCCAAAGCCTCGAGAGCAGCATCCTCGAGACCAGCCTCGCGGAGGAGCTCGTCGGTATCCTGGCCCAGCATCGGCGCGGGCTGGCGGACTGCCGCCGGGCTGGCCGAATAGCGCACCGGCGGAGGCACCGTGCGATAAGCCCCGAATACCGGATGCTCGACCACGGGATATTGATGTACGACATCGTTCAGTCGTTCGACCGTACCGACGGGGATATTTTTTCGACGGCAGAATGCGAGCCATTCCGCAGTGGTTCGCTTCGCGATGATGGGTCGCAACTGCGCATAGAGATATTCTGCGTGGATCATTGGTCCCCGCCCGCGGGTGCGCTCATTGCGCACCATGTCGGCACGCCCGCCGATCTCAAAAATCGCGTCATAAGCGTCCGGACCATAAGGCAGGATCATGATCCAGCCATCGCTGGTCCTCTGCGGACCCCGCTCCGTGTTCAGAACGCGCATATATCCGGCGTCGCCACGCTCCGGATCTGCTACGCCACCGGCGCCATGCTCCACCATCATAAAAGCGCGCATCACGTCGATCATCGGAATTTCGACGCGTTGCCCCCGCCCTGTCCTCTGCTTGAAGTGCAGCGCGGTTGTGATCGCATTGGCAATGAACAGACCGCAGACCTTGTCTGCGACGATTGTTGGACAGAGTTGAGGAGAACCGGTGACACGCTGATAAGCCTCGGCTAGTCCGCACTCCGACTGGATAATGTCGTCGTAGGCCGGATCATCCGCCCGATCCGTGTCGCTGGGGAACCCGACCGCCTGGCAGAATATGATTTCCGGATTCACCGCCACGAAATCCCCGTAGTCGAGACCTAGTCTCGCTAGCGGAGCGGGCCGGAGATTGGTTACGATCGCATCACAGCCCGCGGCGAGGCGCAGAAGCGCACCACGCCCTTCTGGCCGTTTGAGATCGATGCACAGGCTCCTCTTGTTGCGCAGAAGGTTGAGCGAAATGCCGGAAAATTCCGAGTAGTCGGCAGCCCCCAGCTCGCGCGTACCCTTGCCGAACGGATGTTCGACAAAGATCACATCAGCACCGTTGTCCGCAAGAATCTGGGTAGCGTAGGGCCCCATGATCACGCTTGTCAGATCAAGAACCCGAACACCCTGAAGGGCACCCGCAACACCTGATGGGATGGCATCACGCGCAGAATCTCGCTTGGCTGAAGACGGTCTAGTCACGGAATAATACTGCCCTAGCTTTCGAGGTGGCTGAGCTGTGATTTACCGGCCATCATGAAAATCCTTCACCCGCTCCAATTATAAGAACATGTGCGCATGGCAGGGCGCAGACAAGCGACGCTCGAATCCATCACGTATATGAACATTTGGCGCGCGGTGTCGGCAGGGCCGGGGATGCAAGCTATGTCAGTCTGACGCTCGCTTGGAGCGAGTGTATTCGTCAGCGATATCAGGACCAAGTCACGACGAAATGTCGAACAAGGGTGAAATAAGTAGCATTGCCGTTGAAGACGGCGTCGGCGTCCTTACGATAGACAGCCCGCCGGTGAACGCATTGGGAGTCGCTGTCCGGCGCGCTCTCGATGAAGGCATCCGTGAGATGGTGCAGGACACCTCGGTCGATGCGATCATCCTTTTGTGCGGCGGGCGCACCTTCTTCGCTGGTGCAGACATTTCAGAGTTCGGAAAAGCGCCGCAAGTTCCGCTTCTTCCTGCTGTACTCGAGAAGATCGAGAATTGCCCGAAGCCGCTGATCGCCGCCATGCACGGCACCGCCCTCGGAGGCGGCTATGAACTGGCTCTCACCTGCCACTATCGAATTGCGGCGCCATCTGCAAAAGTGGGGCTGCCGGAGGTTAAACTCGGCCTGCTTCCGGGGGCTGGCGGTACACAAAGATTGCCTAGGCTCGTCGGTCCCGCGATGGCACTCGACCTGATCGTCAAGGGAGATCAGGTTCCGGCGGTACAAGCGTTGCAACTCGGAATGATCGACGCGATTGCGCGCGAAGGACAGCTACGCGAGGATGCCATCGCTTATGCGCGAGCCATCTTAGCCGAAGGGGTTCCTTTGCGCCGGATCAGGGATCGCAACGAGAAGATTGCGCCCGATTCCTTTCCGGCCGACCTTTTCGATACCTTTCGCGCGGCCAATGCCGCATCCATGCGGGGTTTCAAAGCGCCTGGACATATAGTGCAAGCCATAGGGGCCTCAGTCCGCGTGCCGTTCGACGATGGGCTCTTGCGCGAACGTGCGTTGTTCCAGGAACTACGTGCATCTCGTGAATCTGCCGCACAACGCTATTATTTCTTTGCTGAACGCGAGGCCGCGAAGATTGCTGGTAACCAGAAAGTATCGGGGCCTGTGCCTATCACATCGGTTGGTATCGTTGGTGGCACGGCAATGGGCATCGACATTGCCATGGCCGCAGCGGATGCCGGCCTAGCCGTTACGGTGATCGACATAGACACCGCAGCAGGCGGTCGGGCGCGGCGATCTATTGCCGACGCCTATGCGGCTGCCGTCCACGATGGGCGCATGACGGCGGAGGAAGTGGCCCGCCTGCAGGATCGTATCGCTCTTGCCGATGATCCAGCGCTGCTGTCCGCTTCAGACCTGATCGTGGAGTTCGACGAGGATCCGGCAGAGAAGCAACGGATAATCCGCAGACTCGATGCGATCGTGCGGACGGACACCATCCTGGCGACTAGCGGCAACACCATTGATGTGGAGGGTATGGCCGTGTCCTGTAGCCGTCCGGAACGGGTGGTCGGAATGCACTTCTGCGCGTCGGCGGATGCGCCGCGCCTCGTGGAAGCCGCGCGCTGCGCGGTGACGTCACCTGAGGCAATTGCATCCGCGATGCATTTCGTACGCAGAATCGGGCGAGTGGCGGTGCTCACTGGCCCGCGCCGAGGCTTCATAGCCAACCGCATCATGTCTGCTATGGCCACCCAGGCGCGCGCAGCCATCGCGGAAGGCTCACCGCCCGGGCTGCTCGAAGCGTTGCTGTACGATTACGGCTTTCCGGCAGACCATATTCAGCAGATTTCAGGCACTGCCTTCGGCGACTTTGATCAGTACAGTACCGCAACGGATCGCACGCGGCAAGCTCCGGTGGATGATGAGGAACTGCTCGAGCGTCTGCTGTTGCCGGTCGTAAATGAAGGCGCGAAGCTGCTCGAAGAAAAGGGTGCGACGCGCGCCTCGGACATCGATGTGGTTGCGATTCTGGGCTATGGCTGGCCCGTATACCGCGGCGGCCCGATGTTCTGGGCTGACGAGATCGGATTGCCCAGGGTTCTGTCCACATTGAACGAACTGCGAGCGCGTCACGGGGAGGCGTTCAGGCCGTCGGCCTTGCTTGAGGAAAAGGTGGCGCTGGGCGCCAGCTTCACGCGTGGATGACGGCTGGTCATCTGCCGGAAGCTGACACGATGACTCCTCGCCATGCATTTTGGAGAGATAGGTAAGTCTGGTGGCAGATGCATATATCATCGACGCAGTGCGCACACCGCGAGGCATAGGCAAGGTTGGGAAAGGTGCGTTGGCTCACCTCCATCCACAGCATCTGGCTGTAACGGTTCTTGCCGCTCTGGCCCGGCGTAACGCGCTCGATACTGCGGAGGTAGATGACGTCATCTGGTCGACCAGCATGCAGCGCGGCAAACAGGGCGGAAATCTTGCACGCATGGCCGCACTCGATGCAGGTTATGACATCAAGGCCAGCGGCACTACGTTGGATCGCTTTTGCGGAGGCGGCATAACCGCTGTGAGCTTTGCCTCCGCGCAAATAATGTCTGGCATGGAAGATCTGCTGGTCGCGGGCGGAACGGAGATGATGTCGCTTACCGCGACGATCATGCAGGAAGACACGGCGGCTGGACTGGTACCGATGAGGATGGGTGCGCACAACGCCCGCCTCGCGGAGAATTATCCCCAACCGCATCAAGGCGTCTGCGCCGATGCCATCGCGACGCTAGAAGGCATTGGGCGCGAGGCGCTCGACGCTCTGGCGCTCGAGAGCCAAAGGCGCGCTTGCGCGGCAATATCGGCGGGACGCTTCGACCGCAGTATCGTGCCTGTCTTCGACGAAGCTGGCGGGATGGCTCTGGCCGTAGACGAATATCCGCGCGTCGAAACGACCGCGGACGGCCTCGCCGGATTGAAGCCGGCCTTCGAACACATGGCGAATATCGCCCCCGATGCGGGAGGACATAGTTTTGGTGACATGATTCGTCGGAAATACCCCGGCTTGAAAATCGAGCATGTTCACCACGCCGGCAACTCGTCCGGGGTGGTGGATGGTGCCGCAGCCCTACTTATCGCATCCGAACGATATGTCCGGCATCGCAGGCTGAAGGCGCGGGCTCGCATCGTGGCAACGGCGAATGTCGGAGACGACCCCACGCTCATGCTCAATGCGCCCGTGCCTGCGATCCGTAAGGTCTTGGCCCGTGCCGGGCTCAGCATCAAGGATATTGATGTGTGGGAAATCAATGAGGCGTTCGCCGCCGTGGTCGAGAAATGCATCCGCGACTTGGGCCTGGACCGTGCGAAGGTCAATATAAATGGGGGAGCGATAGCGCTTGGTCATCCGATCGGGGCCACGGGCTCGATATTGATCGGCATGGCGCTCGACGAACTCGAACGGACCGGGGGACGCTATGGCCTTGTCACCATGTGCGCGGCCGGCGGCATGGCACCTGCAATAGTGATCGAACGATTAAACGTGCCTGACCGGCGGACGGACGGGATGGCCGGATAAATCCGTCCCGTCACAAAAGGGCTTCGCATAGTTAGGAAATTCAACGGCGGGAGAGATTTATGTCATCTCGGAATTTAGAAACGGTCCACCGGTTTCTCGACCTCGTAGGGGAATCCACCGATCACAAGGTCATTGCAAGCAGCGACATCGATTTCTCCCGTATCACCGCGCTGCTCACCTCCGAATTTGTTATCAGGAATCCGCTATTTCATCCTGAGCATGGTATCGTCAAAGGAGTAGGCGACGATATCGACGGCTCACTGCGCGGGCCTGACGCGATCGAGATAGACTTGAAAGCCACCGCCTCTCTTTTCGAGTTCAGCGTTCGGAACGCGGAATTGAAGGATGCTGGAGACGTGATCCTGTTCCTCGGAAACATTTCTGTTCGCGGAACAGAATCCCTCCGCTCGATGGAAACGGGCTTTGTCGAACTGTTTTTTATGAAGGACGGTCTGATCGACCGCATCGAGCCCTATCTGAATGTGAATGCCTTTCGCCTCATCCTTTAGGCGACCGATCTTCGGTGCACAGCGACGCGTGGGTCAAGCTGACATGTCGCTTCCTGTCTTTTTAGAAGCGATACCACCCTAGACTTCGGTCGCTCGGTAAAAGGTGGATGAACATAAGTCAGGCATCACGGTCGCGCGCCGGCCAAGAAAATAGCCGGTCCGATGGTTCGCAACCGAAAACCCCTTTTCATCCCCAAGTTTCTGCGCGGCATCGATGGGCCAGTTGGGATTGTACATCAGTTCGCGCGCGAGAAAGACAAGATCGGCTCGCCCGCGTTGAAGAATATCCTCGGCTTGCTGCGCATGCACGATCAGGCCAACGGCGGAGGTCGCCATCCTCGTCGCACGGCGGATCGCCTCCGCAAGATGCACCTGATAGCCATAGATCGATGCGGCCAAGCTGGGTCCCACCATCCCACCAGCCGAACAGTCGATGAGGTCCACACCCAAGGGCGCCAGGCGGGAGACCAATTTGATGCTGTCCTCAATTTCCCAGCCCGCGCCATCGACAACGGACAGGCGAAGCAAGAGCGGTTTGGAAGCGGGCCACGCCGACCGGACACCCTCGATGATCTCAACCAGAAAGCGCGCGCGGTTCTCAGGGCTTCCGCCATAGTCGTCGGTACGAATATTTGAAGCTTCGGAGAGAAATTGGTGGATCAGATATCCATGCGCCCCGTGGATATCGAGCACGTCGTAGCCAGCCGCGTCGGCACGCCGAGCAGCGGCGATCCACTCGTCGACAAGCGAGAGGATTTCGGACCTAGAAAGTGCCCGGGGGACAGGGAGGCCGGCATGCGCGACAGCACTCGGCGCTACGACGTCCCACTCATCCCAGCCGGCGATGCCATGGTCCGCCGTTATGCTTCCCCCGCCGTCGGATGCCGACATGACCCGTCCCTTCCGACCTGCATGCATCAACTGAATGCCAGGCACGGCGCCGTTTGCACGGACCAGAGCGGTGATGCGGGCATATTCGGGGATCATTTCATCATCCCAGATGCCAAGATCTCCAACCGTGCCACGCCCGCTGCGGCTTACGGTGGTCCCTTCCTGGAAAACCAGACCGGATCCGCCGTCCGCAAGGCGGCCAAGGTTCATCAGATGCCAGTCGGTGGGATGTCCGTCCAAGCCCTTATACTGCCACATCGGCGATGCGACGATCCGGTTTTTCAGAACCACATCGCGCAGCCGAAGTTCGGAAAAGAGCTTGGTTTTGGTCATGGTTCAGGATGCGCTCCAATGCCTGTATGAAGATCTGACGGGGTCACGATTGCCTGTTCGCGGCCGCCATGGCCTTGACATCGATCCCGCCGACACGATCGCCGCTGACCAGCTGGTTATGCGCATGCGCGAGATGATGCATGTGGAACACGCTGTCCATGCCCGTGCGCTTTCCCCGGAGGTCCTCGATAGCGTTGATCGCCTGCTTGGTCAGAAGCATGCCGAAACCGGGCCGGCTTGCCAGTTCTCGGCCAATCCGTTCTACCTCCTGCTCCAAGTCCGCGCGCGGAACTACCCGATTTACCATACCCAACTGATAAGCTCTTTCGACGGGCATGCGTTCTCCGAGCAGCAGCAGCTCCCTGGCGACGCGAGGCGGCAACTCGAAGGCATGCGCAAAATATTCCACACCGGGTATCCCCATGCGGACCACCGGATCCTGAAAGAATGCATCGTCTGAAGCAATGATCAGATCGCATACCCAGGCTAGCATAAGGCCGCCGGCGATGCAGCCGCCCTGCACCATCGCGATCATCGGTTTGGGAATTTCCTGCCAGCGACGGCAGAGACCGAGATAGGCATCCTGTTCCAGCACATATTGGCCTTCGGCTCCGTCCCGCCCCAGATGGCTGTACCAAAGCTGGTGCCGGTCCCGCTCCAGATGCTTGTCTCGCTCGACCGTACCGAGGTCATGTCCCGCAGAGAAATGTTTTCCCCTGCCGCCTAAGACGATCGCTTTCACATCGGGCGCGTCGACGGCGCAGCGAAACAGGTCATCAAGCTGTCGCAGAAGGCGGAAATTCTGGGAATTGGCCACCTCAGGGCGTTCCATCATCACCCACGCGATACCGTCCCGCACGACGTAGCTCGAGAATGCGGGCTCCTCGCCGCTCACGACACGCGGCAAAGGAACGGAAGCTTCGATTTTCATATTCTCTCCCGGCTTGTTCGCCGCCGCGGATACGCGACATACCAAGACCCCAGCATCATGCATCAGCGAAATGGAAATGCAACTAAAATTGCATCATGTGCATATTTAGATTGACGCGAGGCTAACGCCGCGCAACAATTCCATGCTTGGGGAGAGGATGAGAAAATCGATGGCGAGAGCGCATATTGAACTTGCCAGTGCACTTTCGGCCGAGCGAGTGGCCGGCGCGCAGGTGTATTTGCCTGATGGCGTGATCAAGTCAGCGGGGCGCGCCCTTCAGATCCTTCAGCTTTTCGACCTTCTGCAGCGCGAATCGACTGTGGTCGAAATTGCTGAGCTGCTGAAATTTCCGCAGTCGAGCACGTCGATGCTCCTCCGCAGTCTCGTGCGGATGGGGTATCTCCATCACGATCTTCATGCGCGAACCTTCATACCTACGATGTCGGTGACGCTGCTTGGCAACTGGATCGATCACAGCGTTGTCGGTGACGGGGACCTCCTGCTACTCATGAAAAGGCTGAATCAGGAAACTGGCCAAGCAATTCTGCTTGCTTCCCGGAGCGGCCTGTTTGCGCGCTATATCCACGTCATCCAGGCGACGGCAGCGGCCCGGCTTTATATCGTAAAAGGCTCCTTGCGCTCGCTCACCCGATCCGGCGTCGGCCACGTCCTGCTTTCACAGATGAGCGACCTCATGGCACGGAGACTTGCGATGCGCATCAACGCTGAAGCCGAAAGTGACCCGGAAAAGGTCGACGTCACCGCCCTCCTTAACGATTTGCGGAAGGTTCGCGAACAGGGGTATGCCATCAGTACCAACCAGGTGACCATGAATGCCGGTGTATTGGCGATGCGACTGCCGGGCCCCGGGGATGGAGATTCCCCACTGGTCATTGGCGTGGGCGGGAGCGCTGAGGTGGTGCGCGCGCACGAAGCCGATTTCGTCGCGACAATGCGGAATGCAATCGAAGAGTATAACAGATTCATCATCCTCAATCGACCTTCGAAGGTCGCATGAGACAACTGAACAGATTAATCCGGGATCGGAAGATTGTGCCAATCATAACACAATGAGTCGCATTTATAGCTACGCTTCATAGGACGAAATCAGCACCACATGACCATCACCAGCCATCATATATCTGATTACTACTAGCCGATCATCGGAACGATCGTTGAAGCATTGCTCTCAACAACTAAATATCGGAGATTCAACACAGCTTTTTCGCAAGACAATTGGGTTTGCCGCGCACAGAAGATAGCTCGGCCAGAATGGAGTGGTTGAATGAGCAACGTCGACGCGCTGTTTCGTGATGGGCATTATGAAGGCCTACGTAAAAAATATCGGCAGGAGCGTGATCGCCGAATCCGGCCGGAGGGTGAAGGACAGTACATACCGGTCACTGGGCGTTATGCGCGATACGTCGATCATGACCCTCAGGCTCCAGCGGATATTGAACGCGCACCACTCACGGACGAGATCAAGACGCTGATTATCGGCGGAGGGTGGTCGGGCCTGCTGGCCGCGGGGCGACTGATGGAACAGGGCGTGGACGACTTCCGCATCATCGACGACGCTGCTGATTTTGGCGGCGCTTGGTACTGGAACCAATATCCGGGGGCACAATGTGACGTCGACAGCTATTGCTATCTGCCGTTGCTGGAAGAGACCGGCTACATGCCGAAACGGAAATATTCCGACGCGCCGGAAATCCAGGATTACGCTCGTATAATCGGCGAGCATTACAAGCTGTATGACAAGGCCATCTTCCGTACTCGTGTAACCGAAATGCGCTGGGACGAATCGAGCAAGCGCTGGATCGTCAAGACTAATCGCCACGACGAACTGACGGCGCAATTCGTGGTCCTCGCACCCGGCCTGACGAGCCGCGCCAAACTTCCGGGGATCGCCGGACTGGACGAGTTCGAAGGCCACGCCTTCCATACGTCACGTTGGGATTATCAATATACCGGAGGGAGCTATTACGAACCGATGAGCAACCTGGCCGGCAAAAAAGTCGGCATCATTGGCACCGGGTGCACCGCTATCCAATGCATCCCCCATCTGGCTGCATCGGCCGAACATCTCTATGTTTTTCAACGGACACCATCCGCGATCGATGTTCGCAACAATAGCGATACCGACCCGGAATGGTATTACTCGCAGGAGCCCGGTTGGCAGGTCCGCCGCCGCAAGAATTTCGATGACTTGATCAATAACCGCCCCTTCACCGAGGACCTTGTCGCCGATGGCTGGACCGATATCGCGCGAAAACTGAAGGCAGGCGAATATCCTTTTGGGGTGATTCGCTTCGGCGAGGACGATCCTGAAACAATCGCCAAGGCCCTGGAACTGGCCGACTTCCACAAGATGGACGAAATCCGAGGACGGGTGGATCAAACCGTGAAGGATCCGGAAGTCGCGGAGAAACTGAAGGCATGGTATGCTCATTTGTGTAAACGGCCTACCTTCAACGACGATTATCTGGACACGTTCAATCGGCAGAATGTCACGCTTGTCGACACCGCCGACAACCGCGGCGTCGAACGCATCACGAAGCAGGGTATCGTCGCGAACGGCGTCGAATATCCTGTCGATTGTCTCATATTCTCGACAGGTTTTGAGCAAGCGAGCAGTTATGAGCTTCGCTTTGCCGTGAATGTGTTCGGACGGGACGGACAATCACTTTATGAATATTGGAAGGGCGGCATGCGCACCCTTCATGGACATTCCGCTCACGGTTTCCCGAACTGGTTCTTCATCGGCGCATCCCAGGTCGGAGTTACATTTAACTTCGTAGCTGTCGTCGATCCGGTCGCGCAGCACGTCGCCTATATTATCTCGGAAGCCGATCGTCGTGGAATCGAGACAGTCGAGGCAACGACCGCTGCAGAAGATGAGTGGGTCAAAACCATCCACGACAATGCACTAGACAACCTTGATTTTCTGGAGTCGTGCACGCCTGGCTACTATAATAGTGAGGGCAAAATCCGAGAATCTCAATCATCATTCTGGGGCGACTGGTATTTTGGAGGCCTGTTCAACTTCATCGACATGCTCGAAAGCTGGCGCACCGCCGGCAAGTTGGAGGGGATGGCCGTAGAATATAAGAAGGAAGCCCAAGTCCCTGATCGGCCGTGACGCAAAAGACCAACGCCGTTCCGGCAGGCATATTGGCGTAGCGAGGCATAGATGTCGCAGACCAGTTTCGTACCACATTACACACTCGCTGAGTATGGGCAGCGGCTTGCCGAACACTTCATCATGGAGCGTTCTGAGGGCGTTCTCGAGGTGCGGTTTCACACCAATGGCGCGGAAGTCCTGTGGAGCATGGAGCTTCACCGTGCTTTGTCGCAGATGTTTCAGGCCGTCGGGCAAGACCCCGAAAACGAAGTGCTGATCCTGAGTGGCACGGGCGATCTGTGGATAAACAAGCGCGACATGGAGAGTTACCATGCCCACAGCGCCGTCAGCTACGATATCTGGTATCGCGATTCCACGAAGCTGGTGGAAAATCTTCTCTGGGCCGTGGACATCCCGACAATTGCGGCCATCAATGGACCGGGATTCCACACCGAGTTCGGCTTGCTCTGCGACCTGACGATAGCGGCCGAAGATGCAATTTTCTTTGAACCGCATTTCTCTGTCGGGGTTGCCCCGGGCGATGGCCAGTTTCTGGTCTACCAAACGCTCATGGGTCTCAAGCGCGCCAACCATGTCATGTATTTGCAGGATCAGGGCATCACCGCCGCCGAGGCGCTGCAATGGGGCCTTGTGGGGGAGGTGCACCCCCGCGAAAAACTCATGCCACGTGCTCGTGAAATTGCTGCGCAATTGATGAGGCAACCCCGTACCGTCCGCCGGTTGACGACTCAGATCGCGAGGCGCCCGCTGCGGCGCGCAATTCAGAACGACTTCGGCATGCATCTGGCCCATGAATTGTTCGGTGTTCATGAATCACCCCGTTCGCTGAGCCATTTCGAGAAAAAATGACTTAGCGGCGAACAGTTTCGTGCCATAGCCGCCGCGCGCGGCACGCCCCCGGTTTATCCCGGAACATCGGAACGGAAATGGCGCGTCTGGCCGCACTACGCCACGGGAGTAAGCTGACATTGACGGGCGTTCTCAAAGGAATCAAGATCATCGAGTTTGCGGGGCTCGGCCCCTGCCCGTTTGTCGGCATGATGCTTGCCGATCATGGCGCCGAGGTCATTCGGGTGGATCGTCCCGGTGGACGATTCCTTCAAGAGGAGGCAGCTTCCCGCTCGCGACGGTCGATCGTCGTCGACATGAAGAATCCGGATGGCGTGAAACTGCTGAAGCGCCTCTGTCGAACTGCGGACGGGCTGATCGAAGGATTCCGCCCCGGTGTCATGGAGCGTGCGGGGCTTGGCCCCGAAGTTTTGCTGGCCGAGAATCCGAAGCTGGTCTTCGGTCGCATCACCGGATGGGGACAGTTCGGGCCGCTGTCCCAGGCCGCCGGCCACGATATCAATTATATAGCCCTGTCCGGGGCACTGCACCTCGTCGGCTCCAAAGATGGGCCTCCCATTCCGCCTGTAAATATGGTCGGCGACTTTGGCGGAGGCGGCATGCTCCTAGCATTCGGTATGGTTGCAGCATTGCTCGGCGTAAAAATGGGGCGACCCGGCCAGGTCATCGACGCGGCGATGACGGACGGATCCGCACTGCTGGCGGCAATGCCATATGGTCTGTTTGCGGCAGGGCATTATCGTGATGAACGGGGCAGCAATATGATAGATGGCGGCTCCCATTATTATGGTTGCTACGAATGCGCAGATGGCCGTTTCATCTCGATCGGGTCGGTCGAGGCCCGTTTCTATCAAGTCCTGCGCGGATTTCTGGGCATTTCTGACGACTCTTCCTTCGACGCGCAACAGGACCCCGCAGCTTGGCCATCGCTCAAGCAGAAGCTGAGCGATATCTTCAAGACCCGCTCGAGCGGAGAATGGTGCGAGCTGCTGGAGGGAACCGACGCATGCTTCGCGCCGGTCATGTCGATGAACGACGCACCGCAGCATCCCCACAACCTGGCGCGCGGCACCTTCATCGCATTAGGAAACACGTTCCAGCCCGCTCCGGCACCACGCTTCTTGGCCACGCCGGCTGGTCAGCCGTGGCTATCGAAGCTGGGCGCCGACCAGGAGTCGATCATGCGCGAGTTGCGTGACTTCGGCGAGTGATACGACCAGGGGCGGGCGAAAACCCCCGAGCCGCATTCGTCCTACCGTAACGCGAGGCACCCGGACCGGCGCCAGCAGCTCAGCCCGCTGTGGGCATATCCAGGGCGAATATCTCCATGGCGGTCTGCCCTAGAATTTTTCTCGCAGCACCAGGCCCTACCCGCTCGACGATGCTATCCACGACCTTTTCGGTATAACCGTGGCTACCTTCGTTGTGCGGATAATCTGTCGCCCACATAACACGATCCGCGCCGATATAGTCGATGAGATCCAAGCCGACTTCATCCGCCATAAACGTCGCGTAGCAGTGACGATGCCAATATTCGGTCGGCCTGTGCTTGATCTTAGGATCAAGGAAATCGCCCCAGCTATCGAATATCATCTCGGCATCCTGTAGGGCGCCAGCCACCCAGTTGATGCCTGCCTCCGCAAACACGACCCTAAGCTTGGGGTGACGGTCGAAAATGCCGCCAAAGATGAGGTCTCCCAAACTGCGCCGGAACGGCATGAAAGTGGCCAATAGCCCGGCGCCAACGCCACCCGGCCCTTCCAGATTGGGGTTCTCACCGATGTGATAGGTGATGGGCAAGTCGCAACCCTCCGCCGCCGACCACATCGGGTCGAGATCATCGGTCGCGTAGTTTACCTTTAGGCCCTGCGGATTGTTACCGGGGTTCACCGGGAGCATTGCGGCTTTCAGTCCAATGCTCTTGATATGCTCCACGGATGCGGCAGCCTTCGAGCTATCCCAGTAGACAGGTATTCCCACACCATGGAAGCGGCCTTTCGATTCCTTTTCAAGATCGGCGAGATATTCGTTGTAGATCTTGAAGAGCCACTCGCGCATCTCGAGATCCGGATGGTGCAGGTAGAACATCAGCCATTGCGGATAGATGATTTCCATGGCGACGCCATCGTCGTCGAGATCGGCCATTCGGGCACTCAGGTCATGGAAGCCCGGCCGCGCGAAGCTGGCAAGCAGATTGTTAACGGGGCCCGCCAGAAGGTTCTTATGACCGATACCGATGCACAGGTTGCCGCTTTCCTCCACCCATATACGGGGCATGCGATCCTTTAGCGCGACTGGCGCACGTTCATAGAAGATATCGTCGGTGATGTTCCAATGGCTGTCGCTCGATACGAGCACAGCACCGTGCGGCAAGGAAGCCGACCGCCCCCTGAGCGGACGCTTCAGAGAGACTTCGATATCCTCCAGCGCCATCATGCGGGTCGATTTAAAGGTGCTCATAACAAGGCTCCTGATATTTGGGTCACGATCCCGAGCCACAACGCATTTCCACCGCCGACATCCGGACTAAGGCTCGTCCTCAATTGAGGGCATGCTATCGACAGGGACGCCAAATTTCCACAGCCACGCAACAACGACCACATACGTGATATCGCATTCGTCCTGCTGTTGATGGTCGCTGAGAAGTGAGCCGGGGATGGAGCCTATGGCGAGGCACCGATTTCATAATGTTGAGTTTAGGCGTCAGGTCGCACAGACTTTTCTGAGCGCTGATACAATTCACGGCCTCGCCAGGCGTCACGATGTTTCCCGGCAGCTGATCTGAATCTGGGAGGAAAAGTGCGAGGCCGGCGCCCTTGATGAGGATGCACGGGCGGCAGATTTGATCCAGGAATATGAAGCGCGGATTGCCGCCCTCTAACGCCTTGTTGTCAAACAGCCGCTAAAATTGAAGTTTTTAAAGGGGGGGCTCTGCGCGACGCACCGCAGCCGAGAAGCCCGATTACATTCGTGATGACAGGCGCGGCGGGATGTCGATCGCCCGAGGATGTCGGCCAATAGACATCGCTAGGTTCACGTTCTACGACGACCCGGCCCAGCGGCTCGGTGATGTCGAACTGCTGGGTGGGAACTGCAATTGACAGCTTGGGGTGTGGCTGGGCAGTCACACTTTGCAGGGCCTTTTCGGGGGCAGTTTGTTTATCGAACTCCTTACAAGACCGTGTTTTCATAGGAGAAGCCAGCCGAATGCGGTTCCTGGCTCGGAACCGAAAAAAGACGCGCGCGTCTCTTAGAGTAGGTCTTGGTGGCCAACAGCGCCCTGATTTTCGCCGGTCAGGGCTCATACCGCTCGGTGTCGCAAGGCAGAAATCTCCGAAGCTGCTTTCACCTGCGAGACCGCTTCAGTGATCTCGAACCCCGCAACGCGGGAAGTCAAATTTCAGCGTCTTCCGGAAGCAAGCGGTGCCGTTCACGACTCGAAGATTTCACGGAACGAAATCTGCCCGTCGTAAAGTGCGCGGGCGACGAGATAGGGCCGCACCGCGCCGCCGTAGGCGCGCCGGACGTTCTCGACGCGCTCGTGCGCCGTGCTCGGCGCGATCTTTTCCATCATGGAAATCTCGATATCGCCCTTGCCCTGCGCAACGCGGACGAGCGCGATATGCTCGCGCTGCGAAAGCGCCGGCGGCGGCGCGGGACCGCCGTCCGCCGGCTGGACCAGGCGGCGCATCGCTTCGAACGCATAGCCGCCGATGCACGCCGCGATCGGCAGCGCGTTGCGGCGCAGCCGCTCTGGCGAGCGCGTGCCGAAGGAGCAGCTACCGCGCGGCTCACCCGGAACGTTGAACGGCACGGTATAGCCCGCGCACAGGCCGTAGCCCTGCGCGCGCTCGAGGATTCGGGACTGGCGCGGGGACAGCCGCAGCAGCCGCGGCACCTCGCTCCATTGCAGACCCGTTGCCGTCCGCATGACCGCGATATGCACCGGATCCACCTCGAAGTGCCGCTTGAGGATCGCCTGCTCCACCCAGTCGGGATGATAGTTCGACAGCTGGAACGTGTGGCGCGGCGGCGCGGCGGGATCGACATGGTGGCCGATCATGAACTGCTCGAACCCGAGATCGTGCGCCGCAGCCGTGAGCAGCTCGTAGACCGTCTCCGGACCACGCGCGCTGCGAAAGCCCTCTTCGTAGACGCCGAAATCGAACGTCGCCACCATGACGAACTCCACACCAGCGGCACACGCGGTCCGTCCATCTTTGATGAGCGATTGAAAGACAATCGACTCGAATGACAGACCTGTCTCAGCGAATGATTCCACAGTTTTGACGAAACGCAAGTCAAGATATCGAAATTATCGTGATGTCCAGACCTTCCGTTCAATTCTGTATTTCACTTTCCTATGCCTCTTTGGTGTCCGTTCCTGTCGCGGAACAGTGAGGACAGGCCGAACGCGATTCAGCTCGCACGATGTCTTTCCATCGCCTGTCCCGGACCATGGCGGCACGGCTGGCGCCGGGCGGTTGGCAGGCCCGCTGGCAGTCCCGGACCGCACCCGCAACCCTGGCGGGTCCTCCGCTGGCGCTTCGGCCGGTTCCCGGTGCGCGCGCCGTCCGGGTCCGCCGGGTTCCCGGCCTGCCGCCGGCAGCGCGTGCCGCGCGGCAAGGAAGGAGCCGCCATGGATCACGATCGCTACCGAAACGCCGTCCGCGCGCTGCCCGCGCCGCTTCGCGACATTCTCGCACGCGCGCTCGATGACTGGCCCTACGAGGCCATCGCCGCGCACCTCGGCATCAGCGCCGCCGACGTCGAGGCCGGGCTTGCCGACGCCATCGCACGGCTCGTTGCCGCGCTCGATTCCGGCTGACCGGCGCTTTCATGTTCGGCGTCGACCCTCCGATCGAAGGGTCGACGCCGGCGCCCGCTTGTCCCTTCCTGCCGCTTGTAACGCAACCGTAAGGATCGTCGCCATGACGCAGAAGGGCATGACCGGACTGGATGCGCAGGGCTTCGCCTGGGAGTTCCTACGCCGCAATCCCGCCTACCGGCGCACTGCCGCCGATGCCGTGTCGCCGACCGGCAAGGACAGCCTCCGCGTCGCGGCACCCGCCGCATGGGGGCTGCATTTTCGCGGAAGACCCCGCCCGCCCCCCCGCGCAGGCGCTTGCCTTCTGGCGGAGCGATGCCGACCCCCACGTCGTCACCATGCGCGCCGAGCCGTGCCGGGACGGCATCGACGTGCTGGCACTGGACGGCAACACCGCCGTGCTCGTCGAACCTGACGCCGAGCGCCTGCTCATCCCCGCAGGCCCCGGACACCTGCGGATCGATGTCGTCGGCGGCACCATTTTCTCAGGGCCCATCCGGCCGCTGTTCACCGTCGACGGCGCGGGCGGCATGGCACCCCAGCTGCTGACGCTCCGCCGGTTCGCAGGCCTCGTCCGCGGCGCGCCCTGCCGGCGGCTCTGGCCGCCGCTTCGCCGCGCCGCACGTCTAGAGGCCATGCTCCGCGCCCACGACGCCCACGCAGCGGGCGCCTCGCACCGCGACATCGCCGAACTGCTCTACGGGCGCGCGGGCGCGGACGAGCGCTGGCGCGACGGCTCGCGCTTCATGCGGCTGCGCATCCAGCGCGTCCTTCGCAGCGCACGCCGCATGATCGAAGGCGGCTACCGGACATTGCTCGGCCTCGAAGGACCGCTCTGAGCGATGCAGCGCATCGTGCGGACAGCGTCAGCACCGGTTGCGGGCGCCCCACCGGCCGCCGCGCCGCCGGCGCGGCGAAGTCCTGTCGGCTCCCGCAGGCGGCGGGGCCGGGCGGGCACGGTCTTCTGGACCCGCCGCCACGGTCCGCAAGCCGGCGCTGCCGGCGCCTCCACATGCGTTCCGGCCCTGCGGGTGCGGTCCGCGGCTCACCGGGTCCGATTCCGCGCCTGCCGCCCGTCCCCGCCCACGCGGGGGGCCACGCTTGCTTTTTCGCGGGCGGCAAGGAGACACGCATGGAGCTTCTCACCCCACCGTTGCGCGCCACGCTGCGCGCCAATGCCGACGCCGCCGCGACCGGTCGCCACGACCCGCCGCCCGCCGTCAAGTTCTTCAACCCCTGCGGCGCCGCGACCTGGCTCGCGACCGAACTCGACCCTGACGGCGACACTGTGTTCGGCCTCGCCGACCTCGGCTTCGGCTGCCCCGAGCTCGGGTCGTTCAGCCTCTCCGAAATCGCCGCGATCCGCCTGCGTTTCGGATTGCGCATCGAGCGCGATCTCCACTTCACCAGCACGGTCGCGATCTCGGCCTGGGCCGACCTCGCCCGCCGCACCGGCTCGATCATCGCCGCCGAGGCCGCGCTCGCGCGCATGGCCAAGGCCTGACCCGCTTCCGCACCTGCCGTTCCGCGCGGTGCGGCGCGAAAGGCGCGCGGCGCGCCTTCGCCGCAGTTCGAACCAGAAAGGACCTCCCCATGAAACTCGACTTCATCCCGCTCGCCAGCCTCAGCGTCAGCCGCGCCAACATGCGCCACGGCAAGCGCCCGCCCGATGTCGGCGACCTGCTCGCCTCGGTTCGCGCACGCGGTATCCTCGTCCCCGTTCTCGTTCGCGCAGGCGGCACAGGCGGAACCTTCGAGATCGTCGCCGGACGCCGCCGCTTCCACGCCGCGCTCGCCGTTGCCGCCGAACGCCCCGACGATGCAGACGCCGCGATGTTGCCCTGCGCGATCATCGACGACGGCGACGATGCCGCCGCCGTCGAGGCCTCGCTCATCGAGAACCTCGCCCGGCTCGACCCCGACGAGGTCGCCCAGTGGGAAACCTTCGTGCGCCTTACCCGCGAAGGCCGCACGCCCGCCGACATCGCCGCGACGTTCGGGCTCGCGGACAGCGCCGTCCGCCGCATCCTCGCGCTCAGCAACCTGCTGCCGCGCCTCCGCAGCCTCTACCGGCGCGGCGACATCGACACTGCGAGCATCCGCCACCTCACCCTTGCCACCAAACGCCAGCAGCAGGCATGGCTTGCGCTTCTCGATGACGCGGACAGCCACGCCCCCACCGGCGAGCGCCTGAGGGCATGGCTCTTCGGCGGCGCGTCCATTCCCGCCGATCACGCGCTGTTCGATGTCGATGCGAGCGGCCTCGCGATTGCCGAAGACCTGTTCAGGGAAACGCGCTGGTTCGCTGACGCCGACGCGTTCTGGATCGCGCAGAACGCCGCCGTCGCCGCCCGCGCCGACGCGTACCGCGCGGCGGGATGGCACGAGGTCGTCACCCTCGGCCCCGACACGCCGTTCCAGAGCTGGGAGCATGAGAAATGCGCACGGCGCAAGGGTGGGCGCGTCTACATCGACGTGCGCCGCACCGGCGAGGTCGTCTTCCACGAAGGCTACATCACCCGCCGCGAGGCGACACGGCTTCGCGGCGGCGGCGCCGATACCGCGCCCGCCGCGGTGCCGCGCGCCGAGATCAGCAAGTCGCTTCGCGCCTATCTCGACCTGCACCGTCACGCCGCCGTCCGCGCCGTGCTCACCGCGCACCCCGGCGCCGCGCTCCGCCTCATGCTCGCGCACGCGGTCTGCGGTTCCGCCCTCTGGTCCGTCCGCCGCGAGCCGCAGGCCGCACCGAGCGAGGCCATCGCCGAGAGCGTCGAGACCTCGGCGGGAGAAACCGCGTTCGACAGCAGGCGCCGCGCCGTCCTCGACGTGCTCGGTCTCGATGCCGACTGCCCGAGCGTCGTCGGCGCCTACGGCGTTCGCGACCTTTCCGCGCTGTTCCTGCGGCTCGCCGAGCTCCCCGACGGTGTCGTTCTCGATATTCTCGCCGTCGTCATGGGCGAGACGCTTGCAGCGGGTGATCCCGTCATCGCCGCGCTCGGCCTCCATCTCGGCATCGACATGGCCGACTGGTGGCAGGCCGACGACGCCTTCCTCGACCTCGTCCGCGACAAGAGCACCCTCTCCGCGCTCATTGCCGAGGTGGCGGGCAACGCGATCGCCGACGCCAACCACGGCGCGGCGGGCAAGGTGCTGCGCGCGATCCTCGGCGACCATCTCAGCGGCAGCAACGGACGTCCGCGCGTCGCCCGCTGGGTGCCGCGCTGGATGCGGTTTCCGGCGTCGCGTTATGCCGAAGCCGCGGAGCCGGTCGCTGCGGATGCGCCAAACGCGGAAACCACGAGGCTCGCCGCCTGAGTCGCACACGGGCGCGGGGTGCCCTCCCCCGCGCCCGCAAGCACACCTTGCCCACCACCTCCCGCGTGGATGGCATCGACGGCGCCCCGTTCAGGGCCGGTCCGGTCCGGGTCGTTCGGTTGGGGCGCGTCGTCGCTCGACCCTGCCGCGACCGCCGTCAAGCGACAAGCGACACTTGACAAACGACTGGCGCCGCGCCAGAATCGCGCCATGGAGATCGTGAGCATCCGCCACAAGGGCCTGCGGCGCTTCTTCGAAACCGGCAATCCCAAGGGCCTTGTCGGGGACACCGGCAGACTCCGCAAGATGCTCGCTTACATGGACGCCGCCGAAGACCTCGAGGAGCTGGCCTCACCGCCGAACTTCGGGCTGCATGAGCTGACAGGCGACCGCAAGGGAAGCTGGTCGATGACGGTGACACGAAACTGGCGCCTGACCTTCCGCATCGATGACGAGGGCGCGCTGATCGATATGGATCTGGAGGATTATCATGGCGCTTAGGATGCACCCGTCTCTCGCGGTCCATGTCGGGGACTGGCTGAAGACCGAAATCGTCGCGCCCGCAGGCGTGAGCGTGACCGCGCTGGCAGAGCATTTCGGGGTGTCCCGGCAGGCGCTGAGCAACCTGCTGAACGGCAGTGCCAGCCTGTCTGCCGACATGGCGATCCGGTTCGAGAAGGCGTTCGGCGTGAAGGCGGACACGCTGCTGCGCATGCAGACCACCTATGATCTCGCCCAGGCCCGCGCGCACGAGCGCGATATCAAGGTCAAGAAGTTCGCCAGGGCCGCGTGATCGCCGCGCCGTCGACAGCGGCGCCCTGGAGGGTCCGGTCCAAGCCGACCAGCCGCTTGACCAGCCGGGAACGGCTTCACGAACTCAGCCTTGCGCTCATTCGCAGCGTGCTGCCGACACGCAAGGGGATAAGGCTCGTCGGCGTGACGATTTCGAACTTCACGGCGCCCGACCCGGACACGCCCCCGCCCCCTTTTCTGAAACGATTCCCGAGGCCGTCTCCGCACGATTTCAGATATGCCTTTCGCAATTTTCCCTGAATGATGGGCAAGTATTTTTTGGACGGGCGGCACAGTTTTTTCTTGACGACTTTGACGACGACTCCTTTTGCCTGATGATACATTTGTAAAATACGCCCTTACGTCGGGTCTTGACTTCGCACTCTCCCGGCCTTCCGCGAGGCTTCCCGCGGATTACTTACACGATTTCTCAATCGCAATACGCACGTCCGGCGTGTCACAATTCGGCAACATCGACGTTTACCGATCAAGATCAAGGCCTTTGTAGTCTTGCCGCACCGCGAACCCGTGCCTATTTCCGCGCCGCCGCTGGATAAAAAAACAAGGTCTCGCGCAGCGGCGCTGTTCGCTCATTCAAATAAAGGTAAGCATAAAAATGAAGATATTCGTTCTGGCGTCGCTCGCGGCGCTCGCTGTCGTGTCGCCTGCGTCTGCCGACGTGTTCAATGGCGCTTATGCCGGTCTCGGCGCGACCCTCGACAACGTGAACGGTTCCGGCAGCCTCGAGGGCCTGGGTGCAAGCGGCGCCGGCCTCACCGGCTTCGTCGGCTATGACATGCCGCTCGGCGGCGCATTCGTCGGCGTTGAAGGCAATATCGACCTCAATACCGCCGATGCTGGCGGGCTGGAAGCCAAATGGGGCTGGGGCGCGAGCGCCCGCGCCGGTTTCAAGATCAATGACGCGACGGGCCTCTATGGCCGCATCGGTTATCAGCGCAACAAGATCAGCGGCGGCGGCGTCAGCGCATGGGGCGACGGCGTCCGCTTCGGCGGCGGCGTCGAGACCGCGATCAGCGACAAGGCCTCGCTCCGCGCCGAGTTCAATCACGTGAATTTCGAGGACGACGTCATCAACAATCAGGGTGTCGTCGGCATCCTGTTCCGCTTCTGATACGCGCGCAAACCGGGGGCGGCAGCCATGCTGCCGCCCCCGCCTTTGTGCTTGCCTGCGCTTCGCGTGATCGCCTGGCACCATGCGCCGCAGCGGCGACGGAATGTCTTTCGACATCCATTCTGTCACGCGGTGCCGTGACAACAAGCCCTGCCTCATGCGACAGACTTTGCCGTCCGTGACCATGAGACAATCGCCTGAATGCTGTTCATGATCCTCGCTGCTGCCGTGTTCGTCGTGCCGGAGGCCGAGACCTTCGCGTGCACGCCGGCGCAGGTCTGGGACGCCGACGGCCCGATCTGGTGCGCCGAAGGCCCGCGCGTTCGGCTCCACGGGATCGCCGCGCGCGAAATGGACGGCACATGCCGCGCCGGCCACCCGTGCCCGGACATGCCGCCCATTGCGGCCAGGGACGTGCTGGTCAAGCTCCTGCAGCCCGCCGCGAGCGCGCCCACGTCGACCGGCCATGTCCGCCTTGCAGAGGCCAGTCCCCTTACCTGCCGCTCCTACGGCGGCGCGGGCGGCAACCGCACCGCCGCCCAGTGCAGGCTCCCCGACAAGAGCGATCTCGGCTGCCGCCTGATCGCGCTCGGCGCAGCGCACGAATGGACGCATTTTTCAAAAGGCGCCTACCGGCGCTGCGCGCGCTGATGGCAAGACGCGTCACCGACACCGGCCTGCTCCTGCGCAGCGAGACCGGACTCGTGCTCAGGCGCGATGACGGCGGCACCTGGCAGCTCGACGCACCGCGCAGCGCCGAGGCGCTCGTGGGACGCCGTGTCCGGATCACCGCATGGCGCACCGGATTCGACAGGCTGTCTGTGGCAGACGTGACCCCAGGCTGAGAGAAAAGCCGCGATCGCACAGAACATCCGCTGTCAAAGCAAGCAAAGAGACATCGCGGTAGCTGTGCAATCAAGATTTTCCGATCGAAAGCCGCATATCTTCAGCGCACCTATATTCACGTCTGGCGAATCGATACGGTTGAGTTATGATCTCGCCTTCTCCTGAACGCTAAATCAAAAAAATGTAGTGGAGGAGCGCAACATGCTGGTGATCATGGGCTGGACCGCGTTGGGAAGCGAAGGATCCAGAGGTTTTCGTTACAAAATATAATTCTCACCGGTTTGACAGTCGGGGAACTGAATAAACCGCGCATTGACGAAATCCGGGCTGGAGAGGGTCCGGGGACGAGCTGGATCCATCCAGTCGTATTGAGGGGCGACAATTGCGCGGCCGCGTCCTGGATATTCTGGGAGACGTGCCGTGAGAAGTTTATCGGATGTCAGGGACGTACCCTGTGCATGTCCCCGCGACCGCGCCCCGGACGCGGACCGGGCGCTGCTCGCACATTTGCTCGGCTTCGTCCTGCCGGACGCCAGGGCGACCCGGCTCGCCGAAACGCTGATCGCGGAACGCGGCAGCTATCCCCGCGTGCTGACGAGCGCGCCTTCGATGCTCATCAAGCTCGGGGTTCCGCCCAAGGGACTCGATATCCTTGCAACCGTCGCGCAGAGCCTCGAACGCGCGCTTTTCCGCGAACTGACGCACGGCAACGTAATCACGGGATGGCAGGCGCTTAATGACTATCTCCATGTGAGCCTCGGGCACAGCCGGCGCGAGCATTTCCGGGTGCTGTTTCTGAATTCCCGGAACGCGCTCATTACGGACGAGGAGATGGGCGTCGGGACGGTCAACCAGGCGCCCGTTTACGTGCGCGAGGTGATGCACCGCGCACTCGACGTCGGCGCAACCGCACTCATTCTCGTCCACAACCACCCCTCCGGCGATCCGACCCCAAGCCGCGACGATGTCCGGCTCACCAACCACGTTCGCGATGCCGCGCGCGTTCTCGGGCTTAATCTTCACGATCACGTCGTCGTCAGCGAGACCGGCATACAAAGTTTCAAGACGCTCGGCCTGCTTTAACTTGCTGTTCATATGCTCGGAGCGTAAAATAAGAGATTGAAGTCTCGCGGAGGCCCGATGGTTGCAGATACCATCATTGCCGAGCACTTTGGCCGATCGGACGTCGCGAGCCTTTCGACTGCCGAATACGATCGCGGTGTTGCCTCGCTACTTTCCGCAATTGCAAATGAAGTGCAGGATGCGCGGCGACTGGCGCTGTGGCTCGCCGCGCGCACGCTTGGCTTTGCGCCACCGGCGCACAGGACGTTCAGGGATGCCGCGATCCGCGCGCGCGCAGCAAGCATCGAGGATGCCGGCTACTAGCGGCTAGTGCCGCGTCCCTTCGGCTGAACCCATTCGATTGATCCGGGCGGCGACCTCCAGGAACACGTCCCGCCCGCGTGCGTCGCCCCGCGCATCAAGCTCGGCCGCCTTCAGGCTTGCATAGCCGGCCGCCATGTCGCCGTGCTCCTCCATGAACCGCCGCGCAACGGCCCAGAGCTCCCAGTCGCTCAGCGGCGGCGACACCATCCGCAGACTCCCATTCCATCCCTTCGGCCCCACGGGACGTGTGGATTGAATTCAGTATAAGTTCCGGACTGCACTTGGGCATTCATTCGATCAAGACCATTTCATTCTTCCAACACGCAAGTCATGTTCAACACCACAAGGAAACGTCAAATTGGTAAAGACGCTGCTTGGTAAAGACGCTGCCATATTAAGCGCAATTCTGGCTTTGGAGCGGACATGCGGTATCTGACGATCTTGTGCGTGGCATTTGCCGCGATGCCGGCGTTGTCGCATCCGGGCGGCCTCGATGCTGAAGGCTGCCATAACAACCGAAAGACTGGCGACTATCATTGTCACCGTGCATCCGCATCGCCACGGTCCGAAACGCCGTCCCGGCTGTTCGGTGCCTCGGGCGGGGCCTACCGGAACTGCAGCGAGGCGCGCGCCGCGGGCGCCGCGCCGATCCGTATCGGCGAACCGGGGTATGGGCCGCATCTCGACCAGGACGGCGACGGCATAGCGTGCGAGCCGTACCGCGGTCGTTAAGCCTTGCCGTCTCTGCGGACCTGTTGCGCCGCCGGATCGCGCTCACGCGGTGACGCGGACAAGCGATACGGGCATTGGAACGTTGGGCGGGCGCAGCAGCACCGCACAACGGTGACCCATGCAGCGCACGGAACACGACGTTCGAGACATTGTTTCGGGAGAGATCACTTAACGAGAGGAGCGCGCGTTGATCAAATGGGCCATTATTTTCGCCATTGCCGCATTGGTGCTCGGCGCCCTGGGTTTCGGCGGCCTCGCCGGCGCTTCGATGGGGATTGCTAAAATCTTGTTCGTCGCGGCGCTGATCATTGCCGTCATTTTTCTTGTTCTGGGACTTACCGCCGTCCGGAAGATTACGTGACCACCGGCCCCGCCTGATCAGGACAAATCGTAACGCCCGGCCCCAGTGCCGGGCGTTTTCGTTTACGAGGCGCCGTTGACCAGCCCTATAAACCAAATGACGAACGCGCAGAGCACGAGCCCGCTCAACGCGATCAGCGCAAGATCCTTGAGGCGCGTTCCAAGCCGCCGGGTACGGATACTGTCGGGACCGAGCGTTCGCTCCCCAGCTTCGCCTTTGAGCATCCGCCTGCGCCCTGCCGGACTCGCGTTCAATGGTGCAATCTCTGTCATACTTCGCGTTATCCCTGCCAAGCTGACTGTCAGATGAAGGACGTCCAGCCCGTCATCCGCGCGTTTCTGTGGACTTTCCTGAACGGAAGGCGGGGCCGGCACGACCCCGCCAGTGCCGGTCAGGCCGCGACCAGACGGTTTTCTCTCTCCGCCTCTGCGATCTGGTCCTTCACGGCCAGCTTCAGTTTCTTCAGCCGGGCCAGAAGCACCTGATCGGGGAGCGGCCGTGCCGCCTCCCTTGCGAGTTCACCTTCAAGGCGTGCATGTTCGCGCCGCAGATTGTTCAAGAGATGATTGGACATCGCCCACTCCATGCAAAAGTTGACTATGTTCGTGCCGACCTGAACGGCTCGGCCCGGCCTATTTGGATCGTGTTTCGATCGCTTCAAGACCAGCGCGCTTCGCCGCATCGCCTCTTGCCATCGTTCCTGTTCTGTTCTCATGTTCGCGGTATGAGACGAATCACCCGAGACGAGCTTGCAACATCGATCAGCGTGAGCCTGAAAACGGCGTCGAAGGTCGATGTGCGAAAGTTCAAATCGAAGCTGCCCCACGAGTCGGACGAAGGCGCCGGCGCGCTCGCCGAGCGTATCTGCGACCTGATCGACAACAGCGGAACAATGGTCATCGCCGCCGACATGGTGGACGCCTCGCCGCACGGCAAAAGCCCCGGCAAGTTCGGTTTAACGGAACCGGACCCGTGCGCGTGACATGCCGCCCCGCGATCTTGCGAACCCCATCCGCGACCTGTTCGACGCGGCCGTGCGGCATTACGCTGTCAAGCTCACCTGCCGCCGCTGCCGTCATCAGCGGATATTCGATCCCCATGCCCTCTGGTATCACTTCCACAGGCGCGGCCGTCCAGACTGGCTTCCTGATGTCCGCGAGAAGTGCCGTTGCACGTCTTGCGGGGCACGGCGGCCGACGCTCGACCTTGTCCATGAGCTGCCGACCGATGAGACCTTGCCGATGCCGAGCGAGATCGAGTGGAAGAAGGAGCTACGGCGGCGGCGCTGAAGGAGACCCGCTATGACCGCACAGGCTCGCGCCCGGGCGCCTGCTGAAAGCTGGCGTGACGGTCCCGGCAAGACCGCGCAGATTGTCCTCTGGCGGAACGGCGCGGCGATGCAGCTGCGCTGCAAGTGGGGCCTTAAACCTGCCGAGATGTACGGGAACCCCGTCCACCTGCTGCGCTCAGAAGGTCGTGCTATCACGAACCCCTGCCTCATCATCGCGTCGGACTTCACGATTGATGCCGGCAAGGGATCGCGCAGGAAGCGCTACACGGCGAAGCTCATCACCGACGAGCCGTTCTTTTGCTTCGCAGGCGTATGGCGCCCGGCGGAGGACGGATGGCCCGAGGCGTTCGCCGCGCTCACCGTGGAAGCGAACCCCGACATTGCGCCCTTCAAGGACCGCCACATGGCCGTCGTGCGTCCCGACGACTGGCAGGACTGGCTTACGCAGCAAAGGCCCGTGGCGGAGCTTCTGCGGCCGTTTCCGAAGGGGAGCTTCGAGATCACCGACCCGGCGAAGGGCGGCGCTGCGGTGAAGCCTTTACTCCGATGAGGCTTGGCGCGGGTTCCGCTTGCTCGCCGCGAAATACGCGAGAACAGCGAAGGTGAGCGCGCACACGACCGCAATGGCTAATGCCGCCCCGCCGAGGTTCCCCGTTGTGACCGCAACGACAATGGCGAGCAGGACCGGCGTTATCATCTTGACGACGGCAGCGGCAGGGGTGGGAAAGTGCGGCGGGGATCGGCCGAAAACGCTTGCCCGTGTGTATTGGCCGGCGCGGACCTTCGCGAGTGCGGCATAGGCGATGATGCCCACCAGAAGGAGCAGGAATAGAGCCGTCGCGTAGTACCAGACCGGCATTCT
Organism: Sphingosinicella microcystinivorans; assembly: GCF_027941835.1. NCBI lineage: Bacteria > Pseudomonadati > Pseudomonadota > Alphaproteobacteria > Sphingomonadales > Sphingosinicellaceae > Sphingosinicella > Sphingosinicella microcystinivorans. The sequence goes on from NZ_CP116005.1 coordinate 3,881,903, forward strand.
ATCGGCGTCCCCGGTAAGGCTCGCACGCCACGCCGTCCCCGTCGCGGTCAAGTTGGGGCCGATAGCCGGGCTCCCCGGCATAGAGAGGCGCCACGCCTGCCGCCCGCGCGTCCGCGCAGTAGCGATAGTAGGCGCCGGGCTGCGGCGTGTTCGCGCGCATGATGCCTTGCGAGACCGCAACCTCCTTTGTCACCACGCCGACGAATGTAGCTGCTTTCGCAAGGCCCCCGCTTTCATGGAGCCCGATAAGCGCCCCCAGCGCTACGCCAACCGCGCCGGCGATACCGAGCACCTTGACGACCGGGTCTCGCGTGTCTGCCCGCCGTTTCGAGCGGGAGAAATCGTCAAGCGCGACGAAACTGGAGCGGGAGCGTCTACGGTGGCCCATGCTGCAATGATACCGCCGAGCGGTAAACCGGACGTTTCCAGCCGGACCGGAAGGCGCACGCATTGCGCGCGACACCTCGCATGTTACCTTCGCGCAATGTGCAACCTCTACACCGTCAACGTGAGCGCGGCCGACATCGCCGACGCCTTCAAGGCCCGGATGCCGACTGCCTTCAACGCCGCGCAGGGCGACGTGTATCCCGGCGCTCCCGGCATGGTCGTGCGCGAGGCGGACGGCGGGCGCGTGGTGCAGGCGATGACGTGGGGCTTCCCGCTCCCGCAAAAGAGCAAGAAAACCGGCCTGCCGATCAAGCCGAAGCCGGTGAACAACATTGCCGACCTGTCGAGCTTCATGTGGCGCCATATCGCCCCGCGTCCCGAAAACCGCTGCCTGATCCCGCTCGCCGGCTTTGCCGAAGCCGAAGGCGAGCAAGGCGCCAAGACGCGGACGTGGTTTCGGGTTAAGGGCGAGCCCGTGTTCGCGTGGGCGGGCCTATGGAAGGACAGCGACGAATGGGGCGCGGTCTATTCGGGGCTGATGACCGACTGCAATGCGGTCGTCGAACCCGTGCATCATCGGATGCCGGTTCTCTTGCTACCCGATGAGTGGGAGCGCTGGCTTCACGGGTCGCTCGACGACGTGCGGGCATTTCAGGATCGGTGCTTTCCGGCCGAGCTTACCGAAGTGCAGCGGACCGCCGAACCCTGGATCAGGCGAATACCTCCCATGCCGCAAGCCTAAAACCAATGCACCTAGACATTGGCATTGGCGCGCATTCGCTCACTCACGTCGGCCGCCGCCTGAATAGCCGCCGTTCGACGGTTCGTTTGCCTTCTCTGATACCTGCCTTCTGTTCATCTCTCCGCTGCGTTCGTACGACCGACAGGCGTTGGGACATGCACGAACCCGCTCGCGCGGGATTGTCGCGTGGGGTGGCGTAGCGTGATATTTATGGGCTTTGGGCGGAAATTGGCCGTTAGGCGCCTAGCAGCTTCCAGGCGGAGCGCATTGCATAGCCGCCGTTCCCGAGCAGAGTCATAGGCGGGCTTCCGCCGGGGTCGGCAGAGAGGTGAGAGCAACCGACCGGCCTCAGGCGATTTAGGAGAGTAGTTCGTAAACGAGTTCAGAGATGCGGGCACCCCCGGCTGAGTCTTCGATCAATCTCCGAATATGTCGACGAGCAGCAGGGAAATGCATCGAAACATCAACGGGCATTTCTTGGACGAGTTGCGCCATCTCGCGACCGAGCGTCGCGACCTCCCTATGTGTCGTCTCGCGCGCATCGTAAGAGGGAATCGGTAACTGCCAGATATGCTTGTCGATGTGACGTTCGTCTTTCCCGTAAGACATATAAGGCCGGACCATCTCCGTTGTGACGGCGCTATTCAGGATGGCGCACAGGAAATCCGCTTCGTCCTCCTCGTGGAAAGCAGCCCAATATAAGCTCTTGCTCATTATGGCGCGCGGATTGCGCACCTTTGCGGCCGAGAGATGCATGCCGGAGGCATTGTAGACGATACGAAAGGGCGCGACGGGCAACTGCCGACTGAGCTTATTCTGATAATTGAGCTGATCCATAAGTGTCAGCCGGTCGCTTGTCCGATGCGCTTCCCACACCCGCTCGGCCTGATCCCACCATGCCTTCAATCCCGGATAGAGCTCGATTTCTCGCGGCGACATGAGGGCGGTACTGGAACAGGGTATGACGGCGCGCAACGGATCGACCACGCGATACGGCAACAGGCTCTCGCCGGAATAGACTGGCCGCACGAATTCGGATTCGACCACCCCATCCACCGAGGGAAGATCCTTGTAGCGCTTGTCCTCGTAGTTGCTCCGTGACGAGGTGACCGCCAGCCGCCCGGCGGGCAGGCCGAGCGGGCCCGCGGGACGCTCGTTCACCAGGAACAGCAGTCGCGGTGCAAAAGTCGCGCCCTGCCCGAAACGTGACCCAAATTCCGACTTCGCCGATTTTCCGACCCGCCGGATCTCGCCTGGCGCTTGCTCCAGCAGCAGGCGGGCCTGAGACCATTCCATGTTCGGACTCGTGAGCTTCCCGCTCCAGACGAGCGTTTCATCCCCGAGCTGCACCGGATCCTTGGTCCGCCGCGCGAATACGACGCTGGCACCGCGGGGGAAGAAATGAGGCCGAATGCGGCGAAGGTCCCAAGAACCGTCAAACCCTAGGCTGACGGCCCCGACCGGATCAGAATAGTTGCCCTGGCGAAACCCTGCATACTGCTCGCGATCGACCGCGGCGTTGGGAAGCACCATCGCGAGCCGGCCGCCGATCCGCAGATAGAGCTCAACCGCCCGTACAACGAACAGCGCGGAAAGATCCTGGTGCGTGGCCAGCTCCCGCCCTGCCCACAGGTTCCGGCGTTCGCTCATCGTTTTGAACGTCGCCTGCATCTCCTCAGGCATGTGGCGATAGGCGAGCCACGGCGGATTGCCGATCAGGAGATCCACGCGGTTCGCCTCGCGCGCGAGCCACATCGGACGCGCCATGTTGCGGACGTAATAACCCCAGATATGGTCGCGCCCCTGGTGATGCAGGCGATGCATCGTGGCGAACGTCGCCTCGATGGTCTCCTGTTCCTCGGGCCGAATACCAAACCTGGCGAAAAGAGAGGTCAGCGAAGGGGGCGGCCTACCTGCTTGGCTGCTGGTCGCGCGGCGCGCCAACTCTTCGACAAGGCGATCAAATTCGCGCGCGTCGGCGAGGAGCCGATCAGGAAACCGCAACTCTGATCCGAACAGTTCCCGACCGTCTTCAGCTTGGATCACAAGCGCGTCATGACTCCAGAGATTGAGGTTCTGCTCTCGCCACTGGAGGGAGTCGCCGAGGTAGACCGGGATATGAATCTCGCCACGGTCCGCATCGGTCAGCCGCTCCCGGCCGATGGCAAGCAGGTAGGTGACGCGCGCAAATGTGACTGCGACCGGATGGAGGTCCATGCCGATGACGTGCTGGGTAAGTCCATCCAGTGTCGCCGCAAGCGGCATCCCGGCCTGCTGCGCCTTGTCGAGATATTCAGAGGCGCAGTGAAACAGGAACGTGCCCGAGCCGCAGGACGGATCGAGCGCGCGTGTGGACAGCGGCTCGGTGTATGCTTCCTCGACGATGGCCCGTGCGAGCCAGTCGGGTGTGTAATATTCGCCGAGCTCCTTGCGCGTGTCCGTACCGATGACGGATTCGTAAAGAACCTTGAGCACGTCTTCGCGAACCGCACTCCAATCGAAACGCAGGAGCCTTCGCGCGAGCGTCTTTATGAAGTGCTCGCCGGTATCCACTTCGATGACCCAGTCGAAGAAATCCGCTTCGACGACGCCGTGGACTCCGCTTTCAGCGAATTTCTCTCCCGAGAGGAGCGAAGCAGCACCGAGATCGGCGACGGGAAGGCCCAACACCGCGTGCGCGATGATCTCGGCCGTGTTTACGAGCAGCGTGTGCTCGATGAACAGATCATCATCGTCAGTGAACTGGCTTCCGAGTGCCGAAGTGAGGAGCCGCGACCATAGCTCCCGTTTCACCTTGATCGTCGGCAAATCGCGGTTCTGCATATAAAGGGCCGCGAGCGTTGCCCGATCGATCGCGTAGGCGGTGCTGGTGGCGCCAAGGCGGGCTTCAATTTCTCGCGCGTTCGGCGTGATGCCGGTCGCGGTGGCAAGTACGCCTTCCAGCCAGAAGACCAGCTTGCCAACACTTTCTGCCGAGCTGTCGATGTCAAGCGCCGAAACCTGCTGAAGAGCGCCGTCGACTAGATTGAAACACAGCCATTCCGCTCCGTCGGTGAGCACGCCGACATATCGCCGCCCACTTTCGCGGGCGCGATGAGCGACATAGGCGGCAAGCTGCTCGATCGCATCTTCGCGGACGCGACCGCGTCTCAGGTCGCGTTTGACCTCGATGACAGTCGAACCGACTTCAATGTCGATGCGCCGACCGCCCCCGGCGGGCGCCTCGAGTGCCGCGATCTCAATATTGCCCTCGTCAAGCTGAAAGGGCGCCGCCAACAGGAATTGGCGGAGATCGGACTGGACTTCGGCTTCCGGTCGGGCGTGATCGCGGCGCGCTAAACGTGAAACCAATTCCTGCAACACAGACGGTGCCTTCCCCCTCGTCCCGCTCACGATTCGGAAGAATGATGGCGGCCCTTACGGGGTAGCCTACATCGTCGAAGCGCGAGGGGGAATCTCTACGTTGTCCGATCCGGCACCTATCGCCGCAATCGCACGACCTTGCCATCGTCGAGCGCGGGATCGGGCTCGGGGATAGCCATGCCGGTAATGAGTTCGAGCATCGGTCGAGACAGGCCGACCTCATCAGCGACCGCGCCCACTCCCCCGTAAACCGCTTCGTCCAGCGCTCCCAACGCGGATGCGAGAAGTTCGGGCTGCTCGACCGGCAAGGTGCCGTCGTCGTCATACTTCTCAACCTTCGCCTGGCCGACCTTCACCAGATGGATGTTCGCGGTTCGATATTGAGCGGGCGTGAGCAGTTTCAGATCGTGCCCGCGCCGGATCAGCGCCCGCACCGACATCTTCCAACGTAACTTGAGATCATAGAGGGCGCGCCAATTGATCGAACTGCTGCGCGGAAATTCTCGAAGGACAGCGCCGCGCGGAAACAGAAAGGCGCTGGCAAATCGATGTGCTTGATCCTCGGTCGCCCGATCACCTGTCTGCAGGCCGCGATGCATGATCAGATGACCGCATTCGTGCGCGAAATCGAAGCGCTGCCGACACAGGCTTTCCTTGAGTGAACTCCGCACAATGATCGGACGGCGTCGATCCATCGAAAATGCGTCAATACGATCCGAGAGATCGCCAAAATAGGTGACGATCGCACCAGCATTCTCAACCACTCGCATCATGCTCGTGATGGGCCCGGTGGTTCCAAGCCCCCAATGGCGGCGTGCTTCCTCCGCCGCCTGTTCTATCTCCTCGGCAGTGGTCGCCGGAATATCGGGAAATGAAACATCAGGTAGGTCGAGATGGCGCTCCATGACCGCCACGAACTTGTCAAGGAGCGTCCCCCGCGCCAGCACCTGGCTGGTCACCGATGCAGGCCGGGTGATATGGCCGCGGAAATGACACTGCTCCGGCCGAACCGTCGATGGGATCGGTTCGCTGAGAAAGGCTGGAGTGACTCCAAGCACGTCGGCTAGTGCATCGACCGTCTCGTCCGAAGCCGAGCGCGAACCAGTCTCAAGCTGGTGGATGAACTGCCGGGTCGCGCCGATACGCCCGCCCACTTCCTCCAACGAAAAGCCGTGAGCAAGGCGCGCGAGTCGAAGCTGCTCGCCAGCGATTTTCGGCTTCAGTTCCATACTGACCTGCCTGACGACGTGGCTCGTTCCGGTCTCAAATCTGCCATCCGATCAATCGGATGTGCTGTCCTTCTTCTTCTTCGTGGGAACTCCGACCGAAGGCGCCGGCAATTCGACGCCTTCGCTGCCCTCGACCCAGAGCGGCGAAACCTTGGTCACCGGCTCGTCCAGCGGGATCGACCAGGTGAGCACCGGCGTTTCACCCCCGAGGATGACGAAGGTTATCGCAGTGGTCGAACCATCGAGATCGGTCTCGACCGCGAACCGGTAGAGCGGTTCGGGCGTCAGCTTCACAAGCTCGTCGGCACCGAACAGGCTGAGCTGCTGCAATTCGGAAAACGTCTGTTTCAGCGTCCGTGTGTTAGGCTCCTCGGGCTCGCCGCGATAGAACCGAGCTGGGACGTCGCCGATGCTGAAGACAAACTGCATGGTCGGGTCCAGGATCTCCAACCAGTCGATGTCCGCCGCAGCCTCGATGATCTGATGCCGCTGAAAGGCGAACGCCTCACATCCCAATGTCCACCCCGTGCATCCGACATTCGGATCGAACCGGTCCAAGGCCAGGTTTCGACCGCGCTGGATCAATTGCGCGATCGTGATCAGGCGATCGCGGGTCAATGCGGGGTGGTGTTCCCAAGGGGTCATCGACAGCTCCATTAACGAAACCGGACGATTGGGCAAATCAAATAATTTGTCAACTGCATATCGAAAAGTAAGCCGTAGCCAAATCTGTCAACGAAGCCGGCCGACGTTCCACCTAGGCCGTGTTGATCCTAGACGCACCGCCATGCGCGATCGTCAGATGCCCGGACGGTGCCGCTACATTTGTCTAACGGTCCCAAGAACCCGCAAACGCATGCGGAATGGCGCTATCTCACGCTTTTCGCTCGACGACCTATAACGTATGGGTATGTCGGGGGGAGTTGATGCGCTTCATTCACACATCTGATTGGCAGCTTGGCAAGCCGTTCGGGCGCGCGCCCGAGCAAGCGCGTGCCGCGCTGCTCGAAGCGCGGCTCGACGCGATCGACGCGCTGGCCGCGGCGGCGCGGCGCGAAGGTGCCGGCTTCGCGCTGGTGGCCGGCGACGTGTTCGACAGCCCCGAGCCCGGCGATCGCATCTATCGCCAGGCGCTCACGCGCATGAAGGCCGCCGCAGACATCCGCTGGGTGCTGTTGCCCGGCAACCACGATCCGGCGCGCGCCGACGGCCTGTGGAGCCGCCTCGCGAGCGAGGCCCCGGACACCGTCATCGTCTGCCTCGAACCGCAACCGATCGAACTCGCCGAAGGATATTGGCTGCTGCCCGCGCCGCTCCAATATAAGCGGACGCAGGATGATCCCACCGCTTGGTTTGACCATGCCGAGACGCCGGCCGGCGTCAAACGGATCGGCCTCGCCCACGGGCCGATCCGCGATTTCGGATCGAGCACGGCCGCGACGAACCTGATCGCACCCGACCGTGCCCGCCGCGCCGGCCTTGCCTATCTGGCGCTCGGCGACTGGCATGGCCGCCGCGAGATTGATGCCCTCACTCATTATTCCGGCACTCCCGAACCTGATGATTTCGATCGCGAGGTGAGCGGCGTCGCGCTGCGCGTCGACCTTGCAGGTGAAATGCCGGACGTGACGCAGGTGGGAATCGGCCGCTATCACTGGATGTCGGAAAGCTGGTCGCTGGCCAGCGCTGCCGAACTCGATGGGCTCCTCGCCAATCTCGCGCCCGGCATCGAAAGACAGCATCTCGTGCTCCGGCTCAGGCTGTCCGGCTTGCTCACGCTCGCCGAGCGCGTGGCGCTTCGGGACCGTCTCGAAAGCGAGCTCGCCCATGAGGTCCGCTGGCTCGATCTCAACCTCGACGATCTCTACGCGCGTCCGACCGACGCCGATCTTGCCGACATCGATGCCAATGGCGTGCTGCGCGTCGCCGCCGAGCGGCTGCAAGCGCTGTCGGCGACCGAGGATGCCGCCGGCAAGCGCGCGGCCGCCGCGCTCGAACGCCTCTATGTCGAGCAGCGCCGTGCCGATCGGCTGGAGGCGCGTTGATGAGGATCCGCGAGCTTCGCATCGAGAATTTCCGCAAATTCCGGCAACCGCTGCATCTGACCGGCTTTGAGGACGGGTTGAACCTCGTGTGCGAGCAGAACGAAGCCGGAAAATCGACGGTCCTCGAAGCCTTGCGCGCCGTGCTGTTCGAGCGGCACGGTTCGCGAAGCGATCGCATCCGCTCGTTTCGGCCGCATGGTGATGAGGTCGCGCCGACCATCGAGCTCGGCTTCGATCTCGGCGACGCGAGCTGGCGGCTGCGCAAGCGCTTCCTCCAGAACCCCTCGGTCGAGCTCGAAGGTCCGACCGGACGAGCGACCGGCGATGAAGCCGAGGAGCGCTTGCAGACCCTGCTCGGCTTTGCGCGCGCCGGGAACCGCGGCGCCGACGACGACAGCCGCGGCGCCTTGGGTCTGCTCTGGGTCGAACAAGGTCAATCCTTCGTGCTCGGCACACCGGGCCAGGGCGCGCGCCGGACGCTGGAAGAAGTGCTGGCCGGCGAAGTCGGTGCCGTGACCGGCGGCCAGCGCACGACCACCGTTCTTCAGGCCATCGAACGCAGCCTCGCCGACTATCAGACCCCAACCGGCCGGCCCGCCCGCCGGCTTCTGGACGCGCAGGAAGCCGCCGCGTCCGCCGCCGAGGACGCCCGCGCCGCACAGGCCGAGCTGGAGCAATTCGAGAGCGTGCTCGAACGCCTGGAGGGGAAACGCAACGAACAACGGCGGCTGGTCGCCGAACTCGACGATCCGGAGCAGCAGCAGAAACTGACCCAGCTCGAAGCCGACCTCGATCGCGCCAAGACCGCGGGTCAGGCGCTGCGCACCGCCGAGGCCTTGCTCCGCGAAGCGACCAGCGAACGCGGCCGACTCGAGTCGCGCGAAACCAGCCGGCGCGATCTGCGCACCCAAATCGCGCAGGCCGAACAGGCCGCGGCGACGACGCGATCCGCCGTCACGGATCATGACCCAGTCCTGGAAGCCGCGCGCCAGAGCGAAAAGGATGCGACCGCCACTCTTGAAACGGCGCGCACCGCCCTTCGCACGGCCGAAGAACGGCGCCTAGCGGTGCAGCGCGGCCAAGCCGCCCAAGCGCGGCAGCGTGCGCTGGCGGCGGCCTTTCTCCGGTTCGATACAGCGGAGGATATTGCCACCAAGTTGCAGGCGCGCCGGGACGAGTTGGCCGCCAATCGGATGTCGGCTGACGCGCACAGCGAATTGCTGAACCTCGAACAGACAGTCGCCGAGGCTCAGGCCGCCGCTTCGGCAGGCGCGGCGGTCCTTTCGGTGGAGCTATTGCCATCCGCGCCGGCCGCGCGGCTCAACGGCGCGGCGGTCGAAAGCGGCCTGCGCGTCCTCGTCAGCGAGCCACAGAGTCTCGAATTGCATGGAATCGGAACCGTGTCGGTCACGCCGCCAGCTTCGGGCGAACCGGCGCAGGCCAGGCTGCGCGCAGCCGAACAGGACCTCGCCGCCTTCCTCGCCGACGTCGGCTGCGCCACGCCTCTCGCCGCCAAGGAAGCGGCGCAGGCGCATCGCGACGCCACGCAGGCCTCTGCGCTGCTTGCAGCCCAGCTTGAGGCCGCCTGTCCCGAGGACGCGGCGCTCGGCATCGGCGCCGGCTTGGAATCCTTGCGCGGGGCGCTCGCGTCCGAAACGCGGCCGATTGCGAGCGCGACATCCGACGACGGTGCGGCCGATGCCGAGGATGTCGACAATGCGTGGCAGACGGCGCGCACGGCCGAACGCGAGGCCGAAGGCCGCCGCCAGGCCGCGCTCGACACGTTGCAGGAAGCTCAGATCACCAACGTCAAGCTGACCAGCCAGGTGGAGCGCACGGCGGCCGAAGTGTCGCGGCTCCGCGAGCAACTGACCGCCGACCTCGAAGCGATGGACGATGACGCGCTCGCCACCGCGCTGGACGCGGCCAAGACGGACGAAGCCCGCGCGATCCTGGCCCGCGACGAGGCGCAGCGCGCCGTCGAAGGTCTGGACGAGGCCGCCCTGCTCCAGCGCCGGGACGCCCTTCGCAAGCGCCGCGAGCGGCTGGTCAACGACCGGCTCGGGCTTGTCGGGGAAATCGCCCAACTCGAGGAACGCGCCAAGACGCTCGGCGCCGCCGGCCCCGCCACCCGTGCTGCCGCGGCCGCCGAGCTCGCGGAAGCCGCCGCCGCTGCCCATGATCGTCTCAAGGAAGAAGCCGAAGTGCTCTCGCTCCTCGCCGAAACCATCCGCGAGGCCCAGCGCGAGACCGCCCGCCGGTTCCTCGCGCCGATCACCCAGCGCGTGGCGCCCTTCATCGGACGGCTGCTACCCAACGCCAGCATTGTGTTCGGCGAGGATCTGCGGCCCACCCTGCTCACGCGAGGTGGCCGCGAGGAGGCCACGGATGATCTCAGCAAGGGGACACAGGAGCAACTCGCGGTCCTGACGCGCATCGCCTTTGCCGACCTGCTGATCGAGAAGGGCAAGCCCGCGTCGCTCATGCTCGACGACGCGCTTGTGTTCGCGGACGACGACCGCTTCGAGGTCATGCTCGAAATCCTGGCCGAAGCCGCGCAGCGCATGCAGATCATCATTCTGAGTTGCCGCACCAGCGCCTATCGCGGACTCGAAGCCAAGCGGCTTCTGCTCGCATGAGAGGCGGCGGCGCCTTTCCGCCTCCGCGCGGCGCAACGGCCATGTCGCGGACCATACCGACGGCGTGTCGGTTCGTTTAGATCGATCGGGGGAACAGATATGGCGGCCAAGAGCGCGGCCGAAATCGCGCAGGAATTTGCCCAGGGCTCGCTGAGCGCGACCCCGGTGATCATTCTCGGGAGCGGCGCATCGGCCGCCCACGGCGTGCCCAGCATGGGCGCGCTCGCGGCGCATCTGACGAGCGCCGCGCCGCCCGCCGCGTGGACAGCCGAGGAGAATAAGGAATGGGACGTTTTCCTGGCGCATCTCAAGACCGGAACCGATCTCGAAAGCGCCTTGCAAGCGGTCCGCCCGACCGAGCGTCAGACCCATTTCATCGCCAGCGCGACGCGGGAATTCCTGCTGCCCTCCGACCTGGCCGTGCTGTCGGCGCTGCTTGCGGACCGGCACCATCTGCCGCTGTCGAGGCTCTATCGGCACCTTTTCGACAGCACCCACACGACCCTCCACGTCGTCACGCCCAATTACGATCGCCTCGCCGAATATGCCGCTGACGCCGCGGACGTCAGCACCTTCACCGGATTCAATTACGGCTATCTCCAATCGCGCGCGCGCGATCCCAATACGCGGATCACGATCAGGGGCCGCGAGACGCGCACGGTCGCGGTCTGGAAGGTTCACGGCTCGCTCGACTGGTTCCAGGACGCTGCCAAGCAGATCATCGGGATACGCAGTGCGTTTGCCATCCCGCCCGACTACGCGCCACTCATGATCACGCCCGGAATCGACAAATATCGCCTGACCCACGGCGAGCCTTTCCGGACGATCCTCGCGTGCAGCGACAATGCGCTGGAGAATGCCCGCGCCTATTTTTGCGTGGGCTATGGCTTCAATGACGAGCATGTCCAGACCAAACTTATCGAGCGCTGCGACCGCGATTCCACGCCGCTCGTCGTCATCACCAAGGAGCTGACGCCGACGGCCAAGACCTTTCTGACAAGTGGACGGTGCCGACGCTATCTCGCTATCGAAGACGGCCCGGCCGGCGCGCGGGCCTACATGCACGACGCGCCGGCGGGCTTCGATCTCGATCAGCCGCTGTGGCGGCTCGACCAATTCCTCGATCAAATAACAGGGACACCGGCATGAGCATCCTCGATTTCGACGACGAAGAAGCGCTCGGGCGCGTCCAATCGGTCGACACGGCTACGGTCATCGTTCGCGTCGATGACGTCGAGGCGCTGCGCGCTCTCCAGGTCAATCGGCTGGTAGCGCTCCAGAGCAGCCTCGCCGGTCACAAGCTGATCGGTGTCATTCACAAGATCACCCGCACCGCGCTCGAAGAGGCGAAGGTGGCGGAGGTGGAACGGGGCGAGGAAGCTCATCCCGAGGTCAATCTGGTCCGGATCACGCTGATCGGCACCTTACTCGACCGCGACGGGAGCCGCGCGAACATCTTCCGCCGCACCCTCGAAACCGTGCCGGAGATCGACGCCTGCTGCTTCGCTCTCGAAGGCGAGCGGCTGACCCGCTTCATGGGCGTGATCTCGGAAGTGACCGGGGGGACCCAGCGTCTTTCGCTCGGCGCTTATACACTCGATCCCAACGCCGAAGCCTATGTCAACGGCAACAGGCTCTTCCAGCGCCATGCGCTCGTCGTCGGCAGTACGGGTTCTGGAAAATCCTGGACGACCGCCCGGCTGCTGGAACAGGTCGCCGAGCTGGAGAGCGCCAACGCGATCGTTTTCGATATGCACGGCGAATATGCGTCGATGGCGGGCGACGGTTTCGTACATCTCCGCGTCGCGGGGCCGGGCGACATCGATGCGGGAAAGGGTCTCGCCGACGGTGTGCTTCATCTGCCCTACTGGCTGATGAGCTACGAGGCGCTGGTCTCAATGTTCGTGGATCGCAGCGACCAAAACGCGCCCAATCAGGCCATGGTCATGTCCCGCGCCATCGTAGAAGCCAAAACCGGTTTCCTGAACGCTGGCGGGCACACCAACGTTCTCGCCAATTTCACGATCGACAGTCCGGTCCCATTCGCGATCGCGTCCGTCCTCGCCGAGCTGGAGCGGCTCAACACCGAAATGGTTCCTGGCGCCCGAACGGAGAAGCAGGGCGATTTCCACGGGAAGCTCAGCCGCCTGATCCAACGCCTCGAAGGCAAGCGCACCGATCGTCGACTCGGTTTTCTGTTTCCAGCGCCTGGCGTCGCCGATAGCTACAAATGGCTCGACGAAGCCGTCACGCTGTTGCTCGGCGGCAGGGCCGCGAAAGGCGGCCAGGGCGGCGTGAAGGTTATTGATTTCTCCGAGGTGCCTTCGGACATCCTGCCGCTGATCGTGGGTATGGTCGCGCGCATGGCTTTCCACGTCCAGCAATGGAGCGCCCAAGGCGCCCGACATCCAGTCGCACTGTTCTGCGACGAAGCGCATCTCTACATTCCGCAGGACGCGACCTCAGGGGCGGCGGAGAATGCGATTGCGACGTTCGAGCGCATCGCCAAGGAGGGCCGAAAATATGGCGTCGGCCTAGTGGTGATCAGCCAGCGCCCGGCGGAAGTAAACCGCACCGTCGTCAGCCAGTGCAACAATCTGATTGCCATGCGGCTGACCAACGGTGATGACCAGACAGTCGTGCGACGCTTGCTGCCGGACAGCCTGGGCGGGTTCGGCGACTTGCTGCCGGTGCTCGACACCGGCGAGGCGCTGGTGGTCGGCGATGCGATCCTGCTGCCGACGCGCATCCGCATCGCAAAGCCGGTCAACGAACCGCTCAGCGGGACGATCGAGTTCTGGGATCGCTGGGCCGACGCTGCCGCCGCGGCGGCGCTCGACAAAGCGGTCGAGAGCTGGCGCCGGCAAACGCTTATAAAATGATCCGAGTTGCAGCTGTCGCTGCACTCGGATCCAGGCGATCTTGAGCCTGCCACTGCCATTGCCCACGAAGGGCTTTCCGACACCGGTCATACGATGGATAGGCGACGCCGTTGGTGACGGTCCGGCGCAGCCTTAAGTCCCAAGCGTCTCGACTTCAGGAGCTTACAGGAACAGAAGCGGCATCAGCGAGTAGCAAGGATGCGGCGGTAGCTGCCACCGCATTCCAAAACATCATAGCGGCAGCTATCTGCTAGTCGCGCACCATAACCTGCCGTTCCGGATCGTCCGACATAGCCACCGTTCGCGCAGCCACCTACGGGTCGGAATGAACTACGGTCTTCCCGCCGACATATCGCCCGGCCTTTAGGACAAGCTGGAAGCAAATGCATTTGGACTGCTGGTCCCGCGCGCGGTGGCGGCCGGTCGATCTGGCCCGGAACGCCGTTCTCAGTGCCGGCGAAGGCAGATGCGCGAATGACCATGAGGGCAGTTCGGTAGGCTGGACCGATCGTCGATGATGGGCGTTTGATCCTGTAGCCGGCCGGCCGCACGTGGCCGCCGCAATGATGGAGATGCTGGATGGATAAGACATTTCAGGTGGCGGTACTCGTCGGGAGCCTTCGCAAGGAGTCGCTCAACCGCAAGATGGCGCTGGCCGTGGCGAGGCTCGCCCCGCCCTCTCTTGCGCTGAACATCATCGAGATCGGCGACCTGCCACTCTATGACGAGGATGCCGAGACAAACACGCCCGAGGCGTGGAAGCGCTTTCGTTCCGAAGTCGGCGGCAGTGACGCGGCCCTGTTCGTAACCCCGGAATATAACCGGTCCGTCCCTGGCGCCCTGAAGAACGCGCTTGACGTTGGGTCACGCCCTTATGGCAAGTCCGTGTGGAGCGGCAAGCCGGCGGCGGTCATGAGCGTCTCGCCGAGCGCGATCGGCGGTTTCGGCGCGAACCATCATCTCCGGCAGAGCTTCGTCTTCCTCGACATGCCCGTCCTCCAGCAGCCGGAGGCCTATGTGGGCGGCGCAGGCAAGATGTTTGACGAAGCCGGTGAGATCGTTGTCGAGGGCACGCGCGATTTCGTGCAGACCTTCGTCGACGCGTTCGCGACCTGGATTGCACGCTGCAAGGCCTGATAAGCAGCGGCCAACCGCCTCTGCCTCGCCTGTCCTCCCGCGAAAACGCCCGCTGACCCCGGCCATCCTGCGGTGCGCCCTATTGTCTCGGCGATGCGTATTGGAAAGTCAGTCTCCTTGTTGCCGGTGAGACAGGATCACGACCGAGAGGCTTCAGAGTCCAGATTGCCGACTGCCCCTCGCCGCTTCCACACGGAGACATCGCCAAAATTCCAGCTGACCTCTCCGTGTCTGGCGACCACATGGCGGGCAGGCCATTGCGCCTGGACCGGCCGCCCTCTTGCCCCAACCATCGCCCGGTCACGGATTTCCCCGGCCGGCGTTGCCGGCCTCCTCGCGGATGCTTGCGCTTCAAATCCGCGCCCCGTCTCCGGTCCTTCGCGTTCGCTTCGGCCTTGCAGGTTCGGCAAGGGCGCTGACGCCGTTCCTCAGGCTGGCCATCGCCCGCGAATGGTCGCCGGCGAGACAAGAGGAGAGAAATCATGTCTGCAATCGGCTACGTCACCCGCGAAGGCGACAGCTTCAAAGGCCAGCTTCGCACCCTCACGATCCGCGCCGCGATCGAGATCACGCCCAACCCGTCCAAGGCCAACGACAGCCATCCCGACTACCGCGTGTCGTCCGAAGGCATCGAGGTCGGCGCCGGCTGGAAGCGCGTCGGCGAGAGTTCCGGCAACGAATATGTCGCGCTCGTCATGGCCGCGCCGGAGTTCGGCCCCCGCCGCATCTACGCCAACCTCGGCCGCGCCGCAGGCAAGGACGAGAACAGCTTCGCCATCATCTGGAACCCGGCGGACTGACTGCCGCCCCGGCTCCCGCATCCCTGCGGGAGCCGGTTTTCCGCCTTGCAGCGCGCTGATATCGCTGTGGATTTGCACGCCCTGACTGCTAGGATAGGCCATGCGCACCGACCTCGATCATCTGCCTCCGGCCAAGCAGCGCGAGCTTGAGCGCGTGCTCGAGGTGCTGTTCGCAGGGTTCGAGGAGGCGACGAGCCTCGCGACGCAGGCCTGGAAGAAGAAGGGGCGCATCCTCAAGGTCGTGCTCTACGGCAGCTATGCGCGCGGCGGCTGGGTCGACGAACCGCACACCGCCAAGGGCTACAAGTCCGACTTCGACCTGCTCATCGTCGTCAACGACAAGCGCCTCACCGAGCGCATCCCCTACTGGGAAAAGGCCGAGGACCAGCTGATGCGCGAGTACGGCATCACCAAGACGCTGAAGACGCCAGTCAACTTCATCGTTCACACGCTGCAGGAAGTGAACGACGGCCTTGCCCATGGCCGCTACTTCTTCATGGACGTCGCGAAGGACGGTATCGCGCTCTACCAGAGCGATGACACGCCGTTCCACACGCCGAAGCCCAAGACGCCCAAACAGGCGCTCGCCATGGCGAAGGAATACTTCGAGGAGTGGTTTCCTTCAGCGCAAAAGCGCTACGAAGGCGCCAAGTTTCATATCGGAAAAGGCTACGCCAAGGACGCCGCTTTCGACCTGCACCAAGCCACCGAGCGACTCTACCATTGCGTGCTTCTGGTCTGCACATTCTACACGCCTCACGTCCACAATCTGGGCTTCCTGCGCACGCAGGCCGAGCGGTTGGACCGGCGCCTTTTCCATGTCTGGCCGCGCGACACAAAGAAGGAACGCGCGCTCTTCGAGAAGCTCAAGGAAGCCTATGTGAAGGCCCGTTACTCGAAGCACTACCGCATCTCGGCCGAGGAACTGGAGTGGCTCGGAGCCCAGGTCGAGGAGCTCGGCCGCGTCGTCCATGCCGTGTGCAGCGAGCGCATCGCAGAGCTCGAAGCCGCCGCGAAAAGCTAGGGCTTTCGTTCAGGCGGCGCTGCGTTCGGCGGTGACCGCGTCGACATCCACCAGATCGGCCTCCACCAGCACGCCCGTCACCCGCACGCGCGCGCCGTGCGGCGGCGCGGAAACCCGCCTGAGGTCTAGACGGTAGCGTCCGCCCGCATCGCGCCGCAGCAGCACGCCCTCTCCCTCGGCGAGCAGCGTGCCCGCCTCATCGATCCGTGTTCCAATGCTCATGACGATGCGGATGTAAGGTCGCCCCTCCCCTTTCCGCAATGAAAATTCGCATCGCGCGCTGCAGGTGGCTCGATTTCGCGTGCGCGCGTTTTCGAGCCTCCCGGCCCGGTGCCGCGCGCTGCATGGTCGGTGCTGCCAGACGCGGCTTCGATGCCGCCACCGCCAGGAACACCGCACATGCCCACCGACGACGATATCGCGCGCGCCGCGCACGCGCGGCGCGGCTCCCCCTTCCTCAATACCGATCAGGCCGCCGCTTACTTGCGCATCTCAAGCAGGCTTTTGAAGCACCTGCGCAAGCAGGGAACCGGGCCGGCCTTTCGGCACCACAGCCGCTTCATCCAGTACCATATCGACGACCTCGACGCCTGGTCGGAAGGCTCCGGCAAGGGTCCCCGGTCATGACCCGGCACCATTCGAGCACGGGCGCCGCACCCCTGCGCGCCTGGGGCGAAACGCTCGCCCGCGCCCGCCGCGCCCGGCTCCGGCGCGCGCGGGAACGCGTCCTGATCGGGCTCGCCGGAGCACTTGCATGCTCGCTCCTCCGGGCTGAACCCGCTCCGCGCCTCGTCTGGAACATCTCGGCAAGCGCCCCGCGCGGCCTCTATCTGCTCGAGTCCGCCGCGCGCCTGCGGCACGGCGACATGGTCGCCGCGCGGCTGCCCGCGCAGTGGCGCATGCTTGCTGACCAGCGCCGCTATCTCCCCGCCCGCATCCCCCTCATCAAGCGCATTGCCGCGCTTTCCGGCGACAGCGTCTGCGCCTTCGGCGCTGTCGTCACCGTCAACGGCCAGGCGCGCGCGCTGCGCCGCGACGCCGACAGCCTCGGCCGGCGGCTGCCCGCCTGGCAGGGCTGCGTCCACCTTCGCGACGGGCAGGTCTTGCTTCTCATGGAAGGCAATCCCGCCTCGTTCGACGGGCGCTATTTCGGGGTGACGGAGGCGGCCGATGTGCTCGGCCGCGCGCGGCTCATATGGCACCGCTGAGAGCCGCCCTCGCCTTCGCAGTCGTGCTTGCCGCGCCCGCGCACGCCGACCCCGTCCGTCGCTGGCAGCCGTTCATCGACGAAGCCGCACTCCGCTTCGGCATCCCCGCCGACTGGATCGCCCGCGTCATGCGCGCCGAAAGCGGCGGCCATGCGACGCGCGGCGGCCTGCCCATCCGCTCGTCCGCCGGCGCCATCGGGCTCATGCAGCTGATGCCCGGCACATGGGCCGACATGACCGCGCGGCACGGTCTCGGAAACGATCCCGATGACCCCCGCGCCAACATCCTCGGCGGCGCGGCCTACCTCCGCGCCATGCACGACCGCTTCGGATTCCCCGCGCTGTTCGCCGCCTATCACGCCGGCCCCGCACGCTACGGCGAACATCTCGCCGGGCGTCCCCTCCCCCCGGAAACCATCGCCTACGCCGCTGCCGTGACGCGCGGTCTTACCCCGTCCGAGGGGTTGCCCCCGCCTCCGCCGGAGACGCTGTTTATCGTGCGAAGGACAGTCTCTGGACCTTCCGACGCGGTGCCCGTGAATGCGCTGTTTGCCGTCCGGCGCGGTCCGCCGCTCGCACCAAGATGAGCGGTGTTCGAAGGCGCCGGCCCAGCATGACGCCTGCCGGCACGCCTCTCAAGGCCCGCGGGTGCCCTCCGATTTGCTGCGCAAATCGGCTCCTCCCGCGTCCGCTGCGCGGCGCGGCGCCGGGCGCCGCGGCCCTGACAGCCGCGCCGCCAGGCATCTCCGGGGGCCACGTTTCCGATCCCGGAAACGCAGCACGAAGGAGATCATCATGCAGACGCGTTCGCACGTTCCGGAGCATCATGACCGTATCGTCTCTACCCTCGTTCGCGGTCTTTCCGATACCGTCGGCGCCGCCGCAGCAATCGTCCTCGCCGCCCGGTTCCTCGAGGCCGAAGAGGCCGATGTGCTCTGGGACGCGCGCCTCGCCGAGCGCTGGATCGGCCGCTACGAGAGCCTCGACGGTGACCCGGAGGCCGACCTCGACCGGCTCGCCATCATCGGAAAATGCGGCGATGACTGGTTCGTCGCGATCGTCATCGTCGACGGCGAAGGCCATCCCGACGGCCTCATCGGACGGCGAAGCTTCAGCGACTTCAGCGAAGCCCGACGCGCGTTCAACGAAGCGCGCTGACGTCTGTTTCCCCAGCCGGGGCGCGGTGCCGGATCGGCATCGTGTCCCGGCCTTTTTCATGCCGGGAATGGGAAAGGAAGGCGGGGGAAGAGGAAAGCAAGAGAAAGGCAGTGTCTCGCAGGATCCTTCGGACCCGCGCCTGCACGTCGATTTCGGGAGAGACTGCGGCACGGAGGCACGAGCCGGTCGTCTCCCGCCGCTTTCCGCTGAATCCTCGCGGGATCGCACCCGTGACCGATGACCCTTTCGAGCCGCGGCCGGGACGTATCGGCAATCGCGGCCGGCGCCCGCGACCCTACGCGCGCAAGGTCCTCGCCGCCGCGAAGCTGCACGGACTCAAATCGGGCGCACGCAATCGCCGCTTCGACGGCAGCCGCATCGGCCGCGGCGCCGGCATGGGCCGGCTGCTCGGCACGCGCGCAGCCATGCGGCGCGTCATCGTCAAGACGCATCTCGTCCGGCTTGCGCCGCGCACCCTCGCCGCGGCGCACGCGCACCTCCGCTACATCCAGCGCGACGGCGTCACCCGTGAAGGCCTCCCCGGCACGCTCTATTCGGCGCGCGAGGAGATCGTCGACGGACGCGCGTTCGCCGAGCGCTGTGCAGGCGACCGCCACCAGTTCCGCGTCATCGTCTCGCCCGAGGACGGCGACCTCATGCCCGACCTCAAACCCTTCATCCGCCGTTTCATGACGCAGGTCGAGACGGACCTCGGCACCCGGCTCGACTGGGTCGCGGTCGACCATTTCAACACCGGCCAGCCGCACACGCATCTCCTGCTCCGCGGCGTCGACGACCGGGGCGAGAACCTCGTCATAGCCCGGGAATATATTGCGCACGGCTTCCGCGCCCGCGCCGCCGAACTGCTCACGCTCGACCTCGGCCCCCGCACAATTATCGAGATCGAGCAGCGTTTGCGCCGCGATATCGGGCAGGACCGGTTCACAACGATCGACCGCGATCTCGTCCGCCGCATGGACGAGGGCCGCCGACTTGTCGCGGCCGACCGCGATCCGTTCCGCCAGTCACTGATCGCCGGGCGTCTAAAGCATCTCGCGAATCTCGGTCTCGCAAACGATCGCGGCGGCGGCGTCTGGGAGTTGAGCGCCGCGCTCGAACCAACGCTGCGCCAGATGGGCGAACGCGGCGACATCATCCGCACCCTCCAGCGCGAGATGACACGCCGCCGGCTCGAGGGACAGGAACCCGACCATGTCATCGCCGACCGCGTGCACGGCCCTGCAGCCCCGGTCGAGGGGCGACTGCTCGCACGCGGCCTCGCGGACGAACTTCGTGACCGGCACTACCTGATCGTCGACGGCATCGACGGTCGCGTCCACTACATCGAGATCGGCCGCGGCAGCGAAACCGAACCCCTGCCCGATGAGGCCATCGTCCGCGTCGCGCGGACCGTGCCTCAGGTCAGACCCGCAGACCGGGCGATCACGATGATCGCTGCCGCCAATCGGGGCCGCTATTCCGAAGCCCTCCATATTCTCCACGATCCGTCCGCGGGCGCGCCGTACATCGCCGCCCATATCCGGCGCCTCGAAGCGCTGCGCCGTGCCGGCCTCGGCCCCGAACGCCATGCCGACGGCAGCTGGACGATCCCCGCTGATTTCGAAAAGCGGACCATCGAACACGCCGCACGCAAGGCACGCGATCGGCCGGTTACCGTCGAGGTGCTGTCCAGTGTTCCGCTTGAGCGATTGCCCCGGGCGGAAGCTGCGACCTGGCTCGACCGCACACTTGCCGAGGGTCCACGCCCGCCCCTGCGCGACACCGGGTTCGGACATGAAGTCATGTCCGCGCTGCGTGTGCGCGGCCAGTGGCTGATCGACCAGCAGCTCGCCGACGCCGAAGGCGACCGTGTGCGCCTGCGCGTGAGCGCACTCGCCCGTCTTCAGCGCCGCGAAGTTGAACGCGCCGGCGGCGAACTCGCCGAGGCGCTGGACAAGAGCTTTGTCGAGGCACCCGTCGGCAAGGCCGTCGATGGCCGGCTGACGCGCCGGATCGACCTCATGAGCGGCCGCTTCGCGCTCATCGAAACCGAGCGCGAATTCTCGCTTGTCCCGTGGCGGCGATCACTCGAGCGTCAGATTGGCAAGGAGATCGGCGGCATCGTCCGCGACGACGGGTTCAGTTGGCGGCGGGGACGAACGCGCGGGCTGGAACGGTAAACTGTGCGCTGCGCAATGGCGGCGTCGCCCAGGTCAACCGAAGTTCTCACTGGAGGGTAGCGTTCCTCACAAGCGGCGGCTCAGTCCTTGTCGGGGAAAAGGCCGGGCATCCAGCGCGATGCGAGCGTGGCTGGAAAAGCAAGACGCAGCGGCGCGCGACTGCTTTCCGAAACCAGAACACCGAGATCGAGCAGTGTCGCTGCGACCCGCCGCGCCTGGCGATCGCCCGTACCGACAACCGATTCCAGTTCCCCACGCGGAAGTTCGCCGCGATAGAGTATTGCGTCGATTATCGTACCGGCTTTCGCGGGCAGCTTGCCAAGTGCCGCTTCTTCTTCGATCCACCGATGGATACGCGTTCTGAACCGCGTAGGTTCGACGAGGCTCGTCATGAAATCGACCTGGTCAATGCACGTCTTCAGAAAATATGCGGTGAACGCGGCAAGCTCTTCCTCGCTGAGTGCTCCCCGGCCATCGAGATCGTTGCGCCGCGGCAGATCACAGGCCGCCAGATGGCGCTTGTAATCCTGCGCCGTGCGCCCCAGACCTCGCGCGACCGACCAGACACCCCCGGTATCGAGCGTCTCAAGCAGCATCGCGTGCGACATCAGCCGGGCGGTGCGGCCGTTTCCGTCGAGAAACGGATGGATCCAGACGAAACGATGATGAGCAGCGGCCACGGCGATGATCGCATCGCTGCGCCCAAGGTTTGCGTAGCAATGTTCAAAATGTTCAAGAAAGCGCGGGACGGCGCCTGGGCTGACCGCGACGTGACGTCCGACCTGAACGTCTCGCGTTCTTGGTAGCCCCGGCTCGACACGCACCCGCTCACGACTCTCCGGCATCTCGACCCAGAGGAGGCTTTCGGGGAGATTTTCGCAGAATCGCGCATGAATCTCGGACAAGCCTGCAACGGTGTGCGCTCGGCCGCTCAGCCCCCCGGCATCGATCCATTCCTGGACGGCGATATGTGCACGCGCCTCGAGCTGAAGGTCGCGCTGTTCGGGATTGTCGCTGAAATCGTTGTTGAGGGCGCGTTCGATGTCGATGGGATGGGTATCATGACCCTCAATGAGGTTGCTGTAGTAACAGTTCATAGCGCGTACGAGATGCGCGAGTGCAGCCTGTATCTCGGAAGGCAGGCTGGCGCGAAAGGAAGCTGCCTTTGCAGCGAGGTCGACCGACAGGTCGCGAAGCAGGCCGAGGCGAGGCGATCCTTCACCCACCCGCATCGGCTGCATTATATCAACTGGTTCACCGCGATCCTGCACGATCAATGTCCGCTTCCAAGTCCACTCCTCATCTAGAGAGGAATAGTTTATTTTCAAGGAAATTTCATTAACGAGTACACATCTAGGTCCGCATTAATGTCCGGTTCCATGTCCGGTTCCATGTCCGATTTTCCGAATTTCAGCCTTGACCGGAGCCTGCACTTCCATTCCTGTCCTAAGGACAGGAATGGAAGTGCAGGCGGCGATAACGTTATCGAAATAGCCTTGACAGCACGGTGGCCTCAGTGAATGTCCTTAGGACATTCACTGAGGCCACCGTCTTATCCATACCGCTGCCGATCTTCTCGTTCAAATGGCCCGCGACAGCGGTCAACCTGTAATCAGCGAATTCAGCCTTTATGCGTTCGCTCTCAAGCTTTTCCGCGATCGAGGCTATGCAGGCAGCCCTCTTCCGCCCCGCAACAACACCCTTACGGAACGCCGCGCACGCAAGCTTCTATTCCAAGCGACCTCGAACGAAGGCTTCACTTCACTCGAGCCGGCCACCAATCGTCTGCCCCGTGATCCCGACTTTTCATCCGTCCTATTTATGCTCGCTCCAGCCGAAACAATCGAAGTCATGATGACGGCTGACCCGTTCTGCTACCTGTCCCATGCAAGTGCCCTTGCCTTTCATGGCCTCGCGCCGGAACAACTTGAGGTCCACTTCACCTTGCCAGACCGGAAAACATGGCAAATCCTGGCGAAGGCAAAAATGGAAGCCGTGATCGGTTTCCCTCCTGATGAAGCCGAACCCGACGAGCTGCCGTTCCGTCTGACACGTCAGATACCACTGCCCCTTGTTCGTGGGAGAAGTGTGCTCCGTCACGAACTGCGTTTCACCGTTGCTGCAACGGTCCGAAATGGAATTCGTGCAACACCGATAGGCGAAACTTTCCGCGACACGCTCGCCGCACCCCACTGGTGCGGAGGGATCAGAGCCGTAATCGACATATGGCGTGAACACGCCACAAAGTATGTCGACGAAATCATCACTTCGGTAAACACCAGCGCGGAGAAAATTTTGCGCGTCCGGGCCGGCTATCTTCTGGACGAGGTTCTCGGCATCAACGACCCCCGGATCTCCGCATGGGCCGCAGACGCACAGCGCGGAAGTTCCCGCAAACTCGATTCAGCAACGGTCTATGAAAGCCGCTTCTCGGAAAAGTGGATGCTATCAATCAACGTTCCCGACACGACGCTCCCCGCGACAACCGCCTAGCCAAGTATCGGCCAATATCCGAAATGCACCGGAAACGTAGCCGGCTGCACCAGACAGGCTCTGCAAGAGGCTTCCGAATTCCGCGAATGATAGTGCCCGACGCAGCGGAACGGCTCTGCTGCCCGAACGAGGGAATCCATGTCTCCGTCGCGGCTCCTTATCGGACAGATCATTCTTGTCCTCGCCATCATGGTCATCGGCCTGTGGTGCGCCACGCAGTGGACAGCAGCGGCGCTCGGCCACCAGTCCGCGCTCGGTGCACCTTTCACGACCGTGTCCGGCGTTCCCCTCTACGCGCCGTGGTCGCTCTTCCTCTGGTGGTACCGCTATGAGGCCTATGCTCCCGCCGTGTTCGATACCGCGGGGCTCATTGCTGCGAGCGGAAGCCTCGCCGGGCTCTTTGCCGCCATCATCGGCTCGCTCCGGCGCGCACGGCACAAGCGCGACGTCACGACCTACGGCTCGGCACGCTGGGCAACGCGGCGACAGATCGCCGCGTGCGGTCTCATGGCAGGGCGCGGCGTCTTTCTCGGACGGCTCGGTCGCCGCCACCTGCGGCATGACGGGCCCGAACATGTGCTCGCCTTCGCGCCGACCCGTTCCGGCAAGGGCGTCGGCCTCGTCATCCCCACCCTCCTCTCGTGGACCGGCTCGACGATCGTCCACGACATCAAGGGTGAGAACTGGCTGCTGACCGCAAGCTGGCGGTCCCGCTTCTCGCACAGCATCCTGTTCAACCCCACCGACCTTCGCTCGGCGCGCTACAATCCGCTCCTCGAAATCCGCCGCGGCCAGAACGAGGTCCGCGACACCCAGAACATCGCGGACATTCTCGTCGACCCCGAAGGCACCGCGGAGCGCCGCAATCACTGGGAAAATACCGCCTATGCGCTGCTCGTCGGCGCCATCCTCCACGTCCTCTACGCCGAAGAGGAAAAGACGCTGGCACGCGTCGCCATGATCCTTTCCGATCCCGCGCGGACGTTCGCGGAAACGCTCGCGGTGATGATGACCGCCAACCATCTGGGCACGCGCGACAAGCCGCAGGTGCACCCCGTCGTCGCCTCGGCGGCGCGCGAGCTCCTCAACAAATCCGAGAACGAACGCTCGGGCGTTCTCTCCACCGCGATCAGCCTGCTCAGCCTCTACCGCGATCCGACAGTCGCCGCCGTGACCTCGGCCTGCGACTGGCGCATCGCGGACCTCACCCAGGGCCGTCACCCGGTTTCGCTCTACCTCGTCGTGCCGCCCTCCGACATCAGCCGCACCCGGCCGCTCATCCGCCTCGTCCTCAACCAGATCGCGCGGCGCCTCACCGAAACGCTCCCCGGCGAAGCGACCGGCACGCGCCACGCGCTGCTCCTGATGCTCGACGAGTTTCCGGCGCTCGGGCGGCTCGACTTCTTCGAAACCAGCCTTGCGTTTCTCGCCGGCTACGGCGTGCGCGCATACCTCATCGCGCAAAGCCTCAACCAGATCGAGAAGGCCTACGGCGAGCACAATTCCATCCTCGACAACTGCCACGTCCGCATCGCCTTCGCCGCGAACGACGAACGCACCGCGCGGCGGATCTCGGACGCGCTCGGGACCGCAACCGAACAGCGCGCGATGCGCAACTACGCCGGCCACCGGCTCGCGCCCTGGCTTGCGCACGTCATGGTCAGCCGGCAGGAAACCGCTCGGCCCCTCATGACCCCGGGCGAAGTCATGCAGATGCCTGCGGACGATGCGCTGATCCTCGTCGCCGGCGCCCCGCCGATCCGCGCGCAGAAACTGCGCTACTACGAGGATTCCGCCCTCAAGGTCCGCCTGCTTCCGCCCCCCGAGCTCGACGAGAAAGGCTTTCAGGACCTTCCGCCGGCGCGCAACAATGTCTGGTCGAACACAGCCTGCAGCCCCGTCGACGTCGCGGCCCCTGCGCCCTCCCCGCAAGCGTCTTCCGGCGACCGCGATCTCGACCGGACGCCGGGAGACGAGGCACCGCGGCGCACGGCACCGCAAGAGCGAACGGACGCGCTCAACCTTGGAGCGGATGACGACGATCTCGCACAGGATCCGAAGGCACTGACACAAACGGGTCCGGCACGGATGACGTTCGCCGCATCCCGCCGCCCGGCGCAGCTGCAGCTGGAGCTCCCCCGATGAGCAAGGTCCGCTACCAGCTGTTCCTCGACGCGGCGCTCAGCACCCGCTTCGAACAGCTCGCGGCGCAGCCCGGCGCTACCAAATCGGGAATCCTCGCCGCCGCGCTCGGCGACTGGCTGGACCGCCGGAGCCGTCTCGCCTTCGAGGATCGCTACGGTCCCCGGCTCGACCGGATGAGCCTCGCCTTGGGGCGCATCGAACGCGATCTCCAGATCCTCCTCGAAACCCTCGCGCTTCTCGTCCGCTACGAACTCGCCGTTCATCTGCCGCTCTCCGCCGACGACGATGCGGGCCGTGCCGAAGCCCGCGCCCGCTTCGAAAGCTTCGTCGTCCGCGTCGCAAGGACCGTCGCAAGCGGTCAGCGCACCTTCAGCAGCGAGGACACGGCACGATGACCGACGACCGCATCGCCGCGCGGCGCCGCGCCATGCTCGCGGCCGCCTTCGGTCCCGAGATCGAGGCCGCCCTTGCCGACCCCTCGGTGACCGACATCCTCCTCAATCCCGACGGCATGCTGCGCATCGAACGCTCCGGCGAACCGCTTCGCGAGACGGGCCACCGCATCGATGCGGTCCAGGCCGAACGCATCATCCGGCTCGTCGCGGCCCACCTCGGCGTCGAAGCATCGCCGCGGCATCCCATCCTGTCTGCCGACCTGCCGGTCCATGCGGACGGACGCGCGGGCGAGCGCTTCGAAGCCGCGCTGCCACCCGTCGCGGCCGCGCCCTGCTTCGCGATCCGGGTTCCCGCCGTGCGCGATCTCAGGCTCACGTACTATGCGGAGGCCGGCATCATGACACCGGACGCCGCGCGCCTCCTCAGCCTCGCCGTCGTCGAACGCCGCAACATCCTGATCGCCGGCGGCACCGGTTCGGGCAAGACCACGCTCGCCAACGCACTGCTTGCCGAAATGACGGCGAGCCGCGAACGCGTCATTATCATCGAGGACACGCGTGAGCTCCAGTCGCCCGTGCGCGACACCGTGGCGCTCCGCACCCGAACAGGCGCCGTCAGCATGGCCGATCTCGTGCGCTCGGCCCTGCGGCTTCGTCCCGACCGGATCATCGTCGGCGAAGTCCGCGGCGGCGAAGCGCTCGATCTTCTCAAGGCCTGGAACACCGGCCACCCGGGCGGGCTTGCCACCGTCCACGCGAACGACAGTCTCGCCGCGCTCTACCGGCTCGAGCAGCTCGTCCAGGAATGCATCGCCGCCGTGCCCCGCCGGCTGATCGCGGATGCCGTCGACATCGTCGCGTTCGTCAGCGGGCGCGGGCCCGCGCGGCGCCTCACCTCCCTCGCGCGCGTCCAGGGCCTCACGGCGAGCGGCGACTATGCGCTCGAGGAACTGCTCTCATCCCCCTGCAACGGAGACCCCAAATGAAGCCGATCCTGATACCCACCCTGCGCGGCGCGGCCGCATGCCTCGGCGCCATGCTCGTTTCCACCGCCGCGCACGCCGCGGGCTCGGGCATGCCGTGGGAGGAACCCCTCGAGCAGGTGCTCGAATCGATCCAGGGACCCGTCGCCAAGATCGTCGCGGTGATCATCATCATCGCCACCGGCCTCACGCTCGCGTTCGGCGATACCGGCGGCGGCTTCCGGCGCCTCATCCAGATCGTCTTCGGCCTGTCGATCGCATTCGCGGCCTCGTCGTTCTTCCTGTCCTTCTTCAGCTTCGGCGGCGGAGCGCTGATCCTGTGATCGCCGCCGGCCGACACATCGAGGGGTTCGAGGCGCCACTCCACGGCGCGCTCTCCCAGCCCCTCCTCCTCGCCGGCGCGCCGCGCGGACTTGCCATCGTCAGCGGCACGCTTGCAGCCGCCGTGGGGCTCGGCCTCCAGCAATGGATCGCGGGCCTGGGGCTCTGGGCGACCGCTCACAGTCTGCTCTGCATCGCCGCGCGCCGCGATCCCGATTTCGCGCCGATCCTGCTCCGCCACCTCCGTCAGAAGGCATGGCTTTCATGCTGAACCTCCGCGAATACCGCCGCACCGCCGACCGGCTCGCCGATCATCTCCCCTGGGCAGCTCTCGTCGGCGACGGCGCGGTGCTGAACAAGGACGGGAGCTTCCAGCGCACGATCGCGTTTCGCGGACCGGACCTCGAGTCCTCGACCGAAGTCGAACTCGTCAGCGCCTGCGCGCGCGTCAACAATGTCCTCCGGCGGTTCGGCAGCGGCTGGGCGCTGTTCATCGAAGCGCACCGCCGGACCGTGCAGGCCTATCCCGAGAGCTGCTTTCCGGACGCGGCCTCGTGGCTTGTCGACGCGGAGCGGCGCGCAAGCTTCCTTGCCGAAGATGCCCAGTTCGAGAGCCGCTATTTTCTGACGTTCTGCTGGATGCCGCCCGCGGACGCCGCCGACAGCGCCGGACGCCGGCTCCTCAGCCGGCCTCACCCGCAATCCGCGCGCGACTGGCGCACGACGCTCGCCTCCTTCGTCGCTGCAACCGACCGCGCCGCTGATCTCTTCGCCGCGTTCATGCCGATGGCAAGGCCGCTCGGCGCGCCCGACACGCTGACCTATCTCCACGGTACGGTCTCGGAGCGTCACCACGCGGTCGCTGTCCCCGACACCCCGATGTACCTCGACGCTCTGCTCTGCGACACGCTGCTCCTCGGCGGCCTTGAGCCAAGGCTCGGCAGCAGCGCTCTCCGCCTGCTCACCGTGAACGGCTTTCCCAATATGAGCCGCCCGGCAATTCTCGATGCGCTGAACACGCTCGACTTTCCGTACCGATGGACGACACGGTTCATTCCGCTGGACACCGCCGATGCCGTTAAGGCGCTGACGCGCCTCAGGCGGCAATGGTTCAACAAGCGCAAGTCCCTGACGGCGCTTCTCCGCGAGGTGCTTTACAGCACACCGACGCAGCTCCTCGACAGCGATGCCGACAATAAGGCCGACGAGGTCGATGCCGCCTTGCAGGTCGCGGGCGGCAACCATGCGGGCTTCGGCTATCTCACCACGACATTCGCGCTTCTCGCGCCCGATCCCGTGATCGCCGCCGAGCGGCTCCGCCGCGCCGAACGCATCTTTCACGATCTCGGCTTCACCGTCGTCCGCGAGACGGTCAACGCGGTCGAGGCGTGGCTCGGGACGCTGCCCGGCCACGTCTACGCGAACGTCCGCCAGCCGCTCGTCCACACGCTCAACCTTGCGCACCTGATGCCGCTGTCCGCCGCGTGGGCCGGCCCGGGACGCAACGCGCATCTTGGCGGCCCCCCGCTCCTCATCGCGCGGACGGAAGGCACGACCCCGTTTCGGCTTTCGAACCACGTCGGTGACGTCGGCCACATGATCGTCGTGGGCCCGACCGGCGCCGGAAAATCCGTGTTGCTCGCCCTCATGGCGCTGCAATTCCGCCGCTATCCGGGTGCGCAGGTGTTCATGTTCGACAAGGGCCAGTCCGCGCGCGCCGCCGTGCTGGCGTGCGGCGGCAGCCATCATGCCCTTGGTCTCGCGAGCGACGCGGCCCAGCAGCCGTCATTCCAACCGCTTCGGCATGTCGACAGGCCCGACGAACGAAGCTGGGCCGCGGACTGGATTCACGCCCTGCTTCTCCAGGAGAACGTCGCGCTGACCCCCGAGGTCAAGGATGTGGTATGGTCGGCGCTCGAAAGCCTCGCCTCGGCGCCCATCGCGCAACGCACCCTGTCAGGGCTTGCCCTGCTGCTTGCCGTTCCGGCGCTCCGCACGGCGCTGACCCCGTACACGCTCGCCGGCGCGTGGGGCAGTCTGCTCGATGCCGACACCGACACGTTCGAGATCGCCGACGTGCACGGCTTCGAGACCGAGGCCCTGATGCGCGAGCCGGGCGCCGCCGGGGCCGTTCTCACCTATCTCTTCCACCGCCTCGAAAGCCGCTTCGACGGCAGGCCCACCCTCCTCATCCTCGACGAGGCCTGGCTGTTCCTCGACCATCCGCTGTTCAGCCAGCGCATCCGCGAATGGCTGAAGGTGCTGCGCAAGCGCAATGTGGCGGTCGTCTTCGCAACGCAAAGCCTCGCCGACATCATCGCAAGCCCGGTGGCCCCCGCCGTGCTCGAAAGCTGCCCGCAGCGCATCTTCCTGCCGAACGACCGTGCCGCCGAACCGCAATCCCGCGAGGCCTATGCCCGCCTTGGGCTGAACGCGCGCCAGATCGAGCTCATCGCGCAGGCCGTGCCCAAGCGGCACTATTACCTCCAGTCCGCGCGCGGCAACCGCCTGTTCGAACTCGGCCTCGGGCCCGTCGCGATCGCGCTCTGCGGCGCTTCGGGTGCGCGAACGCAGGCGCAGATCGATGCGCTGCTCGCGGAGGGGGGAACCGCAGATTTCGCTGCCCGCTTTCTCGCGTCCTGCGGCCTCGCCTGGGCGGCCGAACTTGCCGCCGATTTTCCGAAAACCCTGAAGGAGTAAGCCATGCCCGTCCTGAGCACCCGGCATCATCTGCTAGCATTCGCCATCGGGATGAGCACTGTCACGCTTCCGCCCGCGCTCATGCTGATTTCGAAACCGGCGATGGCCATTCCCGTGTTCGACGGCACCAATTACGCGCAGAACCTGCTGATCGCGGCGCGCACGCTGCAGCAGGTGAACAACCAGATCCAGTCGCTGCAGAACGAGGCGAAGATGCTCGTCGGCCTCGCCCGCAATCTTTCGTCCTTCGACTTTCCCGAGCTCGCTGCGCTCAAATCGCGCCTCGACGCGATCGACCGCCTGATGTCCGAGGCCCGCGCGATCAGCTACCGCATCGAGGAGGCCGAGGCCGCCATGCGCACCCTTTTTCCCGATGCCTTGCCCGACGGCGGCATCGCCGATCGGTTGCGCCGCGCCGAAGCCCGCATGGCGGCAAGCCGCACGGCATTCCGCGACACCGTCCGGCTTCAGGCCGAAATCGTCGCATCGGTCCGCGAGGATGCCCGCACGCTCGGCGAGATCGCCGCGCGCAGCAATGCTGCCGAAGGCAGTCTTCAGGCTGCGCAGGCCACCAACCAGCTCCTGATCCTCGCCGCGAAACAGGCGCTGCAGATGCAGCAGATGACGGCCGCGCAATACCGCAGCGACACGCTCGCGCGCGCACGCGACGACCAGGCCGCAGCGGAAGCCCGCGCCGCGACGCAGCGCTTCCTCGGCGACGGCAAGGCCTACACGCCGCGCTGAATATTTTCGCTTGGGCAGGCAGCAGGGTCCCACCCCCAATCGGCCCGACGTCTGCCCCGCTGCGGCGCTTCCCGTTTCCTTCGCATCGCGCGGGAAGCGCCGCAGCAAATCGCAAGGATCCGCCAGAGGATATGATGGACGATCTCAATGTCATCGACCGGTTCCTGGAAACCTTCATCCTCTACATCGACAGCGGATTCGGGCTCCTTGGCGGCGACGTCGCGTTCCTGACGCGCGTCCTCATCGGCATCGACATCACGCTCGCCGGACTGTTCTGGGCGCTCGGCGGCGAGAACGATGTGATCGCGAAGCTTCTGCGCAAGATCCTTTACGTCGGCGCCTTCGCCTTCATCCTCGGCAATTTCGATACGCTCGCCGCCATAATCTTCGAATCCTTCGCCGGTCTCGGCCTCACCGCGGGCGGAGGATCGATCAGCGCGGCGGACCTGCTCCGCCCCGGCCGCCTCGCCGGCACCGGCTTCGAGGCCGCAGCGCCGCTCCTCGACCAGGTCAGCGACCTCCTCGGCTTTGCCAGCTTCTTCGACAACTTCCTGCAGATCGCCGTGCTCATGCTGGCCTGGGCGATCGTTCTCGCGGCCTTCTTCATTCTCGCCGTCCAGATGTTCGTCATCATCCTCGAGTTCAAACTGACCGCGCTTGCCGGTTTCGTGCTCGTCCCCTTCGCGCTCTGGAACCGCACGGCGTTCCTTGCCGAGCGCGTTCTCGGAAACGTCGTCGCCTCGGGAATCAAGGTGATGGTCCTCGGCACGATCGTCGGCATCGGCACGGGCATCTTCGCCGAATTCACCTCCGCATTCGCCGGACGCGAACCGACGATCGAGGATGCCATGAGCCTCGTGCTTGCAAGCCTCGCGCTCTTCGGGCTCGGCATCTTCGGACCCGGCATCGCCGCCGGTCTCGTATCAGGTGGTCCGCAGCTTGGCGCCGGCGCCGCGATCGGCACGGTCGCAGGCGCGGCAGGCGGCGCTGTCCTCGCCGGCGGCGCGCTCGCCGGAACGGCGCGTGCGACAGCAGCCGGAACGCTCGGCGCCGTCCGCGCGGGAACGTCGATCGGTGCCGCCGCCCATACCGCTTATGCGCTCGGCCGCGAAACCGCAGAGAACCCCACGATAGGCGCCGGGCTCAAAACCGTGGCCGGCGCCGCCGCAAATGCGCTCGGGCACCGCGCAGCGAACGCCGCCGGACTCGGCACCGCCGTCTCCGAAGGCCGCCTCGCCGCCTGGCACGCGTTGACCGGCGGCGGAAACACGTCCGCCGCGAGCCCCGAGCCCGCACCGCGCTGGGCGCAGGCACTTCGGGCCGAGCAGACGCAGCGCCACCGGCGGCACATTGCCATCCAGGCACTTCACGACGGCGACCGCGCCGGCGGCAGCCTCGTGCCCGACATCAGGGAAAGGGACGATTGAATGACCGTCAACAGACATCATGATCTTTAGGCGCGCCCAGCAGCGCTACGGACGCACACCCGAACCGGAAACCCCGTTCCAGCGGGCCGGGCAGGTCTGGGACGACCGTATCGGTTCAGCCCGCGTGCAGGCGGCGAACTGGCGCCTCATGGCGTTTGCCAGCCTTGGCCTCGCCGCCGCACTCGGCGGCGGGCTCCTCTGGCAATCGGCGCAGAGCCGCGTCGTGCCCTACATCGTCGAGGTCGACAGGCACGGCATGCCGCAAGCGGTAGGACCGGCGGAAACGGCCCGGCCGACCGATCCCCAGATCGGCTGGGCGCTTGCGCGGTTCATCACCAACGTCCGCGCGAAATCGCTCGACCCGGTGCTCATGCGCCGGTCGTGGCTCGAGGCTTACGGCTTCGCAACCGGGCAGGCGACGACGTTCCTTCACGCGCACGCAAGGTCGGCAAGTCCGTTTGCCGATCTCGGCGTGCGGACCATCGCCGTCGATGTGTCGAGCGTGGTCCGCGCGTCCGACCGCGCATTCCAGATCAAGTGGCGCGAACGCACGTACACGAACGGCATCGAAGACGGCTCCGAACGATGGACCGCGATCCTGTCGATCACCGAGCGCCCGCCGCCCGACATCGAGACGCTGCGGCGCAATCCGTTCGGCATCTACGTCGACGGTATCGACTGGAGCCGCGAATACGACGCGAGCGACGCCGCGCGGACGCGCACGCCGACTGCCACCGTGCTCGATCCCGACCCCGAACCTCATGCCGAAAGCGATCGCCCATGAAACACCTCCTGCCCGCCGCGCTTCTTGTTGGCGCCGCCTTCCCCTCCGCAGCCGGCCCCTCCGCGAACACCGAGACGCCCGTATTCGTGAACGCCATAGAGGTGCATCCCTGGGCCGAAGGACGTGTCTACAGGGTCCGGACGAGCCCCGGCGCGATCACCGACATCGCGCTTGAGCCCGGCGAAGCCCTCATCGCCGTTGCAAGCGGCGACACGGCCCGGTGGATCATCGGCGACACCGAAAGCGGCTCGGAAAGCACGCGGCGCACGCATATTCTCGTGAAGCCCGTGTCGGCGGGCCTCGCCACCAATCTCGTCATCACGACCGACCGGCGGGTCTACCACCTCCAGCTGACGAGCGGCGGGCCCGCCGCGATCGCGCTGTCGTGGACCTACCCCGCAGGCACCCTCATTTCCCTGAAGGGGAAACCCGGGACAGAACGGCCGCAAGCCGCCGAGACAGCCCGTCCGGCATTCGATGTCGAGACGTTATGCTTTGGCTACACGATTTCCGGGGACGCCGCGCCATGGCGACCGGTGCGGGCATTTGACGACGGCCAGCGCACCTATGTCGAATTCCCTGACACGATCGCGACGCGGGAAGCGCCGCCGTTCTTCATCACGGGATCGGACCAGGCACCCGCACTCGTCAATTACCGGATGCGCGGCCGCTTCTACATCATCGACCGGCTGTTCGAGCAGGCCGAGCTGCGGCTCGGCCAGAAGAAGCAGAAAATCGTCAGGATCACCTGGACGCGCGGCGACCGCGCGCAGGTCTGCAAATGACGGCGCCCGTCCCCCGGTCCGATCCCACCAAGCAGGATCCCGAAACCTTCGTACTGCGCGCAAAGCCGGAGCCCGTCGTGCGCTTTCGAAAAAGACTCATCATCGGGGTCGCAGCTATGGTGCTCGTGCTCCTCGCAGCCATCAGCTGGTTCGCACTGTCTTCAGGAGAGCGTGGCTTGCCTGCTGACGAAGCTGAAAAGCCGGCGCCGCGCCTCCCGGGATTGCCCGACGCCGTATCCGGCCTTCCCGAGCGATACGACGAGGTCCCGAAACTTGGGCCGCCACTCCCCGGCGACCTTGGCCGTCCAATCCTCAAACGACAGCGCGAAATCGTCTCAGAGAATACCGCGGCGACAGAGGTCACGATACCGGATGCTGCAGGCGACGCGCGAACGCGGGCGGCAAATGCCCCCATCCTGGTTCGCCTGTCGGGAACGAACGCGCGCACCGCCGGTCATATTGCAGAAGCCTCGAACCAGACGCCGCCAACAGAAACACGCCGACCTCCGACACCCTCCCCCTATCTTCTCTCTGCCGGGAGCGTCATCGCGGCGAGCCTCATCACTGGGCTCAACTCTGATCTCCCCGGTCTTGTCACCGCGCAGGTCACCGAGAATGTGTTCGACAGTCCGACAGGACGCATTCTTCTTGTTCCGCAGGGCGCGCGGCTCCTCGGCCGCTACGAAAGCAATACCGCGTTCGGCCAATCGCGCGCGCAAGTCGTCTGGCAGCGGCTTGTTTTTCCCGACGGCCACGGGCTCGACCTGGATCAGTCCCCTGCGACGGATGCCGGCGGCTATGCCGGTATCAGCGACCGTGTCGACAGGCACAGCGGCGAAGTCGTGAAAGCGGTCATCATGTCGACAATCCTTGGCATTGGCTCCGAGCTTGCCAT
Organism: Sphingosinicella microcystinivorans; assembly: GCF_027941835.1. Taxonomy (NCBI): domain Bacteria; kingdom Pseudomonadati; phylum Pseudomonadota; class Alphaproteobacteria; order Sphingomonadales; family Sphingosinicellaceae; genus Sphingosinicella; species Sphingosinicella microcystinivorans. The sequence continues at coordinate 3,916,369 of NZ_CP116005.1, forward strand.
CGCGGGGAACAACGAACTTGCCGATGCCCTCCGTTCGGCGGTCCAGTCGAGCGGAAGCCGGGCCGGGGATCAGATCGTCTCACGCGGACTTGAACTGCGTCCGACCATCATCGTCAGACCTGGCACGCCAATACGTCTCCTCGTCCATCAGGATCTGGTCATCGAACCTTCTGAAAGGAGGAATTCGGAATGAGCGCACTGCGTCTCCCGCGCTTGCCGGATCGCAGCCCGGTCAGGCTGACGATCATGCTGACGCCTGAACTCCACCGGCATCTCTCTGTGTATGCCGACCTCTACCGCGAGCAGTACGGAGAGGCCGAGACCATTACCGAGCTGATCCCGTTCATGCTTCGGCTGTTTCTCGAGACCGACAAGGCCTTCGTACGCGCCCGGACGAGGATGCCGTCATGAGCGCCCCTCCGCGAGCGGATCGTTTCCTCCGGCTACCCGAAGTTCTCAGGCGGTGCGGGCTCTCCCGAACAACGCTTTACCGCAAGATTGATGAGGGCACGTTTCCGCGGCAAGTGACACTTGGCCTGCGCTGCATCGGATGGCGCGAGTCCGAGCTCGACCAATGGGCGGAGTGTCCATCCTCATACCGCAGCCCCGAGATGTCTGACCCCGGTTGAGGCGAGTACCCCCCAAGGTGCACTCCGGGTTTAGGTTCAGATTTACCGTTCATAACGCGTCTCCTACCAACAGCCCCACCCTGGCCGGAAGTGCGGGGCGGCGGCAGAGACGAGATCAGTATGGGATCGGCTGATCGGTGAATACCCTCACCCTCTGCCCTGGGATCATCACGGCAGAGCGGCCGCTCTACAAGAAACGCAACCGCATCGAGCGCTGTTCGGCCACCTCAAGATCAACCGCGCCATCGCAACCCGCTACGACCACTTGGCAAACAGCCTCGGCATGGTCCATCTCGCCATCGCCAGATACAGGGTCAAATTTGTCCACGCCGCCTAATTGACACTCCTCGCACTGTTAGACCAATGGCGCGCACGCAGCTCCGCCTTCAGTATCTTGCCCATCGAAGAAAGTGGCAAATTCGCCATTACTTCTAGTGATCGTGGGTGCTTATAGCCAGCCAATAGCGGCGCACAATGTTGACGCAAATCGTCAAGATCAACCATCTGATCTTCATGCAGCGCGACAATGGCATGCACCCGCTCACCGAACCGGTCATCGGGCACTCCGATAACCGCACATTGGCGAACCGCAGGGTGGCTGGAAAGCGCGTTCTCAACTTCCACCGAATATACGTTCTCTGCACCGGAGACGATCATATCCTTCTTACGGTCCAGCAAGGTTATAATTCCTGCAGCGTCCATGACACCGATATCACCAGAATACAGCCAGCCGTCGCGCAGCACCTCTGCGGTCAGCTCGGGCTGACTCAGATAACACGCCATGATGCCCGGGCCTGAAAAGGCGACTTCTCCCATGGTACCGCGGGGCACTTCATCCCCTCGGTCGTTTACAACGCGAACCGCGTAAAGCGGGCCCGGCTGCCCGGCCGCAGCCAGCATATCATGTTCGCGATGCCAGCGATCCGTCAACCCAACCGCCAAGCCGACCTCGGTCATGCCGTAGGCCTGTGTCAGCCGTGCATTCGGAAAGCAGTTCATCACTCTTTGCAGCAGCGCCGTCGGCATTGGCGAGGCGCCATACGCGATGGCACGCAAGTCCCGATAAACGTCGGCATCGAAATCCGGATCATCGAGCAACATACCGATCATCGTCGGAACGGCTGCCAAAACATCCGCCCCGCGCCGAAGAACAGCATCGCGAACGAGATCTGTCCGAAAGGCCGGAACCATGACCAGCGTCGCGCGCTGCAACATCTGGGCGAGCGCGATGCCGATCGCGCCAACATGGAAGAGCGGAAGCGAGAGCAGGCAGCGCGAAGCTGGCGGCACTCCTCCCATGCAGACCCAATTGAGTGCGCTTGCCATCAGCGATGCCTGAGTATGCACCACTCCGCGGGACTGTCCGGTTGTGCCCCCGGTGTAGACCACCGCTGCCATGCTGGTCTCGGTTACGGCCGCGGCTTGCAATGGCGCGTCGGCAAGCAGCGTTTCGTATGGCACCATCCCGGCTGGACATTCGCCATCACCAAGCCAGATGATGCGTGGGATCGATGCGCCGAGTTTTAGCAATTCGGGAAGCAGCGGGGCCGTTGCCTCGTCGACAAGAAGAGTGCCGATCCCGGCATCCGCAATGCCAAAGGCCAATTCCCGAGGAGACCAGCGCAAATTCAGAGGCACCGCGACCTTGCCCGCCCAAGCCGCTGCAAGCATCAGCTCCAGATACTGCCGCGAATTGAGCGCGAGAATGCCGATCGCAGCGAATTCGTCCTCGGATTGCGTCAGTCCGCTCGCCAGCCGCCGGATCCGGCGGCCAAACTCGGGATAGCTAATGGCGCTGCCGTCCGGGTCGATAAACGCCGGCAAGCCGGGATCGACATCCATCCCTTCCACAATCTGATTGAGAAGAAACACGGCAGCGCCTCCCCTTACTGTATCAACGCAGCGCTGCGGCGACCGCGCGTCCGAATGCATAGTGCCGGGTCCAGTAGCCCGGGTCGGGCGGAGCTGCGCTGGGCCATGAGCTCTGAATGACTATGACCTGGTCGTTGTCATAATCGATCTCGATCATCTGCCCGTGGATTCCCATCGCGCGCACGATTTTCGCCGCGGTGTCGACATACCACTGGCTGGTATAAGAATTTGTGCCGGTCTCCCAGGGGTAGGTGTGCCAATGCTGGGGATTTCCACCCGCCCGGATTTTGGCCACCACCCGTTCGGGCAGGATCTGCTGGCCGTTGAACCGTCCGTTGTTCGCCAGCATCTGCGCGAAGCGCCCTACGTCGCGCAGAGTGAAAGCAAGCCCGCCTGCCCCCGTCTGAGTGCCCATAGCATCGACGATCACGAACGCGTCCCGCTCCGGACGCAGCTTCTGGAATATACGCTCTTCCAGATGGTCAGCCCAGCTTTTACCGGTTGCGCGCGCGACGATCCAGGCAAGAGCTTCGCTCGTCGCCGTCACATATTGATAGGTCTGCCCATGCTCCCCCTTCTTCTTCAGGGAGCGGACGAAATCATAAAGCCCCGGCTTTACCGACACACCCGCCGGAGGACTGCCGAGGCGCGCGACATAGAGGAACTGATTGACGTCCGAATAGGGATCATCCATCGCTTCCGAATAGTCGACGGCAACTAGCATATCCATCACCTGGCGTACCGTTGCGTCGCCATAGGCGCTGCCGCGCAGTTCAGGCACATAATCACCCGCCAGCCGGCGATCGTCCAGCGCGCCCTCGTCAACGAGGAGTGCCGCGACGGTGCCGAGATACGATTTGCCGACCGACATCATGATGTGGCGAGTTTCGGGATTCTGACCGTTTCCATAATACTCGTCGACGATCTTGCCACCTTTCAGGACAAGAAAGGCATCCACGTGATTGGCCTTGATGTAGTCTGGAAGATCGAAGCCGCCCTGCACAATGGCTCGGCGATAGAGACGGATCAAGCGCTTGTCGGCAGTCGGTAAAGCCGATGCCGGTCCGTGCCCCCGAAACAGTGTCCGTGTCGGGACGATCCGTTCGACGTTCTGGAAGGCCCAGACATTATAGGGCGGTGTACGCCACCGCGCGGCAGTGACCACGGCTTCCGGCTTTGGCGGGAAACCCTCCATCAGATCAACCGCCTGCACCGGTTCGGCTTTGACAGCTGGCACTGCAACCAGGGTTGCCAGCAGTATACTGGCGGCTCGCAACTTCAATCTTCTGTGCATGATCTTGCCTTTAGAAACGATATTGAAGCATGGCGCCAAAATGGCGCGGCGCCTGATGTTCACCGACCACCTGCGTGCGGATGCTGGAGGCAGGGAAGATGCCAAACGCCTCGAAAAATCCTTCCGCATCATTGGGCTGGCGCATAATGACGGCCCGCTCGTCGAAAACGTTGCGGACCCAGCCCGTCACGCTCCACGACGGACTGATTTCATAGCGAAGCCGCAGGTTCACGACAGAAATGGCATCGACATGATAGCTGGGCCTTAGCGGCGATGTCGGGTCGTCAGGCAGAATCGGGCCGCTCGGCATGGTTACAGGCTGAGGCGCACGCGAACGATATATATATTCAGCTATGAAATGGAGGTTTCCGTCACCAACTGGCAGGCGATAGTCGCCCAGGATATTGAACGTAAAATCGGGCGCCGGTAGCTTCTTTCCTGTTTCGTCGGAAAAGCCGGTGGCCGTCTGGCGTAGCCAGTCTGTGTAGCGCGCGTTGGCAGTCCCCAGGGCAGCATTGACGTTGAGTCTCTCGCCGCGGTAGGTCGCACTGACTTCTATTCCTTCGGTGCGCGCTTCGCCCGAATTCTTCGTGGTTATGACCGGTAGAGGCTGGCCAGGAACGCGCGTATATTCTGACTGTTGCAGGTCGTGATAGTCGGTTCGATAATAAACGGAATTCAGGAACAGCCGATCAGTTAACTGAACTTTCAACCCCACTTCATAATTGTCGGCACTTTCATCACCGAACTCGAGGGGGGTCAGCACGGGGGCCGTCACGAAATCGATATTGTATCCACCAGATTTATAACCTTTGGAATAACGCAGGTGCGTATGCACCCGGTCTATTGGCGAATAAGCCACCGATCCGGTGTAGCTGACATGGCTGACGCTGCGGCTCAGCGGATCCTGGTCAATATCGATGACGCCCAACAAAGCCCCGCCATTTTGCGTGAATGACGAAAGCCGCTTACGTTCATTTTCCCAACGCACGCCGACTTCGGCACTCAGCCGATCGCTCAGCTTGTAGTCGAGATTGGTGAACGCTGAAAACGTTCGCGCCTTGATCTTTCCGGCGACCCGCACGCTTGCAAGGCCGAGAATATCCGCGATCCGGGCCGAGCGTGAAGACTGATCCTGCCAGTAACCGCCCACGATATAGGAAAGCTGGCCCACCTCGCCGGCAAAGCGGATTTCCTGACTGGTAAGCGTCTGCTCCGTTGCCCATTCGGGTCCTTCTTGAACGGGGAGCGCATAGCCATCCCCATCGAAGGCTACATCGTTGGTGAATTTCCGATGGGAGGTTACGAGCGTGAGCGCTCCTGCATCAAAGTCCTGCGTAATCGAAAGCAGACCGCCGTAATCCTCGTTCCCCTGCGAAGGCATCGTGGCGCTTTCACGCACGTCGATCGGTAACGCGTCGAATCCTTCCACACGACCAACGTAGATGTCGTTATGTCGGTTTGCCCGCGTATAATCGACAAGGAAGTCGATTGTTGTGCGCTCAAGATCAGAAACGAGTTCAATCGCGCCGCCAGTCGAGTTGAACTTAGGCCCCTTGCGTCCATCGAAGCGGCCGTCAGGGTCGAACATCTTGCGTTCTACCGGTATGACGTTTCGATAATAGCCGCCGTACTCCCGGCGTCCGGCGCTGATCGCGATGCCCAGCACATCTGACAGCGGGCCGCGTGCGCGGACGCCGTATTCACGGATTCCGCGGTTGCCAACTTCAATAGTGGCATCACCCTCCCAGGTCGAACCGGGCTTGCGGGTCACCATGTTTATAACGCCGATCGTGGTGTTCTTCCCGAATAGCGTCGCTTGCGGCCCGGGGAGGAATTCGACGCGCTCCAGGTCGGGCAGGAACTTGTTGGCGGCCTCGTTGCGGCCGCCATAGGCTCCATTGATGAAAACGCCGAAGCCAGAATCGAACCCGATGCTGCGCGCTCCCGTATAAATTCCACGCACATACGGGCTGAAGCCGAAACCGCCTATGCCGGCCGGCTGGTCAAGCGCTGCCACGTTCGGCAATCGTGCAGCGAGATCGGAAACCCGACTGGCGCCCAGATTTTCAATCTGTGCTGCGCTCATAACGGAGATCGCCAGTGGAGCCTCCTGCAGCTTTTCTTCACGTTTGCGCGCCGTGACAACGATATCCTGCGCCGCTTCGTCGGCAAACGAATCCTGAGCGTTCGCGTCCTGCGCCAACGCCAGTCCGCTGTAAGCCGTGCCGGAAATTAACATCGTTCCAGCTGCCAGGCTTGCCAGCAGGGCGCGTCGCCTCTGCGCCGGATTTCTCATTTTATCCTCCCATATTATCGGTCATTGATTCGTTTATTCCAATATATGGTCAATCCGAACCTGACAATAGCGTGCACGAGCGATTAAGATTTTGTCGTCATAAGACATTGATTTTACAGTGTACTGAATGCGATCGCCCCTTCACAATTCTTAGGACGGCCCATCTCCTTATATTTTTGTCTTTATCGGTCGATTGACCGATTAAATAAACAAACCTAGGAAAGCGAAAGTCGGAGGTCTCACCTCACCCCAACGTAGAGAAGGAACAGAGCTTCCCCATGCCCCTGAATTACGACGCGCTGGTCGGTGCACGCTTCGCGCCGCAACGCCAGCTCTACAGCGCGCACGAGAGCATTCTGTACGCCCTCAGCCTTGGAGTTGGGGCCATCCGGCCCAACGACCTGGACGAACTGCGCTACGTCTACGAACGGGGCCTTTCCGCACTTCCCACAATGGCCCTGACGTTGGCGCCGCCGATTTCATGGCTGTCTGATCCCAGCTTCGGCATCACCTACAAGCGCATCGTGCATGCGGAACAATATCTCGAGCTCCACAGGCCGTTGCCTGCCCAGGGAGGGGTGATCAGCGAGGCCTGGATCGATGGGGTGTTCGACAAAGGCGCGAACTCGGGAGCCATCGTGCACCTCGCCCGCCGCCTGCTTGACGAGCAGAACGGCGAACTGCTCGCTTCCATGACTTACGTCCTGTTCATGCTTGACGACGGCGGCTTCGGGGGAGTGGAAGAGCGCCCCGAACGGCTGTTTTCTGTCGGAACGGGCCGTCCATGCGACCTGCAGATCAGCCTGCCGACGAGCCCGAACCAAGCGCTGCTCTACCGCTTGACTGGCGACATGCACCCCCTTCACATTGATCCGGAAGTGGCCGCTTCTGCCGGGTTCGGGCGCCCGATTCTCCACGGTTTATGCGCCTATGGCATGGTAGGCCGCGCCGCAGTTCAGCGGCTTTGCCACAATGACCCTTCACGCCTTGTTTCACTCGATACCCGTTTCACCAACCCCGTCTTTCCGGGCGAACCGCTGGAACTCCAGATCTGGCACGAAGAGCCGGGCCATGCTTCATTCCGGCTTCTTGCGTCCAGTCGGGGCGTTGTCGTCCAGGACAGGGGTCGAGTCGGATTCAGGCCGTGAATGTTCAGTTCAGCGCATCAATCGGTGAAACGAGAATCAGATTGGCAAGGATCAGGGCAAAAGCGGGAATGTCATATTTTCCTTCTTGCCTAAACCACGTCATGGTGCCCTGATCAGCGCCATGCACGATACGCAACGCAGCATCAGGCTCCAGTCGCAAAAGGCCTTGTGCCTGGCATTCGCTTAGAACGTCAGTCCAGACGCCGAAGTAGCGACGCCTTAGCATTTGCAGTTTTGGCCGCGCAGACGTCGGAACGTCGCGCCACTCTGAAATCAGCACGGCAAATTGGTGGCGGGTCTTTTCACCGACAAAACAATGCAGCTCATAGCGGATCAGCGCCAGGAGCTTGCGCGCTGGACTTTCGATATTAGCGGTAACCGCCTCGGCGCCGGCACACAGCGAGATCGAGGCATCTCGCAGCATTTCGACCAGCATCTGCTCCTTGGAAGGGAAGTGATGAAACAAGCTTCCCGCACTGATGCCGACTGCGCTCGCGACGTCCCGGACCTTTGTGGCCTGATAGCCGCGTTCGTGGAAAAGGCGGGCCGCTACTGAGAGGATATGCTCGCGCGAAACCGCATCGTTCAGAAGCGGGCGGCCTTTCCGCCGGGAACTGACGCCGGCTTTCCTAGATTTCACGGGAGGCTTGGAAGAGGGTGAGACCATTGCCTCCTTTGGGAACGGCCAAATAGGATTGTCAATCCTCGAAGGTAGAGAGACCAGAAGTTTGGTCTAGAGGTTCTGAAAAGTTGAAGCGACTTGGCAACGTATGAATCTGCTCTGTTCGGGGACGAAATCTCACTGCCGATGACGTCCCTGCATTAGCAATGCCTTACCAAGGAACCGCCAGTAGTTTGTGCCGACAAACGTACCGTCAGAGACCTCCCGCCCAATGTGATTCCCAGCCGATGAATGTTTTTGGGGCTCGTCGCATGGCTCATACCAACGTGCGTGGTTTCTGACTCACGGGGATTTCCAAGGTAGTGAAAATCTGAATCTATGGGGTTCCGGCTTTGGAGTACGGCGCCATGGGTTCTGCGATCGGCTTGCGTGAAGATTTCAGCGGGGCAGCGTTGCGACGATTGTCGCGGATTACGAAGAGCACGAACCAGGCGCGTCTGCTGTTGCCCCTGGCCGAGATTTTCGACGATGCAGTCGGACCGCACCGGCTCGGATCGGCGGAGTTGGGCATCAGATCGTGCGGGACTGGGTGCTCCGGTTTAATGCCCGAGGTCCCGACGGCCTGCTGGATAGCAAGGCGCCTGCCTCTCGTTCGTGGCTCAACGATGTACAGCGCCAGGCACTGGTCGATGTTGTCGAGAGCGGTCAGATTCCGGCGATCCACGGGGTCGTGCGCTGGCGGCTGATCGATCTGCGCGACTGGATCCATGATGAAATTGCGGCCTCGCTCGACGAAAGGACGGTCAGTCGCGGGTTGAAGAAGCTGGGCTACGTGAAGCTCACCGCGCGGCTTCGCCACCATGCCCAGAACGGATATGCCATGGAGGCGGCTGAAAAATTGGTTTTGCTGCCGAGTTGGCAAAGGTCAGGGCAACCCTCCCGAAAGACACGCCCATAGAGATATGGTTCCAGGACGAGGCGCGCGTGGGGCAGAAGAACAAGATCTCGCGACGCTGAGCGAGACGTGGAACCCGGCCCTCGGCGCCCAAGGATTAGCGGACGAAATCGGCCTACATCTTTGGCGCGATCTGCCCGGAACACGGCAAGGGTGCTGGCCTGGGTGCTGCCCTTCTGTATTACCGAAACAATGGCACTGCACCTGACCGAAAATCGCTGACCGTTGCGCCGGGTGCCCACGCGGTCGTGCTGATGAATCAGGCCGGCTGGCACACGACTGGCAAGTTGGACGTGCCCTCCAACATCAGGATCGTCGCCCTGCCGGCCAAATGCCCCGAGCTCAACCCCGTCGAAAACATCTGACAGTTCATGCGCGACAACTGGCTCTCCAACCGGGTCTTCACGTCCTACGACAACATCGCCGACCACTGCTGCGAGGCCTGGAACAAGCTCGTCGATCAGCCTTGGCACATCATGACCATCGGTCGCCGGAAATGGACCCTTGGGTCATGATCAATGCAGATTGGTATCAGCCACCCTGTGACCGTCGGTGGGGAACTTCGGCGACCGTCCGTTGACTTCTCAAATAGCTGAGGTCGCACTCTTGCCATGGCCTTTGCCGATGGGGTCCCAAACAATGTTGGACCGCAAGATCGATGAAGGCACGTTCCCAAGGCAGGTGACGCTTGGCCTGCGCTGCATCGGATGGCGCGAATCCGAGATCAACAGATGGGCAGAATGCCCGTCCTCATACCGCCAGCCGGAGATGTCTGACCCCGGTTAGCGTGGGCGACGTACGGCGCAGCGTGTCGAGATAGTCGGACCAGTGCTGCATCATGCGCACGCGTTCTTCCCAATACTCGCCCCGCGCGTAAGCGCGCCTCACGGCATTTCCGTCGCAGTGCGCGAGCTGCCGCTCGATGGCGTCGGCGTGCCATATCCCCATTTCATTGAGCAGCGTCGCCGCCATCGCCCGGAAGCCGTGGCCCGTCATTTCGGTCTGAGCGAAGCCCATCCGCCGCAACGCAGCGTTGATCGTGTTTTCCGACATCGGCCGATTCGCGGATCGCAGTGACGGGAAGAGAAACCGGCTGTAGCCCGCATCATGCTGGATCGAACGGATGATCTCGATCGCCTGGCGCGAGAGCGGGATGGCGTGGGGCCGCCGCATCTTCATCTTCTGCGCGGGAATGGTCCAGACAGCCGCGTCGAGATCGAGTTCAGTCCACTCCGCGAACCTGAGCTCACCAGGACGCACGAAAACGTGAGGCAGGAGGCGCAGCGCCACTTTTGTATTCGCATGACCCTCGAACGCGTCGATCGCCCGGAGCAAGCCTCCCACCTCATCGGCTTTGGTGATCGCCGCGCGGTGGACGGGCTTCGGCGCAATCAACGCGCCCTTCAGATCGGACGCGATGTCGCGCTCGGCACGCGCCGTGGCAATGGCGTAGCGAAAAACCTGGGAGCAGGTGCTGCGTAGCCGGCGCGCCGTCTCATAGTGGCCCTTGACCTCCATCTTGCGGAGCATCAACAGCAGTTCCTGGGCCGTGATCGAGGCAATGGGCCGGTTCCCGATCGATTGGCCCGCAAAGTCGAGGAGCCAGCGCAGCTTCTTCATGGTGACGGTCGAGCGCCCCTCCCGCTCCACCTTGATCAGCCACTCATCGGCAACGGCCTTGAAGCTGTTCGCGGCGGCAACGCTCGCGGCGATGCGTTCGAGCTTGATGTGTTCCCCGGGATCATTCCCGTCAGCCAGCACCTTGCGCGCAGCATCCCGGCGTTCACGGGCTTCGGCAAGCCCGGTTTCCGGCCAGACCCCAAGTGCAAGCGTCTTCTGCTTGCCCAGATACCGGTAGTTCATGCGCCAATAGCGCGCGCCCGAGGGCAGAACCAGCAGGTAGAGGCCATCGCCATCCGTCAGCTTGAATGGCTTGTCCCGCCCCTTCGCGGCTTTGATGGCAACGGTGCTCAGACCCATGATGGTATCTCCCGTCCGGACCCGCGAAATGTACCATCAAAAATACCATCAATTTGATGGTATGTGGCGGTCGAGAGCGGGATGACCTGGGAGCATTATAGCACAATAAACGGCGGAAAACAGCCACTTATGGTATGTTTTGGGATGCCTTGGGAAGGCTTCGTGGTGACCCCAACGGGACTCGAACCCGTGTTTTCGCCGTGAAAGGGCGACGTCCTAGACCGCTAGACGATGGGGCCGGCGCGGTTGAGGCGCCCCCACTAATGGGGACGCCCCGTCCGGTCAAGCCGGGTATGAAGGCTCAGGCGGCCTCGGTCTCTTCGGCGGGCACGGTGCGGATCAGGTAGTCGAACGCGGAGAGCGCCGCCTTCGATCCTTCGCCCATCGCGATGACGATCTGCTTGTAGGGCACGGTCGTGCAGTCGCCCGCCGCGAAGATGCCCAGCCGGCTCGTCTCGCCGCGATGATCGACCTCGATCTCGCCGCGCGGCGTGAGGCCGACGGCGTCCTTCAGCCATTCCGTGTTGGGCACGAGGCCGATCTGCACGAAGATGCCTTCCAGCTCGATCTGGTGCAGGTCGTCGCTGTTGCGGTCCTTGTAGGTGAGCGCCGTCACCTTCTCGCCGTCGCCGAGCACTTCGGTGGTGAGCGCCGAGGTGATGATCTTCACGTTCGGCAGGCTGGCGAGCTTGCGCTGGAGCACGGCGTCGGCGCGAAGCTGGCTGTCGAACTCGATCAGCGTCACGTGCGCGACGATGCCAGCAAGGTCGATCGCCGCTTCCACGCCGGAGTTGCCGCCGCCGATCACCGCGACGCGCTTGCCCTTGAACAGCGGGCCGTCGCAGTGCGGGCAATAGGCCACGCCCTTGTTGCGATAGTCGTTCTCGCCCGGCACGTTCATCTGCCGCCAGCGCGCGCCGGTGGCGAGCACCACGGTCCGCGCCTTCAGCGACGCGCCGTTCTCCAGCCGGACCTCGTGGAGGCCGCCCGACACGCGCGCCGGGATCAGCTTGTCGGCCTTCTGGAGATTCATGATGTCGACGTCATAGTCCTTGACGTGGCTCTCCAGCTGCGCGGCGAGCTTCGGCCCTTCGGTGTGCTGTACGGAGATGAAGTTCTCGATGCCCATCGTGTCGAGCACCTGCCCGCCGAAGCGCTCGGCCGCGACGCCCACGCGGATGCCCTTGCGTGCCGCATAGATCGCCGCCGCCGCGCCGCCCGGCCCGCCGCCGACGACGAGCACGTCGAACGGCGCCTTGGCCCTGATCTTCTCCGCCGCGCGCGCCGAGGCGCCCGTGTCGATCTTGGCGACGATCTGCTCCAGCTCCATGCGGCCGGACGCGAAGGGCTCGCCGTTCAGGAACACGGTCGGCACCGCCATCACCTTGCGGGCATCCACCTCGTCCTTGAACAGCGCGCCGTCGATCGCCGTGTGCCGGATACGCGGATTGAGCACGCTCATCAGGTTCAGCGCCTGCACCACGTCCGGGCAGTTCTGGCACGACAGCGAGAAATAGGTCTCGAATTCGAAGTCGCCGTCCAGCGCCTTCACCTGCTCGATCACGTCCTGCGCCGCCTTCGACGGGTGCCCGCCGACCTGAAGCAGCGCAAGCACCAGCGAAGTGAACTCGTGCCCCATCGGGAGGCCCGCGAAGCGCACGCCGATGTCGGTCCCTGCGCGGCGGATCATGAAGCTGGGCCTGCGCTTGTCGTCGTCCGCGCGGACGACGCTCACCTTGTCGGAGAGCGCAGCGATCTCGCCGAGCAGGCTGTTCAGTTCCTGCGACTTCGCGCTGTCGTCCAGCGACGCCACCAGCTCGATCGGCTGCGTGATGTTCTGCAGATAGGCCTTCAGCTGCTGCTTGAGGTTGTCGTCCAGCATGGATTCACTCCGGAAAATTCAGTGCGGCCGCGAGCTCCCGGGGGCGGCGTGAACCGCCCCCGGGAGACCCCTGCGACCCAGGGGGTTCTTAGATCTTGCCGACGAGGTCGAGCGAGGGAGCGAGCGTCTTCTCGCCCTCTTCCCACTTCGCCGGGCACACTTCGCCCGGATGGCTGACCCAGTACTGAAGCGCCTTGATCTTGCGCAGAAGCTCGGCGGCGTTGCGGCCCACGCCTTCCGGCGTGATCTCGACGAGCTGGATGGTGCCTTCCGGATCGACGACGAACGTGCCGCGATCGGCGAGGCCGACGCCCGCGCGCAGGATCTCGAAGTTGTTCGAGATGTCGTGGTTCTGGTCGCCCAGCATGTAATAGTCGATCTTGCCGATCGCGGGCGACGTGTCGTGCCAGGCCTTGTGGCAGAAGTGCGTGTCGGTGGAGACCGAGTACACCTCGACACCGATGCTCTGGAGTGTCGGATAGATGTCGGCGAGGTCTTCAAGCTCGGTCGGGCAGACGAAGGTGAAATCCGCCGGGTAGAAGAAGAAGATCGACCACTTGCCCTTCACGTCCGCGTCCGTCACCTCGACGAACTTGCCCTGCTTGTAGGCCTGCGCGGTGAACGGCTTGATCGGGGTATTGACGAGGGACATATGCACTCCGTTGCTGTGGGTTTGTGGGGGATGGCGTCCCCTTACCAGCGCACGGATAAAAGGCAAAATTACTTTTTTGAGACAGACAGATTGATTTTATCAATCAATCGGCCCACGCCGCGTCGTCGAGATGAAGCTCTGCGCGCGGGGTCGATCCCCAGTCGTCCTGCACCACGCGGCCGGACACCCAGAGCCGCCGCCCCCCCGCCTGCATCAGCGCCGCGCCGAGCGGGGTATCGACGCTGCGGAACGCGACCGCCTTCACCCGCGCGCCGTCCGCGCCCGCAAGGATGACGCGGACATGGCCGGTGCCGACGATGTCGGCCTTCACCACCGAAACCGGTCCCGCCGCGACGCGCGGGCCGGGCCATCCGGCCCCGTAAGGCCCGGCGGCCTCGAGCGCCTCGGCCAGCGACGGCGTGACGCCCGCGGGCGCGAGCGCGAGATCGAAGGACAGCGAATCGATCCCGCGGGCGCGCGTCACATCGCCCTCCAGCCGCTCGCAGAGGAAACGCGCGAGATCGTCGACACGCTCGCGCGCCACCGTGACGCCCGCCGCCATCGCGTGGCCGCCGCCCGCGCTGATGAGCCCTGCGTCGCGCGCCGCGAGCACCGCCGCGCCGAGATCGACGCCGGGGATCGAACGCCCCGACCCCTTGCCCGTGCCGCCGTCGTCTATGCCGATGACGAGCGCGGGCACGCCGACGCGGTCCTTGAGACGGCTTGCGGCGATGCCGATGACGCCCGGATGCCAGCCGTCCCCGGCGATCACCGCGACGGGGGCGTTGCCCGCGCGCTCGCAGGCGGCGATGGCCGCTTCCGTCACCATCGCCTCGATGGCGCGGCGCTCGTCGTTCAGCCGGTTGAGCTCGTCCGCCAGCGCGCCGAGTTCGTCGCCCTCCCCGGTCAGCAGCCGCACGCCGAGGTCCGCCTGCCCGACGCGCCCGCCCGCGTTGATGCGCGGCCCGAGCGCGAAGCCGAGGTCGGAGGCGCGCGGCGCGCGCTCCAGCCGTGCGACGGCGGCAAGCGCGGCAAGCCCGGCGTTGCGGCGCGTCGCCATCACCTTGAGGCCCTGCGAGACGTAGGCGCGGTTGAGCCCGGTCAAGGGCACCACGTCCGCCACCGTACCCAGCGCGACGAGGTCGAGCAGTTCGGTAAGCCTCGGCTCGGGCCGCCCCGCAAACCAGCCGCGCCCGCGTAGCTCCCGGTTCACCGCGACGGCGACGAGGAACGCCATGCCCACGGCGGCGAGGTGGCCGAACGCCGCGCCCTCGTCCTCGTCGATGCGGTTGGGATTCACGATGGCCACCGCCGGCGGCAGCAGCGTCGAGGCCTTGTGGTGATCGACGACGATCACGTCGAGCCCCGCGCCCTTCGCGGCCTCCAGCGCCTCGAAGCCCTGCGTGCCGCAATCGACGCAGACGACGAGATCGGCGCCTGCGCGCTTCAGCGCCACCAGCGCTTCGGCCGAGGGGCCGTAGCCTTCCAGCAGCCGGTCGGGGATATAGTGCGAAACCGTGCCGCCGACGGCGCGCAGGAAGCGGATCAGCACCGCCGCGCTGGTCGCGCCGTCCACGTCGTAGTCGCCGAAGATCACCACGGCCTCGCCGCGCGTCACCGCGTCGGCGATGCGCGCGGCCGCCGTGTCCATGTCGCGGAAGATCGAGGGGTCGGGCAGCAGGTCGCGGATCGTCGGCTGCGCGAGCGCGGCGATCTCTTCCACCCGCACGCCGCGCGCCGTGAACAGCCGCGCCGTCACGTCGCTGATGCCGAGCCTCAGCGCGTCGGCGGCGTCACCCGGCGGGCCGCCCCGCCAGCGCCATTGCCGCCCGGTGATCGAGCGGCCGACGCCGAAGACGAAGGCGTCAGGACTGGGAACGGCGATGCTCGCCACGCACCCACCTGACCGTGCCTGAAGACGCGCGCATCACCACCGATTCGGTCGTCACCAGCCCGCCCTTCAGGTGCTTGACGCCGTCGAGCAGCGAACCGTCGGTCACGCCCGTCGCCGCGAAGATCACGTCGCCCTTCGCCATGTCCTCGGTGTCGTAGATGCGGTCGAGGTCGGTGATGCCCCACTTCGCCGCGCGCAGCCGCTCGTCGTCGTTGCGGAACACGAGGCGGCCCTGGATCTGGCCGCCGACGCAGCGCAGCGCCGCCGCCGCGAGCACGCCTTCCGGCGCGCCGCCCTGCCCGAGGTAGATGTCCACGGTCGTCTCGGGGTTCGTCACCGCGATCACGCCCGCCACGTCGCCGTCCGGGATCAGCACGACGCCGCAGCCGATGGAGCGCAGCTCGGCGATCAGCTTCTCGTGGCGCGGGCGATCGAGCACGCAGGCGATGATCTCGTTGGGCTGCACGCCTTTCGCTTTCGCCAGCGCCTGCACGTTCTCGGTGACGCTCCTGTCGAGGCTCACGGTATCCTTGGCGTAGCCCGGCCCGATGGCGAGCTTTTCCATGTAAACGTCGGGCGCGTTGAGCAGGCAGCCTTCCTCGGCGATCGCGAGCACGGCAAGCGCGTTCGGCCCCGCCTTGGCGGTGATCGTCGTGCCCTCCAGCGGATCGAGCGCGATGTCGATCCGGGGTCCGGAGCCGATCGCCGCGCCGACCTTCTCGCCGATGTAGAGCATCGGCGCCTCGTCGCGCTCGCCCTCGCCGATCACGATGGTGCCGTCGAAGGCGAGTTCGTTCAGCGCGTCGCGCATCGCGTCGACCGCGGCGGCGTCCGCCGCCTTCTCGTCGCCGCGTCCCACGAGGTGCGAGGCCGCCATCGCGGCGCATTCCGTCACGCGCACCATTTCGAGAACGAGCACGCGGTCCAGCACGTCGCTGCGTTTCACCATCGGCCTTGAACTCCCCTTGATTCGAACATGAGCAAAGGCTGGTAGCCGCCCTGCCTCAAAAGTCCAGAATGTGCATGAGCATCGGCTCGCCGAGCACGCTGGCGCTCGCACGCATCGCCTTGATGGCGTTGCGGACCGCGCTTTCGTTCGTTTCGTGCGAGACGATGGCGATGAAGACGCCGCCGCTATCCGCCTGACCGCGCTGAATCAGGCTGTCGATGGAAACGCCCGCGTCGCGCAGCATGGCCGCAAGCTCGGCGAGCACGCCCGTCTCGTCGGCGACCGACAGGCGCAGGTAGTAGCGCCCGCGGCGGTCCCCCGCCTCGCCGGCGCCGATCGGCTCCAGATGGTGCGCCGGCATCGCGAAGGCCGGCCCCGCCTCGCCGCGCGCGATGTCGATGAGGTCGGCGACGACGGCGCTCGCCGTCGGCCCCTCGCCCGCGCCGCGCCCTTCGAAGAACAGCCGCCCGACGAAATTGCCCTCGGCCACCACGGCGTTCAGCGAGCCCGTGACCTTGGCGAGCGGATTGGCGAGCGGCACGAGGCAGGGGTGGACGCGCTGGTGGATGCGGTCGCCCACGACCTCGGCAAGGCCGACGAGACGGACGCGGAAGCCGAGTTCGGCGGCGTGCGCGATGTCCGTCGCCGCGACGGCGCGGATGCCCGTGGTGCGGACGCTCGCGAAGTCGATCTCGCTGCCGAAGGCGAGGCTCGCGAGGATGGCGAGCTTGTGCGCGGCGTCGATGCCGTCGATGTCGAAGGTCGGATCGGCCTCGGCGTAGCCCAGCCGCTGCGCCTCGGCGAGCACGTCAGCGAACGCCGCGCCCTTCTCCTCCATCTCGGTGAGGATGTAGTTGCAGGTGCCGTTCAGGATGCCGTAGACGCGGTCGATGCGGTTCGCCGCCGCGCCCTCGCGGATCGCCTTGATGATCGGGATGCCGCCCGCCACCGCCGCCTCGTACTTGAGCGGCGTCCCCGCCTTCTCGGCGGCGGCGGCGAGTTCGAGGCCGTGATGCGCCATCATCGCCTTGTTGGCGGTGACGACGCCCTTTCCGCTTGCGATCGCGCTCCGCACCAGCGCCACCGCCGGTCCGTCCGACCCGCCGATCAGCTCGACGACGACATCGACGCCATCCCGTTCGCCGAGCGAGGACGTGTCGTCGACCCATTCGAACCGCGAAAGGTCGACGCCCCGGTCCCGCGACCGGTCCCGCGCCGAGACCGCGACGATCTCGATCGGCCGCCCGGAGCGGCGCGCGATGAGGTCGCGGTTCTCGTCGAGAAGCTTGACGACGCCGGCGCCGACCGTGCCGAGCCCGGCGAGCGCGATGCGCAAGGGAGGATTCACTTCTTAACCCCGATTCTGAAGAAATTCCGACACGTGCCTACTCGCCAATGGCCTTTTGCTGACCCGGCGTATTGACACCCATCGACTGAAGGTAGCGTTTCACGTTGCGCGCGGCCTGGCGGATGCGCTGCTCGTTTTCCACCATCGCGATCCGCACGAAGCCCTCGCCGTCCTCGCCGTAGCCGACGCCCGGCGCGACCGCGACCCCCGCGTGGGTGAGGAGCTGCTTGGTGAACTCGAGGCTGCCGAGGTGCGCGAGCGCGGGCGGCAGCGGCGCCCAGCAGAACATCGAGGCGCGCGGGCTGGGAATGTCCCACCCGGCGCGGCCGAAGCTTTCCACCAGCACGTCGCGGCGGCGCTTGTAGAGCGCGCGGTTCTTCTCGACGATGTCCTGCGGGCCGTTGATCGCCGCGACCGCCGCCGCCTGAATCGGCGTGAACGCGCCGTAATCGAGATACGACTTCACCCGCGTCAGCGCCGCGATCAGCGTCCTGTTGCCGACCGCGAAGCCCATGCGCCAGCCGGCCATCGAATAGGTCTTGGACATGGAGGTGAACTCCACCGCCACGTCCTTCGCGCCCTGCACCTGCAGGATCGAGGGCGTCGGCACGCCGTCGTAGTAAAGCTCCGAATAGGCGAGGTCGGAGAGAATCCACAGCCCATGCTCCTTCGCGAACGCGACGACGCGCTCGTAGAAGGCGAGGTCGACGACCTCGGCCGTCGGGTTCGACGGATAGCCCATCACCAGCACCGAGGGCTTCGGCACGGTGAACTTCACCGCGCGCTCCAGCGCCTCGAAATAGCGCTCGTCGGGCGTCGTCGGCACGCTGCGGATCGTCGCGCCCGCGATGATGAAGCCGAAGGTGTGGATGGGGTAGCTCGGGTTCGGCGCCAGCACGACGTCGCCCGGCGCGGTGATCGCCTGCGCAAGGTTGGCGAGGCCCTCCTTGGAGCCGAGCGTCACCACGACCTCGCTCTCCGGGTCGAGCTCGACGCCGAAGCGGCGCGCATAATAGCCCGCCTGCGCCTTCCGCAGCCCCGGGATGCCCTTGGAAGCCGAATAGCCGTGCGCGTCGGGCTTGCGCGCCACCTCGCACAGCTTCTCGATCACGTGCTCGGGCGGCGGCAGGTCGGGGTTGCCCATGCCGAGGTCGATGATGTCCTCGCCTGCCGCACGTGCTGCTGCCCGCATCGCGTTCACTTCGGCGATCACGTAGGGCGGCAGACGCTTGATGCGGTAGAATTCGGACATTGTCTCCTCTGGGGTTTCGTTCGTCCGCGGCCTTGCGGACGCGCCGTTATAGCGACCGCCCTTGGCGCTTGGCGAGCGCTTGTTTATCGTCTCCCGCAACTGTCGCTTCCGGGGAGATCGTCATGACCGCTGCCGCCGACATCGAAGGGCTCGCGGAGCATGTCCACCGCTG
Organism: Sphingosinicella microcystinivorans; assembly: GCF_027941835.1. Lineage (NCBI taxonomy): Bacteria > Pseudomonadati > Pseudomonadota > Alphaproteobacteria > Sphingomonadales > Sphingosinicellaceae > Sphingosinicella > Sphingosinicella microcystinivorans. Next base: position 3,935,317 of record NZ_CP116005.1, read on the forward strand.
GACGTGGCTCGCCGGCAAGATGCAGCAAATGCTCATGGAATTCTGGGCGAAGGAAGCCACCGACGGCATCGTGCTCGGCCCCGATCCGCTCGGCCTCGTCGAGACATGGAGCAAGATGGCGACCGCGGCAATGACCGATCCCGCCCGCCTCGCGCAGCTCCAGGCGGACTACTGGCGCGACGCCATGACGCTCTGGCAGGCGTTCGCCACGCCCGGCGAGGTGCAGCCGCCGCAGCTTCCCGCCGACAAGCGCTTCAAGGGCGAGGCGTGGTCGGAAATGCCCGCCTTCGATTTCCTGAAGTCGTCCTACCTGCTCGCCAGCCAGTATATCCTCCAGCTCGTCGGCGGGCTCGAAGGGCTGGACGACAAGGAGCGGAACAAGGCGATCTTCTACACGCGGCAGTTCATCGACGCGCTGTCGCCCTCGAACTACGTCCTCACCAACCCGGAGGTGCTGAAGGCGACGGTCGAGACGCGTGGCGAGAACCTGCTCAAGGGCACGCAGAACCTGCTCGACGATCTCCAGCGCGGCCGCCTGACGATGACCGACGAGAAGGCGTTCGAGGTCGGCCGCAACGTCGCCGTCACGCCCGGCAAGGTGGTGTTCGAGAACCGGCTGTTCCAGCTCATCCAGTACACGCCGACCACCGCCAACGTCTACGAGACGCCGCTCCTCATCTTCCCGCCGTGGATCAACAAGTTCTACATCCTCGACCTGACGCCGGAGAAGAGCTTCATCCGCTGGGCGGTCGCGCAGGGCCTCACGGTGTTCGTCGTCTCATGGAAGAACGCCGACGCGAGCATCGCCGACGCCACCACCGAGACCTACGTGAAAGAAGGCTTCCTCACGGCGATCGACGCGGTGCTGAAGGGCCTCGGCGTCCGGTCCGCGCACGTCATCGGCTACTGCGTCGCGGGCACCACGCTCGCGATGGTGCTGGCGCTGCTGGCGGCGCGCGGCGAGGCCGAGAAGGTGAGGACGGCGACCTTCTTCACCGCGCAGGTCGATTTCTCGGACTGCGGCGACCTCGGCGTGTTCGTCGACGAGGATCACCTGAAGGCGGTGAAGGAACTGTCCGAGAGCAAGGGCTATCTCGACGGCCGCTACATGGCGACGACGTTCAACATGCTGCGCGCGAACGACCTCATCTGGAACTACGTCGTCAACAACTACCTGCTGGGGAAGGACTATTTCCCCTTCGACCTGCTCTACTGGAACTCCGACGCGACCAACGTGCCCGCGAAGTGGCACGCCGAGTATCTCGAAGGTCTCTACCGCGACAACCGGATGATCGCGCCCGGTGCGATTGTCATCGACGGCACGCCCGTCGATCTTCGCAAGGTGAACACCCCCGCCTATGTCCAGGGCGGCAAGGAGGATCACATCGCCCCTGCCCGCTCCTCCTACAAGCTTACCCGGAACTTCTCCGGCCCCATCCGCTTCGTCCTCGCGGGCAGCGGCCACATCGCGGGCGTCGTGAACCCGCCCGATGCGAAGAAGTACCAGCACTGGACGAACGACACGCTCCCCGAAACCTTCGAGGATTTCGTCGCCACCGCGACCGAGCACCCGGGAAGCTGGTGGCCGGACTGGATCGCGTGGCTCACGCCGCAATCCGGCAAGCAGGTGCCAGCGCGCACGCCCGGCAAGGGCGCGAAGGGCGGCAAGCTGAAGGTGATCGAGGACGCGCCGGGGCGTTACGTGCGGGAGCGCGTCGGCTGAACCTGCGGCAACAGTGCTCGGCCGCCGGCCGCCGCCAGCGCCTTCCGGAAGTAGACCACCCGTTCGGTCTCGGCGAAGCCGAGCGCGGCGTGGAACGCGTGGCTGTCCGCATTGTCGATGAGCGCGTCGGAGGCGAACTCGGAACACCCCGCCGCGCGGCCCCATGCGGCGACGGCGTCGCACAGCGCCCGCCCGACACCGGCCTTCCGGTCTTCGGGCCGCACGTAGATGCCTTCGAGGAACAGTACCGGCGAGGTCTCACAGCCATTCACATAGTCCCTGCGCAGCGCGGCTTCCGCAAAACCCGCGACCTCGCCCGTGTCCGTGACGGCCAGAAAGGCGGCGGCGTCACTGCCGCCGGAGAGGAACGGCGCGAGTTCGGCACGATGCGCCCCGGCGGTTTGATCCGGCCACAACGCGGCGCGCAGCTGCGCCCACGGCCCGGCATGATCCTCGTCGGCAAGCACGATCCTCATCGTCTAATTCTGCCGTCGGACGAAGCCTTCCGGAATAGGAAAAGCTGTGGGATCAACTCGCCATCGCTCTTTGAAGCGCCGGCGGCGGCGCACGTGAACTGTATCGTCCCATACGCGGCATTTCAAAAATGCGTATGGGTCTCCACTTCGCCTACTTGTCGGGTGCGAACTTCAGCGCACGCGCGGCAGCGGCGGCATCGGCGCCCTTGAAGGCCGGCTGCGGTCGCGGGGGAGCTGGGCCTGATAGGCCTCGGCGCAGTGCGCGGTGCAGTAGGGGAAGCCGGGGTTCACCGGGCGGCCGCAGAACTGGAAGTCCGGCTCGCCGGGGTGGCCGATCGGCCACTTGCAGATCTTGTCGCTGAGGTCGAGCAGCGTCACCTTCTCGCCCGGCGCGCGCGGCTTCACCGGCGCGGCGGGCATGGCGGCGCGGACCGGCATCTGCGGCTTCGGCGCGGCGGGCGGCGGCACCTTCATCTCGGGAGCCGGGCGCGGCTCCGGCGCGGCGGCCTCCTGAACGGCGGCCTCGGGCTTCGGCTTCGGCGCGGCGGGCGCGGCGGCCTTCTTCGCGGTCTCGCGCGGCGCGCCGTCGCTGTCGCCCTTCACCGGAGACGGGCGCGCCTTCAGCCCCAGCCGGTGCGCCTTGCCGATCACCGCGTTGCGGCTCACGTTGCCGAGCTTGTCGGCGATCTGGCTCGCGGTCAGCCCCTTTTCCCAGAGCGTCTTCAGCGTCTCGATCCGTTCGTCCGTCCAGGACATCGCGTTCCCACTTCCCATCTTCAAACAAAACAGCCGACCGGCTTGCGGGGCATGGCGGCAGCCACTACTCCCACGCAGATGCACGATCAGCTTGCAAAGCCTTCCGTAGCGAAACCGGCCGCGCCGGTCCACAGCGAACCCGGCGTGCCGATCATCGGACGCGTCAACTGGCCGGGCCTTCGGACGCTCTATGTGAAGGAGGTGCGGCGCTTCTTCAAGGTGCAGCTGCAAACCGTGTGGGCGCCCGCGCTCACCACGATGCTGTTCCTCGCCATTTTCACCGTGGCGCTCGGGCGCGGCAACCTCACCGTGCTCGGCGTGCCCTTCAACAGCTTCCTCGCCCCCGGCCTCATCGTCATGGCGATGATCCAGAACGCCTTCGCGAACACGTCGTCCTCGATCCTGATCGGCAAGATCCAGGGGACGATCGTGGACATACTGATGCCGCCGCTGTCGCCGGGCGAGCTCCTGGTGTCGTTCGTGGCGGGCGCTGTCACCCGCGCATGGCTGGTCGGCCTTGCCGTATGGGGCGCGATGCTGCTGTGGCCGGGCGTTTCGGTCACGATCCGCGATCCGCTCGCCGTCTTCTTCTACGGCACGATGGGCGCGGTGCTGCTCGGGCTGCTCGGCGTCATCACCGGGCTGTGGGCGGACAAGTTCGACCATGCCGCCGCCGTCACCAACTTCGTCGTGCAGCCGCTGTCGCTGCTGTCGGGCACGTTCTACTCGATCGACCGGCTGGCGGGCGTCTGGCACACGGCGAGCCAGTTCAACCCGTTCTTCTACGTGATCGACGGCTTCCGCTCGGCCTTCATCGGCGTCCACGACGGCCCGGTGCTCGGCGGCGCCGTGGCGCTCGTCGTGATCAACACGGCGCTGTGGACGCTATGCTATCAGGCGCTCCGCACCGGCTGGCGCACGCGCCAGTGACATTGACTTTGGCGCCGCCGTTCGTCATGGAGGCGCGCAAGTCCGAAGGGCGGTCAGGATTGGCCGCCTTTTTCCGTTTCGAAGGCCGGTTTCGGGCCATCCACGAACGAAGGTTTGAAGGGCGATGCGGCATTTTCTCGATCTCGAAAGCACCGGCGCCGAGGCCCTGCGGCTGATCCTCGACGAGGCGAAGCGCCGCAAGCAGGCCCGCGCCGGACGGCCGAAGGGGGCCGCCGACGACGACGCGCCGCTCGCCGGGCACATGCTGGCCGCGATCTTCGAGAAGTCCTCGACCCGCACGCGCGTCTCCTTCGACATGGCGATGCGCCAGCTCGGCGGCACGGCGATGATCCTGTCCTCGGCGGACATGCAGCTCGGCCGCGGCGAGACGATCGAGGACACCGCGCGCGTCCTGTCCCGCTTCGTCGACGTCATCGCGCTGCGCACCAACGGGCACGACAAGGTGGAGGCGCTTGCCGCCGCAAGCGGCGTGCCGGTGATCAACATGCTGACCGACAGCGGCCACCCCTGCCAGATCGTCGCCGACCTGATGACCGTGGAGGAACGCCTCGGGCGCAGCGTCGCGGGCACGGTGTGGACGTGGCTCGGCGACGGCAACAACGTCTGCCAGTCGCTGATCGAGGCGGCGGGCCTGCTCGGCTACGAGATGCGGCTTTCGGTTCCCGCCGCATACGATCCCGACGATGCCGTCGTCGCCCGCGCCGAGGCGCGCGGCGCGCGCATCGTCGTCGAGCGCAATCCGGAGGCGGCCGTGGCGGGCGCGGATGTCGTCGTCACCGACACGTGGGTCTCGATGGGCCAGTCCGGGGCGTCCGCGCGCATGGTCGCGATGGGGCCGTATCAAGTGACCGAGGCACTGATGGCCAAGGCCAGGCCCTCGGCGATCTTCCTGCACTGCCTCCCCGCCCACCGGGGCGAGGAGGTCGTCGACGCCGTGATGGACGGCGCGCAGTCGGCGGTGTGGGACGAGGCCGAAAACCGTGTCCATGCACAGAAAGCGATCCTGCTCTGGTGTCTGAACCGGCTCGGCTGAACGGCAACGGCGCGGCAGGCGCGCCGCAGACGGGGCGCGTGCTGCCGTTCACGATCCCGGGGCGGAGCGCCCGGGGCCGCGTGGCGCGGCTGGGACCGGCGCTCACGGCGATCCTCGGCGCGCACGACTACCCCGCCCCGCTCCGCCGGCTGCTCGGCGAGGCGCTGGTCCTCACCGTGCTGATCGGCACCACCGTGCAGAAGGGCGAAGGGCAGACCACCGTGCAGGCGCAGTCCTCCGGGCCGGTCGACCTCCTCGTCTGCGACTACCGCGCCGGCGAGATTCGCGGCTACCTCCGCTTCGATCCCGAGCGGCTCGGCGAGATCGTGGACGGCGCGCTGCTGCCGACGCTTTTCGGCGAGGGCTACCTCGCGATCACGATCGAACAGGGCGCCACCGACGAACGCTACCAGGGCATCGTGCCGCTGGAAGGCGACACGCTCTGCCACGCGGTCGAGCGCTATTTCACCGACTCCGAGCAGGTGCCGACGCTCGTGCGCGGCGCGGTGCGGCAGGCGGAGGACGGCGCGTGGGAAGCGGGCGGGCTCCTCGTCCAGCACCTACCCCACGGCGAGACCGGGGGGCCGCGCCTCGCCGCGCGCAGCGGCAGCGAGGACTGGGAGCATGTTCTCGCGCTCGCCTCCACGATCACCGACGCGGAGCTGACGGACGGCCATCTCAGCGAGGAAACCCTGCTCTGGCGGCTGTTCAACGAGGACGAGGTCCGCGTTTCGCCGCCGATCGCCCTCACCCGCGGCTGCCGCTGCACGGTGCAGCACTTCCGCGAGGTGCTCGGCCGCTTCCCTGCCGAGGAACTGGCCGAGATGCGCGGGCCGGAAGGCACGATCGACGTGAACTGCGCGTTCTGCTCGCGCCTGTTCCCGATCCGAATGGGGGATTAACGTCCCGGATATGCCTTATTCATCTGTCATCGCTATAGTGTGACCGTCTTCCGGATCACCGGAGATTTGACAGGGAGTTACGCGCTCATGCGCCGGAGTCTGGTTCTTGCTGGTGGTGCCCTTGTGGCGGCTACGGCTGCGTTCGCGCAGCCGGTGACGCTGTCGCTGTTCGGCGGCGGCGATTTCCAGCCGGGGTCCTACAGCGTCTCGGGCAGCGCGAACCGCTGCATCATCTCGCCCGAATCGCTGATGCACGTCGGCCTCGAAGCGGCGGACGGCAAGAACTGCGTCCACACCGTGGTCGAGGACACGCCCGAGCGCGCCACGGTCGCCTACAGCTGCCGCGGCCTCGGCAGCGGCCGCACGACCATCGTGAAGGACAACCGCAACCACTTCACGATCGACGCCCAGGGCATCCGCGGCCGCGAGCCCTTCGCGGTGCGCCAGGAATTCAAGCGCGTCGGCAACTGCTGACTCAGTGCGCGGCGCCTGCCGCCGCCGGGCTCGTCAGCAGGAACAGCGGGATCGCGACGTCGAAGCCCTGCCCTTTCTCGTCCAGCATCTGGAACGAGCCCGCCATCGTGCCCATCGGCGTTTCGAGCGGACAGGCCGAGACGTAGTCGTAGGCCTCGCCCGGCGCGATCACCGGCTGCGCGCCCACCACCCCCGCGCCGCGCACCTCGTGCACGTTGCCGGTGCCGTCGGTGATGATCCAGTGGCGGCTGATGAGCTGCACGGGCGCGTCGCGGCCGTTCTCGATGCGGATGTGGTAGGTCCACACATAATGGTCCCGCTCCGGCAGCGAGCGTTCCGGGAGATAGGAGGGGTTCGCCCGCACAGTGACACCGGCGGTCGTCGCGCTCGCTGCGAAGAACTCCTTCACAACCCCGCCGCCCGGAGTGCCCGGTCGAGATCGTCGATGACGTCGGCCGGGTCTTCGAGCCCCACGGAGAGGCGCAGCATCGATTCGGTGACGCCCATGTCCTCGCGCACCGCCGCGTCGAGACCGGCGTGGGTCGTCGAGGCCGGGTGCGTCATCAGCGTGCGGGAATCGCCGATGTTGTTGGAGATGTCGACGAGGCTGAGCGCGTCGAGCAGCGCGTGCGCCTGCCTCCGCCCGTCGGCGACGAACAGGCTCATGATCGTGCCGCCGCCCGACATCTGCGCCATCGCCAGATTATGCTGGGGATGCGAAGACAGGCCCGGATAGAGTAGCCGCGGCACGCGCGTGTCGAGGAAGCGGGCGACCGCGAGCGTGTTCTCGCACTGCTTCGCCATCCTGAGCTCGAGCGTCTCGAGGCCCTTCAGCACCACCCACGCGTTGAACGCCGAGAGCGTCGGCCCGGTGTTGCGCGTGAAGGCCAGAAGCTCGCCCTCGATGAACTCCTCCGAGCCGAGCACGGCGCCCGCGAGCACGCGCCCCTGCCCATCGAGCATCTTGGTCGCCGAATAGGCGACGATGTCCGCGCCGAACTCGAGCGGGCGCTGGAGGACCGGCGTCGCAAAGGCATTGTCCACCACGACGACGGCACCGGCATCGTGCGCAATGTCCGAGATCGCCTGAATGTCGCAGATGTCGAGTGTCGGGTTCGCGGGCGTTTCCATGAAGAACAGCTTCGTGTTCGGCCGCACCGCCGCCTTCCACGCAGCAACCTCGCGGCCGTCGACCACGGTGGTCTCGACGCCGAACCTCGGCAGCAGCGAATCGACCAGCCAGCGGCACGAGCCGAACAGCGCCCGTCCCGCCACGACATGATCCCCGGCGCGAAGCTGCGACATCAGCGCCGCCGTCATCGCCGCCATGCCGCTCGCCATCGCCCGGCACGCCTCGGCGCCCTCGATCAGCCGCAGCCGCTCCTCGAACATCGCGACGGTCGGGTTCTGCAGGCGCGAGTAGGTCATGCCCTTCTCGTCGCCGCGGAAACGCGCCGCCACCGTCTCGGCGTCATCGTAGCAATAGCCGGAGGTGAGGAAGATCGCTTCCGACGTCTCGCCGAACTCGCTGCGCATGGTGCCGCCGCGCACGGCGCGCGTGGCCGGACGCCATCCTTCGGTTTCTGCCCTGTTCGCTCCGCTCATCCGTTTCATGGCGCGTGCATCGCAGCCGCGCGCGCCCGCGTCAACGCCTCTTGACCAGCGAAGGCGCGCCATTCAAATGGGCGCCGTGCGGGTGTAGCTCAATGGCAGAGCAGAAGCTTCCCAAGCTTACGACGAGGGTTCGATTCCCTTCACCCGCTCCACCCGGAGGATGCCCTTGATCCAGCCGCAACCGGTTTCGACTTCGGCATTGCGGCGGCCGTTCTACGCGCACCTCTATTTTCAGGTCCTGCTCGCCATCGTGCTCGGCGGCGCCATCGGGCATGTCTGGCCGGACGTCGGCGAGAGCCTGAAACCGCTCGGCGACGGCTTCATCAAGCTCGTGAAGATGATCATCGGCCCGGTGATCTTCCTCACCATCGTCACCGGCATCGCCGGGATGCGCGACCTCGGGCGGGTCGGGCGGGTGGCGGCGAAGGCGTTCATCTACTTCCTCGTGTTCTCGACGCTGGCGCTGATCGTTGGCCTCATCGTCGCCAACGTCATCCAGCCGGGGCGTGGCCTCGACATCGACCCCGCCACGCTCGACGGCGGCGCGGTGGCACAATATTCGAAGGCGGCGCACAACAGCAGCATCGTCGGCTTCCTGATGCACATCATCCCGAACACGCTCGTCAGCGGCTTCGTGGAGGGCGACATCCTTCAGGTGCTGTTCGTCTCCATCCTGTTCGGCATCGCGCTCGCGCTCATCGGCGACGCGGGCGCGCCGGTGCTCGGCTTCCTCGAAGCGCTCGGCGCCGCCGTGTTCCGGCTGGTCGGCATCCTGATGAAGGCCGCGCCGATCGGCGCGTTCGGCGCGTTCGCCTTCACGATCGGCGCCTACGGCATCGGCACGGTGGCGAACCTCGCGGCGCTGATCGCGACCTTCTACCTCACCTCCCTGCTGTTCGTGCTCGGCGTGCTGGGGCTGGTGGGCATCGCGAACGGCTTCTCGATCCTGAAGCTGATCCGCTACCTCAAGGAAGAGCTGCTGCTCGTGCTCGGCACGTCCAGCTCGGAAGCCGCCCTTCCCAGCCTCATCGCCAAGATGGAACACGCGGGCGCATCGAAATCCGTGGTCGGGCTCGTCGTGCCCACCGGCTATTCGTTCAACCTCGACGGCACCAACATCTACATGACGATGGCGGCGCTGTTCATCGCGCAGGCGCTCAACATCGACCTCAGCCTCGAGGAGCAGGTGCTGCTGCTGCTCGTCGCGATGCTGAGCTCCAAGGGCGCGGCGGGGATCACCGGCGCGGGCTTCATCACGCTCGCCGCCACGCTTTCGGTGGTGCCGAGCGTGCCGGTCGCGGGCATGGCGCTGATCCTCGGCATCGACCGCTTCATGAGCGAATGCCGCGCGCTCACCAATTTCGTGGGGAACGCCGTGGCGACGATCGTCGTGGCGCGGTGGGAAGGCGAGCTCGACCGGGCGGCGCTGAACGCCGCGCTCAGCGGCCCGCCGCTTCCCGTTGCCGCCGAGCCCGATCCGGCGGCCGGCCCCGGCGACGATACGGCCATCACGGAAGACTGATCCCGCCCTGCCCGCGCCTGTCCAAAATCGCGGCTTGCCCGCATATATCTAAAAGTCATATTCTTGCCGTGAACACCAGGAGGACTTGATGAAAACACGCATCACCGAGCTTTTCGGCATCCAGCACCCGATCATCCAGGGCGGTATGCATTTCGTGGGCTTCGCCGAAATGGCCGCCGCCGTCTCGAACGCGGGCGGCCTCGGCATCATCACCGGCCTCACCCAGCGCACGCCCGCCGACCTCGCCAACGAGATCGCGCGCTGCCGCGACATGACCGACAAGCCCTTCGGCGTGAACCTCACCTTCCTGCCCACCGTCAACGCGCCGGACTATCCGGGCTATATCCGCGCCATCATCGAGGGCGGCGTCAAGGCGGTCGAGACGGCGGGGAACAACCCGCAGCAGGTGCTGCCGTACCTCAAGGACGCCGGGATCAAGGTCATCCACAAGTGCACCTCGGTGCGCCATTCGCTGAAGGCCCAGTCGATCGGCTGCGACGCGGTTTCGGTGGACGGCTTCGAGTGCGGCGGGCATCCGGGCGAGGACGACGTGCCGAACTTCATCCTGCTGCCGCGCGCCGCCGAGGAACTCGAAATCCCGTTCGTCGCCTCGGGCGGCATGGCGGACGGGCGCAGCCTCGTCGCCGCCCTCGCGCTCGGCGCGGAGGGTATGAACATGGGCACGCGCTTCATCGCCACAAAGGAAGCGCCGGTGCACGAGAAGGTGAAGCAGGCGCTCGTCGCCGCGAGCGAACTCGACACGCGCCTCGTCATGCGACCGCTGCGCAACACCGAGCGCGTCCTCAACAACGCCGCCGTCGAACGCCTGATCGAAAAGGAAAAGCAGCTCGGCGCCAACCTCAAGTTCGAGGACATCATCGAGGAAGTGGCGGGCGTCTACCCGCGCATCATGAAGGACGGCGACATGGACGCGGGCGCGTGGAGCTGCGGCATGGTCGCCGGGCTGATCCGCGACATCCCGACCTGCAAGGAGCTGATCGACCGCATCATGGCCGAAGCGGAAACGATCATCCGCCGGCGCCTCGAAGGCTTCCTCGCGGCTTAGAGCCTGATCGTTTGAGAGGCAAGCACGCGCGCTTGCCTCTCAAACGTGAATCAGTCTCTCATCAATAGCCTAGACAGCGAGCCCGTGTTTCAAAGAGCACGGGCTCACGTCTCACGGCTTTCCCTATTTGGGAAGCGCTTTCAGGGTCGCCGCAGCAGCGCCTGCACCACGTCGATCCCGCCCGACCGGAAGCCGCCTTCGCAGTACATCAGGTAGTAACGCCAGATGGTGTCGAAGGCGGCGTCGAAACCGGGCGGCAGGCGGTCGTCCTGACGCGCCGCATCGTAGCGTACCCGCCACTGGCGCAGCGTTTCGGCGTAGTGCTGGCCGAACGCCTCCGCGCCCTCCCACCGGAAGCCCGCGCTTTCCGCCGCGGCGCGCAGGCGCGGTTCGCTCGGCAGGATGCCGCCGGGAAAGATGTAGGTCTGGATGAAGTCCGCGCCGGAGCGGTAGGCGGGAAACACCGCCTCGTCGATGGTGATGACCTGCATCGCCGCGCGCCCGCCGGGCTTCAGGGCGCGGAATGCGGAGCGCATGAAGGTCTTCCAGAAGCGCGCGCCGACCGCCTCGAACATCTCCACCGACGCCATGTGATCGAAGCGGCCGATGTCCTCGCGGTAGTCGGCGATGCGCAGGTCGACGCGGTCCGAAAGCCCGGCGGCGGCCATGCGCTGCCGCCCGTACTCGAGCTGCTCGCGGCTGAGCGTGATGCCGGTGACGTGGACGCCGTATTCCCGCGCGGCGATCTCGGCGAGGCCGCCCCAGCCGCAGCCGATCTCCAGCAGGCGTTCGCCCGGCTTCATCTCCAGCCGGTCGAGCAGCACGCGCACCTTGCGGCGCTGCGCCTCGGCGAGCGGTTCGTCCGGCGCGCCGAAGACCGCCGACGAGTAGGTCATCGTCTCGTCGAGCCACGCGGCGTAGAAATCGTTGCCGAGATCGTAGTGGAACTGGATGTTGCGGCGCGCGCCGGTGAGCGTGTTGGCCTGAAGCGCGCGCATCAGCCGGTTGAACAGGCGGCCGGGAAGCGCCCCGCGCCCCGTGCTGCCGAGCTCGCGCCGGTTCAGCATCATCACTTCGAAGAAGGCGGGAACGTCGGGACTCGTCCAGTCGCCGTCGAAATGCGCCCGCGCCCAGCCCGCCGAACCGCCCGCCGCGAGGCGGAGGAACGGCCGCCAGTTGTGGAGGCGAAGCTCGGCCTGCGGACCCGGGGCGCGGCCGCCGAGCCGCTGCACGCGGCCGTCCGGCTCGACGAGCGTCAGCGTGCCGCGCGCAAGGCCCGCATCGACACGCTCGATCAGGCGCTGGCGGCTGCCGGCCAGCAACCGTGCGGGCAGCCCGCCGATCCAGAACCGGCGGTCCGCCTCGACGACATGCGCGCCGCGTGCCGGATGTGTCGCCATCCGTCTCTCCCCTCCGGCGAGTATGCGGCATTTCCGAACGAATTCAAAGCCTACCGAATTCGTCCGGGCGGCAGACGCCATTTGCCGCGTTCCGCCGGTGGCCGCTTGTTCTGCACCGCCCCACCGACTACTCAACGAGGCTCCAAAAGCCCCTGGAGTCATAACGATAAAATGTCGCGTCTCGCTTACGTCAACGGTCGCCTCGTTCCGCTCGCCGATGCCACGGTTCATATCGAGGACCGCGGCTTCCAGTTCGCCGACGGCGTCTATGAGGTGGCGGCGGCGCTGAACGGCGCGATGCTCGACTGGCAGCAGCACGTCGCCCGGCTCGGCCGCAGCCTCAGGGAACTCGCGATCGCGGCGCCGATGAGCGACGCGGCGCTTTCGATCGTCGCGCGCCGCGTGCTCGCCGCGAACCGCATCCGCGACGGCCTGCTGTATGTGCAGGCGACGCGCGGCGCGGCGCGGCGCGACCATCCCTTCCCGCCGAACGCCCGGCCGACGCTGGTGATGACCGCGCGCCCGTTCGATTTCCGCCAGCGGGTCGCACAGCAGAAAACCGGCATTTCCGTCATCACCCAGCCGGAGAGCCGCTGGCAGCGCCGCGACATCAAGTCGATCGCGCTGCTGCCGAACGTGCTCGCCAAACAGTCGGCCCGCGAGGCGAAAGCGTTCGAGGCGTGGTTCGTGAACCCGGACGGCACGGTGACGGAGGGCTCCTCCACCAACGCCTGGATCGTCCGCAAGGACGGCACCATCGTCACGCACCCGGCCTCCGAGAACATCCTGCACGGCGTGATGCGCGGCACGCTGCTGGCGCTCGCCCGCGAACACCAGATCCGCGTCGAGGAAGCGCCCTTCACGGTCGCCGACGCGCTCGGCGCCGCCGAGGCGTTCCTGACCTCGACCACCGCGCCCTGCCTGCCGATCGTCAGCATCGACGGCAACGCGGTCGGCAAGGGCGTGCCCGGCCCGGTGACGGCCCGGCTCGCCGAGGCGCTGTGGGCCGAGATCGAACGCCAGACCGGCTGGCGGCGGTAGGGGCCTGCACCCGACATTTTCGGTTGTGCGTCCCTCGACTTCGGCTCAGCCGTTGCGGTCGGGATCGACCGGTTCGGGCGGCGCGAGCGGCGGCATCACCGGCGGCGGCGGGACCACGATCCAGAGACTGCCGGTCTCCTTGGTGACGCGCAGCATCTCCTTGCGCATCTTCTCCATCTCCCGCTTCATGCGGTCGGCATCGAGGCGGTTGCGCTCCTGCGCTTCCTTCATGCGCTCGCGTGCGCGGGCGAGGTGCTGCATCATGCGCTCCTCCTGCTCCCGCATCCCGGCCGCGAACGCGCGCCGGTCCTGCACCGAAAGCCGCTGATAGGCCTTCAGCATCTTTTCCTGCGCGCGGGCGTGCTCCTTGATCGCGAGCGCCCGCTCCTCGGCCTGCGCCTTGCGGATCGCCTCGATGTCCAGCTTTTCCGCCGAGATCAGGTCGAGCACCTTCTGCCGGGCCTTGCGGACCTCCTCGGCGTTCGAGGGGATGCGCTGCGCCTGCATCGCCTCGGCGATGATCGCCGCACCCTGCGGCGACATGTCGGTGAACGGCGCCTTCCACTCGAAACGCGTGACCTGCCGCTGCTGCGCGCGCGCGTCGTCGCCCGCGAAGGCCGCCGTAGCGCCGAACGCGGCAACGGCCAGCATCGCGCCTGCGAACGCCTTCCTCATAGCACCATCTCCTCTTCGGGGGTGGGCGTGAACACGTTCCCCCACACCAGCATGTCGTGCGCCGCCTGCGCGTCCTCGCCGGGCAGCTCGCCGAGCGCCACCTGAACGGCAGGGGGCGCAGCAGGCGCAGGCCCCGGCACGGCGTCGGGCCGCGACAGGAGCACGGCACCGATCGCCAGCGACGCGGCGATCGCACCGCCGAACGCGGCGCGCATCCACCAGCGGCGCGGCGCGCCCGACGCGTGAGCCTCGCGGAGCGCGCGCTCCGCGGCGGCATCGGCGTCTGCATCCGTCGCCGGGACGAGTTCGCAGGCCCAGTCGCGCAGCAGCCGATCCACGCCGCGCGCCTCGTTCATCATGGCGAGGAGCGCCGCATCCGACAGGACGAGCCGCTCCGCCGCGGCGCGCTCATCCTCCGGCCACGCGGCGGGGGAGCCGCCGTAAGCCTCGATGATCCCGATCACTCTTGCCCGTTCCATCACTTCACCTCATCGGCAAGCGGCCGGAGCCGCTCCGCAAGCTCGACGCGCGCCCGCGCCAGCAATCCTTCCACCGCCTTCGGCGTCGTCTCCAGCGCCTCGGCAATCTCGTTCATCGTCGCGCCCTCCCCGTAGAAGAGCGCGATGGCGGTGCGCTGCCGCGCGGGCAGGTGCGCCATCGCCTCGGCGATCCGCCGCGAGCGGGCGCTCTGCCCCGCCAGCGCCTCCGGGTCCGGGTCGTCGCTCGCCCGCTCCGCGACCACGTCCAGCGGCTGCACCGGCTTCAGCGACCGCTTCCGGTCGATGCAGGCGTTGACGACGATGCGGCGGAACCACGTCTCCACCTTCGCCTTCCCGGCATCGAACGACGCCGCCTGCCGCCAGAGCTTGACGAGCGCCGCCTGCACCGCGTCCTCCGCCTCGCTGCGATCGCCGAGGACCTTGGTCGCGATGCCGATGGCAGGCCCGTAAAGGCGCCGCGTCAGCAGGCGAAAGGCGTCCTCGTCGCCGTTCTGCACGGCAACCATGAGCCCCCCGGGCTCGTCCCATCGCTCGGCGTCCCTGATCACCTGCAGCATCGTGAGGGAATACGCGTGGCCGCGCCAGACTCCCCCGCGGGTTTTTCAGGGCGCCGCGCGATCCCGGCGCGAAGTTGAAGACGTTGAGACATGCCGGAGGTTTCTTGCGGAGGGCCGGGAGAGCGGCATTTCGGCCGGACGTTCAGTCCATCGTGTCCGCAAGGCCGCTGCGGAAGGCGCGTTCCCACTGGTCGTCGTCCCAGTTTTCGGCATCCGCCGGGTCGAGATCGGAAATGTCGATGTCCTCCGGGCACATGTCGGCATAGCCGCGAATCCGGTCGAACGCGGCGAGCGAGCGCATGAGCGCGCCATCGGCGGGCAGTGCGGGCGGGCTCTCCGCCGGTGCACGGTGCGCGGCGACGAACGCGGCTTCGCCTTCCGCATCGCCCGCCGCCACGCAATCGAGCAGCGCTTCGAAATCCTCGGCGACGGCGGTGACGGCGCCGCTGTGGCCGTCGCACTTCTCCGCCTCGCGGTCGAGCCGGGTGAGCACGGCCATCGACAGGCGGTTGTCGAAGCGGTGGCGCGTGGCGACGACCTCGCCGTCCTTCTCGATGCGCTCGGTGCAGCCGTGCAGGGCGCGCGACAGAAGCTCGTCGGCCAGCCGCTCGCGCGCGTGGCGGAGCGCGGCGGCCCAGCCGAGCGCGAACAGCGCGCCGGACTTGCGCTGGCGGAGCGCATAGGCGCTCGCCGGACTCATGCCCGCGGCGCGGCAGGCATCCTGCACGACGCCGCACTCGGCGAGGCTTTCGAGGAAGACGCGGCGGCGTTCGGGCGTCCAGCCGTCGTGGCGTGGGGTTGCGGGGCGGGGCGAAAGCGGCGCGGGGGCTTGGGTCATGCGCCGGAGGGAGGCACAGGCGATCCTATTTTGGAAGGCGGGGCTAACGGCTTGCCTTTTGACCGGATTGCGGTTTTCCGGTCTCGTCCGCCCGACTGCCGCATTCCGCGAGCGCCATATCCTGTTGTGGCGGTCTCCCGCACGGTGATATGCTGCCCCAAACAGGGGAGAATGCCGATGCGCTCCGCCATCGCCTTCATTGCGCTCTGCACGCTCGCCTGGACGGCCGTTCCCGGAACCGCGAGCGCCCAGGTCGGACGCGGGTCGATCGTTCGGGGTCTTCACAAGAGCGACATCGAGGCCGTCCAGCCCCCGATCCGCGAGATGCTCGACAACGACGAGGTCGGCGCAACACGCCCGTGGACCTCGCCATCCGGGAATCGCGGCGAAATCCGGCTTGTGAGGGGCGGAACCCTTGCCGGGATGGACACCGCCCGCGTCCGGATCACCGTGGTCGCAAACGAGCGCCGCACCAAGACCTTCGTCTTCCGCTACAAGCGGGATGCCGAGGGCGCGTGGCGCACCGTGGGCTGATGGCCGGCCGGCCGATGCCCGGCCCGGCATGGAAGATGTCGGTGACATTCTGAACGGGAGACCAACCATGCGCGCCACGACAAGGACAAGCCGGCTCTTTCGCGTCATCCTCTTGCCGGCGTGCCTTCTTGCAGCGGCAATCGTTCCGGCGGATGCCTGCACACGGCTCGTCTACATCGGGCCGGACGGAAACGTCATCACGGCGCGGTCGATGGACTGGAAAAGCGACATTATCAGCAATCTCTGGGTCTTGCCGCGCGGCATCGCGCGATCGGGACAGGCGGGCCCCAACTCGATCAAATGGACGGCAAAGTACGGCAGCGTCGTCGTCAGCGGATACGATGTCTCCACGACCGACGGGGTCAACGAAGCCGGACTCAATGCGAACCTGCTCTGGCTCGCCGAATCGGAATATCCGGCGTTCGGCGCCCGAAGCAAACCGGGCCTGACGATCGCCGCCTGGGCGCAGTACGTCCTCGACAATTATGCGACGGTCGCCGAAGCCGTCGACGCGCTCCGCAAGGAGCCCTTCACGATCGTGACCGACAACGTGCCGGGGGAAAACCGCCTGACGACGGTGCATCTTTCGATTTCCGATGCCGGCGGCGACAGCGCGATCGTGGAGTATGTCGGCGGCAAGCAGATCATCCACCACAGCCGCAGCTATCAGGTGATGACCAATTCCCCGACCTTCGATCAGCAGCTCGCGCTGAACAGCTATTGGCAGACGATCGGCGGAACCGTGATGCTGCCCGGGACCAATCGTGCGGCCGACCGCTTCGCGCGCGCTTCATTCTATGTGAACGCCATACCCAAGGACGAGAATCCCGACCGGGCGCTCGCCAGCGTTTTCAGCGTGATCCGCAACGTTTCAGTGCCTTACGGGCTGAATACGCCGGAAGAGCCGAACATCTCGTCGACACGGTGGCGCACCGTGTTCGATCACAAGCGGAAACTCTATTTCTTCGAATCGGCGCTGACGCCCAACACGTTCTGGGTGGATTTGAAGGCGCTCGACTTCTCGGAGAAAACGGGCCGGGTGAAAATGCTCGACCTCGGCCCGGACCAGAACCACACGTTCTCCGGCGACGCGACCGGGAACTTCCGGGAGCGGGCGCCATTCCAATTCCTCGGCCTGTCCGGGTGATCAGACCGGCGTGAACGTCCGGCTCGACACGGGCTGGAATCCGCATCTAACGGCCATCACTTCGCATCCTGCACCGAACGCCGACCATCTCCGCAATCCACCCCATGGCCGTCATACCGGCCTGCGCCGGTATGACGATGGGGAAGAACCGTGCCCTCAATCCTCGCGCTTGTGCGCCTCGACGTGCTTTTCCAGCCGCGCCGCTTCGTCCTTCGCGGCGCGTTTCTCGGCCAGCGTGCGACCGTGAAGACGGCGGTTTTCGGCGGCTTTCACCGCCGCCTCGGCGCGGGCCTTGGCCTTGCGCCTCTGGCGGAGGTTTATGAGTTCGGCCATGCGGCCCTGCCCCCGTCCCTACCTTGGTCCGCTCAGGCGTCGGGCTTGGAGTCCGCGACTTCCCACGTCTGGCCCTTGCGGATCAGCGCGGCGAGGTCGGCGATCTTGCCCTGGGTGAGCGTCCTCGTCTGCTCGGTGAGGGCGCTTTCGTAGCTGGGCGCGGGCGAGCAGAAGATGACGCCGAGCGCGATCGGGAAGCCGGGGAACGGCATGTCCACCAGCATCTGCGCGACGCCCTTGTTGGTCTCGTCGTGGACGATGACGCCCGCGGCTTCCCAGTCGCCGCCTGTCACCTCGACGACCTCGAGGCGGAGGTCCTGCCGGTTGAGCGTGAGGCCTTTGGTGCCGCCCGCGAACAGCATCGGCTTGCCGTGCTCCAGCCAGAGCTGGTTTTCGGCCGCGTTCGCCTTCGCGGTGAACGGCTCGAACACCGCGTCGTTGTAGACGATGCAGTTCTGGTAGAGCTCGACGAAGCTGGCACCCTTGTGCGCGTGGGCGCGCTTCAGGATGCCGGGCATCTCCTTCTGCGAGGTGTCGATGCAGCGCGCGATGAAGCGGGCGCCCGCGCCGATGGCGAAGGCGCACGGGCTCGCGGGCCGGTCCACCGAGCCGAACGGCGTGGACGGCGTGCGCGTGCCGACGCGGCTGGTCGGCGAATACTGGCCCTTGGTGAGCCCGTAGATCTCGTTGTTGAACAGCAGCACCTGGCAATCGAGATTGCGGCGCAAGAGGTGCAGCATGTGGTTGCCGCCGATCGAAAGCCCGTCGCCGTCGCCGGTGATGAGCCACACGTCAAGCGCGGGGTTGGCGAGCTTGACGCCGGTCGCGATCGCGGGGGCGCGGCCGTGGATGGTGTGGAAGCCGTAGGTCGCCATGTAATAAGGGAAGCGCGACGAGCAGCCGATGCCGCTGACGAACACGGTGTTCTCGGGCCGCGCGCCAAGCTCCGCCATCGTGCGCTGCACGCCCTTCAGGATCGCGTAGTCGCCGCAGCCGGGGCACCAGCGCACCTCCTGATCGGTGGCGAAGTCGTTGGGCTTCAGGGGGGTCTGGACGTTCATGCGAGGGCTCCCTCGATAGCGGCCTCGATCTCGGCGATCTTGAAGGGCTGGCCGGAGACCTTGTTGAGCGGCTTCGCGTCCACGAGATACTGGTCGCGCAGCACGGTCTTGAGCTGGCCAGTGTTCATCTCGGGTACGAGAATTCGGTCGTAAGTCCTGAGAAGATCGCCGAGATTCCCCGGCAGCGGCCAGATGTGGCGGATGTGGATGTGGGCGACGCTCGCGCCGTTCGCGCGGGCGCGGCGGACGGCCTGATGGATCGGGCCGAAGGTCGAGCCCCAGCCGACGACGACGAGGCGCTCGCCCGGCGCGCCGAGGCAGACGTCCTGCTCGGGGATGTCGTTCGCGATGCCGTCGATCTTCGCCTTGCGCGTGTCGGTCATCTTCTGGTGGTTCGCGGGCGAATAGTCGATGTGGCCGGAGTTGAAGCTCTTCTCGATGCCGCCGATCCGGTGCATCAGGCCGGGCGTGCCGGGCCTGATCCACGGGCGGGAGAGCTTCGCATCGCGGGCGTAGGGGTTGAGCTCCACGCCCTCGGGCGGCTGCTCTTCATGGAACGTCACAGGAAACGACGCGTAGCCATTGAGGTCAGGGACTTTCCACGGCTCGGCAGCGTTGGCGATGTAGCCGTCCGTCAGCAGCATCACCGGCGTCATGTAGCGCACGGCGAGGCGGCAGGCCTCGATGGCGGCGTCGAACGCGTCGGACGGCGAGCGGGCGGCGATCACGGCGAGCGGCGCGTCGCCGTTGCGGCCGTAGACGGCCTGATAGAGGTCCGACTGCTCGGTCTTCGTGGGAAGGCCCGTGGACGGCCCGCCGCGCTGCGAGTTGACGATGACGAGCGGCAGCTCGGTCATGATCGCGAGGCCGATCGCCTCGCCCTTCAGCGCGATGCCGGGGCCGGACGAGGAGGTGACGCCGAGCTGGCCCGCATAAGAGGCGCCGATTGCGGCGCAGACCGCGGCGATCTCGTCCTCCGCCTGGAAGGTGGTGACGCCGTACTCCTTGAGGCGCGCGAGCGTGTGCAGGATCGAGGAGGCGGGCGTGATCGGGTAGGAGCCGAAGAACAGCGGCAGCTCGGCGAGGTTCGCGCCGACGAC
The DNA here is from genome assembly GCF_027941835.1 of Sphingosinicella microcystinivorans. NCBI lineage: Bacteria > Pseudomonadati > Pseudomonadota > Alphaproteobacteria > Sphingomonadales > Sphingosinicellaceae > Sphingosinicella > Sphingosinicella microcystinivorans. The sequence continues at coordinate 3,955,020 of NZ_CP116005.1, forward strand.
GAGGCCGAGGCTGAGCGCCTCCGCGCCGGTGACGGTGCGGTAGAGCCCCGCCTCGGCGGGCGCGGCGTCCACCTTGTAGCGCGCGAACGCACCCATTTCCGCGGTCTCGCCGTAGGCGTGGCCGGCGTTGAGCGCGGCGATGTTGGCGTCCGCCAGCACCGGGTTCTTCGAGAACTTGGCGTTCAGCCAGTCGACGAGCGGCTGGCGGTCGCGGTCGAACATCCAGAGCGCGAGGCCGAGCGTCCACATGTTCTTGCAGCGCAGCGCCTCCTTGTTGCCGAGACCGAAGTCGGCGACCGACTCCATCGTGCGCGCGGAAATGTCGAAGGCGACGAGCTGGTAGTCGGCGAGGCTGCCGTCTTCCAGCGGATTGACCTCGTAGCCCGCCTTCTTGAGGTTGCGGGCGTTGAACTCGCCGCTGTCGGCGATGACGAGGCCGCCGGGACGCAGCGCGGAGAGGTTCACCTTCAGGGCCGCCGGGTTCATGGCGACGAGGATGTCCGGCGCGTCGCCCGCGGTCTCGATGGCCGTGGAGCCGAAATTGATCTGGAACGCCGAGACGCCGAAGGTCGTGCCCTGCGGCGCGCGGATTTCCGCGGGGAAATCCGGGAAGGTGGCGAAATCGTTGCCGGCGAGCGCGCTCGACAGCGTGAACTGGCCGCCGGTGAGCTGCATACCGTCGCCGGAGTCGCCGGCGAAACGGACGACCACCGCGTCGCGCGCGATGGCCGCGCCCTCGGCGGGCATGAGGTCTTTGAGCTTGGTTGCCATTCGCGGTCCCGGGACTGTCTATGCTTGCTTTCCGGAATCTCTAAGCCCGCGGGACCGCATCGGCAAAGTAGATTTTATGTGAGGCTCACAAGGTCAGGCTTGCGAGCCCCACACGAAAGGCTCAGCGGCGGCGGCGCAGCGCGATGACGGCGACGCCGAGACCGAGGAGACCGAGCATTCCCGGCTCCGGCACGCCGGTGGTCGGCGGGTCTTCCGGATCTTCGGGGTCTTCCGGGAACGTGCCCTCGTCGACGGTGAACGCCGAATAGGTCACGGCCGCCTGCGAGAAGTTGTAGAAGCCGAGGCGGCCGTTGGCGAAGCTGCCGGTGATGTCGATCTGCTTGACGCCGTTCACGTAGACCTCGAGGTCGTTCGGGCCGAAGTCGAACGTGAACTCGTATTCGGTGTTGAAGTTCCAGCCCGTCGCGCCGAGCGTCGTGCCCCGCGCCAGCTCCGAGACGCCGCCGCCCGTATGCGAGGCGTAGTTGGTGTGCTGCCAGAACTCGTCGGCCGTGGGAACGCCGGTGACGCGCGAGACCGCGAGCCCGGCCTGGGCGACCCCGCCCGGCGTCGTGGACGGCGCACCGAAGTCGAAGGACTGCGTGCCGCGCTTCCAGTCGACCAGCAGGTAGTTCGCACCGCTGTTCGTCACGTCACCCGGATTGTAGCCGATGACGAAGCCGATGAAATCGTCGTCGCCCCCCGAGCTGGCCACCCGGATCTTGCCGGAGACCTTCGTGCCGTAGGCGGTGAAATCGCTGTAGTAGAGCGTCGGCTGGCCGTTCACCGATTGCGTGACCGACGAGCCGTCCGCCGCCGGCGTCCACACGCCCGCGCCGAAACTGGCAACCGCCTCGTAGGATTGGGCCGTCCAGTCGTTGAGGTTCACGACCGCAGCCTCCGCAGGCGCGACCGACGCGAACGCAAACACAAGGGCAAGACTGCTGTACCGCATGAAACCCTCCCTGTTTCCCGACGGAAGAGGCATCAAGCATAAGCCGTGCCAGAGTGCGCCGGAGCGCGCAAAAGCGGGTCCGCCCATATTTTTAACGCGACCATGTTTTTTCAAAATGTAAAGATCGCCGACAGCCCCCTAGCCGCTATGACAGACTTGCGGGTGCGCCGCGCGGCGGGGATACTTCGCGGCAAATCCGCAAACAGGGGAGATTCGGCGATGACCTTCGTTCGTCCAGACGTGCAGGCGTTCCTCGACATGCTGAACGCGCAGCCGGGACCGAAGATGCACGAGATGGAGCCCGACATGGCGCGCCAGGTGATGGGCATGATGGTGCAGATGGCGGAGCTGCCGCGCGGCGACATCGCGCGGGCGGAGGACCTTTCCATCGACGGGCCGCACGGCGACCGCATCCCGCTTCGGCTCTACAGCACGCGCGCCGCGGGCAGCGAGCCGCAGAGCGTACTCATGTACTTCCACGGCGGCGGCTGGGTGATCGGCGACCTCGAGACGCACGACAGCCTCTGCGCCGAGATCGCCCGCAGCCTCGGCATCACCGTGGTCTCGGTCGACTACCGCCTCGCGCCCGAGCACGCCTTCCCGGCGGCGGGCGAGGACTGCCTCGCCGCGACGCGCTGGGCGGCGGCATCGCCGAAGGCGATCGGGCACGCCGTCACCAGCATCGTCGTGGCGGGCGACAGCGCGGGCGGCAACCTCGCGGCGATCACGGCGCAGGAACTGGCCGGAAAGCTGCCCGTGCCGATCGTCGCGCAGTGGCTGATCTACCCCGGCGTCGACATGACCGCGAACACGGGCTCGATGGCCGATTTCGCGGACGGCTACCTGCTGACCGCCGAGAGCATGGCGTGGTTCATGCGGCACTATATCGGAAACCTCCCCGACCCCACCGACCCGCGCGCCTCGCCGCTGCATTCCCCGGCGCTCGACAACCAGCCCGCCGCGCTCGTCTACACCTGCGGGCTCGACCCGCTGCGCGACCAGGGCCGCGCCTACGCCGCGAAGCTGATCGCGAGCGGCGTGCCGACCGTGTTCCGCGAGGCGAAGGGCCAGATCCACGGCAGCATCACGCTCAGGCAGGCGATCCCCTCCGCGCAGGGCGACCTCGCGGGCTGCCTCATGGCGCTGAAGAGCATCATCAACGAGGCCGGGGCGGACCTCACCATGATGAAGGCCGCCGCCGAGTGAGCGAACGCCTCCACCCCTCCGGCCTTCCCTACCGGCCCTGCGTCGGCATCATGCTCTTGAACCCGAAGAAGCACGTCTTCGTGGCGAAGCGGCTCGATATGATCTCCGAGGCGTGGCAGATGCCGCAGGGCGGCATCGACCCCGGCGAGGACCCGGTGGAGGCCGCCGTGCGCGAGCTCGGCGAGGAGATCGGCACGACCAAGGCCGAGATCATCGCCGAGAGCAAGGGCTGGCACTGGTACGACCTTCCCGAAGACCTGATCGGCAAGGTCTGGAAGGGCCGCTACGCCGGGCAGCGGCAGAAATGGTTCGCGATGCGCTTCACCGGCAAGGACAGCGACATCGACATCGAGACCGAACACCCCGAGTTCAGCGAGTGGAAGTGGGCGCGGCCCGCCACGCTTCCCGACCTGATCGTGCCGTTCAAGCGGCAGCTTTACATTGATGTGCTCAGTGAGTTCCAACTTATCCTCGCGTGAACGGCGACGTCGGCGGAATTGATCCGCCGCGCAGAATCCTGTATCTGCCGGAGCGCGAGGAAGAGCAGCGCGGGGCGACCCGCGCGGACAGGAGATTTGCCATGCGCATGTCCACTCGCGTTCCCTTTGCCGTTTTCTCGCTTGCCGCCCTCGCCGCGATCCCCGCGGCCGTTCCGGCCTCCGCAACGCTGACCCCGGAGGCGCTTCGGCTGCTGAACCCCGCCACCGCCTTCGGCCAGGCCTGCGGACAGGGCAAGAAGCGCTCGCTGCTGCCGCAGCGCATCCAGTACGCGATGGCGAACACGCTGCCGCAGTTCGACAGCGAGCCGCCGCTCTACGAGGGTCTCGGCAGCATAAACTTCCCGATCACCACGAAAAACCCGGAGGCGCAGGCCTTTTTCAACCAGGGCCTGATGCTGGTGTACGGCTTCAACCATCAGGAGGCGATCCGCGCGTTCCGCGCCGCCGCCCGGCGCGATCCCGACTGCGCCATGTGCTGGTGGGGCGAGGCCTATTCGCACGGCTCCAACATCAACGCGCCGATGGACCCGTCCACGAACGAGGCGACGTGGGCGGCGCTGCAAAAGGCCGTCGCCGCGAAGGGCAAGGCGAGCCCGCGCGAACGGGCGCTGATCGAGGCGCTTCAGGCCCGCTACGCCGAGAACCCGCCCGCCGACCGCAGCGGGCTCGACAAGGCGTTCTCGGACGCGATGATGAAGGTGGCGGCCGACTATCCGATGGACAACGACATCGGCGTGCTCGCGGCCGAATCCGCGATGACGTCCTCGCCGTGGGATTACTGGGAGCCGGGCGGTCTGACGCCGTATCCGCACATCGTGCCCGCGATCCGGCTCGTCGAGCAGGTGATGGCGCGCGATCCCTACCACCCGCAGGCGGCGCATCTTTACATCCACCTGCTCGAAGCCTCGGCGCGGCCCGCGCAGGCGGAAGCGGCGGCGGACCGGCTTGCAAAGCCGCTGGTGCCCGCGGCGGGCCACCTCGTCCACATGCCGGGGCACCTGTTCTACCGCGTCGGGCGCTACGGGGACGCGATCCGCGTCAACGTCGATGCCGCGAAGGTGGACGAGGACTATCTGAAATCCTCGCCGCTCGCGGGCATCTACCGGTTCGGCTACTACCCGCACAACGTCCACTTCATCGTCAGCGCCGCGCAGATGGCGGGCGACATGGAGACGGCCGTGGCGCAGGCGACGAAGCTGCGCGAGATCCTGAACCCCGACGTGACGGTGACGATCCCGTTCGTGCAGCCGGTCGACGCCGCGCCCTATCTCGCTTACGCGCACTTCGCGACGCCGAAGGAGATCATGGCGCTGCCCGCGCCCGATCCGCGCCTGCCCTATGTGCAGGCGATGTGGCACTACGCGCGCGCCGTGGCGCAGGCGGATGCAAGGAACGACAAGGGGTTCGCGGCGGAACTTGAAGCGATGCGGAAGATCGGCCGCGAGACCGACTGGAAGCCGCTGACCGACGGGCTGGTGCCGGTGCCGGCGCTGCTGGAGGTCGCCGAGAACGTCGCGCTCGGGCGGCAGGCGATGGTGAGGAAGCGCTACAGGGAGGCCGCCGCCTTCTACCGCAAGGGGGCGGAGGCGGAGATGCGCGTCAACTATACCGAGCCGCCCTACTGGTACTACCCGGTGAACCAGTCGCTCGGCGGCGCGCTCTACATGGCGGGCGACTACAGGGGCGCGGAGGCGGCCTTCCAGAAGGCGCTCGTCCAGTATCCGGGCAACGCGTGGGCGCTGTGGGGCCTCGCCGAGACGCAGGCGCGCACGGGCGACGCGGTGGGCGCGACCGCGACGCGGGCGGCCTTCGCGAAGGCGTGGATGGGGAAGAAGGACTGGCTGACGATGGCGAGACTCTGACGCGCCTTGATGAAACGGAACGCCCGGCAACACCCTTCCGTCATGCCGGCGAAGGCCGGTATCCATACGAACCGTGGGCATGGATCCCGGCCTGCGCCGGGATGACGGTGAGGGGGCGGGCAAACCGGTTTGGAATTTCAGGACTTCAGCGGGCCGCCGATCGACCAGATGTGGCCGAACGGGTCCTCGACCTGTCCGTAGCGCTGGCCCCAGAACTGGTTGTCGAGCGGGAAGCGTACCGTGGCACCCGCCGCGAGCGCGCGCTCCCATGCCGCGTCGGCGTCCGGCACCTCGATATGGAGGACGACGCCGGTCGGCGCGTCCGCCGCCTTGCCACCCATCATTTCGGGGAAATCGTCGTGGAGCATCAGCGCGCCGCCGTTCAGCGCGAGGTGCGCGTGCATCAGCCGCACGCCGTCTTCGGCGGGGTGCCGGGACAGTTCCTTCGCGTCGAACGCGCGTTCATAGAAATCAATGGCGTCGGCGGCCTTGTTGCTGCGAATCGTGAGGTGGGGCGTGACGCCGGTGAGTTCGGGCTGCGTGTCCGTCATGGGTTCCTCCGCCTCTGTATTGCCTGATGACAGGATGGAAAGCGGCCGGGCCCGATGGACCCGGCCGCCTCCTTCACGCGCAAAGGCGTCAGAGGCGGTCGCCGAGGGCGCCCTTCACTTTGCCTTTCGCGTTCTGGACTTCACCCTTGCGTTCCTGCGCGATGCCTTCGGTCTGGAGCCGCGGGTTTTTCGTGGCCTTGCCGACGGCCTGCTTGATGTTGCCCGCCGCCTCGTTGGCGAGGCCTTTCGCGCGGTCCTTGAGTTCGCCCATGAAAATTCTCCTCCAAAGCTGCACGCCGGGGGAAGCGTGCCGGAGGAGAATGCGCGGGGCGCGGCGGCAGTTCCGCCGTTCGTCGCAAAGCTCAGATGAGGCCGCCGAGCGGGCTCGAAGGATCGGCGTAGAGACGCTTCTGCATCCGGCCCGCGCGGTAGGAGAGACGCCCGGCCTCCACCGCGTGGCGCATGGCGCGCGCCATCGTCACCGGGTCCTTCGCCTCGGCGATCGCGGTGTTCATGAGCACGCCGTCGCAGCCGAGTTCCATCGCCACCGCCGCGTCCGACGCCGCGCCGACGCCCGCGTCGACGAGCACGGGCACCTTCGCCTGCTCGACGATGAGCCGGATCATCACCGGGTTCTGGATGCCGAGGCCCGAGCCGATGGGCGCGCCGAGCGGCATGATCGCGGCGGCGCCCGCGTCCTCCAGCTTCTTCGCGGCGATGGGGTCGTCCGCGCAGTAGACCATGACGTCGAAGCCGTCGTTCACCAGCTCCTTCGTGGCGCGGAGCGTCTGCTCCATGTCCGGGTAGAGCGTCTTCGCCTCGCCGAGCACTTCCAGCTTCACGAGGTTCCAGCCGCCCGCCTCGCGCGCCAGCCGCAGCGTCCGCATCGCCTCCTCCGCCGTGAAGCAGCCCGCGGTGTTGGGGAGGTAGGTGTAGCGCTTCGGGTCGACATAATCGGTGAGGAGCGGCTGCGAGCGGTCCGTGAGGTTGACGCGGCGCACGGCGACGGTGACGATCTCGGCGCCCGAGGCCTCCACGGCGGCGGCGTTGACGGCATAGTCCTTGTACTTGCCGGTACCGACGATCAGCCGCGAGGTGAAACGGCGTCCGGCGACCTCCCAAGCATCATCCTCGCTGCCGCCGCCGACGAAATGCACGATTTCCAGCTGGTCGCCGTCCGCCAGCGCGACTTCGGCGTAGGCCGACTTCGGGACGATCTCGAGGTTCCGCTCGACCGCCACGCGCGTCGGATCGAGGTCCAGCTCGGCGACAAGCGCGGTGATGCTGGCGCCGGGGGCGATGCGGCGCGGTTCGCCGTTCACGGTGATGCTGATGGTCATCGGTTCCTTGTTCTTCTCGGGCTTCCCTGTCGCGCGGAGCGTCCATATAAGGGCCGCTTTCGCCCTAGGCCAGTGCTCGGGAGCATTGGGGGGCAAAGGGGTTTCGAATGGCAAAAAGGCCGCTGGTGCTGGTCCTCAACGGGCCGAACCTCAACCTGCTCGGCACGCGCGAGCCGGAGATCTACGGCGCCGACACGCTGGATGACGTGGCGGCGATGCTGGAGGACCGCGCCAAGGCGCTCGGCCTCGAAGTGGACGTGCGCCAGTCCAACCACGAGGGGCACCTCGTCGACTGGCTTCACGAGGCGGCGTCGCGCAAGGCGCAGGCGGTGATCCTGAACGCCGGGGCCTACACGCACACGTCGATCGCGATCCGCGACGCCATCAAGGCGATTGCGGTTCCGGTGATCGAAGTCCATATTTCCAACCCTCACGCCCGCGAGCCCTTCCGGCACGTCAGCCACGTGGCGCCGGTCGCGAAGGGTTCGATCACGGGCCTCGGCATCCACGGATACGCGCTGGCGCTGGACGCCGCCGCAAAACTCTAGACCTTACACAATAGCAACGATAACGGGGACGCAACGTGACCAATGGTAAGACGGGCATGAACGTCGACACGCAGCTGGTGCGCCAGCTTGCCGAATTGCTGGACGAGACCGGCCTCACGGAAATCGAGGTGGAGGACGACGGGCGCAGAATCCGCGTCGCCCGGCAGGCGAGCGGCGTTGTCGCTGCGGCGCCGGTTGCCGCCGCTGCACCGGCCGCGGCTGCACCGGCGCCCGCCGCGCCGGCCGAAACCGACCTCAAGAGCCACCCCGGCACGGTGAAATCGCCGATGGTCGGCACCGTCTACCTCTCCTCCGAGCCGAGCGCCCCGCCCTTCGTCACGGAAGGCAGCAGCGTTTCGGCGGGCGACACGCTGCTGATCGTCGAGGCGATGAAGGTGATGAATCCCATTGTCGCGCCCAAATCCGGCAAGGTCGTGAAGATCTGCGTGGCGAACGAGCAGCCCGTGGAATACGATCAGCCGCTGGTGGTCATCGAATAGGATGTTCGACAAGATCCTCATCGCGAACCGCGGCGAAATCGCGCTTCGCGTCCACCGCGCCTGCCACGAAATGGGCATCAAGACGGTCGCGGTGCACTCCACCGCCGATTCCGACGCCATGCACGTGCGCCTCGCCGACGAAGCCGTCTGCATCGGGCCGCCGAGCGCGGCGGAATCGTACCTCAACATCCCGGCGATCATCTCCGCCGCCGAGATCACCGGCGCGGACGCGATCCACCCCGGCTACGGCTTCCTTTCCGAGAACGCGCGCTTCGCCGAGATCGTCGAGGAGCACAAGATCGCGTGGATCGGCCCCTCCCCCGAGCACATCCGCATGATGGGCGACAAGGTGGAGGCGAAGCGCACGGCGGCACGCCTCGGCCTGCCGCTGGTGCCGGGCAGCGACGGGCCGGTGACGGACCTTTCGGACGCCGAGACGGTGGCGTTCGAGATCGGCTATCCGGTGCTGGTGAAGGCGGCGGCGGGCGGCGGCGGGCGCGGCATGAAGGTCGTGGACAGCCCCGAGAAGCTCGGCACGCTGATCGCGCAGGCGCGCGCCGAGGCCAAGGCGGCGTTCGGCGACGACACGGTCTATATCGAGAAGTACCTCAGCAACCCGCGCCACATCGAGTTCCAGGTGTTCGGCGACACGCACGGGGGCGCCGTCCACCTCGGCGAGCGCGACTGCTCGCTGCAACGCCGCCACCAGAAGGTGCTGGAGGAGGCCCCCTCGCCCGCGCTCAACGCCGCCGAGCGCGCGGAGATGGGCGAGATCGTGCGCAAGGCCATCGCGGGCCTCGGCTACCGGGGCGCGGGCACGATCGAGTTCCTGTACGAGGACGGGCGCTTCTACTTCATCGAGATGAACACGCGGCTTCAGGTGGAGCATCCCGTCACCGAGATGATCACCGGGCTCGACCTCGTGCGCGAGCAGATCCGCATCGCGGCGGGCCTGCCGCTTTCGGTGAAACAGGAGGACATCCGCTTCTCCGGCCACGCCATCGAGTGCCGCATCAACGCCGAGGACCCGGCGACGTTCGTCCCCGCCCCCGGCAAGGTGGAGCACTACCACGCGCCGGGCGGCCTCCACGTGCGCGTCGACAGCGCGCTCTACGACGGCTACCGCATCCCGCCCAACTACGACAGCCTGATCTCCAAGCTGATCGTCTACGGATCGGGCCGCAACGACTGCCTGATGCGGCTGCGTCGCGCGCTGGAGGAATACATCATCTCCGGCCCCAAGACGACGATCCCGCTGCACCAAGCGCTGATCGAGGACCCGGAGTTCCAGAACGGCGACTATTCGATCAAGTGGCTGGAAAGCTGGCTGGAAAAGCGGCGCGCGGCGGGCTGAGCCCTACTCGCCCGTCGGGTTGCGGTTTTCCCGCGTGTGCCAGACGCGGAGGACCACGATCTCCGTGTCCCGCACCTCGTAACGCATCTCGTAGTTGCCGACGATGATCCGGCGCACCTCGCGCGGTGCGTAGGCGTCGTGCCTTTCACCGATGCGGGGCCAGGCGAGCAGGCGGTCAGGCGCGTTCACGAGCCCGCGGATGACCCGCGCCGCGGCATCCGGCGCAACGGGCTTCAGAAATTCGAACAGGCGCGCAAGGTCTCCCGAAGCCTTGCTCGTCCAGAGGATTTTCATGCAACGGGCGGCGACAACGGCGAAACCGTTTCAAGGCTCTCCGCCCAGTCGCGCATGGACTGGTGGTCCACAAGGCGCCCCGCATCGACGTCGGCAAGCGCTTCCAGAGTCAGCCGATGCCGCTCCTCTTCCTGATCGACCCATGCCGCGAGCGCCTGCTTGACCACCCAGCCGCGCGAACGCTCGAGCCGCGCCGCAACGGAATCGACCTTTTCGGCAAGGTCCACAGGAACGTGTGCGGTGAGAACGCGGGTGGACATGCACTTTCCAATCATCATCAATCGTTGTGATTGGATATTAATCGCATATCGTCGCCGCTTCAATCTGCCAGATTGCATCCGTGGCTGACGGCTGAAACAGTTGCGCGGTCCGATTCGGGGGAGGAGCACATGGCTTTCGTTTCACGGCGCCGTTTTCTTGAAGCGGGCACGGCGCTGGCCGCGCTCTCCGCGTGCCGTCAGACGACCGCGCCGAAGGCGGCGCCCAGCAAGTGGACGGACGCGGTTTCGCAGGCGAAGGCGATAAGCGAAGGCAAGGCGCAGCCCGCGGCGCTCGTCGAGGCGGCGATCAGGCGGCTCGAATCGGTGAACGGCAAGATCAACGCGGTGAAGCTGCCGAACTTCGAGCGGGCGCGTGAAATGGCGGCGAACGGCGTGACGGGGCCGCTGGCGGGCGTGCCGACGCTGATCAAGGACAACGTGCACCAGAAGGGCCTGCCCTACACGCAGGGCTGCCGGGCGCTCGCCACGAATATCGCCAGCGAGACCGACGCCTACCCGGCCGCGATCGAGTCGGCGGGCTTCATCTCGATCGGGCGGTCGACCCTGCCGGAATTCGGCGCCACGGCGACGACCGAGCCGATCCTGACCGGCGCGACGCGGAACCCGTGGAACCTCGACCGTTCGTCGGGCGGCTCCTCGGGCGGTAGCGCGGCGGCGGTGGCGGCGGGCGTCGTGGCAGTCGCGCACGCCAACGACGGCGGCGGCTCGATCCGGATCCCGGCAAGCTGCTGCGGCCTTGTCGGCCTCAAGCCCTCGCGGCGGCGCATGGCCGGCGACGAAACGACGCCCGACATCGCCAGCAACCTCGGCGTCGACGGCTGCGTGTCGCGGACGGTGCGCGACACGGCCGCGTGGTTCCACGCGACGCAGGCGCGCGGCGACGGCGCGGCCTTCCCGGAAGCGCCGCTCGTCACCGGCGCCGCGAAGGACCGGCTGCGTGTCGGGCTTCGGCTCAACCACCCGTCGGGCGGCCTGCCGCACGAGGAGGTGCAGCGCGTGTTCGGCGAGGCGGCGGCCCTGCTCGGCAAGCTGGGCCACAAGGTGAAGGACGTCCCCGCCCCCTACAAGGGCGAAGTGGTGATCCCGGCGTTCATGGCGCTGTGGGAATCGGGCGCGGGACAGGTGGCCGCCGAGATCGCGAAGATGGCGCCCGGCGTCGACCCGTCGACGCTGCTCGAGCCGCTGACGCTCGGCATGGCGGCGCAGGCGGCCAGCTACACGCCCGATCAGATGCAGGTTTCGATGGCGGCGCTCGACGAGGCGATGGCGACCTACCGCGCGCAGTTCAGGGACATCGACATCTACATGACGCCGGTGCTCGGCCAGCCCGCCGCGCCCATCGGCTACATCGCGCCGACGATCCCGTGGCCCGAGCAGCGCGAGCGGCTGATCGCCTATGCGGGCTTCACGGGGGTGGAGAACGTGGCGGGCGTGCCGTCCATCGCGCTGCCCATCGGCGAATCGAAGGACGGCATTCCCATCGGCATCCAGTTCGCGGGCCCGCCGGGCGGCGAACCGCGCCTGATCGCGCTTGCCTATGAACTCGAACGCGAACTTTTATGGTATGATCGCAGGCCCGGCGTGTGGGCCGGCGAAATCTGAGTAAAACGGAGGCATGATGCGCGTTATCGTCTGGTACAATCCCCGCTGCGGCACGGCCCGCAATGTGCGCGACTATCTGAACGAGCACGCCATCCCCTTCGACCTCCGCGAGTATCTGGAGGACGTGCCGAACCGCGCGGAAATCGAGGACGTGCTGCGGAAATCCGGCATGGCGGCGCACGAGCTGCTGCGCGCCAAGGAGCCGCTGGCGAAGGAGCTGGGCCTCCTCGAACCCGGCGTTCCCGAGGAGCACATCATCACCGCGATGCACGAGAACCCGATCCTCATCAACCGGCCGGTGGTGATCGACGGGAACCGCGCGAAACTGTGCCGCCCTTCCGAGGCGGTCGCCGAGTTTCTTCCGCCCCCGGACTTGCGGCGTCCCGGCAAAGCAGTGTAACGCCCCCGACCCATTGAGGTCGGTGAGGGTTTCGTATGCAACTCGTGATCGTCGAATCCCCGGCGAAGGCAAAGACGATCAACAAGTACCTGGGTTCGGACTACAAGGTCCTGGCCTCCTACGGGCACGTCCGCGACCTGCCGGCGAAGGATGGATCGGTCGAGCCGGACCACGACTTCCGCATGAAATGGGAGGTCTCCGCCGACCGCTCCCGGCAGCTGAAGGAAATCGCCGACAGCGCGAAGACCGCCGATACGCTGATCCTCGCCACCGACCCCGACCGCGAGGGCGAGGCGATCAGCTGGCACCTCTACGAGCACCTGAAGGCGAAGAAGGCGCTGCCGCCGAAGGTGCAGCGCGTGACCTTCAACCAGATCACCAAGACCGCGGTGACGCAGGCGATGGCGAGCCCCCGCGAGCTGGACGCGCCGCTGATCGACGCCTACCGGGCGCGGCGGGCGCTCGACTATCTCGTCGGCTTCACGCTTTCCCCCGTGCTGTGGCGCAAGCTGCCGGGCGCGAAGTCGGCGGGGCGCGTGCAATCGGTGGCGCTGAGGCTCGTCGTGGAGCGCGAGCGCGAGATCGAGGCGTTCCGGACGCGCGAATACTGGACGGTGGACGGCCAGTTCCAGACCGCGACCGGACAGGCGTTCACGGCGCGGCTGACGCACTGGCAGGGCAAGAAGCTCGACAAGTTCTCCCTCGGCAACGCGGCGCTGGCGAACGAGGCGCGCGCGGACGTCGCGGCGGGCGACTACGTGGTCGCGTCGGTGGAGAAGAAGCCGGTGTCGCGGAACCCGGCACCGCCGTTCACCACCTCGACGCTGCAACAGGAAGCCGCGCGCAAGCTGGGGCTTTCCGCGACGCAGACGATGCGGACCGCGCAGACGCTCTACGAAAGCGGCCTCATCACCTATATGCGGACCGACGGCGTCGACATGGCGCCGGAAGCCATTGCCGCGGCGCGCGACGTGATCGCCGAGGACTTCACGGGCCGGCACCTGCCCGAGAAGCCGCGTTTCTACACCACGAAGGCGAAGAACGCGCAGGAGGCGCACGAGGCGATCCGCCCCGTGGACATGCGGCGACGGCCCGCGAGAGCCGGGCTTTCGGGCGACGAGGCGCGGCTTTACGAACTGATCTGGAAGCGGACGCTGGCGAGCCAGATGGCGGCGGCAAACCTCGAACGCACGACCGTCGACCTCAAGGACCGGAACGGCCGCGCCGACCTCCGCGCCACCGGGCAGGTGACGGTGTTCCCCGGCTTCCTCGCGCTCTATCAGGAAACCGCCGACGATCCCGACGAGGACGAGGGCGAGGACGGCAAAAAGCTGCCGAAGATCGAGAAGGGCGACACGCCGGCGATCACCGGCGCGCACGCCGACCAGCACTTCACCGAGCCGCCCCCGCGCTACTCGGAAGCCAGCCTCGTCAAGAAGCTGGAGGAGCTCGGCATCGGACGGCCCTCCACCTACGCCTCGATCCTTCAGGTGCTGAAGGACCGCGCCTATGTGCGCGTCGAGCAGAAGCGCTTCCACCCGGAGGAGAAGGGACGGCTCGTCACCGCCTTCCTCGAACGCTTCTTCGAGCGCTACGTCAGCTACGACTTCACGGCGCTGCTGGAAGACCAGCTCGACGAGATTTCGGCGGGAAGCATCGACTGGACGGCGGTGCTGCGCGACTTCTGGAAGGACTTCCAGCCGAAGACCGCCGAGATCCTCGACCTCAAACCCTCCGAGGTGACGACGGCGCTCGACGCGTTCCTCGAGCCGCTGCTGTTCCCCGACACGGGCGACGGCAAGGACCCGCGCCAGTGCCCCGTCTGCGGCAACGGGCGGCTGAGCCTCAAGACCGGCAAGTTCGGCGCGTTCGTCGGCTGCTCCAACTACCCCGAGTGCCGCTACACGCGGCCTTTCGCGAGCGAGAACGGGAACGGCAACGGCACGGGCGAAGGCGGCGACCAGCCGCGCCTGCTGGGCGAGGACGCGGGCGAGCCGATCACGATCCGCTCCGGCCGCTTCGGCCTGTTCATCCAGCGCGGCGACGGCGAGAAGCCACCGCGCGCCTCGATCCCCAAGGACGTCGACGCCGCGACCATCGAACTCGACATGGCGGTGAAGCTGCTCGCGCTGCCGCGCGAGGTGGGCACGCACCCGGAGACGGGCCTGCCGATCACCGCCTCGATCGGGCGCTACGGCCCGTACCTCGCGCATGACGGCAAGTACGCGCGGCTGTCCTCCACGGCCGAGGTCTTCGAGATCGGCATGAACGCCGCCGTCGTGAAGCTCGCCGAGCAGAAGAAGGGCTTCGAGCGCAAGGCCCCGGCCGCGCTCAAGGACCTCGGCGCGCACCCGACATCGGGCGCGGCGATCCGGGTGATGGACGGGCGCTACGGCCCCTACGTGACCGACGGCACCACGAATGCGACGCTGCCCAAGGGCACCGACCCGCAGGCGCTGACGCTGGAAGCCGCCGCCGCGCTGATCGCCGAGAAGGCCGCCAAGGGCCCGGCGAAGGGCAAGGGCGGGCGGAGGGCGCCCGCGAAGAAAGCCCCGGCGAAGAAGAAGGCGGCGAAGTAGCGGCGATGAGCGAGCGCTTCGAACGGCACCGGCAGCCCTGGACGGCCGCCGAGATCGACAAGCTGCATACGCTGGCCAAGAAGGGTATGCCGCTGAAGGCCATCGCGAAGGCGCTGACCCGCAGCGAAGAATCGGTGAAGGACCGCGCGAAGGCGGACGGGCTCAGTATCGCGCGGTTGCGGTAGCGCGGACGCGGGGACATTCGGGCTGTGCGTCCCTCGACTTCGCTCGGGATGAAATCCCTTTGTAGCCGGTAAACACGTGCATCATCCCGAACGAAGTCGAGGGACGCACCTGAGGGCACGCCTTTCTATTCCAGATACCGCCCCACATCCATCCGCTGATGCAGGACGCGAACCACGATGATTTCGCTCTCCGGCTCGCGATAAAAGACGAGATGCGAGCCGACCGCGTACTTGAGATATGCGCCGGGAACACCGGCGGCGCGGCCTGATCGCTCGCCGCTGCCGAGCTTTTCGAACGCAGCAGCGAAACCGGCGTGATGGTCCTCCGCCTGCATGAGCGACCAGCGCTCCGCCGTGTAGGTGAAAATGTCTTCGAGATCGGCTTCGGCGCGCGGCGTCAGGCGAAAACCGCCGCGCCTACCCGCCATGCCGGGCGCGCATCCGGTTCAGGAAGGCGGTGTTGTCGAACGGGCGCGGCTCGCCCGATGCCTCGCCCTCGGCAAGCGCAGCCTGCAGCGCGCGTACTCTTGCCTCGCGCTCTTCGAGAAGGCGCAATCCTGCGCGCACCACGTCGCTTGCCGAGCCATAGCGACCGCTGCTGACCTGCGTCTCGATGAAGCCGCTGAAATGATCGCCGAGCGAGATTGACGTGTTTCGTGCCATGACGCCTCCAATAGTACCAATATATACCAAAATCCGGTAATTCCAATAAGCTTGACCCTCCCCCTCCCGCCCGCCACATAGGCGCCGCGAGGCCACGTCCTCCCCCTTCACGGGTTTCAGGTCCGGGACGGCCCGGCTCTTTTGGAGAGGAGAGCCGTCATGGCTTGGGTGTATCTCGGAATCGCGGGGCTGCTGGAGGTGGTCTGGGCCTTCGCGATGAAGCAGTCGGACGGGTTCACGCGCCTGACGCCCAGCATCGTCACCATCGTCGCGATGATCGCGAGCTTCGCCCTGCTGTCCATCTCCATGAAGTCGCTGCCGCTCGGCACCGCCTATACGGTGTGGACGGGGATCGGGGCCGTGGGCGCGTTCCTTGCGGGCGTCGCGGTGCTCGGCGAAAGCGTCAGCCCGATGCGGGTGCTGGCCGCCGCGCTGATCGTCGGCGGGCTCGTGCTGATGAAGCTTTCGACGCGGTAAGGGCTTGCCGCCGGAGGCGCGAGGCCCGACATGAGGGGAAATGGCGAAACGTCCCTCCCCCGGCCTCCCCACCCGCGAACAGATTCTGGCTTTCGTTGAAGACTCGGCCTCGCCTGTCGGCAAGCGCGAGATCGCCAAGGCGTTCGGACTGACCGCGCAGGACAAGATCCTGCTGAAGGCGCTGCTCAAGGACATGGCGAACGAAGGCCTGCTCGAAACGGGTGCGGGGCGGGCCTTTCACAAGGGCGGCGGGCTGCCGAAGGTGACGGTGCTGAAGATCGTCGGCGTCGAGGGCGGACGCGCGGTCGCGGTGCCGGAAGGCTGGACGCACGAGACGCCCGCGCCGAAGGTGCGCGTTGTCGAAGGACGCAAGCGCGCGGCGCTGGCCGTGGGCGACCGCATCCTCGCGCGCATCGAGGAGACCGGGCGCGGACACCTCGCGCACGTGATGAAGAAGATCGGCGCGTCGTCCGAAGACGCGCTGCTCGGCGTGCTGCGGCGCGATGCCTCGGGCTGGTTCCTCGTGCCAACCGACAAGCGCCTGCGCTTCGACCTCAAGATCACCGACATCGGCGAGGCGGACGCGGGCGACCTCGTGCTCGCCGAGCAATCGGGGCGCGGGGCGCGGGCGACGGGGCGCGTCGTGCAGCGGCTTGGCGACCCGATGGCGCCGCGCAGCTTCTCTCTGATCGCCATCCACGAAAAGGGCATCCCGCACACGTTCTCGGGCGAGGCGCTCACCGAAGCGGAGAAAGCGGCGAAGCTGCCGCTCGGGCCGCGCGAGGACCTGCGCGACCTGCCGCTCCTCACCATCGACCCCGCCGACGCGCGCGACCACGACGACGCCGTGTGGGCGGCGGCGGACGACGACCCCGGCAATCCCGGCGGCTTCAAGGCCATCGTCGCCATCGCCGACGTCAGCTTCTACGTGCGCCCCGGCACCGCCGTCGACCGCGAGGCGCGCGAGCGGGGCAACAGCGTCTACTTCCCGGACCGGGTGGTACCGATGCTGCCCGAGGCGCTCTCGACGGACGCCTGCTCGCTGAACGCGAACGCGGACAAGGCCGTGCTCGCCTGCCACCTGACCATCGCGGCGGACGGCGCGGTGCGCGACTGGCGTTTCAGCCGCGCGGTGATGCACGGCGTCGCCAATCTCGCCTACGAGACGGTGCAGGACGCGATCGACGGCAAGATCGAGCACGACCTGACCGAAAGCGTGCTGCGGCCGCTGTGGGCGGCGTGGCAGGCGCTCAAAGCCGCGCGCGACAAGCGCGACCCGCTGGCGCTCAACATGCCGGAGCGGCGCGTCGTCCTCGACGAGAAAGGCCGCATCGCCGAAATCCGCGTGCGCGAGCCGCTCCCGGCGCACCAGCTCATCGAGGATTTCATGATCGCGGCGAACGTCGCGGCGGCGAAGGCGCTGGAGGCGAAGACCTCGCCGGTCGTGTACCGCGTCCACGAACGGCCGAGCCGCGAGAAGCTGGTGGCGCTCGGCGACTATGTGAAGGCGCTCGGGCTCAGCCTGTCACTGGGGCAGGTGGTGACGCCGACGACCTTCAACCGCCTGCTGGCGCGGATCGACGACCCGGCGCTGCTGGAGCAGGTTTCCGAGCAGGTGCTGCGCAGCCAGGCGCAGGCCTTCTACGGCACCGACAACCTCGGCCACTTCGGCCTCGCGCTCGGCAGCTACGCGCACTTCACCTCGCCGATCCGGCGCTATTCGGACACGCTCGTCCACCGGGCGCTGGTGCGCGCGTACAGGCTCGGCGACGGCGGCCTCACCGACGAGGAGATGCGCGCCCTCCCCCGCACCGCCGAGCATATCTCGATGACCGAGCGGCGCGCGATGGAGGCGGAGCGCGACACCATCGACCGCTACGTGGCGGCGTATCTGGCGGCGCAGGTGGGGCAGATCGTGCGCACGCGGATCAGCGGCGTGACGCGCTTCGGGCTGTTCGCGAGCGTCGAGGGCGTGGGCGGCGACGGGCTGATCCCCATGTCGATGCTGGGCGCCGAGCGTTTCCACTTCGACGAGGGCACCAAGACCATCGAGGGGCTGACGACGGGCGTCACCTACCATGTCGGGCAGCGGCTGGACCTCAGGCTCGCCGACGCGAACCCGATCAGCGGCGCGTTGCGCTTCGAGTTTCCTGATGGGCCGATGCCGCGCGGAGGGCGCAGACCCGCGCCGCAGCGCAAGGGGCGGCCGCCGCTGCCGAAGGGCGCGGGCAAGGTGCGACGGAAACGGTAGGTGCGTCCCTCGCCGTTCAGGCCGCGTCGAGCAGGCGGAACATGCGGTCGAGGCGCGGCTGGAGCGTGGTGACGTTCGCCGGGGTTTCCTCGGCAGCGTGGACCTCGGCCGCGAAATCGTTGAAGCCGAAGGCCTTGGCGAGGCCCTTCAGCGAATGCAGCTGCCGCCGCACTTCGCCGTAGCTGCCCGCGAGCAGCAGGAGCTGGATGTCCTCCAGCTTGTCGGACAGCTCCTGATGCAGCGATTCGAAGTCTTCGTCGATCATGCGGGGGAGAATCGCGCAAAGTCGTTAGGAGGCGGTTAAACACGCCCGCGCTTGACTCGCGCTTGACTTGGGAGCCCGTTTTCGGCATTAGCCCCGCCCGTAAGCGCGGCGCAAAGACGCCGCGTTCTTTTTTGAACCGCAAAAGATCAAGCGCAAGGACTGCCGCGCCATGGCCAAACCAACGACCGTCAAGATCAAGCTCGTCAGCTCGGCCGACACCGGCTTCTTCTACGTGACGAAGAAGAACCCGCGCACGCAGACCGAGAAGCTCTCCTTCCGCAAGTACGATCCCGTCGCGCGCAAGCACGTCGAGTTCAAGGAAGCCAAGATCAAGTAAGCCCGGCCGCCCGGCGCCGCGTCAGGCGTATTGGCGGACGGTTTCGATAAAGCGCATCACCGAGATCGGCTTGGCGATATACGCCTCGCAGCCGCCGGCCTTGATGCGCTCCTCGTCCCCCTTCATCGCGAAGGCGGTGACGGCGACGACCGGAATGCCGCTCAGTTCCTCGTCGCTTTTCAGCCAGCCGGTCACTTCGAGTCCCGAGACCTCGGGCAACTGTATGTCCATGAGGATGAGGTCGGGGCGGTCGGCACGCACCAGATCGGGCACGCTGCGCCCGTCGCGCGTCTTCATCGTGCGATAGCCGTGCGCTTCCAGAAGGTCGCAGAACAGCTTCATGTTGAGGTCGTTATCCTCGACGACGAGGACGGTTTTCTGCATGGTCCCCTCTTCGCAAGCCCTGCCGCGCATAATAGCCCCGCGAACCGGCCTGCCGAACAATCGCCTTGGCGAATGGTTGATACAATCCTAATTGTCCAGAGTTAATGACCTCTTACCAAACAGTCCCGACGCGCGAGGAGGCCGAAGTGATGGCGCTGCACGCCCTGGCGTGGATCGCGGGCGACGAACGGCTCGGGCCGCGCCTGCTGGCGCTGACCGGCCTCGACGCGGAAACGCTGCGGCAGCGGGCGGGCAGCCCCGAGGTGCTGGGCGCGACGCTCGACTTCCTCGCCGCGCACGAGGCCGACCTCATCGCCTGCGCCGAGGCGATCGGCACCGCGCCGCCGCGCCTCGCCGCCGCGCGCGAGGCGCTGGCGCGATGACGAAGCCCCTGCTCATCTGCGACTGCGACGAGGTGCTGCTGCACTTCGCGGGACCGTTCCGGACCTACCTCGACGAGGCGCACGCGCTCGAACTCAACTTCGAGAGCTTCGCGCTGTCCGGCAACATCCGCCGCAAGGCGGACGGCAGCCTCGTCGAACGGGGGGACATCCGCACCCTCGTCGACGGCTTCTTCGCAAGCGCGATGGAGGGCCAGCCCGTCGTCGAGGGCGCGGTCGAGGCATTGGCCACGCTTTCCGGCCACTACGAGATCGTCATCCTCACCAACATCCGCGACGTCTACCGCGACCGTCGCCGCGCGCAGATCGCGGCGCTGGGGATGCCGTTCCCGGTCTACGTGAACGACGGGCCGAAAGGCCCCGCCGTCACCACGCTGATGCGCGAGCACGGCCGCGACGCCGCCGTGTTCATCGACGACTTGCCGCCGCACCACAGTTCGGTAAAGCGGGACGCGCCGCACGTGCACCGGCTGCACATGGTCGCCGATCCGGAGCTGAGGCCCCTGATACGGGCCGCAGACGACGCGCACGCGCGGATCGACACATGGTCGCAGGCGTTACCGTACCTGATCCGGCAGGCGGCGCCCTGACGAACCGACCCGAAACGCAACGAAGGGGAATCTCCACTCATGAGTATCGAAGCGCGCCTCGCCGAGCTGGGAATCACGCTGCCGAAGGCTGCCGCGCCCGCCGCCAACTATGTGCCGACGGTGCTGCACGGGAACACGCTCTACATTTCCGGCCAGATCCCGTTCCGCGCAGACGGGACGCTGGTGCTCGGCCGCCTCGGCGAGGACATGGACGTTCCGGCCGGACAGGCGGCGGCGCGGCTCTGCGGCATCGGCATCCTCGCGCAGGCCGAGGCCGCGCTCGGCAGCCTCGACCGCATCGAGCGCGTGCTGAAGCTCGGCGCGTTCGTTTCGAGCACGGCGAATTTCTATGACCAGCCGAAGGTTGCCAACGGATGCAGCGACCTTATGGTCGAGGTCCTGGGAGACGCGGGGCGGCACGCGCGCAGCGCGGTCGGCGTTCCTGCCCTGCCGCTCGGTGTCGCCGTCGAGGTCGATGCCGTGATTGCTGTGAAGGCCTGATACGGAAACCGCCGCTTGCGAACATCGCCCCGCGATCTCGACTTCATCACGCGCCAGCCCTTCGCGCACAGGGGGCTCCACGGCGCGAAGGGCGTGCCCGAGAACAGCAGGGCGGCGTTCGAGCGCGCCATCGCGGCGGGCCACGGCATCGAGCTCGACGTCCGGCTGACTGCGGACAAGGACGCGGTGGTGTTCCACGACGCCGAGCTGCCGCGCCTCGTCAACGCGGGCGGGCGCATCGCCGACCTGACGGTGGGCGAACTCGGCGCGTTCCGCCTTGCCGGGACCGACGAGCCGATCCGCACGCTCCGCGAGGTGCTGAGCGAGATCGGCGGCCGCACGCCGACGCTGGTGGAGGTGAAGTCGCCGGGGCGGCGCGGGCACGGCAGCCTTTGCCGGGCGGTGCGCCGGGCGCTGGAAGGCGCGAACGGCTGGACGGCGGTGATGTCGTTCGATCCGCGCATCGTGCACTGGTTCCGCGAGCACAGCCCGCAGACCGTGCGCGGCCTCGTCGTCACCAGGGAGGGGCGCGGCAACGCGGGGCCGCGCGGCTGGCTTTCGCGCAACCTCGCCGTCCGCGCCGCGCGGCCGCACTTCATCGCCTGCGACATCAGGGCGTTGCCCTTCGGCTTCGCCGCGCGTCAGCGCCGCAAGGGCCGCCCCGTGCTGACATGGACCGTGCGGGACGACGAGGAGCGCGCGCGCGCCGCAGCGAACGCCGACCAGATCATCTTCGAGGACCTGCCGGAACACGCATGATGCGGGGTGCGTCCCTCGACTTCGCTCGGGATGATAATCGTAGAGTGAAAAAGTCTTTCATCCCGAGCGAAGTCGAGGGACGCACCGCCTGATATGACGGGACAACCCACAACCTTCCGCATCGTCACCTCGGCCGCCGACATCCCCGCGGAGGCGTGGAACGCCTGCGCCGGGGACGACAACCCGTTCACGCTGCACGCCTTCATCGGCGCGCTCGAGGAATCGGGAAGCGCGGTCGCCGCGGCGGGGTGGCAGGCGGCGCACGCCGTGCTGGAGGACGCGGACGGCGGCATCCTCGGCATCGCGCCCGCCTATGCGAAGTCGCACTCGCAGGGCGAGTACGTGTTCGACCACGGCTGGGCGGACGCGTTCGAGCGCGCGGGCGGGCGCTATTACCCCAAGTACCAGATGGCGGTGCCGTTCACGCCCGCGACCGGCCCGCGCCTGCTGCTGAAGGACGTGAACCATGCCCCCGCGCTGATCGCGGGGATCGAGCAGTTCTGCGAGCGGCAGCAGATCTCGTCCGCGCACGCCACGTTCATCGCGCCGGAGCAGGTGCCGCTGTTCGCGGCGGCAGGCTGGCTCATTCGCCACACCGAGCAGTTCCACTGGCACAACGCCGGATACGGCAGCTTCGAGGATTTCCTCGGCAGCCTCGCCTCGCGCAAGCGCAAGACCATCCGCCGCGAGCGGCGGGAGGCGGCGGAGGCGGGCCTCCGCATCGTGGCGCTCTCCGGCGCGGACATAAGCGAGGCGCACTGGGACGCGTTCTGGGCCTTCTACCAGGACACCGGCAGCCGCAAGTGGGGCCGCCCCTACCTGACGCGCGCCTTCTTCAGCCTGATCGGCGCGCGCATGGCGGAGCGCGTGCTGCTGGTGCTGGCGATGGACGGCGACACGCCCGTCGCGGGCGCGCTCAACTTCATCGGCGGGGACTGCCTCTACGGGCGGTACTGGGGCGCGGTGCGCGACCTGCCCTTCCTGCATTTCGAGCTGTGCTACTACCGGGCCATCGACCATGCGATCGCGCATGGCCTCGCCCGCGTCGAGGCGGGCGCGCAGGGGCCGCACAAGCTCGCGCGCGGCTATGTGCCCGTGGTGACGACCTCGGCGCATTACATCCGGCATCCGGGCCTCAGGCGCGCGATCGAGGACTACCTCGCCCGCGAGCGCCCGGCGATCGCCGCCGACATCGGCGCGATGGAGGCGTTCACCCCCTACCGGCGGGGTTCATCATAGAGCCGGGCGCAGGCGCGGCCCGCCTGCTTCGCCGCGTAGAGCGCGACGTCGGCGGCCTTGACGAGATCGGCGGCGCTGCCGGCATGATCGGGATAGAGCGCGACGCCGACGCTTGCCGTGCTTTCGCTCGGATCGTCGCCGCCCGTCGTCCCCGCAGGAATCGCCTGCGCCGCGAGCGCCATCACCTCCTCGCCGTGCCGCGCGGCATCGGGAACGATGATCGCGAACTCGTCGCCGCCGAGGCGCGCGACCGAGGCGCCGGCGAACGCCTCGCGCAGGCGCCGGGCCGCGCGGCGCAGCAGCGCGTCGCCCGCATCGTGGCCGAAACCGTCGTTGACGGCCTTGAAGTGATCGAGATCGACGAGCATCAGCGCCATGCGGCCGCCGCCCGCGTCCGTCTCCCGCATCGCGGCGAGCAGCAGCTCCTGAAAGCGGCCGCGGTTCGGAAGCTCGGTCAGCACGTCGTGCGCGGCGAGCCAGCGCAGGCGGTCGTCGCGCTCGCGCTGCTCGGTCATGTCGGTGCGCGTGCCGATCATGCGCAGCGCGCGGCCGTTGGCATCGCGCTCCACGACGCGGCCGCGCTCGGAAACCCAGACCCAGCCGCCGTCGCGGCGGCGCAGGCGATGCTCGAGGTTCACCATCGGCTGCTCGCCCTTCAGGCAGGCGATCATCGCGCGGTAAAGCTCAGCGAGGTCGTCCGGGTGCACATACTCCGCGATGCCGGCGGCATGGCCCTGCACCTCGCCGCTCGCATAGCCCTGAATCGCGAGCGCGCTGCCGCTGAGCCAGACCTCGCCCGACGCGATGTCCCAGTCCCACACACCGACACGCGTGCCGTCGAGCGCAAGCGAAAGGCGGGTTTCCAGCCCTTGCAGCGCCTCGGTCGCGGCGCGGCGCTCGCTGACGTCGATGACGGCGCCGACATAGCCGTCGCAGCGGCCGAGCTCATCGAACTTGGGAGCGCCGATGTTGAGCACCCACGCGCTCGACCCGTCCGACTTCAGGATGCGATATTCGACCGCGAACCGTTCCTGACGTTCCGAGGCGCGGAGAATCTCGCCCGGCACGGAGAGGCGATCCTCCTCGTGCATGGTGAGCGTCCAGTTCTCGAGCTGATCGGGCCGGGTGCCGGTGATCGCGTACCAGCTGTCGCTGACGAAGCTGATGCGGCGGTCCGCATCCGACATCCAGATGACGACGGGCAGGGACGCCGAAAATTGCCTGAGCTGGGTCTCGTAGCGCTTGCGGAGCGCCGTCTCGCGCGCCAGCTCGGCGCGCAGCGCCAGAATCTCGTCTTCACGCGACTCGGAAGCCTGCGATGGAAATGCTTTGATTTCCGATACTTTTCCAGACAACCGCGTCGCCAAGGCGCAAGTCCCCCTGCTGTTCACGACAGCAGGCATAGCAAACGGCCATTTCGCTTTTATTTGCAAGCCCGAAGCGCCTGAATCCGCGGGCTTTCCGTGATTCGGCGCAGCGCTAGTGGCGCGTCTGCATCAGGAATGCGCGGGCCTCGCGCTGCGCCGCGGCGACCTCGGCGGGCGTCATCGACGCCGCGACCTCGCTGCGGTCGAGTTGCGCGCGCTCGTCGCCGGACATGGCGGCGAGGTTGAACCACTTGTGCGCTTCCACGAGATCGACCTCGAGGCCGTTGCGGCCGACCGCATAGGCGACACCGAGTTCGTAGAACGCGTCCGGCTGGCCGGCCATCGCCGCCGCCATCTGCGCGTGGAGAAACCGGACTTCACTGACTGGATGACTTGCCATTTGAAAATCCCCCTCAACGGGAGGAGATTTGGCGCAGCTTGTTCAAGAAATGGTTAACGCCGGAAACGGCGAAAATCTCGTGGAATCAACCGAACAGCGAAGTGGTCCGCCGGAACGCGAAGGCCTCCTGCCGGCCGCTGCGGTCAAGCCGGACGCGGCCGGACGGCATGGTGACGACGGCGCGGGTGCCCCGGCCCGTCTCTTGGCCCGGCCCCCGGCCCGGTGACGACAGCAGCTTGAAGCTCCCCTCGTGGAGCTCGGTGAGCGCCTTGACGAGCGGCAGGCCGAGACCGCTGCCGGCGAGCATCCCCTTGTCGTCGCTCCCGCGCGCGAACGGCTTCATCGCCGTCTCGATCGCGCGCGGCGACATGCCGGGGCCGTTGTCGCGCACCTCGATGAGCATACGGTCGGCGCGGTCGACGCGCGCGGCGATGGTGAGCCTCACCTTCTCGCCGCCGTACTTGAGCGCGTTGCCCGCGAGGTTGACGAGGATCTGGCGGAGCATCCGCGCGTCGGCGTGGAGGCGCGGCAGGTCCGCGGGCATCTCGATGGCGACGCTCGCGCCGCGCGCCTCCGCCATCGTCGCGAGCATACGAAGCACGGACGCGGCGAGCTGCCGCACGTCGACCTCGGTTTCGTCGAGCGGCGCGGCGTCCGCCTCGATGCGGGCGAGGTCGAGGATGGAATCGAGCGTCGAGAGCATTCCCTGCGCGGCTTCCCAGATCACGGCGTTCTGGCTGGCGGCGGCGTGCGTGCGGCCGCTTTGCAGGCCGAGCGCGACCAGCTCGCTGTAGCCGGTGATCGCGTTGATCGGCGTTTTCAGCTCGTGGCTGAGGTTGGCGGCGAGCATCCGCCGGTCGCGGCGCAGGCGGCGCACCTCGTCGCGCGCGGCGCGGGCCTCGCGATCCCCGGCCTCGACGGCGCGGGCAAGCGCCTGCGCAAGGCGCGGACCGGAAACGCGCCCGACCGGCTCCGACCCGATCACCACGGCGACCCCGCCCGTGAGGCAGAGCGCGATGTCGGGGCGGGCGAGCAGCTCGGCGGGCCGGGCCGAGGCGTCGACCGCCCGGCCGGGAAGTTCGCCCCCCGGCGGCTCCATGACGTCCGTCAGCCAGTCCTGCATCGAGAATGCTCCGCTGCAAACGGCCGGAATCCTGCACGATCGAGGGTATCCGCCGGGCTCCCTGCAACGGCGTTAATAGTTATTGAGAATTCCTAATGAAAAGTTAACGCGGGCGCTTTCAGACGGTTTCGACGGCCAGATTGTCGATAAGGCGCGTCGAACCGACCCGGACCGCCGACAGGATACGCGCCGGGCGTTCGAGCGACGCGGCGGGCGCCAGCGTTTCCGCGTCGCGAAGCGCGACATAGTCGGGCACGAGTCCCGCCGCGCGCAGCGCCGCGTCCGCCTCGGCAAGCGCGGCTTCGATCGCCGACCCGGCGCGGATCGCGTCGCGCGCCGCCATCAGCGTCTTCGGGAACAGCGCGGCGCGGGCGCGCTCCTCCGCCGAGAGGTAGGCGTTGCGCGACGACAGGGCGAGGCCGTCCGCCTCGCGCACCGTGGGCACGCCGACGATCTCGGTGGCGATGTCGAGGTCGGCGGCCATGCGGCGGACGGTGAGGAGCTGCTGGTAGTCCTTCTCGCCGAACATGGCGAAATCGGCCCCGGCCTGATTCAGCAGCTTCGCGACCACGGTCGCGACGCCGTCGAAGTGGCCGGGCCGGTGCGCACCGTCCAGCTCGGCGGTGAGGCCGGAGACATGGACGCTGCTGGCGAAGCCCGCCGGGTACATCTCCTCGACGGCGGGCGCGAACAAGAGGCGGCACCCTGCCCCGGCAAGCGCCGCCGCGTCCTCCGCCTCGCGGCGCGGATAGCGGGAGAAATCCTCGTTCGGGCCGAACTGCGTCGGGTTCACGAAGATGCTGGCGATCACCCTGTCGGCACGGGCGAGCCCTGCGGCCACCAGCGCCAGATGCCCGGCATGGAGCGCGCCCATCGTCGGCACCAGCGCGACGCTGTGCCCCGCCGCCTGCCACTCGCGCACGCGCGCGCGTAACGCCGCGACCGTCCGCACGGTTTCGAAAGCCTCCGGAATCTTGCCTCTCCTCGATTGACTCCCCGGCGCCCGTGAATGAAACAGTCCGCCATCAAGCGGAATCCAGCCATCGGGGGCGCGTTCGTTTATGGCCAAAGCCCATGTCATCGTTCTTGGCAATGAAAAAGGCGGGACCGGCAAGTCCACGACCGCGGTCCACATCGCCGTCGCGCTGATGCACAGCGGCCGCAAGGTCGCCGCCATCGACCTCGATCTGCGGCAGCGCACCTTCACGCGCTACATGGAGAACCGCCAGAGCTTCTCGGACGGGCACGGCCTCGGCCTCAAGACGCCGCGGCTTCAGGTGATCGACGACAACGACAGCCACGGCGAGACGCTGCTGCGCACCACGCTCGACGCGTGGTCGCCGGTGGTGGACGTGATCGTGGTCGACACGCCGGGCCGCGACAGCTCCCTGTCGCGCGTCGCGCTCGGCCGCGCCGACACGCTGATCACGCCGATGAACGACAGCTTCGTCGATTTCGACCTCATCGGGCAGGTCGACCCCGACACGTTCAAGGTGAAGCGCCCGAGCTTCTACGCCGAGCTGATCTGGGACGCGCGCAAGGCCCGCGCCAAGACGGACGGCGGATCGGTGGACTGGGTGGTGGTGCGGAACCGCATGTCCTCGCTCGCCGCGAAGAACATGATCCGCGTCGGCGGCGCGCTCGACGAGCTTTCCAAGCGCATCGGCTTCCGCATCGCGCCCGGCCTTTCCGAGCGCGTCATCTACCGCGAGCTCTTCCCGCGCGGGCTGACGCTGCTCGACATCGGCGTCATCGACGACGTCAACATGAGCCACATCGCCGCGCGCAACGAGCTGCGCGAACTCGTCAGCAGCCTCTCCATACCCGAGACCGAGGAAGCGCAGAGCCTCGCCAGTTGATGGGCATCGTCCTTGCCCTCGCGGCGGGAGCCCTTGCCGCACTGTGGTACACGGGCGCGCTGACCCCGGCGCGGCTGCGCTGGATCGGCATCGTTGCCGCGGGAGGCGTGGCGCTGCGCCTGATGCTGACCGGACAATGGCTCGGCGCGCTGACCGTCGCGGGCGTGGCCGCGTGGCTGGTGCTGGACCGCCGCCCCCGCACCGCCACGGGTATGACGGCGGAGGAAGCCGGGCGGCTGCTCGGCCTCGCGCCGGAAGCGAACGCCGTCGAGATCAACGCGGCGTGGCGGCGGATGATCGCCGAAGCCCATCCGGACAGGGGCGGCAGCGCCGACGCCTCGGCACGCATCAACGCGGCGCGGGATACGCTCCTGAAACATCTTCGCACTACGGGGCGTTGAGGCGATAGTTTCGCGATTCTCACAGCAAGGGCAGCATCTTGGACCGGCACGACTTCCACCCGACCTCGCTTCGGGAATACGACATCCGCGGCATCATCGGCGAAACGCTGGGCGAGGACGACGCCTACGCCATCGGCCGCGGCTTCGGCACGCGCGTGCGCCGGGCGGGCGGGACCAAGGTCGCGGTCGGCTATGACGGCCGCCATTCCTCGCCGTCGCTGGAAGCGGCGCTGGTGCGGGGCCTCGAGGACACGGGCTGCGAGGCGCTGCGGATCGGGCTCGGGCCGACGCCGATGCTCTACTTCGCCGTGCACCACCTCGAGGCGGACGGCGGCGTGATGATCACCGGCAGCCACAACCCGCCGAACTACAACGGCTTCAAGATGATGCTGGGCCACGGGCCGTTCTACGGCGCCGACATCGCCGGGATCGGCACGATGGCGTCGGCGGGCGACTGGGAGACGGGCACGGGCTCGAACCGGACGGTGGACGTCTCGGAAGACTATGTGCAGCGGCTGCTGGAGGACGTGCCCGCGCGCGGCTTCCGCATCGCGTGGGACACCGGGAACGGCGCCGCGGGACCGATCATCGAGCGGCTGACCGCCAGGATGCCGGGCGAGCACCACCTGCTGTTCACCGACGTGGACGGCGACTTCCCGAACCACCACCCGGACCCGACCGAGGAGAAGAACCTCGTCGACCTGCGCCGCGTCGTCGCCGAACAGGGCCTCGACTTCGGCCTCGCCTTCGACGGCGACGGCGACCGCATCGGCGCCATCGACAGCACCGGCCGCATCATCTGGGGCGACCAGCTCCTGATGATCCTGGCCGAGGACGTGCTGCGCGACGTGCCGGGCGCGACCATCATCGCCGACGTGAAGGCGAGCCAGGCGCTCTACGACCGCATCGCCGACCTCGGCGGCAAGCCGCTGATGTGGAAGACCGGCCATTCGCTCATCAAGGCGAAGATGAAGGAAACCGGCGCGCCGCTCGCGGGCGAGATGAGCGGGCACATCTTCTTCGCGCACCGCTACTACGGCTTCGACGACGCGATCTATGCCGCGGTGCGGCTGATCGGCGCGGTGGACCGGAGCGGCCGGTCGCTGACGGAATTGCGCGGCGCGATGCCGGCGATGGTGAACACGCCGGAGCTGCGCTTCCCCTGCCCCGAGAGCCGCAAGTTCGCGGTGATCGACGAGGTGCTGGCGCGGCTGGAGGCGAGCGGCGCGGACGTGAACCGCACCGACGGCGCGCGCGTCAACACGCCCGACGGCTGGTGGCTGCTGCGCGCCTCCAACACGCAGGACGTGCTCGTCGCGCGGGCCGAGGCCGTCTCGCAGGACGCGCTCGACCGGCTCGTCGCGGCGATCAACGCGCAGCTTTCCGCCTCCGGCCTCGCGACTTTGACCGGACACTGAGCCGGCCTCACATTTCACTTATGTTGCAGTGCACAAAAAGCCTTGACGAGTCGGGCCGTCTTCCCTATGTTGCAGTGCAGCATAAGGTGTGCCTCTGGAGGTCACGATGGCTGAAGCAGCAAAGGTGGAAGTGAAAGTGGAACCCGTCACCGCGGCGCCGGCGAAGCCTGCCGCCGCTCCGAAGGCAGAGCCCGCACCGGTCGCCAAGGCCGAGGTCAAGCCCACGGTCGAGGCAAAGCCGACGCCGAAGGCCGACGCCCCCGTTCCTGCTGCAAAGGCGAAGTCGTCCCCCAAGGCCGCGGCAAAGCCGGCAAAGCCGGTGAAACCCGCCGCCGTCAAGGTCGAGGCCAAGGCCGCGAAAGCGCCGGCGCCGAAAGCCGCACCCAAACCGAAAACAGTGGCCGCCGCAGCCGTATCCGCGAAGGCCAGCGTCCCCCCGAAGCAGAAGGCAGTTATCATGACGATCAACGACACCGTGAAGAAGCAGACCGAAACCGCGCTCGAGCAGGGCAAGGCCGCCGTCGAGCAGTTCCAGACGAAGACCCGCGAAGCGCTCGAGAAGAGCACCAAGGCCGCCGAGGAGCTGAACAGCTTCGCACGCGAGAACGTCGAGGCGTTCGTCGAATCCGGCAAGATCGCCGCCAAGGGCTTCGAGACGCTGACGCAGTCGGCCATCGACCTCGCCAAGAAGAACGGCGAAGCCGCCACCTCGGCCTTCAAGTCCTTCTCCTCGGCGAAGAGCGCCAACGAGCTGCTCCAGCTGCAGAGCGATTTCGCGCGCAGCCAGTTCGACAAGTTCATCGCCGACAGCAGCAAGATGACCGAGGCGTTCGTGAAGCTTTCGAACGACGTGTTCGAGCCGATCTCCAGCCGCTTCGCGGTTGCGGCCGACAAGTTCAAGGCGGTTTCGGCCGCCAAGTAACCCTCCGGGTTGCTTGCAGACAGGAAAGGGGCGGTCGCCGTGCGGCCGCCCCTTTTCGCGCGCGGTCTTGTTATGGCGGGCGCACCTGCAATATCATGGTGCAGCGCGAAACCTCGGGAGTGTGCGAGCTGAAACGATGACTGATCGCGAGTCAGACGACCGGAACGGTTCCGGCACAGACACCGGCGTCGCGACAAAGACCAAGCCCAAGACCAAGAAGCCGTCGCTTTACAAGGTCCTGATGCTGAACGACGACTACACGCCGATGGAGTTCGTGGTGGAGACGCTGCGGCGCTTCTTCCGCATGTCCACCGAGGACGCGACGCGCGTGATGCTGCATGTCCACCACAAGGGCGTCGGCCTTTGCGGGGTCTTCACCTACGAGGTCGCCGAGACCAAGGTGAACCAGGTGCTCGACTTCGCACGCCAGAACCAGCACCCGCTGCAATGCACGCTGGAAAAAGCCTGAAACCATTTTGTTTCATTGAGGTTCTTGATTGCAGTCAATGACGTAATCCATTGGCGGTGGCCTTCGATTTCCACCAGTATGCAGCGACGAAAGGAAGCATCATGTCCGACACAGAATCCCATATCGGTATCCCCGAGGCCGGCCGCGCCAAGATCGCCGACGGCCTCTCCCACGTCCTTGCCGACACCTACTCGCTGTACCTGAAGACCCACAACTTCCACTGGAACGTCACGGGCCCGATGTTCAACTCGCTGCACACGATGTTCGAGACGCAGTACAACGAGCTGTGGCTCGCCACCGACGAGATCGCGGAGCGCATCCGCGCGCTCGGCCACTTCGCGCCGGGCGGATACAGCGCGTTCGGCAAGCTCACCAGCATCAAGGAAGCCCCCGAGCAGCCGCCCGAGGCGCTGGAGATGGTGAAGCAGCTCGCCGAGGGCAACGAGGCCGTGGCGCGCACCGCGCGCAAGATATTCTCCACGGTGGAAGACGCGGGCGACGAGGTCTCCGTCGACCTGCTCGTCGGCCGTATGCAGTACCACGAGAAGACCGCGTGGATGCTGCGGTCGATCCTCGGCTGACCCTCGTCCCTGCAAGGCTCCTGTTGATTCAGGGCCCCTATTGATTCGGGTGAGTTGACGCTTCCGGCGCCTCACCCGAATCTGGGGGCATGGGAGCCTCCGCACCAAAGGTCTGCATCATCGGCGCCGGTTGCAGCGGTTTCACGACCGCCAAGCGGCTCGCCGACCACGCCATCCCCTTCGACATCTTCGAGGCGTCCGACCGCGTCGGCGGCAACTGGGCCTACGGCAACCCGAACGGCGTTTCCGCCTGCTACCAGTCGCTGCACATCGACACCTCGAAGACGCGCCTCCAGTTCGAGGATTTCCCGGTTCCCGCCGACTGGCCGGACTTCCCGCACCACAGCCTGATCGACGGCTACTTCAACGCCTACGTCGACCGTTTCGGCCTGCGCGAGCGCATCCGCTTCAACACCGAGGTAACGCAGTGCCGCGCGCTTCCGGGCGGCGGCTGGGACGTGACCGCGGGCGGCGAGACGCGCCGCTACGACGTGCTCGCGGTCGCGAACGGCCATCACTGGAAGCCCAGCATCCCGGCATTTCCCGGCCGTTTCGACGGGCCGCAGATCCACAGCCACGACTACCGCACGCCGTTCGCGCCGGTGGACATGGTGGGCAGGCGCGTGCTCGTCGTCGGGCTCGGCAACAGCGCGGTCGACATCGCCTCGGAGCTTTCGCAGCGGCCGATGGCGGCGAAGCTGTTCGTCGCCGCGCGGCGCGGCGTGTGGGTGCTGCCGAAGTACCTGGGCGGCAAGCCATCGGACAAGCAGGCGCTGCCGGAATGGATGCCGATCGGCCTCAAGCGCCGCCTCGCCGCGTTCGTGGTGAAGCGCGCGGTGGGCAGCATGGAAAGCTACGGCCTCCCCGCCCCCGACCATGCGCCGCTCGAGGCGCACCCGACGGTCAGCTCGGAGTTCCTGCTGCGCTGCGGTTCGGGCGACATCACGGTGAAGCCGAACATCGCCGCGCTCGAAGGCGGAAGCGTGCGGTTCGAGGACGGCAGCGTCGAGGCCATCGACGCCATCGTCTACGCCACCGGCTACCAGATCGCGTTCCCGTTCCTGAGCGATGCCGACGCGCCGGTCGTCGACAACCACATCGGCCTGTTCAAGCGCATGGTGCGCCCGGAGCGGACGGACCTGTGGTTCATGGGGCTCGCCCAGTCGCTGCCGACGCTCGTGAACCTCGCCGAGCAGCAATCGAAGCTGCTCGCGGCGTGGCTGACCGGCGCCTACGGCCTCCCCGACGCCGAGGCGATGCGGCGCACGATCGCGGATGACGAGGCCCGGCATCAGGGGCACTACTACGCCTCGCGCCGCCACACGATGCAGGTGGATTTCGACGTCTACAAACGCGAGATCGCCCACGAACTGAAGGCCGGGAAAAACCGGCGCAAAGACTGGCCGGCGGCAACGACCGCCGTCGCCGCCTGAGGAGGACACAATGGACCTGTCGTTCAGCCCCGAGGACGCCGCCTTCCGCGAGGAGGTGCGCTGTTTCATCGCGGAGAATTATCCCGAGCCCCTGAAAGGCAAGCTCGACGAGGGCGACGAGTGGTCGAAGGAAGACTATCTCTCGTGGCACCGCATCCTCGGCAAGAAGGGCTGGGTCGCGCCCGCGTGGCCGACCGAATACGGCGGGCCGGGCTGGAGCGCGACGCAGCGCTTCATCTTTTCCGAGGAACTGGCGCGCGCCGATACGATCCCGATCCTGCCGTTCGGCATCAGCATGGTCGGCCCCGTCATCTACACGTTCGGCACGCCCGAGCAGAAGGCGCGTTTCCTGCCGCGCATCCTTTCGGGCGAGGACTGGTGGTGCCAGGGCTATTCCGAGCCGGGCGCGGGTTCCGACCTCGCCTCGCTGCGCACCAAGGCGGAGCGCGACGGCGACCATTATGTCGTGAACGGCCAGAAGACGTGGACGACGCTCGCGCAGCACGCCGACTGGGGCTTCTTCCTCGTCCGCACCGACCCGAGCGCGAAGCCGCAGGAGGGCATCTCCTTCCTGCTCATCGACATGAAGACGCCCGGCATCACCGTGCGCCCGATCATCACGCTCGGCGGCGAGCACGAGGTGAACGAGGTGTGGCTGGAGAACGTGCGCGTGCCGGTGGAGAACCGCGTGCACGAGGAGAACAAGGGCTGGACCTGCGCCAAGTTCCTGCTCGCGCACGAGCGCACCGGCATCGCGGGGGTCGCGCGCTCCAAGCGCGGCATCGAGAAGCTGCGCGCCATCGCGGCGACCGAGCTGGACGGCGACCGCGCGCTGATCGAGAATCCGTTCTTCCGGCGCAAGATCGCCGAGCTGGAGATCGACCTCGCCGCGCTCGAGTTCACCGAGCTGCGCGGGCTGGCGGCGCTCGCCGCCGGAAAGCCGCCGGGGGCGGAATCCTCGCTCCTCAAGATCAAGGGCACCGAGATCCAGCAGCGCATCACCGAGCTGACGCTGGAGGCGGTGGGCCACTACGGCGCGCCGTGGTTCCGCGGCTTCGGGATGAGCGACAACGAACACGCCATCGGCCCCGACTACGCGCTCCGCGCCGCGCCGACCTATTTCAACATGCGCAAGACTTCCATCTACGGCGGATCGAACGAGATCCAGCGCGGCATCATCGCGAAGATGGTTCTCGGACTCTAGGGGCGGGCAATGGACTTCAGCTACACCGAAACGCAGACGATGGTGCGCGATACGCTCGCGCGCTTCCTTGCCGACCGCTACGACCACGAGACGCGGATGAAGATCGCGCGCGGCGACGGCTGGTCGCCCGACATCTGGCGCGCCTTCGCCGAGGACCTCGGCATCCTCGCTGCGCCCTTTTCCGAGGCGCACGGCGGGCTCGGCGGCGGCGCGGTCGAGACCATGATCGTGATGGAGGAACTGGGCAAGGCGCTGGTGCTGGAGCCCTATCTCTCGACGGTGGTGATCGGCGGCGGCTTCGCGCGCGAGACCGGCCGGGACGACCTGATCGAGGGCATCATCTCGGGGACCACAACGACCGCCTTCGCGTGGGCCGAGCCGAAGGGGCGCTTCGATCCGGCAAACGTCACGACGGGCGCGAAGCGGTCCGGCGGCGGCTGGACGCTGTCCGGCCACAAGGCCGTGGTGCGCGACGCGCCGTTCGCGAGCCACCTGATCGTCACCGCGCGCACGGGCGGCGGACCGCGCGAGCGCAGCGGGATCAGCCTGTTCCTCGTCGAGAACGGCGCGAAGGGTATCGTGCGGCGCGACTATCCGACCGCCGACGGCGGGCGCGCCTCCGAGGTGTATTTCGAGGCCGCCGACGTGCCCGGCGAGGCGCTGCTCGGCGAGGCCGACGCCGCCTTCCCGCTCGTCTCGCGCATCATCGACGAGGCGACGACGGCGCTCTGCGCCGAGGCTGTCGGCGTGCTGCGCGAGCTGCACCGGCAGACGCAGGACTATGCCCAGCAGCGGAAGCAGTTCGGCCAGCCGATCTCGAAGTTCCAGGTGCTCCAGCACCGCATGGTCGACATGTTCATGGAAGCCGAGCAGGCCGCGTCGATGACGCTGATGGCGACGCTGAAACTGCCGGACCCCGCCGCCGTTTCGATGGCGAAGGCGAAGATCGGCAAGGGGCTGACGCTGAGCGGGCAGGAAGCCATCCAGATCCACGGCGGCATGGGCATGACCGACGAACTCGCGATCGGCCACTACTTCAAGCGCGCGACGATGATCGAAAGCCAGTTCGGGAACACGGACTGGCACCTCGGGCGCTACGAGGCGCTGGCGTTCGGGGAGGCGGCGTAGCACCTGTTATCCCTCTCCCTCAGGGGAGGAGCTTGCTCACCGCTTCGCCCAGTAATCGAACACCCGCTTCTGAAGCTTCGCGACGTGCCGCCGCGCGTCCGGCCCTTCCCACACGCCCTTGTAGCCTTCCGCGCCACCCGCCACCCACCAGCCCTGCCCCGGCAGCCCGTCCGACTGGCGCACGACGAGCACCGCCATCTCCGGCTCGCCGCGCCCGCGCGCATAGGCGTCCACGTCGCCGAGGATCCGGCACAGCGCCCGCATCTTCGGCCGCGAGAAGCTGTAGCCGAACGCCTCCAGCGCCTCGGCATAGGTCACGCTCTCCCGTGCGCGGGCATGGGCAAGCAGGAGCTCGCGGAGGTCCATCGGGTCGATCATCACGGCCGGCATCTTGCCAACGCGCGAAGCCGACCTAAATTGGTGTCATACTCGAACGATACACTGGAACCCGAATGCTGAACCTCATCTCCATCCTGATCGGCCTCGTCGCGCTGGCGGTCGGCATCGTCGGCCTCTTCCCGCTGATCGGCCTCGTCAACTGGCTGGCGCTGCCGATCGCGGCGCTCGGCGCGGGTATCGGCGTGCTGTCGGGCAGCAACGCGGGCCGCAATCTCAACATCTTCGTGCTGATCCTCGCGACGGTTCGGCTTTGGCTCGGCGGCGGCATCCTGTAACCGGCCCCGCATGGATCAGGGCTGGCAATTCTGGATCGACCGCGGCGGCACGTTCACGGACATCGTCGCGCGCGCGCCCGACGGCACGCTGAAAACCGCCAAGCTGCTCTCCGAAAACCCGGAGCGCTATGCCGACGCGGCGATCGAGGGCATCACGCGCCTGCTCGGCCGCGCGCCGGACGCGAGCGCCCTGTCGGTGAAGATGGGCACCACCGTCGCCACCAACGCGCTCCTCGAACGCAAGGGCGAGCCGACGCTGCTCGCAATCACGCGCGGCTTCGCCGACGCGCTCGCCATCGGCTACCAGGCCCGCCCGAAGCTGTTCACCCGCGCCATCGTGAAGCCCTCGCCGCTCTATGCCGAAGTGCTGGAGATCGACGAGCGCGTGGGGGCGGACGGCGGGATCGTCGAACCCCTCGACGAAGCCGCGGCGGCGGCAGGCTTCGCTGCCGCACGCGCGCGCGGCATCAAGGCCGTCGCCATCGTCCTGATGCACGGCTACCGCTTCCCCGGGCATGAGCGGCGCCTGAGGACCCTCGCCGAAGCCGCCGGTTTCATGCAGGTTTCCGTCAGCCACGAAATCGCACCGCTCATCAAGCTCGTCGGGCGCGGCGACACCGCGGTGGCCGACGCCTACCTCTCCCCGGCGCTCCGCCGCTACGTGCGGCAGGTGACGGGCGCGCTCGATCCCGCGACGCGCCTGATGTTCATGCAGTCGAGCGGCGGGCTTGCGGGCGAGACCGCGTTCACGGGCGCGAACGCCATCCTTTCCGGCCCCGCGGGCGGCATCGTCGGCATGGCGAAGACGGCCAAGGCCGCGGGCATGACCCGCGTCGTCGGCTTCGACATGGGCGGCACCTCCACAGACGTCTCGCTCTACACCGGCAGCTTCGAGCGCACGCACGAGACGGTCGTCGCGGGCGCCCGCATCCGCGCGCCGATGCTCGCCATCCACACGGTCGCGGCGGGCGGCGGCTCGATCTGCCGCTTCGACGGCGCGCGGCTGCGCGTCGGCCCCGAATCGGCGGGCGCGAACCCCGGCCCGATGAGCTACCGGCGCGGCGGGCCGCTCACCATCACCGACTGCAATCTCTACCTCGGCCGCATCCAGCCCGCGCACTTCCCGGCGATCTTCGGCCCCGGCGGCGACCGGCCGCTCGACCGCGACGCCGTTATCCGCCACGTCGATGCCCTCGCCGACGAAGTCGCCGCCGCCACCGGCCGCGCGATCACCGGCGCGGCGCTCGCGGAAGGCTTCATCGCCATCGCCGTCGACGACATGGCGAAGGCCGTGCGGCAGATTTCCATCCAGCGCGGCCACAACGTCACCACCTGCGCGCTGTCCAGCTTCGGCGGCGCGGGCGGGCAGCACGCCTGCAAGGTCGCCGACGCGCTCGGCATCGGCCGGGTCTACGTGCATCCGCTCGCCGGTCTGCTCTCGGCGCTCGGCATGGGCCTCGCCGACCTCACCGCCTTGCGCGAACGCACGCTCGGCGCGCCGCTCGATGAGGGCATCGCCGCCGCCGAAGCCCTCGCCGACACGCTCGAAGCCGACGCCCGCGCCGCCCTTGCCGCGCAGGCGGACGACCTCGCGGGCGTTTCCGTCTCCCGCCGCGCGGAGCTTCGTTACGCGGGCGCGGACAGCGGCCTTTCGCTTGCGCTCTCCGCGCCGGATGCGATGCGCGCGGCTTTCGAGGCCGAGCACCGTGCCCGCTTCGGCTACGTGATGCCGGGCGGCGCGCTGGTCATCGAGGCCGTCGGCGTCGAGGCGACCGGCCACTGGCCCGCGCCGCCGATCCGCGTGGAAGGCGCGGCGCACGATGCCTCCGCCTGCACGATGATCACGGACGGCAAGCCCGTGGAAGCGCCCGTGCTCGCGCGCGGCGCGCTCGTGCCCGGCGCGGTCATCGACGGCCCCGCCGTCATCCTCGAAGACGGGGCGACCACGGTGATCGACGCAGGCTGGCGCGGCAAGGTCTCGCCCGCGGGCGACCTCGTCCTCCGCCGCGTCGTCCCCCTCCCCGCCACGCGCGCGCTCGGCACGGACGCCGACCCGGTGATGGTCGAGATCTTCAACAACCGCTTCATGGCGATCGCCGAGGAGATGGGCATCGCGCTCCAGACCACCGCGCATTCGGTGAACATCAAGGAGCGGCTCGATTTCTCCTGCGCGCTCTTCGATGTGGGCGGCGGCCTCATCGCCAACGCGCCGCACATGCCCGTGCACCTCGGCTCGATGGGGGACAGCGTGCGCGCCGTCATCCGCGCCCACAGTGGCCGGATGCGCCCGGGAGACGCCTACGCGCTCAACAACCCGATGAACGGCGGCACGCACCTGCCGGACGTCACCGTCGTCGCGCCCGTGTTCGCGCGCCCCGACGGCGGCGACATATTGTTCTACACGGCGGCGCGCGGCCATCAGGCCGACATCGGCGGCCTCACCCCCGGCTCGATGCCACCGGATTCGAAGACGCTGGATGAGGAAGGCGTGCTGTTCGACAGCGACCTCCTCGTCTCGGCAGGTGAATTTCGCGAAGCCGAAACGCGCGCGATCCTCTCGTCCGGCCCCTGCCCGGCCCGCAATCCCGCCCAGAACATCGCCGACCTGAAGGCGCAGGTCGCCGCCTGCACGCGCGGTGGAGACGCGCTCCGCGCCATGATCGCCGAGTTCGGCCTCGATACGGTGGAGGCCTACACGCGCCATGTGCAGGACAATGCCGAGGCCGCCGTGCGGCAGGCCATCGGCGCGCTGTCGGACGGGCATTTCCGCTACGCGATGGACAACGGCGCGGCGGTCGAGGTCCGCGTCACCGTGGACCGGGAAAGCCGCTCGGCCACGGTCGATTTCACCGGCACCAGCGCCCAGCTCCCCGACAATTTCAACGCGCCTTTGTCGGTCTGCCGCGCCGCCGTGCTCTACGTGTTCCGCACGCTCGTCGACGACGAGATCCCGATGAACGAGGGCTGCCTGCGTCCGATCACGCTGATCGTCCCCGAAGGCACGATGCTCAATCCCGCGGCGGGTGCCGCCGTCGTGGCGGGCAACGTGGAGACGAGCCAGGTGATCTGCGACGCGCTCTACGGCGCGCTCGGCGTGATGGCCGCCGCGCAGGGCACGATGAACAATCTTACCTTCGGGAACGCCCGCCACCAGTATTACGAGACGATCGCGGGCGGCGCGGGCGCGGGTCCGGACTTCGACGGCGCCGACGCCGTGCAGACGCACATGACCAACAGCCGCCTCACCGACCCCGAAGTGCTCGAACTCCGCTTCCCCGTCCGCGTCGAAACCTTCGCTATCCGGCGCGGCTCGGGCGGCACGGGCCGCCGCAAGGGCGGCGACGGCGTCGTCCGCCGCCTCAGGTTCCTCGAAGCGATGACGGTCAGCCTGCTCGCCAACCGCCGCCGCGTCGCGCCGTTCGGCCTCTCGGGCGGCGCGGATGCGAAGCCGGGCGCGGGCCGCATCGTCCGCGCGGACGGCAGGGTGGAGCCGCTCGCCGCAACCGCGCGCGCCGAGGTCGCGCCCGGCGACGCCGTGGAAATCGAGACACCCGGCGGCGGCGGGTTCGGCAAGGAATAGGGCACCCCTGTCACCACCCCTTCCCAAATAGGAAACCGTGTGAAGACAATGCGGATTGCTCTTTGAAGCGCATGGACCGTCAATCGCGGCCGCCGCGCACCTGAATATCGGTTTGGGCCTCTACTTCGCCTACTTCACGAAGCGAAGCAGGGTCAGGCGGCGAGCCCCAGATAGCCGAGCTGCGCGGCCTTGAAGATCGTCTGGCTGCGGTTCACCGCGTCCAGCTTCTCGCCCGCGTTCTGGATATGAAAGCGCACCGTGGCGTGGCTCCGCGCGAGGATCAGGCTGATCTCCTTGTCGGTCTTGCCCACCGCCGCCCAGCGCAGGCACTCGACCTCGCGCTTGGTGAGCTGGCAATCCATCGGCAGCCACTTGCGGGTCCGCATCAGCTTCACATAGCCCGCGAGGAAGCGGTGCGCGTAGACGCCCCATTCGTCGGCATGGCTTTCGTACACCTCCGAAAGATCCTTCAGGTTGCGCGCCGAGCCGATCACGGCAACGCCGATCTGGCCGAACGGCAGGTGCACGGGGATCACCACCGCCGCCGCGCACATCGCCCGCTTGTCGAAGTTCGAAAGGTCGATGCCGTCGAGATACGGGTTCGGCTGCTGCGTCCGGAAGCCCTCCTCGTTCGCCCAGAACGGTTCGCTCTCGTAGCGGCACGCCCGGAGCAGCGGAGAGCTGAGCGCCACGCGGTGCTCGCTCCACTGTCGTTCCTCGTCGCTGACGAAGCCGAACACCTCCGACGAAAGCGGGTTGCCCTCGTCGTCCACCATCGGGCGCTTCGAGCAGATATTGTCCGTGATCGCGATCCGGAAGCTCGGCGCGCTGTGCTCCACCATGTCGCGCAGCGCTTCCGCGGCGGGACGGATGTCGCTCATGTCCCGTATCGAAACGCGTGCAATTTCATCCTGCAAGGTCACGTTTCTCTCCCCAATATGGTCGTCCGCCGCCGAGTCGGACTCATTTGAGCCACATTTCAACATGACACGCGCCGGGTGACAAGAGCGTGACGCATTCTAAGCATCTTCGCGG
Organism: Sphingosinicella microcystinivorans; assembly: GCF_027941835.1. Classification (NCBI taxonomy): domain Bacteria; kingdom Pseudomonadati; phylum Pseudomonadota; class Alphaproteobacteria; order Sphingomonadales; family Sphingosinicellaceae; genus Sphingosinicella; species Sphingosinicella microcystinivorans. The sequence continues at coordinate 3,995,409 of NZ_CP116005.1, forward strand.
TTCAAGCGGGGTTCAGCCGTGCGGCTTTCAAGTAACGCCGCGGCAGGCGCCATTGATTTCGGGGACTCCCCGTCGCATGGTCCTGCCGGAAACCGACAATGAAGCGGGAGACAAGGTTGATGTTGGGCATGGGCCGGGCCGGTGTGGCAGTGTTCTCGATGATGATCCTCGCAGCCTCCGCGCGTGCGCAGGACGCCAATGCCGATCTTGCGCCGGTCCCGGGGAGCGAGGCCGCCTACGGCACGATATCGGCCGACGTGCCGGCGTCGACGGCGCCCGTGGCCCAGACGCCCGCCGCTCCGCCGCCTCCGCCGCCTTCGGCGGCACCTTCCGCGCAAAGCGGCGTCCCTGCCGCTCCCGCCACGAACGCCGCCCCCGGCGCGGTCGGTGACGGCGACCTGCAACCGGTATTCAGCCAGAGCGAGGTGCTCACCGCCGCCGAAAACGTCTTCGGGCGCGGCGCGGAAGGGCTCGCGCGCATGATCGAGACGGTCTTCAAGGACCTCGGCCAGCCCAACGCCTATATCGCCGGGCGTGAGGGCGGCGGCGCCATCGGCGTCGGCGTGCGCTACGGCGAAGGCAAGCTCTACCACAAGGTGGAAGGCGAGATGCCGATCTACTGGCGCGGGCCCTCGGTGGGCTTCGACGTCGGCGCCGACGGCAGCAAGACGTTCATCCTCATCTACAAGCTGTACGACACGGAGGAACTGTTCCGCGCCTATCCGGCGGCGGAGGGCAAGGCCTATGTGATCGGCGGACTTTCCGCGCAATACGTGCAGCGCGGCGACGTCGTGATCGTGCCGATCAAGCTCGGCGTCGGCTGGCGGCTCGGCGTGAACGCCGGCTACCTGCGCTTTTCCAAGAAGAAGAGCCTGCTGCCCTTCTAGGCCCGATCAGATCGCGCCGCCCTCGACGAGGGCAATGTAGCGATCCATCGCGTCCGCCGCCGCGTCGGAAAGGTCGATGAAGCTCCGGCGCCCGTCCCCGGGATTGCTGCGGCGCACGAGCAGCCCTGCGTCGGTCATGCCCTTGATCCAGCGGAGCGCCGTCGTCGTCGGCACGTCGGCGGCGATGCAGAAACTGGAAACGCTGACCTGCTTGCCTTCCAGCCGTGCGGCCGCGAGGTCGAGCATGATGTCCCACGCCGGATCGGCGAACAGCTCGGCCGGAAAGAACTGCTTTCGCGCCTGACGCTTGCGGATGATCTCGCGAAGGCTCCGCGCGGTCTCGGCAGCGCTGCGGTCCGTCGCGGCCGGCAGCAGCATCGCCGCGTCCTGCCTGCTCGCGAGGCGGGCGAGCTGATCGGCGATACGGCTCACCTCATCGCTCAGCATCCCGAGTTGCACGAAGGCGTCGCGTCCCGTCTCGCGGACGCCCACACCATAGCCCTGCCCGATGTCGATGCGTTCGAGAATGCTCAAGGTTTCCTCGGCGTTCAGCGGCCATGCGGCCAGTTCGACACCTTCAATATCCATAATGGACAACGCGTCGTCCAACGCATCGTCGTCCAGAATGACTATAACTGGAGCGGTTTTGGACAGAATTCCGACATCCGCCAAAGGCCGTCCCGTACCTGCAACAAGACCGCCTTCCGCGGCCACGATCAGCGGCAGCGTCGCCAGCGGCGCGGGCGGCTCCGCGAAGAGCGCTGCGGCTTCGATCCGCACGTGGCCGAGACCGGCGGCATCGAGGTTCGGGCGGAGTTCCGTCTCCAGCGTCGGCGGCAGCGCCAGCTGGACACGCGGTGGTCCCGCCGCGGAAAAGGTTTCGGCCATACGATTCCCATAACACCACACGGGACGCACTTCTCGCCCGTCATATTTCCGAACCTGACCGGCGCTGCTGATACCAGCCGGGAGGGGGCAAGGGAATCGCGAATTGGACGCGGCGCGGATTCAGGGCTGCTTCGTAAACCACAGCCAGTGCATCAGCGCGTTGCGCACGCGATCATTATCGGTATCCCCGACCGCCGTGGCGGCGCCGCGCAGCGTCGTGCCGTCCAGCCTCAGCGCCAGACGGACGGCGTAACTGTAGCGCCGCGTATCGGGGTTCGGAATGCGCGCATTGAGATCGCCTTCGAAGACGCCCTTGTCGAACCGCGCCTTGGAAACGAGAGTCGGCAACTGGTCGCCGAACGTGGCGCGGATCAGCCCGTCCGCCTGAAAGACGAGTTCGACCGGCATCTCCCTTTCAGGCGCCGACAGCGTGCCCTTCCAGATTCCCGCAAGCTCGGGTGTCGGCGTGAACGGGGACGCTTGCGGCTCTACAGGCGCAGGCGACGGCTTCCAGCCCGGCAGCATGATCGCAGCGATCCTGTCGGCGATGATCCGCGGCGCGGGGCTGCTGGAATTGGTGAGGACCACCAACGCGGCGTTGCGATCCGGGAAAAGCTGCATGATCGTGGCGACACCGGCCATGCCGCCCGTGTGCGACACGACACGATAGCCGTCCTTGGTGCGCACGCTGAAGCCGACGCCGTAGCCGCTGCCCTCCTCGCGCACTGCTTGCGGATCGACCGGGCGGTGCATTTCGTCGATCATCGCGGCGCTGAGGATCTGCTTTTGCCCCGGCAGGCGGTTCTTGAGGTGGAACCCCGCGAAACGGATCAGATCGTGTGCACTTGAAAAGACCGCCGAAGCGCCGGGATGATCGAACGTGTAGAACGGGATCGGCGCTCCGTTCCTGTCGTAGCGCGTCGCCGCAAAGGCTTCGAGGCCGGGGCCGATGTCGACCGACGTATGCGTGAGCCCGAGCGGCAGGAACACCTCGCGGCGCATGAAGTCCGCGTAACTGAGGCCCGATGTGCGGCTGATGATCTCGTCGAGGATGCCGAACCCGAGATTGGAATACTGGTAGCGCTCGCCGGGCGCGCTCACGAGGTTTGCATAACGCCGGATGGTCTCGCCCATCGGCGGCCGAGCGACCGGCTCATCCTCGTAGAAGAACTGGTAGTGCAGCGGCAGGCCGGCGGTGTGCCCCGCCACGCGCCGCACCGTCGCTGCGCGCGCATCGCCGACCCGCGCGGTCAGCTTGGCGCTACCAAGATAGTCATCGGCAGGCCTGTCGAGATCGACCTTGCCGCCCTGCACCAGCGTCATCAGCCCGGTGGCCGTGATCGGCTTCGAAATGGACGCGAGCGAATACATGGTGTGCGCGTCCGCCGGAGTCCGCTTCTCCCGGTCCGCCCAGCCGAAGCCCTCTTCCCATAGGATCTTGCCGTCCTGCATGACGGCTACGGCGATGGAAGGCACGCCGTTCTCGACAAGCTGCTCCCGGATGGCGGCACGAACCGGATCGAAACGGTCAGCCTGCGCAGGCACCGCGAGGCACAAAAGGACCAGCGCAGACCAACCGGCGCATCACCACCAATCTCATTGCGTTCCCCTTCTCCCGATTTGCTCATATTTTCAATAATTGAAAATCGTATGGAGAAAAGGAAAAAACGACAGAGGCGGCGGGCGAAAGCCTACGGCATGAAAAAGCATTGGAGAATGGTCGGGGAGACAGGATTCGAACCTGCGACCCTCTGCTCCCAAAGCAGATGCGCTACCAGGCTGCGCTACTCCCCGACGCCGGGAGCCGTCCATGACGGGGCGGCCCCCGTGCGTCAAGGATTTACCAGATGCGGATGCGCTGGTCTTCGGGGAGATAGAGCTTCTGGCCGGGCTTCACATTGAAGGCCCGATACCACCCATCGAGGTTACGCACGGCGGTCGGCCGCCAGTTGCCCGGCGTGTGCGGGTCCGTCGCAAGCTGCTGCTGGAGCTGGGCGTCGCGATACTTCTGCCGCCAGATCTGCGAGTAGCCGAGGAAGAAGCGCTGGTCGCCGGTGAAACCGTCGAGCACCGGTGCGGGCTTGCCGCCGAGCGATTTCGTGTAGGCGTCGTAGGCGACCGTGAGGCCCGCGATGTCGGCGATGTTCTCGCCGAGCGTCAGCTCGCCGTTGATATGAGAGCCGGGGAGCGGCTCGTAGGCGCCGTACTGCGCCACGACCTGATCGGTATAGACCTTGAAGCGCGTCACGTCCTCCGGCGTCCACCAGTCCGCGAGCTTGCCGGTGGGATCGTACTTGCGACCCTGATCATCGAAATGGTGCGTGATCTCGTGACCGATCACCGCGCCTATGGCACCGTAGTTGACCGCCGCATCGGCGTTCGGATCGAAGAACGGCGGTTGCAGGATGGCGGCGGGGAACACGACCTCGTTCATCGTGGGGTTCGCATAGGCATTCACCGTCTGCGGCGTCATGAACCACTCGTCGCGGTCGATGGGCTTGCCGAGCTTGGCAAGGTTGCGGTCGTATTCGAACACTGCCGCGCGCCTGGCGTTGCCGAAGGCGTCGCCCGGCACGATCTCAAGCGCCGAATAGTCGATCCACTTCACCGGATAACCGATCTTCGGCTTGAACGACGCCAGCTTCGCGCGTGCCTTCACCTTGGTTTCCGGAGTCATCCACGCGAGGTTCGCGATGCGCGCGTCCATCGCCGCGATGAGGTTGCGGACGAGTTCGTCCGCCTTCGCCTTCGCCTCAGGCGTGAAGTACCTGGCGACGTAAAGCTCGCCGACGGCTTCGCCGAGCGCGCCGTTCACGGAATCGACGCCCCGCTTCCAGCGCGGCTGGATTTCGGGCGTGCCTGACAGCGTCATGCCTTCGAACGCGAAGTTCTCGTCCACGAACGCCTTGGGCAGTAGCGGTGCAGCGTCTTTCAGCGTCTTGAAGGCGAGCCAATCGCGGAGCGTTGCCAAATCGGCATCGCCGATGATCTTCGCCATGCCCGTGAAGCTGCTCGGCTGGCTGACGATGAATTCGTTCTGGTTCCCGAGCCCCGCCGCAGCGAAGAAGGCATTCCAGTCGAGGCCCGGCGCCTTCGCGGCGAAATCCGCCTTCGTCCACTTGTTGTAGGCCTTGTCGGAATCGCGGCTGTCGACGACGGTCCAGTGCACCTTGGCGAACTTGTGCTCGAGGTCGTAGATGGCGGCGGCCTTCTTCGCGGCGTCCGCGGCGGACACGCCCGCAAGCGCGAACATGCGCGCGATGTGCGCCTTGTACTTCTCCCGCGCGTCCACGTAGGCCGGGTTGTCGACGAGGTAGTAGTCGCGGTCCGGAAGGCCGATGCCGCCCTGATAGAAGACCGGGATGTAGTGGTCCGGCGCCTTCTCGTCCTGATTGACGTAGTAGAGGAACGGCGACGGGCCGTAGCTGCGGAGGGCGTCACCGAGCGCTGCGGCGAATGCAGGCTTCGACCCCAACGCCGTGACGGCATCGAGATCGGCCTTGATCGGCGCCAGTCCCTTCGCCTCGATCGCCGCCTCGTCGAGAAAACTCGCATAATAGTCGCCGACCTTCTGACCAGCGGACCCCTTGCCCGCATGACTTCCCGCAGCGGCCTCGATGATCTCGCGGGTGCGTTCCTGGCTGAGGTCGCGCAGCTTCGTGAACATGCCGTAGTTCGAACGGTCGGCGGGGATTTCGAGCTGGCGCAGATAGGTGCCGCCGCCGTAGCCGAGGAAGTCGTCGCCCGGCGCGATGCTGCGGTCCATGCCCGCCGCATCGAAGCCCCACGGGGCGATCTCGGGCGTGTCGGCGGCAAGCGCGGGCACAGCAAGCAGCGCCGCCGTGGCGGCGGCGTACAGGAAAATGGTCTTCATGGTCGGCAGTCCCTGCAACGGATGATCATGCCCGAAGCCTACGCCACCCGCGCGTGCGCGCAACGCACGGATTCGATGAATCGCCGATTCTGCTATACGAACGTCTAACTGTAGCGCTGCTCCAGCCACGGATCGCCGACATTGTGGTAGCCGCGCACTTCCCAGAAGCCCGGCTTGTCCCCGGTGGTGAAGCTGATGCGCTTCACCCACTTGGGGCTCTTCCAGAAATAGTAGCGCGGGATCACGAGCCGCGCCGGTCCGCCGTGTTCGCGGCTGATCGGCCGGCCGTCGTGCGTGTGCGCGACGAGGCAGTCCTCCTCGAGGAAGTGCGCGTATTCGACATTCGTCGTGTAGCCGTCGTAGCTGGTGAAGAGCACGTGCTTCACGTCGGCGTGCGGCTTCACCACGTCGGCAATGCGGCGCGTCGAGACGCCGTTCCAGCGGTTGTCGTAGCGCGACCACTGCGTGACGCAGTGGATGTCGGACACGTCTTCCATCTGCGGCTGCGCGAGGAAGGCGTCCCAGTCCCACGTCACCGGGTTTTCGACCGCGCCGTCGATGACAAGCCGCCAGTCCGCCTTCGGCACATCGGGCTGGATGCCGAGGTCGAGCACCGGCCAGTTTTCCACGAGACGCTGGCCCGGCGGCAGGCGGTCGACGCCATGCTCGGCGGTCTTGCCCGTCAGCAGGCGCCCGGCGCGCGCCCACGCCTTCTTGGTTTCAACCAGCTTTTCCCGGAACCCGTCCATCGCCGTCTCCCGTCCGCCGTGCATCCCGCTTCCGCCGCGCTTCCAGCCGCTGGTGAATCCAGAGCCGCCATATGCCGTGAATGCCGAGGTAGCCGATCACCGCGCCCAGCGTCGCGATGGTGAACAGGCCGAGCGCCACGGGCAGCGGCGCATTCGTGAGCACCACGGTCAGTTCCTCGAACCAGTGATCGGCCGTCATGTTGACGAGGCCGCCGTCCTGCATACGCAGCATCCAGCGCCCGATCTCGTAGGCGGCCAGATAGATGAACGGCGTCGTAACGGGGTTCGAGATGAAGGTGACGAACGCCGCGATCGGCAGGTTCGCACGGCACGGCACCGCGAACAGCGCTGCCGCCGGGGCCTGCGCGAAGGGAATCGAGAGCCCGAAGAACATGCCGAGCGCGACGCCGCGCGCCACCGACTTGCGATTGAAGTGCCAGATGACGGGATTGCCGATGGTGTTGGCGAAGGGCCGCATCCAGCGGTTTTCCAGCATCGCCTCGCGCGAGGGGCGCTTTTCCTTCAGCCATTTGATGAGCCGCATCGAAAAACCCTAACCGCGATCCCTGAGGATGCGCGCCTGCTCGCGCTTCCAGTCCCGGTCGCGCTCGGTCGCCCGCTTGTCGTGCAGCTTCTTGCCTCTGGCGAGCGCCAGTTCGACCTTCGCACGACCCCGTTCGTTGAAATATATGGAGAGCGGCACCAATGTCATCCCTTGCCGGGCGACGGCACCGTGCAGCCGGGCGATTTCGCGGCTGTGAAGCAACAGCTTGCGGGGCCGCCGCGGCTCGTGGTTGAAGCGGTTGCCGTGGCTGAATTCGGGGATGTTGGCGTTGATCAGCCACACCTCGTCGCCGTTCACCTCGGCGTAGGATTCCGCGATCGTGCCCTCGCCGAAACGCAGCGACTTCACTTCGGTGCCGGTGAGCGCGATCCCCGCCTCGAAGACGTCCTCGATCGCATATTCGTAGCGGGCCTTGCGGTTTTCAGCGACGGTCTTGACCTTGCTGAAGCTGCCTGCCCGTTGCGGGCGCACCATCAGGCGATCCCGGCATGGGCCATCGCTGCATCCACAATGCGCCGTGCGGCCTCTCCGGCCGGAACCATCGGCAGACGCAGCTCTTCCCGCAGCTTGCCGAGCTTCGACAGTGCATATTTCGCGGGCCCGGGGCTCGCATCCGAAAACAATCCCGCGTGGAGCGGATAGAGACGGTCCTGAAGCACAAGCGCATCGTCCCAGCGCTTTTCAAGGCAGGCCGCCTGGAAATCGGCGCAGAGGCGCGGCGCGACGTTCGCGGTCACGGAAATGCAGCCGTGCCCGCCCGAGGCCATGATGCCGAGCGTCATGTCGTCGTTGCCCGAAAGCTGGATGAAGTCCGCACCGCAGGACAGGCGCTGCTCCGAAATGCGCTGGAGCACGCCGGTCGCATCCTTCACGCCGACGATGTTCGGGATCTCGGAAAGCCGCTTCATCGTCGCGGGTGCGATGTCGACGACGCTGCGCCCGGGGATGTTGTAGAGGATGATCGGCAGGCCGGTCGCCTCGGCGACCGCCTTGAAGTGCTGATAGAGTCCTTCCTGATTGGGCTTGTTGTAATAGGGGCTGACGACGAGCGCCGCATCCGCGCCCGCCTTCTCGGCGTGACGGACGTGCGAAACCGCGCAGGCCGTGTCGTTGGAGCCGCAGCCCGCGATCACCGGCACGCGGCCGTTCGCGGCCTTGATGCAGGCGGCGATCACGGCATTGTGCTCCTCGATCGTCATCGTTGCCGATTCGCCGGTGGTGCCGCACGGCACGAGACCGGTGCTGCCTTCGGCGATCTGCCAGTCCACGAACGCCTCGAAGGTCGCAAAATCCACCGCCCCGTCGCGGAACGGGGTGACAAGTGCCGGAATGGAACCGTAAAATCTCGCTGTCATGCTACTCTCGTCCGTTGCCTCCCCGCGCGCCGCTGCTGCACCTTTGCACGCGCCGGCGGCGGTCGGCCTGTTTGTGGCGTCATAGGAGGCTCAGAAAGTCCGTGTCCAGTGTTACCAGCGTTCTCCTGCGATTTGCCCTGCTTTCAGCGGCCGCGCTTGCCGCGCCGCCCGCCGCTGCCCAGTCGCGCGCTGATGCGGACGCGCTGAAAGCCGGGCTGGAGGCGCAGGCGCGCAATGCGTTCCCGCCTGTCTCCGCGATGGGCGTCGCCGGCTCGCCGACCGCGCAGAAGCTGCTGATGTGGGACCGGCTGCGGCGCCCCGAGTACACGGCCAGTTTCTCCGAGTTCTCCGAATTCCTGCGCGGCAACGCGGACTGGCCGGGTACGGACGACCTGCGCCGCCGCGCCGAAGGCGTGATCAACGATACGACGCCGATGGCGGCGCGGCTCGCCTTCTTCCGTGCGCTGCCGCCGCTTTCGGGTATCGGCCGTTTCCGCCATGCCGAAGCCCTGATGGCGGCGGGCATGACCAACGCCGCCAACACGGAGGCGAAGCAGGCCTGGCGCATGGGCGGCATCGGCCCTGCGCTCGAAAACCAGTTCCTCGCGGCATTCGGCGGCATCCTCAGCCGCGACGATCATGTGTTTCGCATGGATCGCCTGCTCTGGCAGCGCGACCTCACGACCGCCACGCGGATGCTGACCTTCCTGTCCGGCAACGACCGCACGCTGGCGGAGGCGCGCATCGCGCTCCAGCGGGCGGCAGCGGCGAAGGGCGCGGCCGCTGCTCCGGCAGCGGTGGACGCCAATCTCGCGCTCGGCAAGGTCGCTCCCGGCTTCGAGAACGACCCCGGCCTCGTCGCGGACCGCAGCGCCTTCCTGCGCGCCAGCGGCAACAGCCTTGCGGCGCGCCAGCTTCTCGCGCGCGCCGAGATCACGCCCGGCAGCGCGGGGGATCGCAACGCTTGGATGACCGAGGTGCTGGCGGCCGCGCGCGGCGCGGTCAACGACAACCAGCACAGCCTCGCCTTCGAGATCGCCCACAATCACGGCGGCTTCGCGTTCGACCGCCCGCTGACGAGCTATAGCGCCGCCGAACGCGACACGTTCACCAGCCTCGAATGGCTTGCGGGCTGGACGGCGCTACACAACCTGAACCGGGCGCGCGAAGCCGTCCGCCACTTCGAGAATTTCGCCGCGTCGGCGCAGTTCGCGGGCACGCGCTCGCGCGGCCACTACTGGGCGGCCCGCGCGGCGGAAGCGGCCGGGCTCACCATCGACGCCAACCGCAACCTCGAGACGGCAGCGCGCTTCCCGCTCACCTTCTACGGCCAGCTCGCGGCGGAGCGGCTCGGCCGCCCGCTGACGATTCCCGCGAATGCCGATCCTGTCGTTCCGGCGTCCGAGCGACAGGCGTTCGCGGCGGACGACCGCGTCGAAGCCGCCCGGCTGCTCGGCATGGTCGGCGACCGGGCGAAGCAGACGCTGTTCCTGAAAACGCTTGCCGACGGTGCGATCACGACCACCCGCGAGTTCCTCGTCAGCGAGCTATCGCAGCAACTCGGCCGCGCGGACTATGCGCTGATCGCAAGCCGCGGCGAGCTTGCCGAAGGCCCGCCCGCCATCATGCGCTTCGCCTACCCGCAGGTTCCCGTGGGCGGCGTGCTGACGAACAACTGGACGATGATCCACGCGATCACGCGCCAGGAAAGCCGCTTCGATCCCACGGCCGTCAGCCGCGCCGGCGCACGCGGCCTGATGCAGCTGATGCCGGGCACGGCGCGCGAGACGGCGGGCAAGATGGGCACGGCCTATCGCCCCGAGGCGCTGACCGGAGACCCCAACTACAACATCCAGCTCGGATCGACCTATTACCTGAACCTCGTCGACCAGTGGGGCGGCAACCACATGCTCGCCGTCGCCTCCTACAACGCGGGCGCAGGCAACGTGCGCAAGTGGATCGCCGCGAACGGCGATCCGCGTCTGCCGCAGGTGGATGCCGTGCGCTGGATCGAGAACATCCCCTTCTCGGAAACGCGGGGCTATGTGCGCGCCGTGCTGGAAAACGCGGTGGTCTACGACCGGCTCAATCCGTCGCGCGCGGGCCAGCCGTCCACCAACACGCTGTCGGCGTGGATCGGCAAGAACCGCCCCGGTTGAGACGATGGCCGATACACCGAACTACATCACGCCCGCGGGCATGAAGGCACTCGTCGAGGCGCACCGCGCGCTCTTCGAGGTCGAACGGCCGAAGATCGTCGAGATCGTCTCGTGGGCGGCAGGGAACGGCGACCGCTCCGAGAACGGCGACTATCTCTACGGCCGTAAGCGGCTGCGGGAGATCGACCGCGAACTGACGCGCCTGTCGAAGCGGCTGAAGAACGCCCGCGTCGTCGACCCGGCGAAGCAGCCCGACAAGTCCCGCGTATTCTTCGGCGCCACCGTCACCGTTGCCGACGAGGACGACCGGCAACGCACGATCACGATCGTCGGCGAGGACGAGACGGACACGCCGCGCGGCCATATCTCATGGCGCGCACCGCTCGCCGCCGCGCTGAAGGGCGCGACGATCGGCGACCTGAGAAGCGTCCGGCTGCCGGGGGGCGTGCAGGAGCTGGAGGTCGTTTCGATCGCCTACCCTAGTAGTTGAAGCTGTACCGGTACTCGTCGCGCAGTTCCTCGATGCCGAAGCGGATCTCGCCGTCGCTGAGGTGGCCGTCGCGGTTGCGATCCGCCAGCCGTGCGAACTCGCGGTTGGCGCGTCTCGCCTCGTCCTTTGAAAGCTGGCCGTTGCGGTTCCGGTCGAAGTTCCACATCACCCAGTGCTTGGCCGCCGGGTCCTGCCGCAGCCACGGATCGAGCACCGCCCAGCCGCTGCCGTACTGCGCGCCGTAGAACCCGTAACCGGGCCGGTACCACGAATCATAGTCGTAGTGCCCGTAGTAGCGGTTATCGAACGAGAAGTAGCTCTGCCCCCACCAGTAGGGCCGATAGCGATAGGTGGGGCTCGGCCGCACGATCACGATGGGACGGCGGTTCTGGTCGCGCCAGCGGTTGCGGTCCTTGTCGCGGTCATTGTCCCGCCACCGGTCCCGATCGCGGTCCCGATCCTTGTCTCGGTCGCGCCAATCCTTGCGATCCCGATCCCGGTTGCCGTCCCAGTTGCGGTTGTCGTTCCGGTCGCGGTTCCTGTCCCAGTCGCGGCGGTCGCCGTCGCGTCCGTCCCGGTCGCGATTGTTCCAGTCACGCCCGCGATCGCGGTTGCTGGCCTCGTCGCGCTTGTTGTCGCGCCCGATCACGCCGTTCATGCGCTGCTGCACGGCATCCGCCTGCCGCTGCGTTTCCGCGCGGGGCGTGCGGGGTTCCGGCGTCTCGATCCGGCGCACCTGTCCGCGCTCCGGCGGGGCAACCCGCGGCGGCCTCGCCTCGGGCACGCGCGGCGCCTCGCGATTGACCTGCATTCCGCGTTCCCGCTGCGGCCGGATGCCGTCGCGGTCGCTGTTCTGCGCCATCGCCGGACCGGCGAGCACCACGCCGAGCAGCGTACCCGCCATCAAACCTGCCTTGTAAACACGCATTTCGAGCACTCCAGACCCTAGTGTCGTGGAGATTGCGCCTCGCTCGTTGAACCGCGGGTGAAGGTCGGCGTTAGTCGAGGTTCAGCTTTTTGCCGAACGCGGCTTTCGCCAGCTTCACGATCTCGGGCGAAAGCGCCGGAGGGGAAAGATCGAGCTCTTCCGAGAGCCTGTCCGCGACGAGGTTCAAAGCCCTGATGCGCGCGGTTTTCTTGTGCTCGCCGTCGATGATCGTCCACGGCGCATAGGGGGTGTGGGTGCGGGCGAACATGTCCTCGGCCGCTTCCACATAGGCGTCGCGCTTCAGCCGGTTGCGGAAATCCTCGGGCGAGACCTTCCAGCGCTTGTGCGGCGCCTCCATTCGCTCGATCAGCCGCTCGTCCTGCTCCTTCTGGCTCACCGTGAAGAACAGCTTGATGAGCACCGCGCCGTCGTCGACGAGCGTCTTCTCGAAGTTGTTGATCTCATCGTAGGCGCGGCTCCATTCGGCCTTGGTGGCGAAGCCTTCGACGCGCTCCACGAGCACGCGCCCGTACCATGTGCGGTCGAAGATGTTCACTTCGCCGTGCGCGGGCAGCTTCTGCCAGAAGCGCCAGAGGTAGTGGTGGGACTTCTCCTCCTCGTCGGGCGCCCGGATCGGCTGCACGTCGAAGAAACGCGGGTCCCACGGCACCGTCAGCCGCTGGATGAAGCCGCCCTTTCCCGCCGCATCGAGGCCCTCGACCGCCACGATGGCGCGGCGACGACGGCCGATGCAGCTCGACTGCACCGCCGCGAGCCGTTCCTGCACCGCCTCCAGCGCCGCCTCGTAGTCGCCGTTCGAGACCTTCTCGACCTTCGGCAGGCGGTGCAGCGACGGCGCCTTCATCGGCCTAGCCCGCCTTGGGCTTCGGCAGGTCGAGCCTGATGGAAAGCTCCTTCAGCTGCCGTTCGGAAACGCTGGCCGGGGCGTTCATCATCAGGTCCTCGGCCTTCTGGTTCATCGGGAACAGCACCACCTCGCGGAGGTTCGGCTCGTCGGCGAGCAGCATGACGATGCGGTCGACGCCCGGCGCGGAGCCGCCGTGCGGGGGCGCGCCGAACTTGAAGGCGTTGATCATGCCCGCGAAGTTCGTGTCGACCTGCTCCTTCGTGTACCCGGCGATCTCGAATGCCTTGTACATGATCTCCGGCTTGTGGTTCCGGATCGCGCCCGACGACAGCTCGATGCCGTTGCAGACGATGTCGTACTGCCACGCGAGGATTTCGAGCGGGTTCTTGGTCTCCAGCGCCTCGAGCTCGCCCTGCGGCATCGAGAACGGGTTGTGCGAGAAGATGACCTGCTTCGCTTCCTCGTCATACTCGAACATCGGGAAGTCGACGATCCAGCAGAACCTGAACGCGTTCTCCTCGATGAGGCCGAGGTCCTCGCCCACCTTGGTGCGCGCCTTGCCCGCGAGCTTCGCCGCGTCGGCTTCCTTGCCCGCCGCGAAGAACACGCCGTCGTCCGGGCCGAGCCCGAGCGCCGCGATCAGCTTCGCAGTCGCCTCCTCGCCGTGGTTCTTGGCAATGGGGCCCGCGGGCACGCCGTCCTTGATGTTGATGTAGCCGAGCCCTGCGAAACCTTCGCTGCGCGCCCAGTCGTTCATGTCGTCGAAGAACTTGCGGCTGCGCTCGCCCGCGTTGGGCGCGGGGATGGCGCGCACGACGTTGCCGCCTTCCACCATCTTCGCGAAGATGCCGAAGCCGGAGCCGCGGAAGTGCTCGGTCACGTCGACGATCTCGATGGGGTTCCTGAGGTCCGGCTTGTCGTTGCCGTACTTCAGCATGGACTCGGCATAGGGGATGCGCGGGAACGGCGCGGGCGTGACGCTCCTACCGTTCGCGAACTCCTCGAACACGCCTTGCAGGACAGGCTCGATCGCCGCGAAAACATCGTCTTGCGTGACGAAGCTCATCTCGAAGTCGAGCTGGTAGAACTCGCCGGGGCTACGGTCGGCGCGGGCGTCCTCGTCACGGAAGCAGGGCGCGATCTGGAAGTAGCGGTCGAAGCCCCCGACCATCAGCAGCTGCTTGAACATCTGCGGCGCCTGCGGCAGCGCGTAGAACTTGCCCGGATGGATGCGGCTCGGAACGAGGAAGTCGCGCGCGCCCTCAGGCGACGAGGCGGTCAGGATCGGCGTCTGGAACTCGGTGAAGCCCTGCGCGATCATGCGGCGGCGGAGCGACGCGATGACGTTCGAGCGCAGCACGATATTGCGGTGCAGCCGGTCGCGGCGGAGGTCGAGGTAGCGGTACTTGAGGCGGATGTCCTCCGGGTACTCGGTGTCGCCCGCCACCGGCATCGGCAACTCCGACGCAGCGGACTGCACGGAGACGTCCGCCGCCCAAAGCTCGATCTCGCCGGTCGGCAGGTTCGGGTTCACCGTCGCGTCAGACCGCACGACGACCTTGCCCGTGACGGTGATGACGCTCTCCGCGCGCGCGCCGTCCAGCACCGCGAACGCCGGGGAATCCTGATCGCACACGACCTGCGTGAGCCCGTAGTGGTCGCGAAGGTCGACGAACAGCAGGCCGCCGTGGTCCCGTTTGCGGTGGACCCAGCCCGAGATGCGGGCGGTGCTCCCCACGTCCGACTTGCGGAGGGCGCTGCAATGGTGCGTACGATAGACGTGCATTCTCACTCGATTCCGGTGTTTTGTGGCGGGTCAGACACATGCCTGCACGCTTGTTGTCAAGGCGCTGGCATGGAAGCGCCGACCGCCCTAATAGAACCGTCCATGAAAATCCATCCGCTGATTACCGATACGGAGACGCTCGCCGCCTTCTGTGCCCGCCTCGCCACCGCCGACTACATCGCCGTCGACACCGAGTTCATGCGCGAGAACACCTACTGGGCCGACCTCTGCCTGATCCAGCTCGCCTCGCCCGACGAGGCCGCCGCCGTGGACCCGAAGGCGAGCGGGCTCGATCTCGCGCCGCTGCTGGCGCTGCTGGTCGAGGCCGAGGTGCTGAAGATCTTCCATGCGGGCGGGCAGGACATCGAGATCATCCACAACATGACCGGCAAGACCCCCTCGCCCGTGTTCGACACACAGGTGGCGGCGATGGCGCTCGGCATGGGCGAGCAGGTCAGCTACATCAACCTCGTCGCCTCGTTCACCGGCGCGCACCTCGACAAGGGCGCGCGGTTCACCGACTGGGCGCGGCGGCCGCTCGACAAGCGCCAGCTCGACTACGCGATCGGCGACGTCACCCACCTCATCCAGCTTTTCCCCAAGCTGCTCGGCCGCCTCAAGAAGACCGGGCGCGGCGAATGGCTCGACGAGGAGATGGCGCGGCTGACGGCGCCGGAGAACTACGTCAACGACCCGTGGACGGCGTGGCAGCGCATCCGCCTGCCGAGCCGCAAGGCCGATGCGCTCGGCCGCCTGAAGGCGCTGGCCGCGTGGCGCGAGATCGAGGCGCAGCGCCGCGACCTGCCGCGCGGGCGCATCGTGAAGGACGAGACGCTCGCCGATCTCGCCGCGCATCCGCCCGGCGATCAGGAGGCGCTGGGGCGCGTGCGCGGGCTTTCGAAGACGTGGACGACGAACGACATGGGCGCGCGGCTGATGGAGGCGGTGGCCGCCGCCGTGCCGCTTCCCGAAAGCGAGATGCCGGAGCGCGACGCGGGCAAGCCGCGCCTCGGCTCCGATGCCGTGCTCGTCGCCGACCTCCTGAAGCTGCTTCTGAAGATCTGCTGCAAGGAGGCTGATGTCGCACCGAAACTCATCGGAAAGGCGGATCACCTCGAAGCGCTCGCGGCCGGTGTCCGCGACGGGCTGCCGCTGCTGAACGGCTGGCGTTTCGAGGTGTTCGGCCGCGACGCGCTCGCACTCGTCGAGGGGCGGCTGAGCTTCGCCGTGCAGAACGGCAAGCTGAGGATGACCGAACTCACCTGACGCCGAGAGGCACCGGGAGGCGCCGGGCGAACAGGACGCGAAAGGCCTGTCAGGCCTTCTCCACCGCGAAGACCGCGGACAGGCCCATCGCCGCCGCGAGCGCCTCGTGGCGGCGCGCCACGACCTCGGCATAGAGCGGCTGGTAGCGCGGCGTCAGCGTCAGCACGAGGCGGCCGTTCTCGCGGTAGATGCGGCTCTTTTCGAGCGGCCTTGCCGTGCCCGCCGTGAGCCGCTGGCCGAGCCGCAGCGCAAGCCCCCACTTGAACGCGCGCGCCAGTTCCTCGCGGGCCGCGAGACGGGGCAGATCGGCAATCGCCGGGTCGTTCGCGGACCCGCCGTAAGCCGCGAAAAGCGCCGCGCCGAGCAGCGCGCGCTCGCGCCCGTCGATGCCGACCCAGTTGCCGTGCAGCGCAAGCTCCAGCCCCCGCTCCGCGCGGAAATCCGGGTGCGCGCGCCACGCCGTGTCGGCGAGCACGCAGGCGACGAGGCGCAGACGCGTATGGTGCGGCATCTCCGGCGTGAACATGCCGTTCATCCATTCCATCAGCGCCTCGGCGTGCAGCGGGAAACGGCCCTGTATGGCGCCCTCCTGCCGGGCGGCCGAGATGAGCGGGTCCTCGCGCTGAACGTCCTTCGGCAGGTCCGCGTAGAGGATGCCCTCGCGAATGCCGTAGGACGAGGCGATGACGCCGCCGCTGCCGAGCCGCTTCACGACCGAGCGCAGCAGCAGCGCGGCGCCCGGAAGCTGCGGGATGCGCGCCGAGGACAGGCGCGGAATCGCGCGCAGGCGCTTCGGGCTGAGGTTGGGCAGCGCGCGCGCCATGTGATCAATGGCGGCGACATCCATCGCATACTGGTGCACGACCGGCAGCGGGTAGTCGGCGAGGTGCATGTGGAGCTGCGCGAGCGCGCGCCACGAGCCGCCGACCATGTAGAAGGGCAGCCCCTTCCCGTCCGCCGCCCACTTCACCTCGCCGAGCGCCTTCTTCACCAGCCTGCCGAGCGACCGCCCGCCCGCCTTGCGCGCCGCATCGAGCTTCAGCGCGCCGATGGGCAGCGACAAATGGCTGTGCGGCTTGCCCTTCCTGACGCGCACCAGCTCGAGGCTGCCGCCGCCGAGATCGCCGACAACGCCGTCCGCGTTCGGGATGCCGGCGATGACGCCGTAGGCGGCAAGCCGGGCTTCCTCCGCGCCGCTCAGCACGCGCACGTCGAGCGCGCAGCGCCTCCGCGCCATGTCGAGGAAGGCGTCGCGGTTCCGCGCGTCGCGCACCGCGGCCGTCGCGAAGGCGTAGAGCCGGACGACATTCATGTCGTCGCACAGCAGGCGGAAGCGGGTGAGCGCCACGCGCGCGGTCTCAAGCCCCTCGGGCGTGATGGCGCCGGTGTCGGCGACGCCGCGCCCCAGCCCGGCCATCACCTTCTCGTTGAACAGCACCAGCGGCGTGCGCCGGTCGCCGCGAAAAGCGACGAGGCGAATCGAGTTCGAGCCGATGTCGATGACGGCGCTGACCGGAATGTCCCCGGCCCGGCGGCGCTCATTCTTCGTGCTCAGCGCCATTCGCTTGCCCCTGTCGTCGCGCCCTGTCGCCGCAATGCGCCCGGCAATAACGGCTGGCTTGCCCCGAGTCTATTCGGCGGGTCTATTCGGCAGCGGCCGCCGAAAGGCCCGCGTCGGGGTCCGAAAGGTAGAGACGGGGCACGGGGGCGGCGGCCTTGATGGCCGCGCCGCGGCCGGAAAGCGACGGATTCGTCATGAAATAGCGGTGCAGGTTGAACGGCTCGCCCGCCGAGGCGATGCGCTCATAGGTCCCGTCCGGATGCAGTTCCCACGACTGCTCGGTGTCCTTGAGATTGGCGAGCATCACCTGATCGAGAATCTGCGCGTGCACGGTGGCGTTCTCGATGGGAACGAGCAGCTCGACGCGGCGGTCGAAGTTGCGCGGCATCCAGTCCGCCGACGAGGTGAACAGCAGCGCCTTGCGCGAGGGCAGCGCGCTGCCGTTCGCGAAGGCGACGATGCGGCTGTGCTCGAGGAAGCGCCCGACGATGGAGCGGACGCGGATGTTCTCCGAAAGCCCGCGCACGCCGGGACGCAGGCAGCAGATGCCGCGGATCACGAGCTCGATGGGAACGCCCGCGGCGCTCGCCTCGTAGAGCTTGTCGATGATCGCCGGATCGACGAGCGAGTTCATCTTCGCCCAGATGCCGCTCGGCCGGCCGCCTTCCGCGTTCGCGATCTCCGCGTCGATGAGCGCGGTGAGCTTCTGGCGCATCCCGCTCGGCGAGATGGTCATGGCTTCGAGCCCGCGCGGCTCCACGTAGCTCGTCACGTAGTTGAAGATCTGCGCGGCGTCGCGGCCGAGCTTCGGATCGGCGGTGAAGAAGCTGAGGTCGGTGTAGATGCGCGCCGTGACCGGGTGATAATTGCCGGTGCCGAGGTGGCAGTAGGTGCGCAGCGAGCCGTTCTCGCGGCGCACGACGAGCGAGATCTTGGCGTGCGTCTTCCAGTCGATGAAGCCGTAGACGACCTGCACGCCCGCGCGCTCCAGCGCCGCCGCCCACACGAGGTTCTGCTCCTCGTCGAAGCGGGCCTTGAGTTCCACGACCGCCGTGACGGACTTGCCCGCCTCCGCCGCATCGACGAGCGCGCGGACCACGGCGGACTGCTTGCCCGCGCGGTAGAGCGTCTGCTTGATCGCCACCACGTCCGGGTCCGCCGCCGCCTGCCTGAGGAAGGCGAGCACGACGTCGAAGCTCTCGTAGGGGTGATGGACGACGATGTCCTTGGCGCGGATCGCCGCGAAGCAATCGCCGCCGTACTCGCGGATGCGCTCCGGGAAGCGCGGCGTGTAGGGCTCGAACTTGAGGTCCGGGCGGTCCTCCTCGACGAGCTGGGCGAGGTCGGCGATGCCGATGATGCCGGAGACGGGGGTGACGTCGCGGTCGTCGATGTGGAGCGCCTGCTGGACCATCTGGTGGAGGCGCGGCGGCGTGCCGTCCTCGATCTTCAGGCGGATGACACGGCCGCGGCGGCGGCGCTTGATCGCGGTCTGGAAGAAGCGCACGAGGTCCTCGGCCTCCTCCTCCACCTCGATGTCGCTGTCGCGGATGACGCGGAACACGCCGTCGCCGATGATCCTGAAGTTGGGGAACAGGTCGTCCGCGAAGATGCGCACGACGTCCTCAAGCGCAATGTAGCGCGCCTGCGGCCCCGGCAGCCGCACGAAGCGGGCGAGCGGTGCGGGCATCATCACCAGCGCGAGCAGCTCCTCGCCGTCCGATCTGCGCTTCAGCTCCATCGTCAGCGCGAGGCCGCGGTTGGGGATGAACGGGAACGGGTGCGCCGGGTCGATCGCCTGCGGCGTCAGCACCGGGAATATCTGCTCGCGGAAATAGGTCTCCAGCCAGCTTTCGTCCTCGGGGGAAAGCTCGGGGCCTTTCAGGACCTGGAAACCCGCGCCGGCAAGCTCGTCGGAGAGCGCGCGCCAGACGTTCTGCTGCTGCCGCATCAGCGCATCGGCGCGCGCCGTGACGGCGGCGAGCTGCTGCGCGGGGGTGGCGCCGTCGGGGCTGAGAAGCTCGACGCCCTCCTCCACCTGCCCGTGCAGGCCCGCCACGCGGACCATGTAGAACTCGTCGAGATTGGCGCCGGAGATCGACAGGAACCTCAGGCGTTCGAGCAGCGGGTGGCGGGGATTCTCGGCCTCTTCGAGCACGCGGGCGTTGAAGGCCAGCCACGACAGCTCGCGATTGAAATACCGTGCGTTACCGTTCCCTACAGGCTTGATACTATTTCGCTTCGCCACTTTCGTTTCCGTCCACCGTATCACCCAACCGCAGCGCCTCGCGCACCAGCGGCACGGTCACGGCGCGTTGCCCCGCAAGGGCGGCGGCGTCGATCGCGGCGACAGCGGATGCGGCAGCGGCAAAGCTGCGTTCGATCCGTTGTACCATATACTCTATGACAATTGGTGAAACGCGCAGGCCACGTTCGCGAAAAGATTTTGCAACGATTTCTGCGAGCAGGACGTCGTCCGGGGCGTCGATCCGGACGATTCCGGCCGCGGCGAGGCGGGAGCGCAGGTCCGGCAGCCGCACGTCCCATTCGCCGGGCGGTGTCCGCGCCGCGACGAGCAGCGCCGGGCCGCTCCCTTGCGCGGCGTTCCAGGCGTGGAACATCGCGGTTTCGTCGCGGCCGGGCGCGTCGGCATCGTCGAAGATGCGCGCCGCGCCAGGCCGCCGCCCGGCGAACAGCCGCAGCAAATGGCTCTTCCCCGAGCCTTCGGGACCGACGACGATCAGCGTCCGCGACGGCCAGTCCGCCCAGCGGTCGAGCATGGCGACCGCGGCGGCGTTGGCCCCGGAGATGTAGAAATCTGCTTCCCCGTCGGCCGACCGGTATTCGAGCGGCAGCGCGAACTGGCTCATGCGGAAACGGTCACGTCCTCTGGAGGCGGCTCGTCCTCGTCCATGAACAGCGGGCTTTTCAGATATTCGCCGAGCAGCCAGCGCATGACGACGCCGAGAACCGCCGCCACGGGCACCGCGAGGAACACGCCGAGGATGCCCAGAAGCTCGCCGCCCGCGAACACGGCGAACAGCACCCACAGCGGATGCAGGCCGATGCGGTTGCCGATGAGGTTCGGCGTCAGCACCGTGCTTTCGAGGATCTGGCCGACGAAGAAGATGACGAGGATGAGGCCGAGGTGCAGCACGTCCGGCCCCCACTGGCCGAGGCCGACGAGGAGACCGAGCCCGACCGAGACGACGACGCCGAGATAAGGCACGAAGCCGAGCACGCCCGCGAGCGTGCCGAGCACGAGCGCGTAGTTGAGGCCAAGGAGGCTCCAGCCGACCGAATAGAAGATGGCAAGCGACAGGCAGACGAGCGACTGGCCGCGCACGAAACCCGCGAGCGCCGCGTCCGATTCGCCGAGCAGGCGGCGGATCGTCCCAGCGTAGCGGGGCGGCCACCACGCGTTGATCCGCGCCGTCAGCACGTCGTAGTCGCGCAGCGCATAGAAGGCGACGACGGGCATCATCACGAACAGCGCCAGCAGGTTGAAGACCGCGAGGCCGCGGCTCAGAATGCCGGTGGCGAGGGTGCTGAGCCACGCCGCGGCGCGGTGCATCAGGTCGTTGGTGAAGGTTTCCAGCGCCACGACGTCGCCGGCCGCATCGGAAAGTCGCTCCACCAAAGGCCCAAGGGACTGAATGAGTTGCGGCAGGTTCTGCACAAGCTGCTGGAACTGCGCGACCACGAGCGGCGCCATCGCGAGGATGAGCAGCGCGAACACGCCGAAGAAGCCGATCAGGATCAGCATCGCGGCCGCCCAGCGCGGCACGCCGCGCGCTTCCAGCCGGTCCGCCACGGGGTCGAGCAGGTAGGCGATGACGAGCCCCGCGATGAACGGCCCGAGCACGCCGCGCGTGGCATAGGCGAACCACAGGATGATCGCAGCGACGAGAATCCAGCGGATCGGGATTCGCCGCCGACCGCCGAGGACGGCGCCGTCGATCACCGCTCGTCGCCGTTCGCGGGCGGCATCAGGTCGCGCGGCCCGTCGCTCTCGGTGACGCCGTCGTCCGCGAGCGGGAGCGCCGGCAGCGCCACGATGGGACGCGGCAGCGGCGCCTCGCCTTCCGCCCGGCGGCGAAGCCGGCTGCCGTCGAGGCGCCAGCCGCGCTGGTCGAGCGCGTAGCGGAGCATGGGATAATCGACCGCATGATTGATGCGCACCTGCGACATGCCGCCGATCGAGAGACCGAGCAGCGTGAGCCCGTCCACCTCCGGCACCGACCGGAGCGAGGCCTCGATCGTGTTCCAGCTCGCCGGGTCGGGGGTCGCGACGCTCACCGTGGTTCCCATCGACCCCAGCGCCTCCGCCGGATCGAGCACCGGCGACACGTCGACCGGCTCGATGGACAGCGTCAGCGTCGGGTCGGCGCGCAACACGCCGGACTGGAGCGCCCGCGCATAGGCGGCGTCGATGCGGCGCACGGCGGTGTCGAGCATGGCGTCGAGCTCGCCCGCCGCACCCGCGCGCAGGCGGAAGCGCGTCAGCACCTCCGAATCCGGGCCGTGGCGGGCAAGGAAGGTGGCGACGATCGGCCCGCCCGGATAGGTGCGGTCGAGATGCGCCTCCGCCACCAGCAGGTTCTCGGCGCCATAGCGCGACAGGATCGAGCGCCACAGGCCGCGGTTGTCGCGCCGCGCCTGCCAGCCGGTCAGCAGCAGCGCGTCCGACGCATTGCCGCCCGCACGCACGTAGGAGATGGGACTGGAATCCGTGCCGAAGCGCGACCATGCCTGTAGCCACGGCGAGCGACCCTCGTAGACCGAGGTGACACCGCCGTCCGCGAGCACCGGCAGCAGCAGCATCGGCGCGGATTGCAGCACGCGCGCGTTCGCGGGAAGCCGCTCCCCGGCGCGCACGCGGTCGAACACGACGCCGAGCTTGCCGACATAGCGCTTGTCCGAGAAATGCTCTTCCTGCACCTCGACGCCGCTCACCATCGCCTCGATGGCGCTGTCCGGCAGCTTCGGCGCGCCCGAGGCGGCAACGCCCGTCATCCGCGCATAAAGCTGCGGCCACGCCTGCCGCGCTGCCTCTCGGAACGCGGCGACGCGCGCGGCTTCCGCCGAGCCCGCAACCACGTCCACGTCGATGTCGCCGACGAGGAAGGCGCTGCCGCCCGCGGCGGGCGCCTCGGCCGGCGCTTCGGTCTCGGGGGCCGCGTCCTGCGCCAGCAGCGGCACGGCGACGGCCGCCGCGAGTGCCGCGACCACGGCCGCCATCCATCCGTTGAGCTTGCGTTTGAAGGTCACGGCGCCTCTATGCCAAACACGGCGCGAATTGGGAGTCGAATATTTCGCGCTTCGGCGCTATGGCCGGGCGCCATGACGGGCAAATCCTACAGCTACGCCGACGCGGGCGTCTCCATCGCGGCCGGAAACACCTTCGTGAAAGCCATCTCCGCGCTGGTGAAGGCCACGGCGCGCCCCGGCGCGGACGCCGAGATCGGCGGCTTCGGCGCGTTCTTTGACCCCAAGGCGGCGGGCTTCAACGACCCGCTACTGGTCGCGGCAACGGACGGCGTCGGTACCAAGCTGAAACTCGCCATCGACACCGGCAGGCACGGCACGGTCGGCATCGACCTCGTCGCCATGTGCGTGAACGACCTCGTCGTGCAGGGCGCCGAACCCCTGTTTTTCCTCGACTATTTCGCGACAGGCAAGCTGGAGCAGGGCGTCGCCTCCGCCGTGGTCGCAGGCATCGCCGAAGGCTGCCGCATCGCGGGCTGCGCGCTCATCGGCGGCGAGACCGCCGAGATGCCAGGCATGTACGGCGCGGGCGACTACGACCTCGCGGGCTTCTCCGTGGGCGCGGTCGAGCGCGGGCAGCAGCTCACCGGCGAGCGCGTCGCGCACGGCGACGTGCTGCTCGGCATCGCCTCCTCCGGTTTCCATTCGAACGGCTACTCGCTCGTGCGCCGCATCGTGGCGGACAAGGGCCACGGGCTGGACACTCCTGCCCCGTTCGACGCGGGCCGGACACTCGGCGAGGCGCTGCTCGCGCCGACGCGTATCTACGTGAAGCCGCTGCTCCCGGAAATCCGCGCGGGCCGCATCAAGGCACTCGCGCACATCACCGGCGGCGGACTGCTGGAGAACGTGCCGCGCGTGCTGCCGAAGGGCGCGCACGCCCGCATCGACACGGGCGCGTGGGCGCTGCCCCCGGCGTTCGCATGGCTCCAGCACGAAGGCCATATCGCCGCGGCGGAAATGGCGCGCACGTTCAACTGCGGCATAGGCATGGTCGTCGTGGTGGCTCCGGCTGACGTCGAAGCCACGCTCGGCGCGCTCGCCGCCGCGGGGGAAACCGTCTACATCATCGGCGCCATCGACGAAGGCGAGACCGGCTGCACCGTCACCGGCGACGCCGAGACATGGGGCAGCCGCGAGGCGTGGGAAGCCGTGCATGTCGCCTAAACTCCGCGTCGGGGTGATGATCTCCGGGCGCGGCAGCAACATGGCCTCCATCCTTGCCGCCGCCGAGGCGCCCGACTGCCCCTACGAGGTGGTGCTCGTCGCCTCCAACAACCCGGCAGCCCCCGGCCTCGCCTTCGCGGACGAACGCGGCGTGGCCGTCTGGGCACACGACCATCGCGGCATGAAGCGCGCCGAGTTCGACAGGCTGGTCGACGCGGCGATGCGCGCGGCGAACGTGCAGATGATCGCGCTCGCGGGCTACATGCGGCTGCTGTCGCCGGAGTTCGTGGAAAGCTGGGCAGGGCGCATCCTCAACATCCACCCGTCGCTGCTGCCCAGGTACAAGGGCCTCGACACGCACGCCCGCGCCATCGCGGCCGGGGACGGCGAAGCGGGCTGTTCGGTGCACATCGTGACGCCGGAACTCGACGACGGCCCCGTGGTGGCGCAGGCGCGCGTGCCGATCCTTGCCCACGACACGCCGGAAACGCTTGCAGAGCGCGTTCTGAAAGAGGAACATCGCCTGTATCCCGCAGCGCTTGCGAAATGTGCCGCCGATGTCCTCCGATCCGGAAATCCTGCTTGAAAACGTGCGCCGGCGGGCGCTCGCCCTGCCCGCCGCCGCCGAGAAACTGTCGCACGGCGCACCCGGCTTCTACGTGGAGAAGGGCAAGTTCTTCGCCTATTTCAGCGACGACCACCACGGCTGCGGCATCACCGCGCTGCTGGTGAAGACGAGCGGCCTCGAAGAGCAGGCCATGCTGATCGAGGCCGACCCCGACCTCTACTACCGGCCGCCCTACCTCGGCCCCTACGGCTGGATCGGCATCCGTCTCGACCGGGGCGAGCCGGACTGGGAGCATGTGAACGACTGGCTGGTGAAAAGCTGGCGCCTGTCCGCGCCGAGGAAGCTCGCCGATGTCTTCTGATCCGGCGGAAACGCACGGGAAATACCGCCGACGCCTGTCGCTCGGCGAGATGATCGCCATACTCGCGCTCGTGGTTTCGGCGCTGACGCTGCTCAACAACTATATCGGCCGCAAGGATGCGGAAACGGAACGGCTGGAACGCGTGAGCGCGCCCGTACCAAAACACGAGATCGGCCTGATCGCCGTCAGCGGCGGCGGCTCCGGCCTTGAATTCAAAGCGGCGGACTGCGCGCTGCAAGGCACGGAAATCCGTTTCCCGAGCGCACTCGGCGTCGAGCCGCAATCGACCGTTCTGGAACACCGCATCGAAACGGCGTGGTTCGAAAAGCCGCTGCTGAAGGCGATCGGCAAGGACGTACGGGAGGGCCGCGTGCCGGTGGCGATCAGCAGCCGCTGCGTGGGCGCGGACGGAACCCGCGTCGAGACGGCGATCTACGACGTCGCCTACCGCATCGAGCCGCGCGTCGTGCTCGGCCGCACGGTCAAGCTTCGCGGGATGCTGCGACGCGAGGCCGTCCGTGGGGACGGCCTCGCCGAACTCGACAGGTTGTGGAAGCCTCAAACCTTGGTCCAGTGAATGCCGACGAGACCGAACCCGATCCAACCCACCCTTGCGACGGCGCTGCTGCTCGTGACCTGCCTGATGCCGACACGGGGAGACGCAGGGCTGCGGTCCGCCGCTGCTGACCAGGCGTTTCGCGACCCGCTCGGGTCCGGCGGCGAGGGACCGGCGATGATGGCGTTGCCCGGCGGCCGCTTCGTGCAAGGAAGCCCGGCCGACGAGAGCGGCCGCAGCGACGACGAAGGCCCGCTGCGCGAGGTAAGCATCGGACCGTTCGCGCTGGGCAAGTACGAAGTGACGCGCGGCGAGTACCGCAAGTTCGTGGAGGCGACGGGGTATCGCACCGATGCCGAACGCAACGTGGCGGTGCATGGCCAAGGTGATGCCGAAGGCTGTTTCACCCACAGCGGCAACGGCGCGTTCGGCTGGTCGGCGGGGACGAATTGGCACAATGCAGGCATGGCGCAGGATGATAGCCACCCGGTGGCGTGCGTGAGTTGGAACGACGCGCAGGCCTACGTGGAATGGCTGCGACGGGAAACCGGCCAAGCCTATCGGCTGCCGAGCGAGAGCGAGTTCGAGTACGCCAACCGCGCCGGAACGACGACCCCCTGGCCTTGGGGCACGGACCCGGACGGAGGCTGCGGCCACGCCAACTACGCCGATGCCGACCTGGAATCGCGCTTCGACAACTTCGTCACCGCCTCGTGCAGCGACGGCCATGTCTTCACGGCGCCCGCAGGCAGCTACCCGGCCAACGGCTTCGGCCTGTACGACATGGCCGGGAACGTGGTGGAGTGGACGCAGGACTGCTGGAACGCCGGTTATGAGGGCGCGCCCGACGACGGCAAGGCATGGGAAAGCGGGGACTGCGCCCTGCGCGTGATGCGCGGCGGGTCGTGGGGCTTCGGGCCCCAGGCGCTGCGTGCGGCCGCCCGCTTCAAGCCCGCCGCCGCCGGCCGCGGTGGACGCGCGGGTTTCCGCGTGGCGAGGGACTGACCTTTATCTGCCGCGAAAGCGTGGCGGGCGGGCGATACCGCCGACCGTCTCGACAGTTCCGGCCTTAGCCGACGATTTCTTCGGGCTTGAAGAAGAAGTCGATCTCGATCCTGGCGTTCTCGAGGCTGTCGGAGCCGTGCACCGAGTTCGCCTCGATCGATTCCGCGAACGCCTTGCGGATCGTGCCCTCGTCGGCGTTCGCCGGGTTGGTGGCGCCCATCACCTCGCGGTTCTTCGCGACGGCGTCCTCACCTTCGAGAACCTGCACGACGACCGGACCCGAGGTCATGAACGCGACGAGATCGCCGAAAAACGGGCGCTCGCGGTGCACGCCGTAGAAGCCCTCGGCCTGTTCCTTCGTCATGTGGATGCGCTTGGACGCGACGACGCGGAGACCGGCTTCCTCCAGCATCCTGGTGACGGCGCCCGTCAGGTTGCGACGCGTGGCGTCGGGCTTGATGATCGAAAAGGTACGCTGCAGCGCCATGACGGGTCTCCAGATAGGGCGTGATGTAGGGTTTCAGGAAGTCGCGCGCCCAATATCCGGGCGCGGTCACGATTGCAAGCCGCCCTTACCCCGCCTTCTGCCAGCCGCCCTTCTCGCCCTGCGTCCAGTAGACCGGCTCGACACCCTCGCGTGCTTTCAGCGCGCGCCAGTGGGCACGGGCAGCGGCGAGCGAGTTCGCGTCGTTGCCGTCGAACAGGTAGAGCACGCGCGCGAACGCGGCCGGGTCGCCGGGCAGCTTACCGCCGAGCGAGATGAGCAGGTCGGCGCCGTTCGCGGGCGTGAAATCGTCCGCGAGCAGCACGGGCTGCGCCGCCGGATTGTCGCGCCCGTGCGGCAGGAAGCTGCCGGGGTCGTAAGTCCAGAGGTAGCTGTCCAGCGCATCCAGTTCGCCGCCGTCCGACGAGTGGACGAGCACGCGGTGCCCGGCCTCGATCGCCTTGCCCGCGAGAACGGGCACGACGTCGAACGGGCGCGAGCGCGTGCAGTGATAGAAGCCGACCGGCGTTAAAGGGGAGGTTGGCGCGGTGGCGTTCACGCTTCCAGCGTGTCCTCGACGAAGCGGTCGAGCAGGCGCACGCCGTAGCCGGTCGCGCCTTTCTCCCACGTGTTGCCGGGCTTCGACGCCCAGACCATGCCCGCGATGTCGAGATGCGCCCACCGGACGCCATCGTTCACGAAGCGCCCAATGAACTGCGCGGCGGTGATCGAGCCGGCATCGCGCGGGCCGACGTTCTTGATGTCGGCGATCGGCGAGTCGATCAGCTTGTCGTAAGCGCTGCCGAGCGGGAAGCGCCACAGCTTGTCGCCGGTCGCGATGCCCGCGCTGACGAGCTGCTTGGCAAGCTCGTCGCTGTTCGAGAAGATGCCCGCATATTCGTGGCCGAGGCTGATGATCATCGCGCCGGTGAGCGTCGCGAGGTCGACGACGACCTCGGGGTTGAAGCGCTTCTGCGCCCATGTGATCGCGTCGCACAGCACCAGCCGCCCCTCGGCGTCGGTGTTGATGACCTCGACGGTCTGGCCGGACATCGTCGTCACCACATCGCCGGGGCGCTGGGCATTGCCGTCCGGCATGTTCTCGACGAGGCCGCAGATGCCGACGACGCGCGCCTTGGCGCGGCGGAGCGCAAGCGCCTTCATCGCGCCCGCGACGGCGCCCGCGCCGCCCATGTCCCACTTCATGTCCTCCATGCCCGCGGCGGGCTTGATCGAGATGCCGCCGGTGTCGAAGGTGACGCCCTTGCCGACGAACACGGTGGAGGTCTTCGCCTTGCCGTTCGTCCCGTCCCATTCCATGACGAGCAGGCGCGGCGGCTTCGCCGAGCCCTGCGCGACGCCGAGCAGCGCCCCCATGCCCGCGGCGCGCATCTCGCTTTCGTCGAGCACCTCGATCTTGATGCCGAGATCGGCGAGCGGACGGCAGCGTTCGACGAAACTTTCGGGATAGATGACGTTCGCGGGCTCGCTGACGAGGCTGCGCGCGAAGCCGACGGCCTCGACGAGCGGCTCCAGCCGCGCCCATTCCTGCCCGGCGCTGCCCGCGTTGGCAATCGCGATCTCGCCGAGCGTCGGCTTCTGCTTCTCGGGCAGCTTTGTCCGGTACTTGTCGAACCGCCATGCGCGGAGCGACGCGCCGAGCGCGAGGTGCGCGGCCGCCTTCGGCGTATCGAGCGCGAGATCGCTGAGACCGCCGAAATCGACCGTGGCTTTCGTCTCGCCCGAGGTCAGCAGCCGCGCGGCAAGCGCGCCGCCGATCCGCTCGAACACGGCGGCGTCGGCATGACCGGGCTTGCCCGTGCCGATCACGAGAACGCGCGAGGCGTCCGTGCCCGAAGGCGCCAGCAGCTCGGCGATCTGCGCGGCATCGCCCTCGAACCGCGCCGTCTTCACGGCATTGGCGAGAGCGCCGCCAAGCGCTGCATCCAGTGTCTGCGCCGCTCCCGAAAGCACCGCGTCCTTCGCCGCGAAAACCACAAGGGCAGTGCCCGGCGTGTGCGACGTAACCCCGAACTCGATGCGCATCGGATGAACTCTCCTGGAAGAAAAAGCGGTCCGGGCGTTCTAGCCGCCCGGCAGGCGGACCGCAATTCACGGCGTATCGAAGCCCGCTGCTTGCCGCCGCGGGCACGCCGCGGGTAAGAGGCGCTGTCCGCCTGTTCGGAGAGCGCTTTCTTGTCCCGTCGCCTTGCCGTCTTTCTGCTGTCCACCGCGCTTGCGGGATTCGCCGCGCCCGCGCTGGCGCAGACGGAAGGCGCGTCCGCCCCGGCGGACGCGGGCCCTGTGCTGAAACCGGGCGACGCGATCGAGTTCGCCGCGGACACGATGGAATACGACGACGACACGCAGCTCGTGACGGCACGCGGCAACGTCGTCGTCACGCGCGACGGCTACCGCCTCACCGCGAACGAGGTCGAATACGACCGCAAGACCGGCAAGGTCGAGGCGCGCGGCGCGGTGAAGGTGATCGACCCCGACGGCAACGAGGCCTTCGGCGAGCGCGTCGAACTCGACGAATCGCTGCGCGACGGCGCGGTGGAGAACATCCTGCTCGTGCTCCAGGACGGCGGGCGCCTCGCCGCCCACGACGGCCGACGCGAGGCCGGGCGCACCACGGTGAACCGCGCGGTCTATTCGCCGTGCGACATCATCGGCGTGGACGGCTGCCCCAAGGAGCCGCTGTGGCAGGTGAAGGCGCTGCGCGTGCGCCACGACCCCGACCGCAAGCGCGTCTACTACAAGG
Organism: Sphingosinicella microcystinivorans; assembly: GCF_027941835.1. Lineage (NCBI taxonomy): Bacteria > Pseudomonadati > Pseudomonadota > Alphaproteobacteria > Sphingomonadales > Sphingosinicellaceae > Sphingosinicella > Sphingosinicella microcystinivorans. Next base: position 4,024,958 of record NZ_CP116005.1, read on the forward strand.
ACGCCAGCCTCGAATTCCTCGGCATCCCGATCTTCTACACGCCGAGCCTGTCTCACCCCGACGGGCCGGGCCGCAATGCGACCGGCATCCTCGTCCCCTCCGTCACCATCGACCGCTCGCTCGGCGTCTCGGTCGAGCTGCCGTATTTCCTGAGCTTCTCCGAGAGCAACGACCTGACGATCGCGCCGATCGTCTACACCGAGGTCAACCCGGCGCTTTCCGTCGAATACCGGCACCAGACCGCGTCCGGGCCGCTGCGCTTCGGCGGCATCGGCACCTATTCGTCGGAACTCGATTTCCCGGACCCCGCAGGCACCGGCATCCCCAACAAGCAGTTCCGCGGCTATGTCTACGGCAACGGCCGCCTTCAGCACGGCCGCAACTGGCGCTCGACGTTCGGCATCCGTCTCGCCACCGACGATACCTTCCTGCGCCGCTACGACATCTCCCGCGACGACACGCTGCGGAATTTCTACCAGATCGAGCGCTTCGGCGTGGAAAGCTACTTCGCGGTCGAAGGCTGGGCGTTCCAGGGCCTGCGGCAGACGGACGTGGCGGGCCTGACGCCGATCGCGCTGCCGCTGATGAGCTACATGTGGTCGCCGAGCGAGACGATCGGCGGCGGGCGGCTGAAGATGGCGGCGGACACGGCGGCGATCACCCGCACCGACGGCATGGACACGCAGCGCGCCTCCGCCTCGGCCGAATGGAAGCGCAGCGCCATTACGCCGTGGGGACAGCGCGTGACGGCGACCGGCCTCATCCGCGGCGACATCTACCACGTCACCGACAGCGCCTTCGCCGAGCTTCCGATCTACGCCGGGCGCGACGGCTGGGAGGGCCGCATCCTGCCCGCCGCCGCACTCGACATCGAATGGCCGCTGGCCGGCCCCGCGTTCGGCGGCACGCAGACGCTGACGCCGCGCGTACAATTCTCCGTCTCGCCGAGCGACGTGAACGACCATATCCCGAACGAGGATTCGCGCGCCGTCGACCTCGACGACACCAACCTCTTCGACCTGAACCGCTTCCCGGGCGCGGACCGCTGGGAAGGCGGGCAGCGCGTGACCTATGGCGCGACGTGGCGGCTCGACCGCCCGCGCTGGCGGATCGAAAGCGAGTTCGGCCAGAGCTACCGCTTCGACAATACGCCGGGCGCGTTTCCGCCGGGGACCGGCCTTTCCGGCAACTTCTCCGACTTCGTGGGCCGCAACACGCTGCGCATCGGCAGCGGCTTCGACCTCACGCACCGCTTCCGCCTCGACAAGACCAGCCTGAAGCTGCGCCGCAACGAGGTCGACGTGACGGTGGGCAACAAGCGCACCTACGCGACGGTCGGCTACGTGAAGCTGGACCGGGACATCGGCATCGAGGACCTCGAGGACCGCGAGGAGGTGCGCGCGGGCGGGCGCATCAGCTTCGCGCGCTACTGGTCGGTGATCGGCTCGGTGATCGTCGATCTCACCTCGCGCGCCGAAGACCCGCTCAACACCTCGGACGGTTTCGAGATGGTGCGTCACAGGCTCGGCATCGCCTATCAGGACGAATGCTTCGAGTTCGGCGTCACGTGGCGGCGCGACTACGTTGAGGACCGCGATTTCCGACGCGGCAACGCCTTCCTGTTCTCGATCAGCCTCAAGAACCTCGGCCGCTAATCGGCTGTTCAGCCGCAGGGGATTAGCTGGCACCGCAAGCGTAAACGATACGCTGACATTCATGTCCGCGCGTGCTAGGCGGCATGACCTGAGAGGCTACAAGACCGCTTCGGCACCGCCGGGACGGGGGAGAGATTGATGAGGTTTTCGACGCTGCGCTGGCTTGGTGCCGGTGTCGCAGTTCTTGCTGCAGGGTCAACACTGGCCCAGAATTCGCCGCTCGCCGGCCTCACCGATCCCGAAATCGAGATTCTCGGCCAGCCTGTCGACCCGACCGTTCGCAAGGCGACTGCGATCGTCAACGGCGACGTCATCACCGACACCGACATCGACCAGCGTCTCAATCTGGTGCTTGCCGCCAATCAGGGGCAGGTGTCCGACGACGAACGCACGCGCCTTCGGCTTCAGGTGCTGCGCAACCTCATCGACGAGAAGCTCCAGATCCAGGAAGCGACCGCGCAGGAAGTGAGGATCGCGCAGGACGAGGTCGACCAGGCGTTCACGCGCGTCGCCTCCAACTTCCGCATGAGCAGCGACCAGTTCGACGAGTTCCTGAAGGCGCGCGGCACGTCGCAGACCTCGCTGAAGCAGCAGATCCACGCCGAGCTTGCATGGAGCCGCCTGCTGCGCCGCCGCGTCGAGCCGTTCGTGAACGTCGGCGACGACGAGGTGCAGGCGCTGATCGACCGTCTCAATGCCGCCAAGGGCACCGAGGAGTTCCGCATCGCCGAGATCTTCCTGACCGCGACGGCGGAAAACGCCGAGCAGGTCCGCGAGAACGCACAGCGCATCGTCGATCAGGTGCGGCAGGGCGGCTCGTTCATCGCCTATGCGCGGCAGTTCTCCGAAGCCTCGACGGCGGCGGTCGGCGGCGATCTCGGCTGGGTACGCCCGGCGCAGCTTTCGCCCGAGCTGGCCCCGGTGGTGGAGAGCCTGCCGCGCGGCGACGTCTCCAACCCCATCCAGATTCCCGGCGGCTTCGCGATCATCGCGCTCGTCGACAAGCGTCAGGTGCTCGCCGCCGATCCCAAGGACGCGGTGCTCGCCGTGAAGCAGATCACCGTGCCGCTGCCCGCGGACGTGACGCAGCAGCAGGCCGCGGGCATCGTGCAGCGGTTGCAGGCGGGCACGCAGGGCATGGGCGGCTGCGGCGGCGCCGAGGCGCTCGCCGAGAGCTTCGGGGGCAATGTCGTCGCCAACGATCAGGTCCGGCTCGGCGACCTGCCGCCGCAGCTTCAGGAGATCATGGAGCCGATGCAGATCGGCCAGAGCACGCCGCCCTTCGGCACGCGCGAGGACGGCATCCGCGTGCTCGTGCTCTGCGGCCGCGAGGACCCGCCCGACGCCGGCGCGCCCTCGTTCGACCAGCTCTACGCGCAGATGGAAGAGAGCAAGGTCGCGATGGCGGCGCGCCGCTACCTGCGCGACCTTCGCCGCGACGCCGTTATCGACTACCGGTGATCGGGGACCGATGATCCAACCGATCGCCGTCACGCTCGGCGACCCCGCCGGTATCGGCCCGGAGATCATCGGGCGGTGCTGGGAACTGCGCGAAACGCTCGGTCTTCCGCCCTTCTTCGGGATCGGCAACCGCGACTCGCTCGCGGGCGTCTGGAAAGGTCCCGTCTGCCAGATCGAGCATCCCGACGATGTCGGCGGCTGCTGCGACGCGCTGCCGCTGATCGAGGTCGCCGACAGCGAGGTGGTGCAGCCCGGCAGGCCGACGCTGATCGGCGCGCGCTGCGCGCTCGACGCGCTCGAGATCGCGACCGGGCTCACCCGCAGCGGCGCGGCGGGCGCGCTCGTCACGGGGCCCGTCTCCAAGGCGCAGCTTCAGGCGATCGGCTTCACGCACCCGGGGCAGACGGAATTCGTCGGCGAGCGCTGCGGCGTGTTCGCGGCGAACCTCGCGATGATGCTCGTCGGCCCGACGCTGCGCACCGTGCCCGTCACCATCCACGTGGCGCTCGCCGATGTGCCGCAGCGGCTCACCACCGACCTCATCGTCAGCCGCGGGCGCGCGGCGGCGAAGGGGCTGACGCGCAATTTCGGCATCGAGAACCCGCGCCTCGCCGTTGCCGGGCTGAACCCGCACGCGGGCGAGAGCGGACTCCTCGGCCGCGAGGAGATCGACGTGATCGCCCCTGCGATCGCGGAGCTGCGCGCCGAGGGCATCGACGCGTTCGGGCCGCTTTCCGCCGATGCGATGTTCCACGAACATGCCCGCAAGAGCTATGACGCCGCGCTCTGCATGTATCACGACCAGGCGCTGGTGCCGCTGAAGACCCTGCACTTCGACGAGGGCGTGAACCTGACGCTGGGCCTGCCGATCGTGCGCACGGCGCCCGACCACGGCACGGCGTTCGATATCGCCGGAAAAGGGATCGCGAGCCACCGCGCGATGGCGGCCGCGATCAGGACGGCGCACGAATGCGCCGTGCACCGCGCGATTGACTGACGGTTTACCGCCCGGCCTCGCCGCGCTGCCACCGCTGCGCGAGGTGATCGCGCAGCACGGGCTGACGGCGAAAAAGGCGTTCGGCCAGAATTTCCTGTTCGATTCCAACCTTCTCGACAAGATCGCGCGTGTTCCGGGGCCGTTCTCCGGCGCGCGTGTCTACGAGGTCGGGCCGGGCCCCGGCGGCCTTACCCGGGCACTGCTGCGCGCGGGCGCCGAGGTCACGGCGGTGGAGATGGACATCCGCTGCCTGCCGGCGCTCGCCGAACTCGGCGAGGCAGCGGATGGGCGGCTCACGGTCATCGAAGGCGACGCGATGCGGATCGACGAGCCCGCGCTGCTCGGCGCGCCCGCGCACATCGTCGCGAACCTGCCCTACAACGTCGGCACCGCGCTTCTCGTCCGCTGGCTCACCACCGACCCGTGGCCGCCGTGGTGGCGGAGCCTCAGCCTGATGTTCCAGAAGGAGGTCGCCGAGCGCATCGTCGCGGCGCCGGGCACGGATGCCTACGGGCGCCTCTCCGTCCTCGCGCAGTGGCGCTCGCGGCCGCGCATCGCGCTGTCGCTGCCGCCTCGCGCGTTCATCCCACCGCCCAAGGTGGATTCGGCGGTGGTCCACATCGTGCCCGCCGAAGCGCCGGAAGGTGTGCCTGTCTCGGCCATCGAGCGAGTGACGGCGGCGGCGTTCGGCCAGCGCCGCAAGATGCTGCGCGCCAGCCTCAAGGCGCTGCCGGGCGGCCTCGAAGCGCTCGCGGCGAGCGGCATCGACGGTGCGCGGCGCGCGGAAACGCTCTCGGTCGACGAGTTCGTGGCGCTCGCCCGCTGCTGGGCCGCGCCTAGTTGATCTTGGGCGTCGGGGCCTTTTCGGCGGCCGCCGTCACGGTCGCGGGCGGACCCTTCTCGATCGCGGCCGCGAGCGTCACCGCGCTCTGGCACTCGCCCTGACAGAGCTTGCGGATGCGCTCCAGATTGTCCTTCGCCAGCGCGACGGCGCCGCGCGCCATGTACGCCTCGCCCTGCTCCGAGAGCGCGGTCAGGTCGTTGGGATCGATGGCCAGCGCCTCGCGGTAGAACTTCACGGCACGGCCCGGCAGGCCGAGCATGTCGTAGGAGCGCGCGATGCCGATGTAGGCGCGCGTGTTCTTGGGATCGACGGCGAGCGCGGTTTCGAACTGGTCGATCGCGGCCTGCGCCTTGCGGTCATTGAGGAGCGCTTCGCCGCTACGCGTCAACTGCATCGAAAGCGGCGCGATGCGGGGCTCCGCCGTCTTGCAATAGGCGACGCTCGACGCCGTGGCGATGGCGACAGCGATTCCGGCGAGCATGATCCTAGACTGCATGAACTTTTCCCTCAACGTCACTCCCCCTGCGGCCCGCTCTAGCATGACTTTTCATAACCTGCGATGAAGAAACCGTCGGTTCCGTCGCGATCCGGGCGCAGAAGACGCGCCCCTCCGGCGTCCGGTATCAGGTCCGGATGGCGCTCCTTCAAGGCCTCCGCCTGAAGCCGCCCTTCCTCGGGGAGCAGCGAGCAGACGGCGTAGACCAGCCTGCCGCCGGGCTTCAGCAGACGCACGCCGAGATCGGCGAGACGGGCCTGCAACGCCGCGAGCCGGAGAAGCCGCTGGGGCGTGAGCCGCCAGCGCGCCTCCGGATTGCGCCGCCACGTCCCCGTGCCGCTGCACGGCGCGTCGACGAGCACCACGTCTGCCGCGCCGATCAGATCGCCGAGCGCGTCTTCCTCGCGGCCCGCATCGAGAAGGCGCGTCTCGATGTTCGCCGCACCCGCCCGCTCCGCGCGCGGGCCGAGACGCGAAAGCCGCGACCGGTCGGCATCGCAGGCGACGAGGCGGCCGCGGTTCGCCATGTCCGCCGCCAGCGCCAGCGTCTTGCCGCCCGCGCCCGCGCAGAGGTCGATGACGGTCATACCCGACCGCGCGCGGCAGGCGGCGACGATGAGCTGGCTGCCCTCATCCTGCACCTCGATCAGGCCGTCCTTGTAGACGGGCAGGTCCTCGACATTGAGGCCGTCGACGCGGAGACCGTCCGGCGCATGGAGAGTCGGGACGGCGCCGGGGACGAGCGGCAGCACAGCCTCGCGCGTCGTCTTCAGCCGGTTCGCCCTGAGATCGAGCGGAGCGCGCTGGGCTAGTGCGCCGAGCAGGCTGTCGGCGTCGGCGTACTCGGCTGCGAATTTCACGGCGAGCCATGCGGGCGCCACTCCCGGCACTGCGGCCGGTTCGTCCTCGGCGATCGCGGCCGGGCCGCGCGAGTCGGTGCCGAACAGCGCCAGCACGTCAGACGCTTCGCCGCGGGCGTAGCCGAGCATCGCCGCCCGCCCGCTTTCGGGGCGTTCGCCGAGCGCGCGGATCACGCGGTAAACGAGTTCACGGATGGCCCGGCGATCCCCCGACCCGGCGTAGCGCCGCGTCTTGAAGTAACGCTGGATGATGGTGTCCGCCGCCGCACCGCCGCCGACAGCAGCGTCGATGATCTCGTCGAGCAGCGCGATCGCCGCCTCGACGCGCGCGGCGGGCGTCACCGCTTTGCCTTAGCGCGTCGGATAATTGGGCGCCTCGCGCGTGATCGTCACGTCGTGGACGTGGCTTTCGCGGAGGCCCGCGTTGGTGATGCGGACGAAACGCGCGCGCTGCTGGAGATCGGCGATCGTGCGGGCGCCCGTGTAGCCCATCGCCGCCTTGAGGCCGCCCGCGAGCTGGTGAATGATGTCCTTCGCCGGGCCCTTGTAGGGCACCTGCCCCTCGATGCCCTCGGGCACCAGCTTCATCTGGTCCTTGATGTCCTGCTGGAAGTAGCGGTCCGCCGAGCCGCGCGCCATCGCCGCGACCGAACCCATGCCGCGATACGCCTTGTAGCTGCGGCCCTGATAGAGGAACGTCTCGCCCGGCGCCTCCTCGGTGCCCGCGAGCAGCGAGCCGACCATGACGGCGGACGCGCCGCCCGCGATCGCCTTGGCGATGTCGCCGGAGGTGCGCAGGCCGCCGTCCGCGATCACCGGGACGCCGGACTTCACGGCCTCCTCGGCGGCATCCTGAATCGCCGTGAACTGCGGCACGCCGACGCCCGCGACGACGCGCGTGGTGCAGATCGAGCCCGGCCCGATGCCGACCTTGATGCCATCCGCGCCCGCGTCAATCAGCGCGCGCGTCGCCTCCGCCGTCGCGACGTTGCCCGCGATGATCTGGACGGTGTTCGAAAGCTTGCGGATGCGGCTCACCGCCTCGGCGACGCGCACCGAATGGCCGTGCGCCGTGTCGACGACGATGAGGTCGCACTCGGCCTCGATCAGCGCCTCGGTGCGCTCGAAACCGGCATCACCCGTCGTCGTCGCCGCCGCGACGCGCAGACGGCCCGCCGCGTCCTTGGTCGCCGCCGGGAAGGTCACGGCCTTCTCGATGTCCTTCACCGTGATGAGGCCGATGCAGCGGTAGGCGTCGTCGACGACGAGCAGCTTCTCGATGCGGCGCTGGTGCAGCAGCTTGCGCGCTTCCTCGTGCGTCACGCCGGGGTGGACGGTGGCGAGATTGTCCTTCGTCATCAGCTCGCTGATCGGCTGCTCGGGGTGCTCGGCGAAGCGCACGTCGCGGTTCGTCACGATACCGATGAGTTTGCCGGGCTGGCCGCTCGGGCTGCGCTCGACGACGGGGATGCCGCTGATGCGGTGACGCTTCATCAGGTCGAGCGCCTCGCCGAGCGTCTGGTCGGCGTGCATCGTCACCGGGTTCACCACCATGCCCGATTCGAAGCGCTTCACCTGCCGCACGGCCTGCGCCTGCTCCTCGATGGTAAGGTTGCGGTGCAAGACGCCGAGGCCGCCGACCTGCGCCATGACGATCGCCATGTCGGCCTCGGTCACCGTGTCCATCGCCGAGGAAAGTATCGGAACATTCAGGGAAATCTCGCGCGTGACGCGCGTCGAGAGATCGGTCTCGCTCGGCAGCACTTCGGACTCGCCGGGCACCAGCAGGACATCATCGAAAGTGAGTCCGAGCCGGATGTCCATGCCGTTTTCCTTGTTGCCGATTTTCGAGGTGGCGGGGCTTATGCCACCGGTTTTCCGGAATTGCTACGGTCGCCGCTGATATGGCGACAATTTCGTCCATGCGGGCCATTCGCGGCTGTTCGCAAGGCCCTGACCGACCGCGAGCAGCAGGTTCATGTCGGCCGCCGCGCCGCGATAGTCGATTGCGAGCGACACCTCGTCGGAGGGCTGGTGATAGTGACTGCCCATGTAGTCGCCGAAGCCGCTGCCCGCGAAGATGCCGGTCGCGATGACGGCAGGCACGCCGACCTCGGCGAAGGCGAAATGGTCCGAGCGCGCGTAGAAGCCCTGCGCGTCGGGCATCGCCACGATGCGGCGGCCCTGCGCCTTGGCGGCCGCGGCCAGCCGCGCGTCGAGGCTGGTGAGCCCCTGCCCGAGCACGACGACATCGTCGGAGGGGCCGTTCGCGGCGATGGTGTCCAGCCCGAACGCGGCGACCATCCGGTCCGCATCGACGGGGCCTGAGGCGGCGAAGTGCTTGCCGCCGAGCAGCCCGCTCTCCTCGGCGGTCGTGGCAAGGAACAGCACGGATCGGTCCGGGCGCTTGCCCTTCGCGAACGCCTCCGCGAGTTCGATGAGGCCGCCGACGCCGCTCGCGTTGTCGACCGCGCCGTTGCAGATCGTGTCCGCGCCGGTCCCGCAGTGGCCGAGGTGATCCCAGTGGGCGATGTAGACGATGTATTCGTCCGGATGCTTTCGGCCGGGAAGCGCACCGGCGAGATTGTAGGAAACGAAGCGCTCCAGCCGGTTCTCGGCGGAGAGCGCACCGGGGCCGAGCAGTCTCGGCCTGAAACCCGCCGCCGCGGCTTCGGCCTTCAGCGCCGGAAGATCCGCGCCAAGGCCGCGCGCGAGCGCGGTTCCGGCCTCGCGGCCGACGACCGCGTAGAGCACCTCGGCCTGCCCGGCCGCCTGCCCTTCGATCTGCAACACCGTTCGGGCCGCATGGGCGTGCGCGCCGCGCCAGACATCGTCTTCCGGCGGCAGGTCGTAGACGATGACGACCCCGGCAGCCCCGGCACGCGCCGCATTCGCCAGCTTCGCCGCGCGCGCGGCCTGCCGGCGCAGGGCTTCGGACGGCTCCGCCGTTCCGTCCGGAAGACCGGCAAAGACCAACGCGATCCTGCCGGTAAGGTCGATGCCGGCAAAGTCGTCACGTCCCTGTTCGGGGAGCGAAATGCCGTAGCCCGCGAACACGATGTCGCCCATGACGGCACGTCTCGCCTCGGCCACGGGCGCGCGGATCGCCACCGTCTCGCCGCCCTCAAGGGTCACGGACCCCACCGAGATGCGCCCGCCCGCGGCCTCCGACTTCAGCAGCGGCACGGGCAAGCGGTAGCCGTCTCCCGAAACCGGCTGCAACCCGATGCGGCCATAGGCGGCTTCGATATAGGCGAGCGTCTTCGCCTCGCCCGCCGTGCCCGGCTCGCGGCCCTCATAGGCGTCGGAGGCCAGTTCGGTGACATGCGCGGCAATGCCTTCCGGCGTGACGGCGGGACCGGCGCGCGCTCCGGTCGCACATGCCGCAAGCGACAGAAGGGCCAGAAGCGGAACGGAAAATCGGGATTTCGACATGCAGCGTGACGCTAAAGGCCGCGGCCCGGCCTGCCAAGCCTCCGCCGCCGGTCCTTTCCATAACGGCACGACAGGCGTCGACGGACGCCGCGCGCGTTACGCCCGGCTTTGCAGCCGCTGCCCGTCGTCGGCGCCGCCGAGGATCAGCGTTTCATACTCGATGAGCTCGCGGCAGCCGGAAAGCGCCCGGTAGTATTCGCGGTTCATCATCGCGAGGCTGATCTGCGCGCAGATGAGACGCACGCGGGGGTTTTCCACCACCTCCATGAACGCGTCCATGTGCTCGCTGAAGCGCGGATAGTGGCTGTCCGCCGCGTCGGCATCGAGATACGACAGCATACAGACGAAATAGAGGCGGGTCGCCGGCGTCCGCGCCTCGTCCTCGCGGATCACGTCGCTGTCGCGAAGCACCGCGGCCTGGTTTTCGACCATCAGCACGGCGCGACGGTCGCCGTTGACGACGACGGCGCCGTTGATGGCGAATTTCTCGCCCGGATCGAGCGACAGTTTGAACGGCACGGCCGGTTCCCCCTCAAGGTTCAGCCGCAATGTACTTTCATATCGACAATAACTTCTTAACGCCGCGCACGTTCTCGCACGGGGTCTTCCCGTGAACATTCGAGGGCGTCAGCCGATCTCGATGATCTGCGTCGCCAGCCGCTCCACCTCGCGCTCGTCGTGCGTCACGTAAAGGATGGGCAGCTTCAGCGTGTCGCGGATGCGCTCGACGACGCGGAGCACCTCCTCGCGCCGCGCGCGGTCGAGGAACGACAGCGGCTCGTCCATGAGCAGCGCACGCGGCCCCGCGAGCAGCGCGCGGCCGATGGCGACGCGGCGCGCCTCCCCGCCCGAAAGCGCCTTCGGCCATCGCTCCAGCAGGTGCGCGATATCGAGCATCCGGACCGCGTCGTCGAACGCCATCCAGCGGTCCTCCGGCCTTGCGAGGCGGTGGCCGTAGAGCAGGTTTTCGCGAACCCTGAGGTGCGGGAAAAGCCGCGAATCCTGAAACACATAGCCGAGCCGTCGGCGCTCCGGCGGCAAGTCGACGGCCGCGGCGGCATCGAACAGCGTCTCCGCGCCGATGCGGACATGGCCGCGTTCGGGCGTGAGCAGGCCGGCCACCATATTGAGCACGGAGGTCTTGCCCGCGCCCGACGGCCCGAACAGCACGACGAGACCGCTTCCCGAGAACCGGGCGGAAACGCGTATCTCGCCGACGCGGCGCTCGATGTCGACGTCAAAGGACATGACGCCCCCGCGCGGCGCGGCGCGCCAGGATCTCGGACGCCACCAGCGCCGCGAGCGACAGCACGATGGCGATGACGGCAAGGCGCAGCACCTGCACCTCCCCGCCCGGAAGCTGGAGCGCGCTGTAGATGGCGAGCGGCACCGTCTGCGTTTCGCCGGGCACGTTCGACACGAACGTGATCGTCGCGCCAAACTCGCCGATCGAGCGCGCGAAGCCGAGCACGCAGGCGACAAGCACGCCGGGGGCGGAAAGCGGCAGCGTGACCGAGAGGAACACGCGCGTCCGGCCCGCGCCGAGCGTGCGGGCGGCACTTTCGAGGCCGCGATCGACGGCCTCGATGGAGAGCCGCAGCGCCCGCACCATCAGCGGCAGCGCCATCACCGCCGCCGCGATGGCAGCGCCGGTCCAGCGGAACATGACGGTGACGCCGAACCAGTCCTCCAGCCATGCGCCGATCGGCCCGTTCCGTCCGAAGGCAAGCAGCAGCAGCCAGCCGGTAACGACGGGCGGCAGAACGAGCGGCAGATGCACGAGACCGTCGAGCAGCACCTTGCCCGGAAAGGTCGCCCGGGCGAGCAGCCACGCGAGCGCGAACGCGAACGGCAGCGTCGCCGCAACCGCCGTGACGCCGACCTTGAGCGTCAGCAGCAGGACCTCGATCTCACCGGGAGAGAGCATTACGGGGCGGAAAAGCCGTGCCGGGCGAAGATGCCCCGTGCCTCGCGCGAGGTGAGAAACGCGAGGAACGCGGGCGCGTCCTTCGCCTTCGCCGTCTTCAGCAGCGCGGCGGGATAGCGGATCGGCGGATGGCTCGATGCCGGGAACACGCCGACCACGCGGACCTTGCGCGACGCGGCCGCATCCGTGGCATAGACGATCCCGAACGGCGCCTCGCCGCGCTCGACGAGCGCAAGCGCGGCGCGCACGTTCTCCGACCGCACGACGCGCGGCTCGACAGCCGCCCAGACGCCGAGCGCTTCGAGCGCGGCGCGGCCGTAGCGTCCGGCGGGGACACCGGCGGGATCGGCCATCGCCAGCCGCCCGGAGCCGAGCGCGCGCGCGAGCGGAAAGCCCTTCGCGATCCTGAGCCGCACGGTCGAATCGACGGGGGCGACCAGCACCAGCCTGTTGCCCGCGATGACCTTGCGGCTGCCGGGCGCAAGCAGGCTGCGCCGGTCGAGGTGGTCCATCCAGTCCTCGTCGGCGGAAATGAAGAGGTCCGCTGGCGCGCCCGCCTCGATCTGCCGCGCCAGCGCCGACGATCCGGCGAACGAGAGGACGGGGCGCGGATGCCGCTGCTTCGCCCATGCGTCCGCCGCCGCGCCGAGCGCCTCCTGAAGCGATGCCGCCGCGAGCACGACCGGCGCGCGGTCCTCGGCGCGCGCCGAAACGGCACCGAACAGGACGAGAACGGCAAGGAGGACGAGGCGGGCCATGTCGGTCTTTCTGCTGTATTTCAGCTTATATAGCCTTGACCACAACCGTAAACAAAGCAGCCGCAAGCAAAAAGGGCGGCGCCGAGGCACCGCCCTTTCGAACCCACCAGCGGCCGGATCAGTTTCCGGTCGTGGTCGAAGCCGTCTGCGTGCCGCCCGCGCTGTTGAGGTGCGCGAGCCAGAGCTTCGCGATGTCGCCGCGCTTGCCGCCCTGCACCGCGTTGAAGGCAGTTTCCGCACCGGCCTTGTCGCCGCTGCGGGCAAGAGCGATGCCGATGCGGGTGTTGACCTCCGCGGCGTCGATACCGCCCTTTTCGAGCGCGAGCCTGTACATCTCGACCGCCTTGGCGTTCTCGCCGTAGCCGAGGTAGCCGTCGCCCGTGGCCTTGGCCATGCGGCCGGTCTTGTCGGCGTGCGATTCCTTCTCGAGCCGCGGCAGCGAAGCCCGGTCGCCCTTCACCTTCGGCGTGACGATGCCGACGAGTTCCTTCACATACGGCTTGCCCGCGGAGAGCGCCCCCTTCTTCGTGCCCGCGTCGATGACGATCTGGGCCTCGCCCGCGAGACCGCGCTTGTCGGCGGTTTCGGCATATTCGAAGTAATCGCGTTCGCCGGTCAGCGAGTTGGTGTCGTACATCAGGCGCATGACGTCGAGGTTGGCCTGATCGTCGAGGCCCGCCGTCTCGCGGAAAATCACCAGCACGTCGCGCCAGTTCGTGGTCGACGGATACGCCTGCACGAGCGCGAGCGACGCCGGAAGCACCTGACCGGCAAGCTTGCCGTCATAGGCGAGCGCGAGCGCGCGCTTGTACCACGCTTCCTCGACCGGCTGGCCCGTCGCCTGCTTGGCCTTGATCGCCTTGTCGATGGTGGCGACGGCCTCCGACGTGCGGCCGGCACGGTTGTACATCTCGCCGAGGCCGACGACGATGTCGGCATCGCCCGGATGCTCGGCGGCCATCTGCTCGTAAACCTGGAGGGCGCCCTGCACGTCGTTCCGCTGCACCGCGAGCGCGGCAAGGCTGCGCTGGAACTTCAGCTTCTCCTCGGGCGGCGAGCTGCCGCTGTCGATCGAGCCCTTGAGGCCTTCCTCGAGCAGCGTGTTGTCCTGCTTTGCGAGCGCGACGTTGATCTTCAGCGCGTTCGCCATGTACTTGTCGTCGGGCGTTTCCGCCGCCGCCTCGGCCTCGCGGATCTTGGCGAGCGCCGTGTCGTTGTCGCCCTTCTGCTGGGCGGCCTGCGCCTCGCCGAGAGCCTTCTGGGCCTTCTTGGAAAACTTGAACTTGCGCTGTTCGGACGCCGCTTCCTTCTTGTCCTTGTCCTTGGCGACCGCAGGCGCAACCATGGCGCCGCTCGCAATGCCGAGCGCCAGCGCAAAGCCGAGCGCCGTGCGTGAAACCATCTTCATCCGTCCAATCTCCCCAGTCGTCCAAATTTCCCGTAAGTGGCCGGGAAAAGCGGAATATGCCGCCGCAGCATGTCGCGCCCGTGACGGTCCGCGTCAAGCCTTCATGCGACACGTGGATGGCACGGGCATGGTGAACCGCGCTTGAACCTCGTTCAGGCGTGCCCGCGCTCGATAATCTGCTAAATCCATAGCACGACTCGGTCCCGGGGGTGATCCTGCCATGGCTCAACGCATCGCGCTTCCCGCAAGCCTCGCCGCAATCGCCGCGGCGGCATACTTCCTTGCCATGAACGCGGGGCTGTCGTTCGCAGTGCACGTCGCCCTGAAAGGCGCCTGCGTCACGATCCTCGCCGTCGCCGCCGCGATTGCGGCGCGCGGCACCGACGGGTGGCTGTTCGCAGGCGTGATGGCGCTCGGCGCGCTCGGCGACATCCTGCTCGAATTCGACCTGATGACCGGCGCATCGGCGTTCGCCGCCGGACATGTCGCCGCGATCTGGCTCTACCTCCGCAACCGGCGCGACGGGCCGATGCCGCGCAGCCAGTATGCCGCCGCGGGCGTGCTGCTGCTCTCGGCGCCCTTCCTCTACCTGATCGCGGGCCCCGCCGCCGACGCCGGGATCGCGCTTTACGCCGCCCTGCTCTGCGCGATGGCCGCCGCCGCGTGGACAAGCCGATTCCCGCGCTACCGCACCGGGATCGGCGCGATCCTGTTCCTCGTCTCGGACGCTTTCATCTTCGCGCGCCTCGGCGGACGCATGGACCCGGACCAGGCCGCGCGCTTCATCTGGCCGCTCTACGCGGCGGGCCAGATCCTGATCTTCGCGGGCGTGCGGCAGCGGCTGGCAGCGGAGGGACGCACGGCCGCCTAGCGCCGGCCTTCATCGTCGGAACTCATTCGGCCGCCGGTGCAGCCTCGGCCTCGTCTTCCGCGCCTTCGTCCTCGCCGTCGCTCTCGATCTTCGCGGCGGAGACGACGTGCTCGCCCTCGGCGACGTTGAACAGGCGCACGCCGGCGCTGTTGCGGCCGATGACGCGGAGCGTGTCGAGGCCGAGGCGGATCATCTTCGCCTGATCGGTGACGAGCATGAGCTGCTCGCCGTCGTGCGCCGGGAAGCTCGCCACGACGGGGCCGTTGCGGGCGATGTTGTCGATGTTCCCGATGCCCTGCCCGCCGCGGTTGGTGCGGCGGTACTCGTAGGCGGAGGTGCGCTTGCCGTAGCCGTTCGCGCAGACGGTGAGGATGAACTCCTCGGCCGCCGTGAACGCGGCCATGCGCTCGGGGGACAGCGTCGGTTCGTTCTCGTTGTCCTTCCACGGCGCGGCGCGGAGATACGCCTCGCGTTCCTCCGAAGATGCCGCGAAGCCGCGCAGGATGGAGAGCGAGATCACCTCGTCGCCGCCTTTCAGCGTCATGCCGCGCACGCCCGTGGAGGTGCGGCTCTGGAACTCGCGCACCGCCGTCGATTCGAAGCGGATCGCCTTGCCCTGCCGCGTGGCGAGCAGCACGTCGTCGTCCTCGGTGAGCAGCGCGACGCCGATCAGGCGGTCGTCCGAGTCCTCGTCGAAGCGCATGGCGATCTTGCCGTTCGAGGGCACGTTGGTGAACGCGTCCATCGAGTTGCGCCGCACGGTGCCCTTCGCGGTCGCGAACATCACGTGCAGCTTGCCCCACTCCGCCTCGTCCTCGGGGAGCGGCAGCACGGTGGAGATGACCTCGCCGTCGGCGAGCGGCAGCAGGTTCGCCATCGCCCGGCCGCGCGCCTGCGGCGCGCCTTCGGGGAGCTTCCACACCTTCATGCGGTAGACCTTGCCGGCGGTCGAGAAGAACAGCACCGGCGTGTGCGTCGAGGTCACGAACAGGTTCGTGATCGCGTCCTCGTCCTTCGTGTTCATGCCGGAGCGGCCCTTGCCGCCGCGCCGCTGCGCGCGGAAGCTGTCGAGCGGCGTGCGCTTGATGTAGCCGCCCATCGTCACCGTGACGACCATCTCCTCGCGCTCGATGAGGTCCTCGTCGTCGATGTCATCGAGATAGGGCACGATCTCGGTGCGCCGGGGCGTCGCGTAGCTTTCCGAGACGGCGACCAGCTCGCCGCGCATCACCGCATAGAGCTTCGCGCGGTCCCCGAGGATGGCGAGCAGTTCGGCGATCGAGACGGCAAGCTCCTTGAGTTCGGCGGCGATCTCGTCGCGGCCGAGCTGGGTCAGGCGGTGGAGGCGGAGGTCGAGGATGGCGCGGACCTGCGTCTCACTCATCCGGTAGGTGTCGCCGTAGACGGCGCCCTCCACGGCCTCGACGAGTTCCAGATAGGGCCGGATCTCGCCGATCGCCCATTCGCGCGCCATCAGGGTTTCGCGTGCTTCGGCGGGGTTGGAGCTGGCGCGGATGATGCGCACCACCTCGTCGAGGTTCGACACCGCGACGACGAGGCCGAGCAGGATGTGGGCGCGGTCGCGCGCCTTGTTCAGCTCGAACTTCGAACGCCGGGTGATGACCTCCTCGCGGAAGGTGATGAACGCCGCGATGATGTCGCGGAGGTTCAGCAGCTCCGGCCGTCCGCCGCGGATCGCCAGCATGTTGAAGGCGAAGCTCGTCTGCGCGGGGGTGAAGCGGTAGACCTGATTGAGCACCACCTCGGGCGTCGCGTCGCGCTTCAGCTCGATGACGACGCGCACGCCTTCGCGGTTGGATTCGTCGCGGATGTCGGACACGCCCTCGATGCGCTTGTCCTTCACCGCCTCGGCGATCTTCTCGACGAGGCCCGCCTTGCCGACCTGGAACGGAATCTCGGTGAGGATGATCGAACGCCGGTCGCCGCGCCGTTCCTCGATCTTGCTGCGCGACCGCATGATGACGGAGCCACGTCCGGTGGTGTAGGCGCTGAGCAGGCCGCCCTTGCCCATCACCAGCGCGCCGGTGGGGAAATCGGGCGCGGGTACGTATTCCATCAGTTCCTCGGCGGTG
This sequence comes from Sphingosinicella microcystinivorans, assembly GCF_027941835.1. Lineage (NCBI taxonomy): Bacteria > Pseudomonadati > Pseudomonadota > Alphaproteobacteria > Sphingomonadales > Sphingosinicellaceae > Sphingosinicella > Sphingosinicella microcystinivorans. The sequence goes on from NZ_CP116005.1 coordinate 4,041,763, forward strand.
AGCGCCGGGTTGTCGATGAAGGCGATCGCCGCCGCCACGACCTCGCCGAGGTTGTGCGGCGGGATGTTGGTCGCCATGCCGACCGCGATGCCGCCCGCGCCGTTCACGAGCAGGTTCGGGAAGCGCGCCGGCAGCACGGACGGCTCGCTCTCGGACCCGTCGTAGTTCGGCACGAAATCGACCGTGTCCTTGTCGAGATCGGTCAGCAGCTCTTCGGAGACCTTCGCGAGGCGCGATTCGGTGTAGCGCATCGCCGCGGCGGCATCCGGGTCCATCGAGCCGAAGTTGCCCTGCCCGTCGATGAGCGGCACGCGCATCGACCAGTCCTGCGCCATGCGGACCAAGGCGTCGTAGATCGCGCTGTCGCCGTGCGGGTGATATTTACCCATCACGTCGCCGACGATGCGGGCCGACTTGCGATAGGGCTTGTTGTAGGTGAAGCCGTTCTCGTAGGCGGTGTAGAGGATGCGGCGGTGGACGGGCTTCAGACCGTCGCGTACATCGGGCAGCGCACGCGCCACGATCACGCTCATCGCGTAATCGAGATAGCTCGTCTTCATCTCGTCGACGATGGAGATGGGGCGGATATCGGACGGCTCGGCGCCGCTGGTCTCTGGGGCGTCCACTCGGTTTCCTGTACGCTCTCGGGGATTGGTTTTTGGTATGCCATATGACCTTTACACGCGCGCGCGCGTGAAGGCCAGCGTTACGATCGGGTGACGGCGAGCCGCGAACGGAACCATTCCGCGACCTGTGCCTCGGCAAGCGCGCCGGACGCCAGATCCAGCATCATGCCGATCGCATCCTCGGCACCGAACCGCAATTCATGGCCGTTGAGCGCGAGGAACAGGCGCGCGAGCACCCACGCCGTCCGCTTGTTGCCGTCTACGAACGGATGGTTGCGGGCAACCCCGAAAGCGTAGGCGGCGGCAAGCGTGGCCGGATCGTCATCGCCGTAGACCCAGCGGTTGACCGGGCGCGCGAGCGCGGAATCGAGGAGTCCCGCGTCTCGCACACCGCTGCCACCGCCATGTTCGGCAAGCTGACGATCATGGATAGCGACGGCATCCACCTTGTCGAGCCACACCGGCTCGACCCGCTGACCGTTCGTCATTGCGCCAGAACGCGCAGAATATCGCGATCCTCGCGCATGATCTTCTCGGCGAGCTTCATCTTCGCCTCGAAATCGGGATTGAACGCCGTGAGGCGCACGCCATCGGGTGACTCCGTCGCATAGAGCGTATCGCCAAGCTCGACCCGCAGCCGGGCAAGCAGTTCCTTCGGCAGGATGACCCCCGTCGAATTGCCGATCTTCACGAGCTTGAGCATTGCGTTCATACGCACGTTATAACGTCAGTTTCGCGGCGGCGCAACTCTCCACGCCTCGCTATCCGTTCAGCCCTTCCAGCCATTCCTCGATCATGCGCCGTCCTGCCGCCACCGCGACCGGACCGAGTTCGTCATGCTCGCGGCGCATCGCTTCGATGTCCTTGCCTGCCTCGAGCACCGATTCCGGCCATTCGTCGATCCACGCATCGAAGCGCGGGTCTTCGCCCATTTCCGCGTGGAATTGCAGCGCGAGCAGGTTCGGCCCGCGCCGGAACGCCTGATGCGCGTAGGCGTCGCTGGAGGCGAGCAGATCGACGCCGCGCGGCAGGTCGAAGGTATCGCCGTGCCAGTGCAGCACCGACACGTCATGCACGTGCCGCAGCGGAGACGACGCCCCGGCGTCGCTGATCGTCACCGGCTTGAAGCCGACCTCCTTCACGGGCCCGGCGTAGACGCGGGCGCCGAGCGCGGCAGCCATCATCTGCGCGCCGAAGCAGACGCCGAGCGTCGGCCCGTCCGCCTCCAGCCGCCAGGCGAGGCGCCGAAGCTGGCAGGAAATCCACGGGTACTGCTCCGCCTCGTAAACGCCCATCGGCCCGCCCATCATGATGACGAGGTCGGGCGCCGAAAGGTCCACGGAGGAAAAGGCCGCATCGGTCACGTCGATGCGATCGACGACGTAGCCCGCATCCTTGATGGGCTTGCGGAAGCCGGCGACGCCTTCGTAGGGCACGTGACGAATGATGAGCGCGGATTTCATCCGGCTGCTCATAGGAACGCCGCGCAGCCCGGAAAAGCTAGACTTTCTTGGGCCCCGACAAGCTCCGGTCGAGCAAGACCTCCACCTTTTCGAACTGCGCCGCGCGCGTCAGCCCGTCCGCCGCGCCCGCGGGAAGGTCGGGAAGCCGCCCGTTCGCGCGCTCGGCCAGCTTTTCCGAAAGCCAGTCCGCGATCGTCGCCGGATCGTTGCTGACGAGGCCGAGCCCGGACCGCCGGATGATGTCCGCCGCCTCGCCTTCCTGCTGGCCGTGGCAGAGGATCGGACGGCGCGCACCGACATATTCGTAGAGCTTGCCCGCAACGACGTGCTTCTCGCCTTCGGTCGAGAAGCGCAGCAGCAGCAGCACGTCCGCCGCGCGCTCGATGCGCAGCACCTCGCCGCGCCCGATGGACGGATGCGCCTCGACGAGATGCGCAACGCCCGCGCGCTCGGCCATTGCCATCGGCACGTCGCTGTCCTCGCCCCAGAAATGGACGACGAGCTTTGCCGGATCGGGCTTCAGCAGGGCGAGCGCCGCCAGCAGCGGCGCGGGCGAGCGGCCGCCATTGTAGGTGGAGCCCGCGTGCACGATGGTGAGCCGTTCGGCATCGAAGGCCGGCACGTCCTCCAGCCCGGCGAAATCGGCCGGATCATAGCCGTTCGCCGCGCAGACCACCGGCTTGCCGTAGCGCCGGGCGAGAATCGCTGCGCTGCCTTCCGTCATCGCGACCAGCGCCGCCGCCTTCGACAGCGCGCGCCGCTCCATCCAGCGGTTGACGCGGTTCGCAATGACACTCTCGTTCCCGTAGATGTTGTCCGCCCAGAGGTCGCGAAGCTCGGCGACGAACGGCACGCCCCATGCCCGCGACAGCTTCGCCGCCGCCATGTGGCTGGAATGCGGCGGGCCGGTCGAGAAGATCGCATCCGGCTTCCAGTCCCACGCCAGCGCGGCCTCTACAGCCGGGTCGATCCACGTGATATGCGGGTCCGGCAGGTAGGAAAGCTGCCAGATCAGCCGCCTGAGCCGGCCCGGCCGCACCTGCGGCTCCGCGCTTGCCGCCTTTGCCGCGGGCTTCGGCTGGTCCGCCTCCGTCATCGGCGCCGTCCGCCCGCGCCGCACATAGGGCACGGCGGCGATGCGCTCCGCCGGGATTTCAGGGTCCACAACCGCCGGGAACTGGAGGTTGAGGCCGCAAAGGACACGGACGTCATGGCCGCGATCCAGCAGGAAGCGCGCGAACTTCGGCGCGCGCACGGTCGCCGTGGGGGCGTTCGGCGGGTACAGCCCCGTGACGATCAGGATGCGGCGCGACATGCCCGCCGCTCATCGCAAAGAGCGGGCCGGCACGCAACACTGGACGTAGCGGGACCTTCCCCATATCTCCGCGCGCATGAAGACACCCGTTCACGTCATCGGCGGCGGCCTTGCCGGTTCGGAGGCCGCATGGCAGCTCGCGCGGGCGGGCGTTCCCGTCGTTCTCCACGAGATGCGGCCCATCGAGGGCACCGACGCGCACCAGACGGACGGACTCGCCGAACTCGTCTGCTCGAACAGCTTCCGTTCCGATGACCCGAATGCCAGCGCCGTCGGCGTGCTGCATGAGGAGATGCGGCGGCTCGGCTCGCTGATCCTCGGCTGCGGCGATGCCGCGCGCGTGCCCGCCGGTTCCGCGCTCGCCGTGGACCGGGACGACTTCTCGGCGCGCGTCACCGCCGCCATCGAGGCCGAACCGCTGATCGAGGTGCGCCGGGAGCGCGTCGACGGTCTGCCGGGGGCGGATCGGGGCCAGACGATCATCGCCACCGGGCCGCTCACCGCCGCGCCGCTCGCCGAGGCGATCCGCGCCCGCACCGGCGAGGACGCCCTCGCCTTCTTCGACGCGATCGCGCCCATCGTCCACCGCGACAGCATCGACATGGAGACGGCGTGGTTCCAGTCCCGCTACGACAAGGGCGACGGCAAGGACTACATCAACTGCCCGATGGACGAGGCGCAGTACGGCGCGTTCATCGACGCGCTGCTCGCGGGCGAGAAGACCGTGTTCAAGGACTGGGAAGCGAGCACCCCCTATTTCGAAGGCTGTATGCCGATCGAGGTGATGGCAGAGCGCGGGGCCCAAACGCTGCGCTTCGGGCCGATGAAGCCGGTCGGCCTCACCAACCCGCGCACGGGGAAGAAAGCCTATGCCGTCGTCCAGCTCAGGCAGGACAACGCCTCGGGCACGCTCTGGAACATGGTGGGCTTCCAGACGAAGCTCCGCCATGCCGAGCAGGTCCGCATCTTCCGCACGATTCCGGGCCTCGAGAATGCCGAGTTCGCGCGGCTGGGCGGGCTGCACCGCAACACGTTCATCAAGTCGCCGGTCCTGCTCGACGGCACGCTGCGCCTGAAATCGGAGCCGCATATCCGCTTCGCGGGCCAGATCACGGGCTGCGAAGGCTATATCGAAAGCGCCGCCGTGGGCCTGATGGCGGGGCGCTTCGCCGCGGCGGACGCGCTCGGGCAAGCGCCCGACCTGCCGCCGCGCACCACGGCGCTCGGCGCGCTCCTCGCGCACATCACCGGCGAGGCGGTGGCGGAGACCTACCAGCCGATGAACGTCAACTTCGGCCTGTTCCCGCCGTTCGACGCACGCGTCCCCAAGAAAGCGCGCAAGGCAGCTTACGCAGAGCGGGCGCTTGCCGATCTCGACCGGTGGATCGCCGGGACCTAGTCAGGGCAGGTGCAATCCGCCTTCGGTTTGGCGGGCGCCTGCACCGTGCGGGTCTTTTCGAACTCCACGGCGGTGAGTTCGCCGGACCTGTCGGCATCTGCCTCGTCGAAGCGCGCGTTCTGCTTCACCGCGTATTCGGCGAAGCTGAGCACTCCGTCGCGGTTGGTGTCGAACCGGTCGAAGGATTGCCGGCGCGAACGCAGATATTCGTCACGGCTGATGCTGGCATTGCGGTCGCGGTCGTAGCGCCGGAAGCGCTTTTCCTCGCGCGTCGCTTCGCTGGCCTGCGGCGGCTCCGGGATTTCCGCGGCCGCTGCCGCGGGCGGCGGCGGTTCGGGAAGCGGCCCGGACGCGGGCTCATCATCGCCGCCCACAACCAAGACCGCCGCCGCCACCAGCAACGTCACGGCGATCCCGCCGACCGCCCAGCGCCAAACCATCGTCATCCCATGCCCCCAAGATGCGACTCGAAGGCCGCAGCCTAGCGGGTTCGTTTCGTCCCTGTCACGCCCGCGCTGTCAGACGCGGCCCGTTAGCACGTGCCGCAGGATGGCGAGTTGCCGCCCCGCCACGCCGCGCGGCTCCCGTCGTCCCGCGGCATCGCGCCGCGCCACGGCGGCAAGCGCGGTGACGGGCCGGGCGTTCGGGGCGAACCACAGCCGGTGGAGCGGCGAAACGGCGACCTCCGCGCCCCGGCGTCGCGCGCTCGCCTGCGCCCAGAAGCGCCCGGCATCGGCAAGCGCCGCGCTGTCGTCCGCCCCGAGCAGCGCTGCGGCGCACCTGAAAAGCGCGGCCCCGCTCTCGCCGATGTCGGCCCCGTCGAGCACGTCCATGTGCGCCTCCGCAAGCGCCGCGAGCGGGGCCGTATCGAGGCCCACGGCCGCGACGGCGGCAAGGACGGGCTGGCCCGCGACCGGCCTTTCGCTCGCGGCCTCCACGCTGTCGCGCCACCACGCGAGCCGGATCATGCCGATCTGCGGCTCGGTGGTCGTGCGTACCACGTCGGCGAGCGCGAGATCGAAGGCGTGAAGCGCGAACAGCCGCGGCCTTGCGGAGGCCGGCGCGAACAGCGTCGCGACGTAACGGTCCCGGTCTTCCGCCCGCACGATCGCTTCCGTTTCGGAAATCGTTTCGGCAACGCTTGGAATTCCGCCGCTCTCATCCACCATTAACCAGTCACCTCAACGGCTTCTTAGGCATTCCCCGCTAAGCATCCTCGATCATGCGCGCTTTGCAGGTGGCGCACTTCGGGGGTGAAATCTATGACGCTGGGCAGCAATACGCCGGGCAATCGCATGAAAGACATGCAGTCGTCGACCTTTCTTTCGCGCCTGAGACGCGACCAGAAAGGCAACGCGCTCGCCATCGTGGCCGCATCCATCATCCCGCTCGTCGGCGCGATCGGCGGCGGCGTCGACCTCACCCGCGCCTACATGGCGGAAGCGCGCCTCGCGCAAGCCTGCGACGCGGCCGCGCTCGCCGGGCGGAAGTTGCTGACGAACAAGGATGCCGACGACGACGGAAACATCAAATCCTCATCGGTCGCCGCGCAGGAAATCCAGAAGTTCCTGAACTATAATTTCCCTTCGGGAAAATTCGGTACGGGTACGATCACCCGTACCGCGACCATCAATGATGAGGGCGAGCTGAACATCACGCTGGCGACAACGATGCCGACGCAGCTGCTGCGCATTGTCGGTATTCAATCATTGGGCCTCAACGCCGACTGTTCGGCCCGGCGTTCCGGTGTCAATGTCGATGTCGTCCTTGTGCTCGACGTCACGGGCTCGATGTCCACGTCCCTCGGCAGCACCACGCGTATCGGCGCCCTGAAATCGGCTACGCTCAGCTTCCTCGACACGCTCGACGACTTGCGCACCCAGCTCGCATCCTCCGGAATGCGCGTGCGCGTCGGCATCGTGCCCTATTCGCAAACCGTCAATGTCGGCCTCGATCTTTACGCTGAAGATGCGAGCTACATAAAGACGACAGGTGCAAACTATTATTCGAACCAGTATCTCGTCACGAAGCCGAGCACGAACTGGCGTCAAAGATCGAGTGACGGAATAACGGGCAACGTGAGCCTCGATCTCTCCGGCTTCGTATCGCGCGGACACAGCAGCGGATTTGTGAACGCCTATAACTGGAAGGGTTGCGTCGAAATGCGCGAGACGGTGCGCACGATCAACTCGACCACTTCCCTCGATTCGATCCCGTCCGGCGCGTGGGATATCCGCGATGTCGCACCGGGCGTAGACGGTGCACCCGCCTGGCAACCCTACATCCTTCTGCCGGATGAAGACTATCAGACATCTTCGAGCGTCTATGCCGGCCGCTATGGCCCGCCTACGTCGGGTTCGGCCACATCCGACAACACGTTCAAGAAGCTCGATGCCGTCTCGCAGAACAAGACGCGGGTTCCCTACCGCATTACAGACAATTCGTCGAGCGTGTCGCCCACGCGCGGACAGGCCACCAACATCACGAGTATCGACACCATCGGTCCCAACCATCGTTGCACGGACCGGGTGAAACTCCTTGCCGAGGCCACCAAGGACGATCTGAAGGCTTACGTGAACGGGCTGAACGTCGTCGGGAACACATATCATGACGTCGGCATGTACTGGGGACTGGCACTGATCAGCCCTCAGGCTCCGTTCGAGAACCCCAACACCTATCTGGCATCAGGATTCAGCGGCGAGGAACGCGGCGTCAATCGCTATATCGTCTTCATGACAGACGGCAAGATGGAGCCGAATGCGAGCTACTCCGCCTGGGGCCAGGAAGGGAATCCATCAAGCGCCAACAATCATACAGTGACGAGCAACACGGAAACGAACCGTGTCAATGCGCACCGTCGACGCTTCCGTATGCTTTGCGAAGAAGCGAAGCGCACCGGCATCGAGGTCTCGACTGTCGCTTTCTCGAACAGCGTGGGCAGCACCGATGAGGATGCGCTTAAATTGTGCGCGACCTCAGAGGATCACTATTACAAGACCGAGACAGCCAGCGGCCTTGAGGAGGCGTTCCAGAAGATCGCCCAGAACATCGGCTACCTGCGCGTATCGAAGTAGGCCTGCCATGCGATTTCCACGCCTGAACCCGCTTCGCACGCTTCGCCGCGACGAACGCGGCAGCTACATCATCGAATTCGCGCTGCTCAGCCTGCCGATGATGACGCTGCTGATGGGCGGCATCGAACTCGGCTATCTCGCCTATGCGAAATCGAACGTCGAGGGCGCGCTGAGGGAGGTTTCGCGTCTCGCGTCGACCGGCTCGACGACGGCGGAGGACCTGGACGACCTGCTGAACAGCAGGATCGGCCAGATCAAGGGCGCCTCGGTGGAGATCGAGCGCAAGAGCTATTCCGCGTTCGGCGCCGTGGGCCAGCCGGAGCCGATGGTATCCGACGTCGAACCTTTCGGCGGCGAACCGGGGCCCGGCGATTGCTATCTCGACATCAACGGCAACAAGCAGTGGGACGCGGACAGGGGCGCCGAGGGCCTCGGCGGATCGGAGGACATCCTCTATTACGGCGTCACCGTGACCTACCCGATGATCTTCAAGCTCACCTCCACGGTTATCAACGGAGGCCACGACAGCATGACCATCGAGGCCAACGCGGTCATCAAGAACGAGCCGTTCAGCAATCTCGAGAAGCCCGCTCCCCAGAAGGAATGTATTCCGGCATGAGCATCGTTCGAGCCCTTGCTTCCTTGCGCGCAAGCCGGATCCGCCGCGACGAGAACGGCGTCGCCTTCATGGAGTTCGCCTTCGCGCTGCCTTTCCTGATGGTGACGCTGCTCGGCGGGCTTGAACTCGTGCACCTTGCGCTCACGCACCAGCAGCTCTCGCGGATCGCGACGTCCACGGCCGACCTTGCCGCGCGCTATCGCGCCAGCATCGACGAGACCGACGTCAACACGCTGTTCATGGGCTCGATGATGTCCGCGTCGTTCGACGATTTCAACATCAACGGCCGGATCGTCCTCAGCTCCGTGACGCGCAACGCCGCCGACAACGGCCACTGGGTCCGCTGGCAGCGGTGCGAGGGCAATCTTGCCCGATCGAGCGCGATCGGGGTGCAGGACGCCGGTAAGACCGGAACGTCGATCGCCAATGTCAACGGCATGGTGATCACCAGCCCAAACAACGTGCTCGTCGCCGAAGTGACCTATCGCTACACGCCGTGGTTCTTCCCGGTGAGCAACAGCATCCTGCGCAGCATCGCGCCGGTGTTCGTGGAGCGTGACATCACCTACACCTCGGCGTTCATCGCGCGCGAACTGACGCTCAACAACATCACCAACACCACCAGCCTCGCCGCAGCCGACCGCAAGCTCTGCAACTGACCGCCGCTGCTGCGGGCAGGTGGCGGACGCGGAACGGCTCCACTTCCTCCGTCATACCGGCGAAGGCCGGTATGACGGAGAGTGGTCGGGACAAGCTTCCTGCCCCCCCAATCCGTGCACGCCTACCGCGTGAGCTTCCTGTAGCTCATGCGGTGCGGGCGGTCGGCTTCGTCGCCGAGGCGGCGGCGCTTGTCTTCCTCGTAGGCTTCGAAGTTGCCTTCGAACCATTCGACGTGGCTGTCGCCCTCGAACGCGAGGATGTGCGTGGCGAGGCGGTCGAGGAAGAAGCGGTCGTGGCTGATGACCACGGCGCAGCCCGCGAAGTTCTCCAGCGCCTCTTCCAGCGCGCGCAGCGTCTCGACGTCGAGGTCGTTGGTCGGCTCGTCGAGCAGCAGCACGTTGCCGCCCTTTTGCAGCATCTTCGCCATGTGGACGCGGTTGCGCTCGCCGCCCGAAAGCTGGCCGACCTTCTTCTGCTGGTCGACGCCCTTGAAGTTGAAGGCGCCCACATAGGCCCGCGTCGAGATGTCGTGCTTGCCGAAATAGAAGCGCTCGTTGCCACCCGAGACCTCTTCCCAGACGTTCTTGTTCGCATCGAGATGATCGCGGCTCTGGTCGACGTAGCCGAGCTTCACCGTGTCGCCGATCTCGATCGAACCGCCGTCCGGCGTTTCCTGCCCGGTGATGAGCTTGAACAGCGTGGACTTGCCCGCGCCGTTCGGCCCGATCACGCCGACGATGCCGCCCGGTGGCAGCGTGAAGTTCAGGTTCTCGAACAGCAGCTTGTCGCCGTAGGCCTTGGTGAGGCCCTTGGCCTCGATGACCTTGCCGCCGAGCCGCTCGGGCACCTGGATGAGGATCTGCGCCGCGCCCGGACGGCGGTCGTTCTGCTTCTCGACCAGCTCGTCAAACGCCTTGATGCGCGCCTTGGACTTGGACTGGCGGGCCTTCGGCGACTGCCGGATCCATTCCAGCTCTTCCTTGATCGCCTTCTGGCGGCCCTCTTCCTCGCGGTCCTCCTGCTCCATGCGCTTGGCTTTCGCCTCAAGCCACTTCGAGTAGTTGCCCTCGAACGGGATGCCGCGGCCACGGTCCAGCTCCAGCACCCAGCCCACCACGTTGTCGAGGAAGTAGCGGTCGTGGGTGACGAGGATGACGTTGCCCGCGTAGTCGATCAGGTGCTTTTCCAGCCACTGCACGCTCTCGGCATCGAGGTGGTTGGTCGGCTCGTCGAGCAGCAGGATGTCGGGCTTTTCGAGGAGCAGGCGGCAGAGCGCCACGCGGCGCTTCTCGCCGCCCGAGAGGTTCTCGACGCTCGCATCGCCCGGCGGGCAGCGCAGCGCATCCATCGCGATCTCGAGCTGGTTGTCGAGCGTCCAGCCGTCCACCGCGTCGATCTTCTCCTGAAGCTCGCCCATCTCGGCCATCAGCGCGTCGAAGTCGGCGTCCTCGGGGGGATCGGCCATGATGGTGGAAATCTCGTTGAAACGGTCCATCATGTCGGCGACCGGGCGGACGCCGTCCATGACGTTTTCCTTCACCGTCTTCTTCGGGTCGAGTTGCGGCTCCTGCGCCAGATAGCCGACGCGCACGCCCTCGGCCGCCCATGCCTCGCCCTGGAAGTCCTTGTCGTACCCCGCCATGATCTTCATGAGCGTCGACTTGCCCGCGCCGTTGACGCCGATGATGGCGATCTTGGTGCCGGGCAGGAACTGCAGGTGGATGTTGTTCAGAACCGGCTTCGGCGCGCCGGGGAAGGTCTTGGTGAGACCCTTCATCACAAAACTGTACTGGTAGGACGCCATACCGCCGCCGCCTTCTCGCTTGATCTTTCGGATTTGCCGCGCATCTAGCGCAGCCGCCCTCCGATGTCGAGGATGATGCCGGGCAGACGGACCGCGATGCCCGCCCCTCCCCTTGCGGCCGCGTCCTTACCGCTCTAACCCCGCCATCATGACAGCCGAGATCGACCCGTTCCACGCCATTGCCGTCAGCCGCCTTGCCCACCGCCTTTCGGCGGAGGGGCGCGAGGTCATCCACATGGAGTTCGGCCAGCCTTCGACCGGCGCGCCCGCAAAGGCGATCGCCGAGGCGCACCGCATCCTCGATACGGACGGCATGGGCTATTGGGAGAGCATCCCGCTCAAGACGCGCATCGCCCGGCACTACGGCGAGACCTACGGCGTCGCGCTCGACCCCGAGCAGATCATCCTCACCTGCGGCGCCTCGCCCGCCTTCGTGATGGCGCTCACCTGCCTGTTCGATCCCGGCGCGCGCGTCGCTCTGGCCCGGCCCGGCTATGTCGCCTACCGCAACACGCTGAAGGCGCTGCACATGGTGCCGGTGGAACTGGCCTGCGGCGAGACGGAGCGGTATCAGGTGACGGCAGCGGCGATCGAGGCGCTGGAACCGGCACCGGACGGCCTCATCGTCGCGAGCCCCGCCAACCCGACCGGCACGATCATCCCGAGGGATGAGCTTGCCGCGATCACCGAGGTCTGCCGCCGCCGCGGCATCCGCATCATCTCCGACGAGATCTACCACGGCATCAGCTACGTGGGGCCTGCGCACTCGATGCTGGAGTTTTCCGACCGGACACTCGTCGTCAACAGCTTCTCCAAGTACTTCAGCATGGCGGGCTGGCGTCTCGGCTGGCTGGCGGTGCCGCCCGACCTCATCGGCGCGGCGCGGGCGCGCATGGGCAACCTGTTCCTGACGCCGCCGTCGCTGGCGCAGCACGCGGGGCTCACCGCCTTCGAATGCCGCGACGAGCTGGAAGGCCATGTCACGACCTATGCTCGGAACCGCGAGTTGCTGCTGGAGGCGCTGCCGAAGATGGGGCTGCGCCGCATCGCGCCGCCGGACGGCGCCTTCTACATCTATGCCGACATCGGCCACCTGACCGACGACAGCATGGCCTTCTGCATGCGCATCCTCGAGGACACCGGCATCGCCACCGCCCCCGGCATCGACTTTGATCCTGTGGAAGGGCACCACTTCATGCGCTTCAGCTTCGCCGTCTCGACGGACCGCATCGAGCGCGCCATCGCCCTGCTGGGGCCGTGGTTCGCGCGGCAGAACGCGCGCTGACGGCGAGCCTCAAAGGCTCGAAAAGGCCTGGCTGGGGCGGGAGGATTCGAACCTCCGCATGGCGGTACCAAAAACCGCTGCCTTACCGCTTGGCTACGCCCCAATGCGCTGCTGAAAACGGCGAACGCCGTGCTTGCGGCGGCCCTTATAGCCGCTGTTTCGGCTTTGGAAAGAGGCGCCCGAGCGTTTCCGGGCGGGCGGACGCCATCAGGCGCGGACGCCGCGGCGGACCGTTCCGCCGCGTGTCGCGGCGAACAGCGTCGCCACGTACATGAAAGCGCCGAGGCCAAGCAGCGCAAGGCTGTAGACGGGGAACATCACGCCGAGGAAGTTCGGCAGCGCCACCAGCGCCGCGTAGATTCCAAGGCCCGCGGGCCAGCCCCAGCGCGCGTGCAGATAGTGGTGAAGATGGTTGCGGTCGCCCGAGAACGGGCTGCGGCCCTGCCCGATCCGCCACGCCATCAGCCGCACCGTATCGAGCACCGGCACCAGAAACAGCAGCGCCACCTGCCCCGCATCGAACGTCGCGAAGCTGTGGTTGTAAGCATAGATGGCGAGCAGGCCGAAAATCGCCGAGATACCGTAACTGCCGCCGTCGCCGAGGAACAGTACGCCCTTCATGTTGAACCAGAGCATGACCGCGAGGCTGCCGGCGATGCCAAACAGCAGGGGATCAAAAGGCTGCGGATTGCGAGCGAAGAGCACGGCCGTCCAGATCAGCGACAGCGCGAGCACGATGCCGTTCTTGCCGTCCGCCATGTTGACCGCGTTCAGAAGACCGATGAGGCAGATGAGCGTGAACAGCACCGACGCCCAGGGCGGCAGCAGGACAAGCTGGTCGGCCCCCGCGAAGCGCAGGAAGTCCACGCGCAGATCGGGCACTTCGACGATGGTCAGGACAAGAACGAACGAGGTGAGCGCCAGCCTGACCACCGGCGACAGGCCCATGCGGTCGTCGGCAAGACCGACGAGCGCCATCGTGCCCACCGCGAAGCCGAGCCACAGCACCTGCCAGTCGAGGAGCGCGGAATCCCTGCCGAGCAGGTGATAGAGCAGCAGCGCCGATACCTCGAACGCGGCAACGACGGCGAGGCCGCCGACCAAGGGGGTCACGCGGGCATGGCGCTTACGGCCGCCGAACGGATCGGGATAATCGAGCAGCCCGAGCAGGCTGCCGATGCGGCCGGCATTCAGCCCCACGAAAAGAGCGATACCGACGCCCAGCGCCGCGCAAAGCATGTTGAGGCTCATCGCCGTCATTGCCATGCCGTAGCCCCTTTTTCCGTCCACCTCTGCCGAGCTTACCGTTGCGACCCGGCGAGCGCTACGCTAACTCCCCTCAACGCGGCGACGTGGTGCAACGCTTCGCCTTTATGCAGGATGAATCAATGACTTTTCTCGTGACCGGAGCTGCGGGCTTCATCGGCTACCACCTCTCGGAGCGGCTGCTGTCGCGCGGCGAGCGGGTCATCGGGATCGACAACGTCAACGACTATTACAGCACGAAGCTGAAGCGCGACCGCATCGCCAATCTGGAACGGCGGCACAACGGTTTCACCTTCATCGAGCAGGACTTCGCCGACTTCGAAGGTCTCACGGCCGCGCTCGCGCCGCACCGGATCGAACGGATCGCCCATCTCGGCGCGCAGGCCGGGGTCCGCTACTCGCTGACGAACCCGCACGCCTACGTGCACTCGAACCTCGTCGGGCACCTCAACCTGATGGAGTATGCGCGGCATTCGGACAACGTGGAGCACCTCGTCTATGCCTCGTCGTCGTCGGTTTACGGCAAGAACGAGAAGCTGCCGTTCTCGGTGGAGGACCGCGTCGACCAGCCGATCTCGCTCTATGCGGCGACCAAAAAGGCCGACGAGTTGATGAGCGAGACCTACAGCCATCTCTACCGCCTGCCGCAGACGGGCCTCAGGTTCTTCACGGTGTACGGGCCGTGGGGGCGCCCCGACATGGCGATGTGGCTGTTCACCGACGCGATCCTGAAGGGCGAGCCGATCAAGGTGTTCAACGGCGGCGACATGCGGCGCGACTTCACCTACATCGACGACATCGTCTCGGGCATCGTCGCCTGCCTCGACAATCCGCCGCCCGACGACGGCAGCGTCAAGGCCGGCGGATCGGTGAGCCCGCACCGCGTCTACAACATCGGCAACCATCGTTCCGAAGAGCTGATGCACATGATCGCAGTGCTTGAAAAGGCGCTCGGCAGGACCGCGATCAAGCAGTTCGAACCCATGCAGCCCGGCGACGTGAAGGACACGTTCGCCGACATTTCCGCGATCGAGCGCGATCTCGGCTTCCACCCGACCACGTCGATCGAGGACGGCGTGCCCCGCTTCGTCGACTGGTTCCGCGCCTATCACGGCGTCTGACGGGCGTGTCGCTGAATTACCTGCTCTGGGCGCTTTTCGGCCCCTCGGCCTGGTTCGTCTGGCTGACGCTGTTTTCGGCGGCGTTTCTCTTCATCGGCGCAGCGCGCGCCGCGCGCGCGACGATCGTGCTGCTGGCGCTTTGGGTCGTTCTGTTCGCTATCCTGCCGACCGGGAACTGGCTGATGGACCGGCTGGAGGCGGCGTATCCGCGCCCGGCGGCAATGCCGGACCGCATCGACGCCGTGGCAGTGCTCGCCGGCGCGGAAAAACTGCACGTGTCGGCGCTGTCGGGTTCGCTGGAGTTCGGCCCGCACGGCGAACGGGTGAGCGAGGCGCTCGCGCTCGCCCGGACCTATCCGCACGCGAAGATATGGACCGTCGGCGGCGTTGCCTTCGGCGGAAGCCGCGACGTCGACTGGACGGCCGACTACTGGCGGCGCGCAGGGCTGGAGAAAGGCCGCATCGGCAAGATCGCGGGAACGCTCGACACCTGCACGAATGCGCAAGGGATTGCCCGGGCCCTGCCCGGCCAGCGCGTGCTGCTCGTCACGTCGGGCTTCCACATGCCGCGCGCCATGGCGTGCATGAAGGCGGCGGGGGTCGATGCGATTGCCTACCCGGTCGACCGGCAGGCGGGCGATCCCGGCATCTCACTCGCCTTCATGGACAACGTCGAACGCGCGGACCTTGCGCTCCACGAATATGCGGGCCTTGCCTGGTATCGACTGACCGGCCGCCTATAGCTGCCAGCGGTCGATGCCGGCGGGCAACGCCTTGCCGCGCAAGGCCCCCTTGATGTCGGCGACGAGGCCGCCGTCCTTCACGAGGCCGCCGATCGCCGCCGGATCCATCGCCAGATACTCGGCGTGCGGAACCGCGAGCACCACCGCCTCGTAACGACGCGAGAGCGCGTCAGGGTCGAGCGTGAGGTGATACTCGTGAACGGCTTCCTCGGGATCGGCGAGCGGATCGTGCACGGTGACGCTGTGGCCCAGCCATTTCAGCCGCTCGACGACATCGACCACCTTGGAATTGCGAAGATCGGGAACGTCCTCCTTGAAGGTGAGACCCATCACGAGAACGTCGCCGGCCTTGCGAAGCCGCTCGTGCACCCGGTCCGCCACATAGGCGCCCATGCTGTCGTTGATCGAGCGGCCCGCCAAAATAACCCGCGGCAGATGACCGAGCTGCTGCGCCTTGTAGCTGAGATAATAGGGATCGACACCGATGCAGTGACCGCCGACGAGGCCGGGGCGGAACGGCAGGAAGTTCCACTTGGTGCCGGCCGCATCGAGCACGTCGTAGACGGAAAGGCCGATCTTCTGGAAGATCTGCGTGATCTCGTTCACGAACGCGATGTTGATGTCGCGCTGCGCGTTCTCGATGACCTTCGCCGCTTCGGCCGCCTTGATCGAGGCGGCGCGGAACACGCCGCCCGTCGTCACCCTGCTGTAGAGCGACGCCACCTTCTCCAGCACTTCCGGGCTTTCCCCGGACACCACCTTGATGATCTTGTCGACCGTGTGTTCGCGGTCACCGGGGTTGATGCGTTCCGGCGAGTAGCCGAGGAAGAAATCCTTGCCCTGCCTGAGGCCCGACACGTTTTCGATGATGGGGCCGCAGAACTCCTCGGTGACGCCCGGATAGACCGTGCTCTCGTAGACGATCACGGGCTTCGAGGCCGAGGTTATGGCCGCCGCGAGCGCGCGCGTCGCGCCTTCGACGGGGCCGAGGTCGGGCTGGTTGGCGCCGTCGACGGGCGTCGGCACAGTGACGATGATGAACGCGGCGTCCGCGCAGGACGACATGTCGGACGCATACTTGAGGCTGCTGGCTTTCAGCGTTTCGCTGTCGATCTCGCGCGTCGCATCGTGCCCCTCTTTCAGCGCGGCGATGCGCGCGGCGTTGATGTCGACTCCGGTCGTGTCAAAATGGCGCGCAAGCGCCACCGCCAGCGGCAAGCCGACATAGCCGAGGCCGACGACGACGACCTTCGTTGCAGCATCAAGGCTCATGCGTTCTTTCCCACAGGTTCGGCGGCGGGCAACGGACCCGCTGCGGCTGGTTAGTTCCGGTCCGCCAGAATCGCGACGGATGCGACGGCTGTCGCCAATTGCCCGAAAATGGTTGCGACATCGCGAACGATGCCCAGCGTCCGCAGCGGCTGCAGGTTCTTCGGCACGATGATCGTGCTGCCGGGCGGCACGACGGCATTGGACCGCCGCCAGAAGCTCGACCGGACCGGCTGCGCGCTGCCGTTGGGCAGAACGAGGAAGACCCGGCCGCCATCCGCGGTGGACTGCGTTCCGCCGGCTTCTGCGACATACTCGGAAACCGACTTCCCCGGCTGGAACTGAAGCGCGCCCGGGTTGGAGACATCGCCGAGCGCAAGCACATAGGTCGGTTTCTTGGGGATATGCAGCGTATCGCCGCCGTCGAGGATGGGGTCGAGGTCGGAGCGCTGCGCGAGCACGCGCGGATCGGCCTCGATGACCATGCGCCCGACCGCCTCCGTTGAGGACAAGGTCTGGATCAACTCGCCTGCGGCGGCGATGGCCTGCCCGTTCACGTTCTCCTGCGAGGCCAGCGCGAGGAGCGACGTGTTGAGCTCGCGCGCCGTGCGCTTGAATCCTTCCTGCTGCTGGTCCCGCACGCTCCTGCGCGTGAAAACCGCGCCGTAGGGATATGCCTGATCCGTCAGGCCGCCGGCGCGGGCAACAAGCTCGGAGAGACGTTCGCCCTTGCGGATGGTGTAGAGCCCGGGGCTGTTGAACTCGCCGGTCAGCAGCACCGCGCCGGCTTCATAGGCCGCGCTGTTCGCCGTCACCCGGATATCGTCGCCCGCGCTCACGAGGACATTGGCAAGCCGGTCCTCTTGCCCTTCCGGCATTTCATATCGCCGGAACGCGCCGGCGGCGGGCGTAATATCCAGCATGGGGTCCCGCACGTTCGCCATGATGCCGTCGGACGCGGAGATCAGCGCCTCGGCGGAAATCGAACTCGCCACGGGATAGGCGCCCGGCCGGCGAACGGCCCCGCCCACGCTGACGCTGTGCTCGATCAGAACGGGCAGCAGTTCGGGGGCGTCCTCGAAGACCTCGGGACATTCAGCGCCCCGTTCACCATCGGCAGCCTGTCCTTGCCGCGTCTGGGATACGTCCAGCGGCTGATCAATCCCGCCGGCGCCGGTGAGCGCCCGCCCCGCGCTCGCAGCGACATCGCGACCTCCCCGCTCGACGGTGATGGTGCCGCGCGTGATCACGTTGAACCGGGGCGACTGCGTATCGGCGACGAGGCTCTCGAGCTTTTCGAGCGCAAGGCATTGCGGCCTCGGATTCGGCTGACCCAGAATGATCTGGCGTGTCGCGCTCGAATTCAGGAAGGCGATGTCGTCCGCACTGAAAACGTAGACGCGGTCGTCGCCGCGAAGGGCCACGGGGCGGCTGCGATCCAGCGCGCCGCGAAGGTCCGCCGCCTCGTAGCTGCGCATCCCGGTGAGCGGGTTGCGGCGGACGATGACGGCCATCGGCATATAGGTGCCGAGTTCCAGATCCTCGGGCCCGCCGATCAGATCGGCGAGCGTCGGGACGGCGGAAAGCGCACGAGGGCCGGGATTGCGGACGTGGCCCGCCAGCACCACCCGTTCGAACGCCGCGCCGGCGCTGCCCGACAGCACCTGCACGCCGTCTCCCGACCAGATGGCGACGGCAGTCCCCTGAGGACGCACGAAGGTTTCCCGTCCGTCCTCGCCGATGCGGCTGATCGCTATCTGGTATCCGCGCGGGTAGAGCGCGCCCCCGGCAAAAGCGAGCACGTCGCCGACACTCGCCGAACCGCGCAACTCGTAGATGCCGGGCCGCGCCACGGCCCCGGTCACGGCGACCGTGTCGCCGATCACCGGCACCACGATCCTGTCGCCGTCCTGCACCCGGATACGCGGCGCGGTGCCGATGCCGAGCAGCGCATAAAGGTCGACGGTCCGCGTCACGCCGCCCCGGACGAGGCGGATGTTGCGCAGGCTCCCCGCCTTGCGGACGCCGCCCGCGAGCGCGAGCGCATTCGCGATGTCCGACAGCGCCGTGACCTGATACTGGCCGGGCCGCTCCACCTCGCCGCCGACGAGGACCGTCGCGGACCGCACGCCGCCCAGCGACACGAACACGTCGGTGCCGAGAAGGTTCTGGCGCGTGGCTTCGGCAAGCGACGTGCGCACCGAGCCCAGCGTCCGACCCGCCGCGCGGATGGGCGGCAGGGTGCCGACGATCAGCCGGCCGTCGCGGGCCACGCGCGCGTTCTGGCTCGAATTGGTGGCCCCCTGAAACGTCACGACCAGCTCGTCGCCGGGACCCAGCACGTAGCCGTCGGAGACCTCGCCGGTCACGGAACCGGAGCCGCCTTCGGAAACCCGGAACAGGTCGTAGCCGAATTGTCGAAGCGACGTGTCGCCGAGCCGTTCGCGATACTGCCGCTCGACGGGCGACGGACGATAGAGGGAATCCAGCTGAATCCGAGATTGCTGGCGGCGCAGTTCGCGCTCTTCGCTCGTAATCTCCGTCGTCATCGGCAGCGCGACCCGGTCGCTCTGCTCGCGCGCGCGGTCGACCTGCGCTCCGGCATCCTGCGTGCCCTGCAACCGCCCCTGCAATTGCTCGATGACGCGCGGATCGACCTGCGCCGAGGCGGGCAGCGCCATGCCGAAGATCACGGCAGCCTGCAATGACCGCCGCACGAACGGAAGCGTCAGGGCATGGATTGCATTCGACGCCGCGCGCACGATTGCCATGCCCAGCCCTCTCCCGATCAAAATGGTCGTCACGCGTGATAGATAGCCGATAAATGCCAGTCAACTCGCCCGGACCCGTATGTGGGGCGGGCGGCGGCGCAGGACGCGCTCAGTCCGAAAGAATGGTTTCGACGGCCTTCAGCGCCTCCCCGTCGATGCGCTCGAAATCCGCTTCGCTCCGCGCAGACCAGTAAAGGCCCTTGTCAGCGTGATAGCGCTGATGAACGCTGCTCGCCTGACCTTGTGAGACGGGAGATGGCGTGACAATAAACGCGGCCGAAACAAAAAGCGCCGCCAAGGCCTGAACACGCAATTTCATACCGTATGCCTGTGCTTGGGGCCGGAACAGAGTTCCGGTCTCTTGATTTACTTTCTTTCCCCAACCGTGAGCTCGACTATAGGCCAGGTTTTACGAAATCAAGTCGTTAAACAATCATTTCGGTCGGATGTTCCGTTTTGCGGCCGAAGTGTGACTTCGCTCACACGGCGCCTGTACGGCCTTTCCCGTCTTCTCCTGAACCGCGATCCGTGCGAAATGCGTCAATATGGCTGACACTTTTTTGCCGCCGTCACCGCTGTTCCTGCGCGAGGCCGAGCTTCGCCGCGGGATCGAGCTTCTGTATTTCGGCTATTCCAGCCTGATCAAGCGCGCCGACGACAAGCTGGCGGGCACGCCTTACGGGCGGGCGCACCACCGCGCGTTGTATTTCATCGCCCGCCGACCGGGGCTCACCGTCTCGGAGCTGTTACGGCTGCTCGACATCACCAAGCAGTCGCTCGGGCGCGTGCTGACCGACCTCCAGGACGGGGGACTGGTGGAGCAGAAGATCGGCGAGCGCGACCGCCGGCAGCGGCGGCTGTTCCTCACGGACGCGGGCAGGACGTTCGAGCACGAACTCTTCGGCCTTCTGCGGCAGCGCATGGCCGAGGCCTATGCCGAGGCCGGGCAGCAGGCGGTGGGCGGCTTCTGGTCCGTTCTGCGCGGGCTGTTGCCGCCCGATCTGCGCGAAGCGGTCGCCGACCTCCAGCAGGGCGACTAGCGCCCTTCGGCGAGCTCCCGCGACCGGCTCGCGGCGGCGCGCACCGCGGCACGGACCAGCGACGGAAGGCCGGGATCGGCATCGAGCGCTTCGAGGCCGGCCTGCGTCGTGCCGCCCGGCGAGGTGACGGCCGCGCGCAGATCGCGCGCGCTGCGCGGATCGACCTCGGCGAGCGCGGAGGCGCCGACGACGGTGGCGCGGGCCAGCTTTTCGGCGAGTTCGGGCGGAAGGCCGGCGGCTTCACCGGCGGCGGCGAGCGCCTCGATGAAGCGGAAGACGTAGGCCGGACCGGAACCGGAGACCGCGGTGACGGCGTCGAACTGGCTTTCCGATTCGAGCCAGACGACCGGGCCGGCGCGTTCGAACAGGCGCTCGACCGAGACGCGTGCGCGCTCGGCAAGGCCGTTCGCGTAGAGCGCGGTGACGCCCTTGCCGATGGCGGCGGGCGTGTTCGGCATCGCGCGCACGACCGCGGCCTCGCCCGCGAACGCAGCGAGATCGGAAAGCATCGTGCCCGCCATGATCGAGACGACGGTCGTCTGCGGGCCGACAACGGCCGGAAGACCGGCAAGCGCGGCGGGCGCGACCTGCGGCTTCACGGCGAGCACGACCACGTCCGGACGCGGCAGCGTGCCCGCGGGCAAAGCCGGGAGATGCTCGACGCCTTCCGGCAGTCGCGGCGAACCGGGATCGACGACGACGATGGTTTCGGCGGCGTCCACCCAGCGCGCCAGCAGCGCGCTCCCCATGTTGCCGCAGCCGACCAGCCACAGCGTTCGGATTTTGTTCTCGTCCTGCATAGTCGAGGCGCTCATAGCCGGGCATCGCCGCAACCGCAATCGCGACTTTCGGAACCAACCGGGCAGCACATTGTTGTTGGGGGACCGAGGACAAGGAGATCGCTATGCAATCGAGGGTTTTTCGAGTCGCTACCGCGGCTGCCGCATTGACGGCATTGGGCGGGCTCGCCGCGTGCAACAGCCCGACCGAGCAGAAGGCGGAAGACCGCGCCGACGCCATCGAGAATCAGGCCGACGCGATGCGCGACAGCGCGGATGCACGGGCGGATCAGATGGAAGACACCGCCGATACACTGGACCCGACGCTGGACGGGGTCGATTCGACCGCCGAACAGTCGCTGGAGAACCAGGCCGAAGCCGTGCGCCAGCAGGGCGAGGCCAAGGCCGACGCCCTGGAGAACAAGGCGGACGCCGTTCGCGACGCTGCCGACAAGTAAGCGAACCCCCTCAGGAGGCCCGGAACCGCGCGAAAGCGGGGCCGGGCCTTTTTCATGTCATGCAGCCTGCCGAAGTGCCTCGCCGGGCCATTTCGCCCAGAGCGCCGCGGCGCGCTGGGCGACCTTTTTCGCCGCATCTTCCTTCACGGGACCATAGCCGCGCACATCGAGCGGCAGCGACGCGATGGCGGTCGCGAGGGCGATGTTGTCGGCGCGCAGGTCCTGCATCAACCGGTCGAGATCGGCCTCGTAGGCCGGGATCGCGGCACGTTCGTCCCTGCGCTCCTGCGAATATCCGAAGATGTCGAACGGCGTGCCGCGCAGGCCCTTCAGCTTCGCGAGCACCCTGAACACCGGCATGATCCAGGCGCCGAACTCGTACTTCTTCGGGCGGCCCGTGCGCGGGTCCGGCCGCGCGAACAGCGGCGGCGAAAGCTGCACCTTCATTTTGTAGTCGCCGCCGAACTGCTGCCCGATCGCCGCCGCGAAGCGACCGTCGGTGTAAAGGCGGCCGACCTCGTACTCGTCCTTGCAGGCCATGAGCTTGTAGAGCGACCGCGCCGCGGCCTGCGTCAGACAGTCGGAGTCGGGCTTCACCGCCGTTTCGGCTGCGCGCACGGCCGCGATCTTCGCCGCATAACGCTCCGCATAGGCGGCATTCTGGTAGGCCGCGAGGTCCTTGACACGGCGGGCGATCAGCTCGTCCAGCGTTTCCGAGAGCGGCTCGGGCGCGGGGCCCTTCGCGTCCTCCACCATCGCCATCACCGTGTCCGGCCGGTGCGCGAGCAGGCGGCCGAGCGCGAAGGCGCGCTTGTTGAACGGGATCGCGACGCCGTTGAGGTCGATCGCCGCCTCGATGCTCTCGTGGGCGAGCGGGATGAGGCCCTGCTGCCACGCGTAGCCGAGCATCAGCATGTTGGTGCCGATCGCGTCGCCGAGCAGCGCAGTCGCGATCTCGTCCGCCTTCACGAAGGTGGTGGCGTTGGGGTTCGCGGCCTTGCGGATCGCGCGCTCGATGGCGGCGTGCTGGAAGTCGAGATCACGGTCGCGCACGAAGTCGCTGACCGGCGAGATGTTGGCGTTCGCGACCACCGCCGTGCGGTTCGGCAGCATCAGGTTCTGCGCCGCCTTGTCCGCCGCGACCACGGCATCGAAGGCGAGCACGAGATCGGCCGAGCCGGCGATGATGCGCGGGCTGAGAAGCTGGTCGTCGCGGTCCGCGAGGCGGACATGGCTGTAGACCGCCCCGCCCTTCTGCGCGAGGCCCGCCATATCCGCCGTGGTGGACGCCTTGCCTTCGAGGTGCGCGGCCATGCCGAGCAGCGCCGAGATGGTGAGCACGCCGGTGCCGCCGATACCGGTGACGAAGATGTTGTAGCCGTGGCCGGGCGCGTTCAGCACCGGCTGCGGCACGCCGGAGAGGTCGACGTCTGCCGACTTCGCCTTGCGGATCTGCGCGCCTTCAACGGTGACGAAGCTGGGGCAGAAGCCCTTGAGGCACGAGAAGTCCTTGTTGCAGCTCGACTGGTTGATGCGGCGCTTGCGGCCGAACTCGGTCTCGACCGGCTCCACCGACACGCAGTTCGACTGCACCGAACAGTCGCCGCAGCCCTCGCAGACGGCGGTGTTGATGAACACGCGGCGGTCGGGATCGGGGAACCTGCCCTTCTTGCGGCGGCGGCGCTTCTCCGCGGCGCAGGTCTGGTCGTAGATGATGACCGTGGCGCCCTTCGTCTCGCGGAACTCGCGCTGGATGGCGGGCAGGTAGTCACGGTCCTTCACCGGCACGCCGGAGACGGTCCCGCCTTCGTAGCGCGACAGGTCTTCCGTCAGCACGACGACCTTCTTCGCGCCCTCGGCCTGCATCTGCGTGGCGATCTGCGCCACAGTGACGTCACCGTCGTGCGGCTGGCCGCCGGTCATGGCGACGGCATCGTTGTAGAGAATCTTGTAGGTGATGTTGACGCCCGCCGCGATCGACTGGCGCACGGCGAGGATGCCGGAGTGGAAATAGGTGCCGTCGCCGAGGTTCGCGAAGATGTGCGGCTCGTCGACGAACGGGGCCTCGCCGATCCACGGCACGCCCTCCCCGCCCATCTGCGTGAAGTTGCCGGTTTCGCGGTCCATCCACATCGACATGATGTGGCAGCCGATGCCCGCCATCGCGCGGCTGCCTTCCGGCACCTTCGTCGAGGTGTTGTGCGGACAGCCCGAGCAGAAATAGGGCGCGCGCTTGATCGGCGGCGCATAGCTTTCGGCGGCCTTCGCACGCTCCGCGAAGAAGGCGAGCCGGGCGCGGATGCGGTCGGTATCGTGATACTTCTGGATGCGGCTGGCGATGACGTGCGCGATCATGCCGGGGGTGAGTTCGTTGTCGGGATTGAGCAGCCATTCGCCGTGCTCGTCCTGCTTGCCGACGATGCGCGGGCGCACGTCCTCGCGCCAGTTGTAGAGCTGCCAGCGCACCTGATGCTCGATGAATTCGCGCTTTTCCTCGATGATGAGGATTTCCTCGAGGCCTTCGCAGAACTGGCGGATACCGTCCGGCTCCAGCGGCCACGGCATACCGACCTTGTAGATGCGAAGCCCGATGTCGCGCGCCACGGCCGCGTCGATGCCGAGCGCGTCGAACGCCTCCATCGTGTCGGCATAGGCCTTGCCGGTGGTGATGATGCCGAAGCGGGGCCGCGGCGTGTCCCACACCGTGCGGTCGATGCCGTTCGCCTTGGCGAAGGCCATCGCGGCGAAGCCCTTGTAGCGCTGAAGACGGGTATCCTCCTCGCGCCAGATGTCGCCTTCGCGGATGCCGAGGCCGCCTTCGGGCATCTCGAAGTCGCCCGGCACGATGATGCGGCGGTGCTCGTTCGCAAGGTCGATCGTCGCCGAGGTCTCGACCGTGTCGGCGGTCGCCTTGAAGCCGACCCACGTGCTCGCGAAGCGCGACATGGCGATGCCGAGCAGGCCGTATTCGACATATTCGTCGACGCTCGCCGGATAGAGAAACGGCACGAACGCGGCGAGGAAGTTGTGATCCGACTGGTGGGGCAGCGTCGAGGACTTGGCGCCGTGGTCGTCGCCGACGATGGCGAGGACGCCGCCGTGCTGCGAGGTTCCGGCCGCGTTCGCGTGCTTCAGCACGTCCATGGCGCGGTCGAGGCCGGGGCCCTTGCCGTACCAGATGCCGAACACGCCATCGAACTTGCGGTGCGGATTGAGGCCGACATGCTGCGTGCCCCAGACGGCGGTGGCGCCAAGCTCCTCGTTGACGCCGGGGACGAAGCGGATGTCCTGCGCTTCGAGCAGCTTCTTCGCGCGCCAAAGCTCCTGATCGTAGGTGCCGAGCGGCGAGCCGCGGTAGCCCGAGATGAAACCGGCGGTGTTGATGCCGGCGGCGCGGTCGCGCGCCTTCTGGATGAGGGGAAGCCGGACCAGCGACTGCACACCGCTCATGAACACCCGCCCGTCCTCGAGCAGGTACTTGTCGCTGAGCGTGATGGCCGGTTTCGTCGCCATTGGTCGATTCTCCCTCAATTAGGTCAGTTATACTGCCTTATCATTCTCCGAGCAAGAAAATTACAACGACAAGATGCCGATTTTTAGCGGATGTCGGCATCGAAATGTAAGATCATGAGCAAATTATGCCGAATGCAGACCATTGATTGGCAGGATTCATCTCAAGCCTCCGTCAAACGGCAGCAGAAAGACAGATTCTAGCGACTTTGCATGTTCACGGCCCCCGCGGGCATCCGCACCTCGAGCTCCGGCAGATCCGCCGCCGCGTAGAGCTGGCAGGCGAGCCGCGAATGCCGGGAGACGCCATAGGCGAAGTCCAGCATGTCCTCCTCCTCGACGCTCGGGCGCGGCAGCAGCGCCGCGTGCCGCTCCGCGACGATGACGTGGCAGGTGGAGCACGCCATCTGGCCTTCGCAGACGCCTTCGAGGGGCTGATCGTGCATCTGCGCGATCTCCAGCAGGCGCTCGCCGGGCTGCGCCTCCGCCTCGACGACGCGCGTGCCGTCCGCCGATATGAAGCGCACCAGCGTCACGCCGCCGTCTTCCGCTGCATGAGCACCGCCTCGCCGATCATGGCGGCGGCGGCGCGTACCTCGTCTTCGGTGGAGAAGCGCCCCCAGCCGATGCGGAGGCTCGCCTTCGCTTGCACGCGGCTGAGGCCGAGCGCTTCGAGGACATGGCTGTGCCGCCCCTTCGCGCTGGCGCAGGCCGCGCCCGAGGAGATGGAGACGCGGCGCAGGTCCGCGATCAGGCGGTCGCCGTCCAGCCCCTCGAAACGGAGATTGATGTTGCCGCGCCAGCGCTGCGCCGTGCTGCCGTTGATGGCGTGGGGTACATGGAGCGCGGCGAGGAAGGCGCCCCACAGCGCCTCGGCATGGGCGCGGTCCTTGTCCATGCGCGCGGCGGCGATCTCGGCGGCCTTGCCGAAGCCCACCGCGAGCGGCGCGGCGAGCGTGCCGGAGCGGAGGCCGTCGCCCTCCTGCCCGCCGCCGTGCATCTGCGGTTCGAGATCGAGGCCGGAGCGGACGACGAGCGCGCCGATGCCCTTCGGGCCGTAGATCTTGTGCGCCGACAGGCTCATCAGGTCGATGCCGAGCGCATCCATGTCGAGCGGAATCTTGCCGAAGCCCTGCGCCGCGTCGCAGTGGAACAGCGCGTCCGCATCGTGCGCGGCGGCGGCGATCCGGCCGAGCGGCTGGATGACGCCGATCTCGTTGTTGACCGCCATCACGGAGACGAGCGCCACGTCTTCTCCGAGCGCGGCCTGAAGCGCGGCGAGATCGACGAGGCCGTCACTGCCGACGCCGAGCACGGTGAGGTCGAAGCCGCGCGATTCGAGGAAGCGCGCGGTCTCCAGCACACAGCTGTGCTCGGTCGAGACAGTGACGAGGCGGCGGCGATCTGCGCGGGCCATGACACCCTTCAGCGCAAGGTTATTCGCCTCGGTCGCGCCGCTCGTGAAAACAACGGTTTCCGGCTGAACATTGAGAACGCGTGCGATGTGGCCGCGCGCAACGTCCACGGCGGCCTCGGCCTCCCAGCCGTAGCGGTGATTGCTGTGCGGGTTGCCGAACTTCTGCGTCCAGAAGGGCTGCATCGCCGCGACCACGGCGGGATCGGCGGGCGTCGTCGCCTGATAGTCGAGATAAATGTTCATGCCGCCTTCCTTGCCGCCGCGAGCGTTTCCCACGCCGCGCAGAAGGCGTCGATGTCGGCGGCCGTCGTCGTCCAGCCGAGGCTGACGCGGATCACCTCCAACGCCGCCGACGCCGCCATGCCCATCGCCGCGAGCACGTGGCTGGCGCCGACCTTGCCCGACGAGCAGGCCGAGCCGCTGGAAACGGCGATGCCCGCCATGTCGAAGCGGATGAGCTGCGTGGCGGCGGGGACGCCGGGCATCCGGATCATGCTCGTCGTCGGCAGGCGCGGCGCGGACGCAGCGACGATCTCGGCGCCGAGCGCCGCGAGGCGGGCCTCCATGCCGTCGCGCAGCTTGCCCGCGCGGTCCAGCCAGCCGGTGTCCGCGCGCCGGGCCTCGATCGCGGCGGCGAAACCGGCGATGCCGACGAGGTTCTCGGTGCCACCGCGATAGCCCCGCTCCTGCCCGCCGCCTTTCTGCACGGCGGCGAAGTCGTCGGCGCAGCGCACGACGAGCGCGCCGACGCCGGGCGGTCCGCCGAGCTTGTGCGCGGAGACGGCAACAAAATCGGCGGGCGGCAACGGCAGCTTGCCCGCCGTCTGCACGGCATCGCAAACGACGCGGGCACCGACAGCGTGGGCCGCCTCGACGATCGCGGCGACGGGCTGGATGACGCCGGTTTCGTTGTTGGCGTGCTGGACGGCGAGAAGATCGCCGGCCTCCAGCGCCGGAAGATGCGCGAGGCCGTTCGCGTCCACGGGCACGACCGCCGCGTCCGGCGCGGCGGCGAGGACGGCGGCGTGCTCGGTGGCAAGGACGAGACGGCGCTTCGCCTGCGCGCCGTTCAGCGCGAGCCCAATCGCCTCGGTGCCGCCGCTGGTGAACACCACCTGCTGCGGGAAGGCGCCGAGCGCGGACGCGATGCGCTCGCGGCAATCCTCCAGAAGCGCCTTCGCGCGGCGCCCCTCGACATGGACCGACGACGGATTCGCCCACGTCCGCGCCGCCTCCGCCATCGCATCGGCCGCAGCGGGATCCATCGGCGCGGTGGCGTTCCAGTCGAGATAGATTCGCGTCGTCAATTCCATGCCTTGCAGTCACCGCGACTCATCATTGAGTCCTGAAGGGCGTTTCCTATATAGGGATGCGCTTTCACGCGCACAGTATCAGGACCATAGATGCCCGAAGTGATTTTCCCCGGACCGGAAGGCCGGCTCGAGGGACGCTACCAGCCCGGCAACAAGCCGCGCGCTCCCGTCGCCATCCTGCTGCACCCTCACCCGCAGGGCGGCGGCACGATGAACAACGCCATCGTGCAGGCGATGTACCAGTCGTTCGTGAGGCGCGGCTTCGCGACGCTGCGTTTCAACTTCCGCGGCGTCGGCCGCAGCCAGGGGACGTTCGATCAGGGCATCGGCGAGCTTTCGGACGCGGCGAGCGCGCTCGACTGGCTCCAGCAGTTCAACCCCGAGGCGCCGGTCACGTGGGTCGGCGGCTTCAGCTTCGGCGCGTGGATCGGGATGCAGCTGCTGATGCGCCGCCCGGAGATCAAGGGCTTCATCTCGGTCGCGCCGCCCGCGAACATGTACGACTTCGGCTTCCTCGCGCCCTGCCCGTCCTCGGGCCTCATCGTGCAGGGCCTCGCCGATGAGGTGGTGGCGCACGGCGCGGTGCAGAAGCTCGTCGACAAGCTGAAGACGCAGAAGCACATCACCATCACCTACGAGACCGTCCCGGGCGCGAACCACTTCTTCGCGAACGAGATGAACGAGCTGATGGGCGTGATCGACGCCTATCTCGACATGCGGCTCGCGACGGACCGCTAGGAACCGAGCAAAAAAGAGCCCCCGGCCTCGTGCGAGACCGGGGGCTCTCTTTTTTCTGCGATCAGCCGACCTTGTGGATCCAGCCGCGTTCGTCGTTCGATTCGCCGCGCTGGATGCCGACGAGCGCCTCGCGCAGCTTCCGGGTGACGGGGCCGGTGGTCGTGCCGTCGCCGATCGTGAATTCGCCGCCCCGGAAACGCACCGTGCCGATCCCCGCGACGACCGCCGCCGTGCCGCAGGCGAACACCTCGCGCAGGCGGCCGCTTTCCGCGTCCGCCTTCCACTGGTCGAAGCTGTAGGGCTTCTCCTCCACCTTCAGGCCGTCGCCACGGGCAAGCTCGATGAGCGACGCGCGCGTGATGCCGGGCAGGATCGTGCCGAGCGGCGGGGTGACGAGGCTGCCATCGTCCATCACGAAGAAGACGTTCATGCCGCCCAGTTCCTCGACCCAGCGGCGCTCGGCCGCATCGAGGAACACGACCTGGTCGCAGCCCTCGCGGATCGCCTCGGCCTGCGCGATGAGGCTGCCCGCGTAGTTGCCGCCGCACTTCGCCGCGCCGGTGCCGCCGGGCGCGGCGCGGGTGTAGTTGTCCGAAACCCAGATCGTGACGGGCTTCCCGCCGCCCTTGAAATAGGGGCCCACGGGACTCGCGATCACGCAGAAGATGTAGTGCGCGGCGGGCTTCACGCCGAGGAACACCTCGTCCGCGAACATGAACGGACGGAGGTACAGGCTGCCTTCCCCGTCCGGGATCCAGTCGCGGTCGGCGGCGACCAGCTTCTCGACCGCCTCGACGAACAGCTCCTCGGGAATCCGCGGCATCGCCATGCGGTCCGCCGATTCGTTGAAGCGGCGCGCGTTCTCTTCGGGACGGAACATGGTGATCTCGCCGCCGCGCCCGCGATAGGCTTTCATGCCTTCGAAGATTTCCTGCGCGTAGTGCAGCACGGCGCTCGCCGGATCGAGCGAGAACGGCGCACGGGCGCGCACCTCGGCGTTGTGCCAGCCCTTCCCGTCGCTCCATTCGATCGTCACCATGTGATCGGTGAAGAGCTTCCCGAATCCGGGGTTTTCAATCAGCTTCGCGCGCTCCGCGGCGGGGACCGGCGTCGCGGGGGTGACGCGGAATTCAAGACCGGATGTCATCGTGCTCTCCTCAAACTCGCTGTTGCGGCCCGCGGTCCCAGCGCTTGCTCGTGCGCTGCATTAGAAAATTGCGCGGGCCTTTGGCAAGCCACCCGCCGTACAGACGTGTCAGGGCCGGAAGACGACCCCGCCCACGGTGGGCGACGGCACGCCGGTGGTGCCGGGGAAGCTGATTGGCAGGCCCTGAAGGCGCCGCACCGCCATGTAGGCGAAGCCCTCGGCCTCCATCGCGTCGCCGCGCCAACCGACCGTTTCGACCGGATCGGAGGGGATTCCCGTCCGCTCCGCGAGCATCCGCATCAGCGTGGGATTGTGCCGCCCGCCGCCGGTGACGAGCAGCCGCGCGGGCCATGCGGGAAGATGCGGAAGCGCGAGGCGCACCGTCTCGGCGGTGAAGGCGGTGAGCGTCGCCGCGCCGTCCGCCGCCGACAGGCCGCTGACGTCGTTCAGCGAAAAGGCGTGGCGATCGAGCGACTTGGGCGGCGGCAGAGCGAACCAGTCGAGGTCCGCCATGCGCGCCACGACCTCCTCGTGGACCACCCCCGAGGCTGCAAGCGCGCCGCCTGCGTCGTAGCCAATGCCCTGCGTGCCCCGCACCCAGTCGTCGATGAGCGCGTTGCCGGGGCCGGTATCGAAGGCGATCATGGTCTCGTCGGCACCGAGGAAGGTGATGTTGCCGACGCCGCCGAGGTTGAGCACGGCGACCGGCCCTTCGAGCCCCGAGGCGAGCGCGCGGTGATACACGGGAAGCAGTGGCGCGCCCTGCCCGCCCGCCGCGACGTCGGCGGCGCGGAAGTCCGCGACGACCGTGATCCGGAGCCGCTTCGCGAGCGCCGCACCGTCGCCGATCTGCCATGTCCAGCCGCGCTCCGGCCGGTGCGCCACCGTCTGGCCGTGGAAGCCGATGACATCCACCGCCGCATCATCGGCGAGCAGCGCGCGCACGGCACCGGCGTGCAGTGCCGTGATCTCGGCGGCGGTTTCGTCGATGACAGCGTCCGGGCCCGGCGCATCCTTGCCGAGCGCGCGCTCGATCGACGCGCGCAGCCGGCCGCGCGTCGTCTCCCCATAAGGGACGCTGAGGAAGCCGAGCGGACGCACGTGGGCCTCACCGTCCGTCTCGATGAGCGCGGCGTCGATGCCGTCCATCGACGTGCCGGACATCAGGCCGACGGCGCGATAAAGCCCGCTACTCATCCGCTCACCCCCATGCTATGCGCCCGCTCGCCATGACCGAATTCAAGTCCGATCTCCTACGCCTGCTCGATGCGCGCGGCTACATCCATCAGCAGACCGACGCGGCGGCGCTCGACGCGCTGGCCGAAAAGCAGGTCGTGCCGGGTTATATCGGCTTCGATCCCACGGCGCCGTCGCTGCATGTCGGCAGCCTCGTGCAGATCATGCTGCTCAGGCGCCTCCAGCAGACCGGCCACAAACCGATCGTGCTGATGGGCGGCGGCACCGGCAAGATCGGCGACCCGAGCTTCAAGGACGAGGCGCGGCGGCTGATGACGACCGAGACGATCGCGAGCAACGTCGCCTCGATCAAGCGCATCTTCGAACGATTCCTCGTGTTCGGCGACGGGCCGACCGATGCCGTGATGCTCGACAACGCCGAGTGGCTGGACCGGCTGGAATACATCCCGTTCCTGCGCGACATCGGCCAGCACTTCTCGGTGAACCGGATGCTGAGCTTCGATTCGGTGAAGCTGCGCCTCGACCGCGAGCAGTCGCTGTCGTTCCTCGAATTCAACTACATGATCCTGCAGGCCTACGACTTCCTCGAACTGTCGCGGCGCGCGGGCTGCCGCTTGCAGATGGGCGGCTCCGACCAGTGGGGTAACATCGTGAACGGCGTCGAGCTGTGCCGCCGCGTGGACGGAACCGAGGTGTTCGGCGTGACGACGCCGCTGATCACCACGGCCGACGGCGGCAAGATGGGCAAGACGATGGCGGGCGCGGTGTGGCTGAACGAGGATCTGCTCCCCGCCTACGACTACTGGCAATTCTGGCGGAACACGCACGACGCCGACGTCGGCCGGTTCCTGAGGCTGTTCACCGACCTGCCGCTGGACGAGATCGCCCGGCTGGAGGCGCTGGAAGGCGCAGAGATCAACGCCGCCAAGGAAGCACTGGCGAACGCGGCAACGGCGATGTGCCGGGGCGAGGATGCAGCCCAGGGCGCGGCGGAAACCGCACGCGCGACGTTTGCCGAAGGCGGTGCGGGCGAGGACCTGCCGCACATCGCCGCAAACGGCCCCATTCCGCTCGTCGATGCCCTCGTCGACCTCGGACTTTCAGCCTCGAAGGGCGAAGCACGCCGCCTGATCGCGCAGGGCGGTGCCCGCGTGAACGGCGAGGCCGTGACGGACGCGGCCGCGACGATCTCGGGCTCCGGCGCCGTGCGCGTGTCGGCGGGCAAGAAACGGCACGGCGTGGTGAATTTCGGATAAGGCGCGCCCCTTGGTGTCCTGACTACCGCATCCGCTGTGCCCTCGGGCGCCAGTTGTGGACGTCTGCGGCGATCTCCGCGCGCGTATCGGCGCTGAGGTGCTTGCCGAGCGCCGCGACGCGGCTCCGGCCCGAGGTCTCGGCGCTGCGGTCGCCGCCGATCGTCGCGGCGAGCGCCCAGAAATAGGCGGCGTGCGTGTCGCGGCCGACGCCGCTTCCGCGCGCGAAGGCATCCGAGAGCGCGATCTGCGCCGGGCCGTAGCCGCGGCTCGCGGCGCGGCGGAACCATCCTGCCGCTACGGCCGGGTTCGCCCGAACGCCTCGCCCCTCCGCATATATGACGCCGAGCATGGTCTCGGCGACGGCGGAGCCGTGCTCGGCAAGGCGCTGAAAGCCGCGCTGCGCCGTGCGGTAGTCGCCTGTGCGATAGGCGGACATGGCATTTTCGAGCCGCGCCGAAGCCCAGTCGGCCCCCGCGAACGACGGCGCGGCGAGCGCGAGCAGCAACGCGGTTACAATCGGAATCTTCATTCTTCCGGCGCTGTCGCAAACGGCTAGCCGGAACGCAAGAGGCCGACTGCGGCATCGCGTCCGAAGAGGTAGAGAAGAATACGCGCCGGCTCCCCGCGTGGGCCGGAAAGACCACCCTCGTGCTCGACGAGCAGACGGGCATCGTCGCGGGCGGCCTCGACGAGCGCGCCGACCTGCTCGGGCGTGGCGATGCGGAACTCCGGGTCGCCGGACTGGCGAACACCGAGAAGCTCGCCGCCGCCGCGCAGCTTGAGGTCCTCCTCGGCGATCTCGAAACCGTCGTTCGAGCGGCGGATGAGCGCGAGGCGCTGGCGTGCGGTTTCCGAGATGTTCGGGGCACGGACGAGCAGGCACACCGAGCGCGCCGCGCCACGACCCACGCGCCCTCGAAGCTGGTGGAGCTGGGCGAGACCGAAGCGTTCGGCCTGCTCGATCACCATCAGGCTCGCCTCCGGCACGTCGACGCCGACCTCGACGACCGTCGTGGCGACGAGAAGCTGGATGCGGCCGGACTGGAAATCCGCCATCACGGCGTCCTTGTCCGGGCCCTTCATGCGGCCGTGCACGAGACCCACGATGGACCCGAAGCGCGCCTTCAGCATGGCGTGGCGGGCATCGGCGGCGGCAAGATCGCCCGCGCCCTCGCTTTCCTCCACCAAGGGACAGACCCAGTAGGCGCGGCCGCCACCGCCGAGCAGGCGGCCGACGCCTTCGACCACCTCTTCGAGCCGGTCCTGACTGATGACGCGCGTCTCGACGGGCGTGCGGCCGGGGGGCATCTCGTCGAGCTTCGAAATGTCCATCTCGCCGTAATGGGTGAGCGTCAGCGTGCGTGGGATGGGCGTCGCCGTCATCACCAGCATGTGCGCGGTCTTCTCCGCCTTGTCGGCGAGCATCAGCCGCTGGGCGACGCCGAAGCGGTGCTGCTCGTCGACGACGACGAGGCCGAGGTTGCGGTAGTCCACAGCTTCCTGAAAGATGGCGTGCGTGCCGACAAGGATGTGGATGTCTCCAGCGGCGAGATCGGCGAGGATGGCCTTGCGCTGCGCACCCTTCTCGCGGCCGGTGAGGATTTCGGCGCGGATGCCGATGCCGTCCAGCAGGGCCGCGATGTTCGCCATGTGCTGGCGGGCGAGGATTTCCGTGGGCGCGAGCATCGCCGCTTGCGCCCCGGCTTCGACCGCGCCGAGCATCGCGGCGAGCGCGACCAGCGTCTTGCCCGAACCGACATCGCCCTGAAGCAGCCGCAGCATCGGCGCGGATTGGGCGAGATCGCCGGTGATCTCGGCAACGGCGCGCTGCTGGGCGCCGGTGGGACGATAAGGGAGCGCGCGGAGCATGGCGTCCATGAGACGGCCATCGCCCCTCAGCGGCAGTGCGCCGCGGCGGCGTGAGGCCTGCCGCATCAGCAGCAGCGCAAGCTGGTTGGCGAGAAGCTCGTCGTAGGCGAGCCGGTCGCGAACGGCACGGTCGTTCGCATGGGCGGCGGCGAGCGCCTCGTGCCAGCGCGGCCAGCCGCGCTGCCTGAGGAGCGAGGCGCCTGCCCACTCGGGAAGCTCCGGGACACGCTCAAGCGCGTGTTCGACAAGGGTGCGGAGACGGCGGTTGGTGAGGCCCTCGGTGAGGCCGTAGACGGCTTCGCGTTCGGGGATCTCTCCCGCCTTCTCCGGCACCACGACGTGATCGGGATGGACGATCTGGAGGTTCTGCCCATAGCGGTCGAGACGGCCGCTGACGACGCGGCGCTCGCCGACGGGCAGAAGCTGGCGCGCATAGCCGCCGCGGTCGGTGAAGAACACGATGTCGAGCAGGTTTCCGTCCGCGTCGCGCACGCGGACGCGCAGCGGCGACTTCGGGCCGCGCGTCTCATGGCCCATCACATCGACCGCAAGCGTGACGACCTTGCCTTCGAGGCCGCCGTGCACGGCATCGACGCGCAGCCGCTCGACCTCGCCGGTGGGGAGATGGAACAGCAGGTCGATGACGCGCGCGATCTCAAGCCGCTCGAGCTGGCGCTCGAGCGCCGGGCCGACGCCCTTCAGCGCCGCGATTTCCGCGAACAGGGGGTTGAGGATATCGGGTCGCATGTTATCTCGCGAACTGACTAACCCCATGCAGCGGGAGGCGCAAATGCGCTTTCCGTCCAATGGCTATTGGCGAAAGCACCTATGACCGACCCCCTCGACGCGCGCCGGCGGCGGCTCCGCTTCCGCGCCTGGCACCGCGGCACCAAGGAAGCCGACATCATGATCGGCAGCTTCACGGATCGCCATCTCGCAGGCTGGGGCGAGGCCGAGATCGCGTGGATGGAAGCGTTCCTCGAAGAGGACGACGTGGAGATCATGGCGTGGGCGATCGGCTCCGCCGAGGCGCCGCAGCGCTGGCACGGTCCGCTGCTCGACGCCTTGAGGCGGCTCGATTTCATGGTGGCGCCCGAGTGAAGAATTACGTCGAGACTATTGCCAAGGCTGACGCGCCGCTGACGCTGGCGAGCGCGCCCGCCGGGTTCCAGCCGTGGCTGCTCGCGGACCTCGCGCGCGCTGCGTCCGCCAAAGGCGCGCGCGCGGTGTTCGTCGCGCCCGACGACCTTGCCGCGCATCAGCTTCTCGACGCCGCGCACTTCTTTGCGCCCGAAGTGGAGACGCTGTACGTCCCGGCGTGGGACTCGCTGCCCTACGACCGCGCATCGCCTTCGCTGCGCGTGGCGGCGGACCGGGTGGCGGGGCTTGCCGGGTTGCTCAGGCCCGTGAAGACGCCGCAGCTCGTGGTGACGACGGTCAACGCGCTCATCCAGCGCACGCTGACACCCGAACGGCTGGCGCGGCTCAGCGCGCGCATCGCGCCGGGCGAGCGGATCGACCGCGACGCGCTCGCCGAGATGCTGGTGGCAAACGGCTACGTGCGCACCGACACGGTGATGGACGCGGGCGAGTTCGCGGTGCGCGGCGGCATCCTCGACCTGTTCCCGGCGGGCACCGAGCAGGCGCTGCGGCTCGACTTCTTCGGCGACGAGATCGAGACGCTGCGCCTCTTCGACCCGGCGAGCCAGATGACGAGCGGCACCAGCGCGGGCTTCGACCTGCTGCCGGTCTCGGAGGCGCTGCTGGGCAAGGAGAGCATCCAGCGGTTCCGGCGCGGCTACGTGGACCGCTTCGGTGCCACCGCGACCGGCGACCCGCTCTATCAGGCGGTGAGCGACGGGCGGCGGCTGGCGGGCATGGAGAACTGGCTGCCGCTGTTCGAGGACGGGCTCGGCACCGTGTTCGACTATCTGGGCGATAGCGACATCATCGTGCGCGACGAGGGCACCAGCCTCGCCGCCGAGCAGCGCTTCGCGGCGATCGACGACTATCACGGCAACCGCGTCTCGGCGATGA
Organism: Sphingosinicella microcystinivorans; assembly: GCF_027941835.1. NCBI lineage: Bacteria > Pseudomonadati > Pseudomonadota > Alphaproteobacteria > Sphingomonadales > Sphingosinicellaceae > Sphingosinicella > Sphingosinicella microcystinivorans. The sequence goes on from NZ_CP116005.1 coordinate 4,077,939, forward strand.
CGCGCGAGCCGGGCAGCTACCGGCCGCTGCCGTCCGATGCGCTCTACCTGACCAAGGCCGAGTGGGAGGGCGCGCAGGAGGCGCGGCGCGTGCATCTCGCGACACACTTCGCGCGGCCCGACGAGGACGGCGTGCTCGATCTCGGCGTGACGGCAGCACGGGATTTCGCGCCGGAACGCGCGGCGCAGGCGAACGTCTACGAGGCGGTGGGCACGCATGTCGCAGCGCTGCACCGGGACGGCAGGCGCGTCGTGCTGGCGAGCTACACCGAGGGCTCGCGCGACCGGCTGCACGCGCTGCTCGCCGACCACGGCTTCGGGCCGCTGCATATCGTGGAGAACTGGCAGGAGGCGCTGGGCGCGGCCAAATCCGGCGGCGCGGCGATGGCGGTGTTGCCGATCGACCACGGCTTCACCACGGGCGACGTCGCGCTCGTTTCCGAGCAGGACATGTTCGGCGACCGGATGGTGCGGCGCGTTAAGCGGGCGCGCAAGGCCGACGCCTTCATGGACCAGCTTTCCATGATGACGCCGGGCGACCTCGTGGTGCACGCGGACCACGGCATCGGGCGCTACGAAGGGCTGACGACGATCCAGGTGGGCAAGAGCCCGCACGACTGCGTGCACCTGTCGTATGCCGGCGGGGACAAGCTCTACGTGCCGGTGGAGAACATGGACGTCCTCTCCCGCTACGGCTCGGACTCGGAGGGCGTCGCGCTCGACAAGCTGGGCGGCGCGAGCTGGCAGGCGCGCAAGGCGCGGATGAAGGAGCGGATCCGCGAGATCGCGAACGAACTTCTCAAAGTAGCCGCGGAGAGAGCGACTCGGCCGGGCAAGGTGTTCGAGGCGGAGGCGTCAACTTTCGGGGCGTTCGTGGACCGCTTCCCCTACGCCGAGACCGACGACCAGCTCCACGCGGCGGACGACGTGGTCGCGGACCTCGCCGCCGGAAAGCCGATGGACCGGCTGATCGTCGGCGACGTCGGCTTCGGCAAGACCGAGGTGGCGCTGCGCGCGGCGTTCGTGGGCGCGATGGCCGGACAGCAGGTCGCGGTGATCTGCCCGACGACGCTGCTCGCGCGCCAGCACGCGCAGAACTTCCGCGAGCGCTTCGAGGGGCTGCCGGTGAAGATCGGGCACCTTTCCCGCCTCGTGCCCGCCGCCGAAGCGGCGAAGACGCGCGCGGGGCTGGCCGACGGCAGCGTCGACATCGTGGTCGGTACGCACGCGCTTTTATCGAAAAACATCAATTTCAAGCGGCTCGGTCTTGTCGTCGTGGATGAAGAGCAGCGCTTCGGCGTCGTCCACAAGGAACGGCTGAAGCAGCTGAAGACCGACGTGCATGTGCTGACGCTGACCGCGACGCCGATCCCGCGCACGCTTCAGATGGCGATGTCGGGGCTTCGCGACATGTCGATCATCGCGACGCCGCCGGTCGACCGGCTCGCGGTGCGCACCTACGTGATGCCGTGGGACGAGGTGGTGGTGCGCGAGGCGCTGCTGCGCGAGCATTATCGCGGCGGCCAGAGCTTCTTCGTGACGCCGCGCATCGCCGACATTCCCGAGATCGAGGAATTCCTGCGGACGCACGTGCCGGAAGTGAAATTCATCGTCGCGCACGGGCAGATGGGCGCGACCGAGGTCGAGGAGCGCATGTCCGCCTTCTACGACAAGCGCTACGATGTGCTCGTCTCCACGACGATCATCGAATCGGGTCTCGACATCCCGAGCGCCAACACACTCGTCGTGCACCGCGCCGACATGTTCGGGCTGGCGCAGCTTTACCAGATCCGGGGCCGCGTCGGCCGCGCGAAGACTCGCGCCTATGCGTACCTGACGACGCCCGCGAACCACAACGTCACCGAAACGGCGATGAAGCGGCTGCAGGTGCTGTCGAACCTCGACACGCTGGGCGCGGGCTTCCAGCTTGCCGCGCAGGACCTCGACATCCGGGGCGCAGGCAATCTTCTGGGCGACGAGCAATCGGGACACATCCGCGAGATCGGCTTCGAGCTTTATCAGGACATGCTGGAAGAGGCGATGCTGGCGGCGCGCGCCGAGGCGGCGGGCCTCGACAGGCCGCGCGAGGCGTTCAGCCCGCAGATCACCGTGGACGCGCCGATCCTCATCCCCGAGAGCTACGTCAGCGATCTCAATCTCCGCATGGCGCTCTATCGCCGCCTCAACGACATCGACGAGGTGGCGGGCGTCGAGCCGTTCGCCGCGGAGATGATCGACCGTTTCGGCAAGCTGCCGGACGAGGTGAGCAATCTCCTGAAAGTCATTGAAATCAAGCTGCACTGTAAGGCCGCGAACATCGAGAAACTGGAGGCCGGACCCAAGGGCGCGCTGATCGCGTTCCACGCGGGCAGCTTCCCGAAACCCGGCAAGCTCATCGAGTTCGTGCAGAAGAACGCGCAGGTCGCGAAGCTGCGGCCCGACCACAAGCTGTTCATCGGCCGCGACTGGCCGAGCCCGGCGGCGCGGCTGCAAGGCGCGCTGGGCGTGGCACGGGCGATGGGGAAGCTGGCCGGGTAGGTTTGTTTAAGATTCGGGCCGTAGCCTAGGCTACATGGCCGGGATTCCGCATACCCCGCTCAGCACGCGCGCCTTCTGGTCGGTTACGGCCCTGATGTCGATTTGCGTGTTCGGCACCGTGTTCCTTTGGGACGACGTACCGCTTGCCGCCTCCACGCCCGATCGCGCGGACACGTTCGCTTGCACCGCGCCCTACATTCACGACGGCGACAACATCAATTGCCGGGGCATGAGACGCGGGCGACTCTACGGCATCGACGCACCGGAAATGCCCGGCGCCTGCCGCCCCGGACGCCGTTGCACGCCCGGCGATCCCTATGCGAGCCGCGAGCATCTGCGTTCGCTTATCGCGGGCAATGACGTCCGTTGTCAGCAGATCGAAACCGACCATTATGGCCGCGCCATTCTGCAGTGCTGGTCAGGCAACACCAATCTCTCCTGCGCGCAGGTGAAGTCCGGTCACGCAGTGAAACGCTACGGCTGGCTGCGCTGCGGAAACGGTTGAGAATCCACCGAAGACCCCTCTCAGAGCTAACGGAACTGCGGACTTGATGGGCCACCGCGCACATGCGATCAGCGCCCGTGAAGCCGCAGCCCTAACGCGGTGTTCCAGAGGGAGAGAGACAGTGTTCAGCCATATCATGGTCGGCGCGGACGACGTGGCCGCGGCCAAGACATTCTATGACGCGACGCTCGGCGCGCTCGGCGTTCCGCCGGGCAACGCCGACGACAAGGGCCGCGTCTTCTACATGACGCCGACCGGCATCTTCGTGATCACCAAGCCGATCAACGGCGAGAGCGCCTGCCATGCGAACGGCGGCACCATCGGCTTCGCCGCGAAATCGCCTGCCGAAGCCGATGCGTGGCACGCCGCCGGCGTCGCGAACGGCGGCACGACCTGCGAAGACCCGCCCGGCATCCGCGAAGGCAGCCTCGGCAAGCTCTACCTCGCCTATCTGCGCGACCCCACCGGCAACAAGCTCTGCGTGCTGCACCGGATGGGCTGACGGCAGCGGGCGCGCACGCCCTCCGCGAGCGCGCCCGCCGCTACCCGGCGGCGGCCAGTTCGGCCGCCTGCCTCAGCGCCTCGATCGGCTGCGCGCCGACCACGGCGACCTTGTTCGCGAAAATGTGGGTGGGCACGCCGCTGACGCCGATGGCGCGGGCGCGGCCCGCTTCGGCCTCGATCACGTCGCGGTCGGCGTCCCCCGCCAGCAGGTCCTCCAGAATGGCGCGGTCCATGCCCGCCGCGGCGCCGATGCCGGCAAGGACGGCTGCGTCCCCGATGTCGCGGCCTTCGCTGAAATAGGCGCGGAACAGCCCTTCAGCGACGGCATCCGCCCGCCCCTGCCCGCCCGCCCAGCGAACGAGGCGGTGCGCGTCGCGGGTGTCCGGCACGCGCTTCACGCGGCTGTAGTCGATCTCGAGGCCGACGCCCTTCGCGGCGGCCGTGACCCCTGCCCCGAGTTCGCGGGCACGCGCGTCGCTGCCGAACTTCTGGCGCACGAATTCGGCGCGGTCGACGCCGCCTTCCGGCATGTCCGGGTGCAACAGGTAAGGGTGCCAGCGCCGCTCGATGTCGGCCTCGCCGGCGAACGTGTCGAGGTGGCGCTTGCCGATCCAGCACCACGGGCAGACGAAATCCGATACGACGTCGATGGTGATCGCCATGCAGCCTCTCCCGCGCGGGAGCCGGTTCAGGCGGCGACCGCGACCTTCCTCGCCTTCAGCGAGGCGACGAGGGTCCGCGCGTCCGCGCTGCCGTCCCAGCAGGCGAGAGTGTAGCCGATCCTGAGCGCGATGGAAGTTCCGCCCCGCAGGTCGACCTTCTGGAAGCGCAGCACGTTCGCGAGGCGGCGGACCGCGACGTTCGCGCTCGCGTAGCGCGTGTCGGGGAACTGCACGAGGATGCGGCTGCCGGACAGCCGCGTCGCCATGTCCTCGCCGCGGATGCAGCGGCGGACCACGTCGCCGACGCGGCGCATCACGATGTCGCCCGCCAGATAGCCGTGCGCGGCGTTGACCTCGTCGAGGTTCTCGATCGTGAGCCCCGCGACGGCGACGGGAAGCGAAAGCTCGGTGCATTCCCGCAAGGTCGCCTCGAGATGCGCCATGCCGAAGCCGTGGCCCGCAAAGCCGGTGAGGCCGTCGCGGATGACCATCTCGACATGCTGCGCGTAGCGCGCGGCGAGCGCGGCGCGCAGCGCCTCCAGCCGCTTGAACGAGGCGAGATGCACGGAGAGTTGCTCGCTCGACAGGCACGTGGGCGCGACATCGGTGACGCCGGCGTTGAACACCGTGTCGAGATCGAGCCCGGAGACGTCCGGCGTCGCGAGCAGCACGGGAAGGTTGTAGAGCGCGGGCACGCGGCGCATCCGGTCCGCGAACGCGATCGCGCCCTTCGGGTCCACCGCCGAGCAGAGCAGCACGGCGTCGAGGCCGCCGCGATAAAGCAGCGTGCGCGCCGCCTCGGGATCGTCGCAGACCTGCGCGTCGGTGCAGGACCGGACGGCGCGGTTGAACTGTTCGGCGCAGTGCGCGCTCTGGTCGAACTGCACGAGCAGGACCGAGGCGCGGCGGCTCTGGATCACCGGCTCGGCGGGCGCGAGGAAAAGCCCGTCGCCGCTCGTGAAGCCGCGCGCCGTCGCCTGACGGCGGGCAAGCTCGCGGCGCATCGTGGAGAGGCGCAGCAGCACCCCGACGCGGCTCGCGACCTGCGTGGGGTGCATGGGCCGATGGATGATGTCGTCGAAGCCGGCGTGCTGGAGATCGCGGTGGAGCGCGGCGGTGCCGTCCTCGGTGAGCGCGACGAGCATCATGCCCTCGCGCTGCGTCCACCGCTCGGCGCTGCGCGCGAAGGTGGTGACGGCGGCGATGCCGATTTCCGCGCCGGCGAGCACGATGACGAGCTGATAGCGCCCGCTCGAGGCGAGCGGGATCGCCTCCAGCCACGGCGCAGGCTGCACCTCGGTGAACTTGTCGGCCGCGATCTTGGCGGCGCCCGCCTTCGCGTGCGCTTCATCCTTGCCGACAACAAGTACGCGATTGGCCTGCACGAGCCAGCCTGCCCCCTGTAATACCCTTAATGTGCAGCTTTCTAAGGGACGGCGGTTAAGGATTGGTCAAGCAGCGCGGGCGTGCTGCCAGGTCTCCACGAACGGCGCCAGTTCATCCGGCGCGAGCGGCGGGCTGCACAGGTAGCCCTGATACCAGTTGCAGCCTTCGCGCACGAGCGTTTCGAGCTGGCTTTCGGACTCGACGCCCTCCGCGACGACGACCATGCCGAGCGAGCGCGCCATGTCGACGACGCCGCGCACGATGACGCGGTCGCGCGTCGAGCCCGAAAGATCGGTGACGAGCTTCTTGTCGACCTTGAGGATGTCGAGCGGCAGCGACTTCAGGTAGGCGAGCGACGAGTAGCCGGTGCCGAAATCGTCGATGGCGACGCTGATGCCGCGGTGGCGGAGCTTGGAGAGGATCTCGGAGGCGTGCTCGAGGTCCTCGACGAGGCCGCCCTCGGTGACTTCCAGCGTCAGCCGCGAGGGCGGGAAGTGGCTGTCGGCGAGCGATTCCACGACGATGCGCTCGAAATCCGGAGCGCGCATGTCCGCCGCCGTGACGTTGATGGAAAGCCTGAGATCGCGCAGGTGCACCGGCCACGCCGCCGCCTCGCTGCACGCCTGCCGCATGATCTGCTCGCCGAGGCGGGTGCCGAACTCGGCGCGCTCGGCGATGGCGAACAAGGTCTCGGCGGGGAGCACGCCGTAGAGCGGATGCTCCCAGCGCACCAGCGCCTCGACGCCGACGATGCGGTTGGTGACGATGTCGACCTGCGGCTGGTAGAGCAGGCTGAGGCCGCGCTTTTCCGCCGCGGCGCGCAGGTCCGCCTCGAGGCTGGCGAAGCGCGCCGGGTTGCCGTGCTCGTCCGACAGGAAGACCTGGAAACTGTTGGGATCGAGTTCCTTCGCGCTCGCGAGCGCGGCGCTCGCGCGCTGGAACAGCTCGTCGGCGCTCGTCACCTCCTCGTCGCTCGCCGCGATGCCGATGCGGCACGACAGATGGATGACGCGCCCGCCGACGATGAACGGCTTCTCGAAGCCCTTGCCGATGCGCTGGCTGAAGAACACGGCCTGATTGAGCGTGATCGGCCCGGCGAAGGCGACCGCGAACTCGGCGCCGCCGAGGCGGGCGGGAAGCTCGCTTTCGGCGGTCTGGTCGTTGAGCAGGCGCCGCAGGCGGCGGCCCACGGCCTGAAGCAGCGAATCCGCGACCGCGCGGCCGTAGGCGGCGTTCACCTGATCGAAGCGGCTGATCGCGAACATCACGACGATGCAAGCCGGCTTGTGCCCGGCGCGGGTGTTCAGCTTCTCGTCCACCCACGCGCGCGCATGGCGCAGGTTGGCAAGGCCGGTCAGCGTGTCGAAATGCGCGGAAAGCCGCCGCTCGATGAGCGTCGAGTCGAGGTCCTCGACGGTCGCGGTGAGCCCGAGAACGCTGCCCCCGGCATCGCGCATGGGCCGCATGTGGTGGACATAGGTGTGCGGACGCCCGTCGATGACCAGCCGGTGCTCGACCTCGCCGGGGACGCCCGCCTGCCAGATGCGGCGGACGGCGCGGCGCGCCTGCGCCCGCGCACGGCGGTCGAGCCGCAGGAAGGCGTCGTCGAGCGAAAGCCGGTCGGTGTGCGGCGGATCGCCGATGAGCACGGCAAGCGCCGGGCTGATGCGGACGAAATCGTCGCCCTCGCTCCACTCCCAGCGCGCCGTGCCGCCGATCGACGCCTGCGCCGAGGCCACCGCCGCCTCCGCGCTCGTCTTCTGCATCCGGCGGATCGAGCGCTCGACGAAGCGCAGCGACTGGCCGAGCTCGGACGCGCCGAACGGGCTGATCAGATAATGCGTCGCCCCGGCCGTGTAGACGTCGCCGAGCGCGGCCGCGTCGCTGCGCGACAGGAGCACCAAAAGGCCGCCCCGGCGCTCCTGCACCGCCTGCGCAAGCTGCTCGACCTGCTGCAAGCCCCGTTGCAGCGCGCCGCGCGCGTCGACGATGGCGATGAGCGCTTCGGACGCGGCATAACGACGGGCGGCATCGTCAGGCCGCTGGCTGACGATGACCGGACGTCCTGTCGCCTCAATGGCATCCTGCGCTTCGCGCCGGTAGCGGAATGAGGCGAGAAAGACGGGCGCTGAAAGCGATGAGCCGTGCATTTCACCTCGTATGGAGACAGCTGCGCCTGTAACACTATCACGATGCCCTGCAAAGGCCAGCGTCGCGCACGGCCGGGCCCGTTCGCATCGACGGCAAAACTTGCCCCCTGCCCCCGGCGCGACTAACTCTGGAGGACGATGCAGGACGTGATCGCAAGGACGGCACAGCAAGGCCCGCTCATCGACCCCTTCGGCCGGGCGGTGACCTACCTGCGCGTCTCGGTGACGGACCGCTGCGATTTCCGCTGCACCTACTGCATGGCGGAAACCATGCAGTTCCTGCCGAAGTCCGAAGTGCTGAGCCTCGAGGAGATCGACCGCATCGCGTCGGCCTTCATCCGGCGGGGCGTCAACAAGGTGCGGCTGACGGGCGGCGAGCCGCTGGTGCGGCGCGGTATCGTCGGCCTCGTCGACTCGCTCTCGCGCCATCTGGGGAACGGCCTCGACGAGCTGACGCTCACCACCAACGGCAACCAGCTCGCCAAGCACGCCGAGGCGCTCGCCGCGGCGGGCGTGCGCCGCGTCAACGTCAGCCTCGACACGCTCGACCCGGACCGGTTCCGGCGCATCACGCGCTGGGGCGAGCTGCCGCGCGTCCTGGACGGCATCGCCGCCGCGAAGGCCGCCGGGCTCGCCGTGAAGATCAACACCGTGGCGCTGCGCGGCATCAACGCCGACGAACTCGGCGACATGGTGGCGCGGTGCGGCCGCGAAGGCCATGACCTCACCTTCATCGAGACCATGCCGATGGGCGAAGTGGGCGAAGACCGCACCGACCGCTACCTGCCGCTTTCCATCGTGCGCGCCGAACTTTCGAAGCGGTTCACCTTCCGGCCGACCGGCTATGCCACGGGCGGGCCCGCGCGCTACGTGGAGGTGGCGGAGACGGGCCGCAGGCTCGGCTTCATCACCCCCCTCACCCACAATTTCTGCGAAAGCTGCAACCGCGTGCGGCTGACCGCGACGGGGCGGCTCTACATGTGCCTCGGCCAGGAGGACAGCGCCGACCTGCGCGCCGCCGTGCGCCGTTCGCCCTCTGACGCGGACCTCGACGCCGCCATCGCCGAGGCGATCACGCGCAAGCCGAAAGGCCACGACTTCGTCATCGGCCGCGGCGGGCCGCGCGCCGCCGTCCCCCGCCACATGAGCGTGACCGGCGGATGACCGGAAAATTTCCCGGCAAGGTGGCGCTCGCCGTCTCGCCGACGCCCGCCGCCCGCGAGGCCGCGGCGGCGATCATGCCGCTGCACGACTGGTCGAGCGAGGCCGAGGCCGACATCATCCTCGCGCTCGGCGGCGACGGCTTCATGCTGCAGACGCTGCACGCCGTGCTCCACCGCCGGAAACCGGCGCGCGTCTTCGGCATGAACCGGGGCACGGTCGGCTTCCTGATGAACGAATACAGCCCGGACGGCATCGCCGAGCGCATCGCGAGCGCGCGCGCCTTCCGGCTGCACCCGCTGCAGATGGACGCACGCACCATCGCGGGCGACCGCATCGTCTCGCCCGCCATCAACGAGGTCTCTCTGCTGCGCGAGACGCGGCAGGCCGCCAAGATCGAGATCGCCATCGACGGGCGCGTGCGCATGTCCGAACTCACCTGCGACGGCGTGCTGGTGGCGACGCCCGCGGGCTCCACCGCCTACAACCTCTCGGCGAACGGCCCGATCCTGCCGCTCCAGTCCGACCTGCTCGCGCTGACGCCGATCAGCCCGTTCCGCCCCCGCCGCTGGCGCGGCGCGCTCATCCCCGACACGTCGGTGGTGGAGTTCCGGATGCTGGAGGCCGGCAAGCGCCCGGTGAGCGCGGTCGCCGACCAGCTCGAGGTGCGCGACGTCGACGTGGTGCGCGTCAGCACCGACCGCTCGATCACGCTCGAGCTGCTGTTCGACCCCGAATACGCGCTCGACGACCGCATCGCGATGGAGCAGTTCCTCACCTGAGCCGCGAACGCACCCGGCAACGCATCGGAGAAGTGCATTCCGGGGCTTGGCAGCCCAAACCGGCACTGTTATACGCCGCGCCCTGACATCGTTCCCCGGTAGCTCAGCGGTAGAGCATCCGACTGTTAATCGGACGGCCGCCTGTTCGAATCAGGCCCGGGGAGCCAACCTTTCCTGACATTTCGCAACGCGACCGGCCCTCCGCTGAGAGGCGCGCTGAACGTTTTCCTGCATCGCATTGATACGAAAACGGTTCAGTGCGTCGAGCGTGAGTGCATCGAGCGCCGTGCCCCGCCGCTTGCCATCACGATCGGCCGCGAGGTTGATGATGCCTGCGAGGTCGCCGTGAAGGTCGACCACGAGCCCGGTTCTGTCCTCGTTCGGGGTGAGGATGATCCTGTCGATAAGGGATCGCAGCGCGTCCGCTGCCTCGGTTCTGCGGTCGCTGCATCCAAGCAGTCGCGTCAGTTCGGTCACCTCGGTCCGATAACGTTCGGACATCGACGGGTGCATCAACACAGGCGCCCGCGGCGTTTCGCTCAAAAGCCGGTCAAGCTCCTTGCGACGGGCGAAGTTCGCATTGAACTCGTTCTTCATGTCCTCGCTCGTGTAGCCGTCACCGACGGCCTTCACGATCCGGTCGCGACGCCCCTGCAGACGGTCCCGTTCGGCCTGCCAGGCGTTGATCGTTGCATTTCGTTCGGAGCGCAGCCGGTTCACATGCTCCATGTACTCGCGGCAGAACTCGGCACAGAGTTCGGGACGCATCAGGTGCTGTTTAAGCGCCGTGAGCACTGCACCCTCGAGCACGTCCTGCCTGATCCGCAGCGAGTTGCGGCAGGTTCCCTTGTTCTGGGATGTCGAACAGCCGTAATGATTACGGGCCGACTTGCTGAAGCCGCCACCGCACTCGCCACATTTCAGAAGGAACGACAGCAGGTTCCGGGGCCGCCGCTTGTTCTGAAGGCTGAGCGACGAATGCTGCATGCGCTCCTGCCGCGCCTTTGCCCTGCTCCAGAGAGCCTCGTCCACAATGCGAAGTTCGGGCACGTCGTGGACGACCCATTCCTCCGGCGGGTTTTCCCGTGACAGCCGCACACCCGTATCAGGATCCTTGACCTTGCGCGTGCGGTTCCAGATCCGGCGCCCGTTGTAGAGCTCATTGTTGAGAATGCCGGTTCCGCGTTTCGGATTGCCGTTGAGCGTCGACTGCGTCCAGCCTGCACCGGACGGGTTCGCGATGCCCTCGCGATTGAGCATCGCCGCAATCCGGCGAGGACTGACACCGTCGGCATATTCCTTGAAGATACGCCGAACCACCACAGCTTCCGCGGCATCGATCTCAAACTCGCCGACGGATTTGATGCGGTAGCCGTAGGGCAGTCCGCCACCCGACTTTCCGCTCTCGACGCGCCCGCGCTGACCCCGGCGCGTCTTGATCGCCAGATCCTTCAGAAACAGGGCATTCATTGTGCCTTTAAGACCAATGTGAAGCTCGCTGATCTCGCCTTCCGACAGCGTGTGCATGTCGACTTCGGCGAAGAGCAATCGCTTGCGGATGGTGGCGACATCGGCCTGGTCGCGGGATAGGCGATCGAGCGCCTCGGCCACGACAACGTCGAACTTTCCCGCCTGCGCATCGATGAGCAGCATCTGAAGTCCGGGGCGCATCATGTTGGCGCCGCTCATGCCATGGTCGGTGTAGATGCGCGCTTCGGCTACATCCCAGCCGTTCCTCAGCGCAAACTCCCTGCCTCCCCGCACCTGATCCTCGATCGATGCATCGCTTTGTAAATCACTTGAGTACCTTGCGTAAATCGCTGCTCTTTTCATGGTCATCTTCACCTGGTCTGCCGGGTTGAACACCGTGTTCGAGCAGCAGGCCGTAGTCGCGTTCGGCCGCTACTCGAGCCATATGACGTACCAAAGCGCAAAGACCCTCGTGCGGCGGTGTCGATTTCACCTTTCTGCCGCCAATTTTCCTACGAGGGTGACGCGTTCGCACCACGATGCTCCGATGCTTTCCCACAGTCCAGATAGTAAAGAAGTAATATAAAGAACAAATATATCGAATATTTTCGAAATATATTTCGATATTTTCCCAACAATAAAATCACTTAGCGCCCAGTTTCTTCCTTCTCCTTGAAAATTCGCGATCTCCCTCGAGAAAAGCATCGAGAATTGCGGGGACGAGAGACGATACGGACTCTTCATTGCCGTAAAAATCCTTGTACAAGCCGGCATATGCACGCAGCTTCTCATCGAGATCCGGCATAATCGTGATTGCAAGTTTGATCGGCGTTTTGTCCGGAAGCTTCGGAAGCCTGATCATCGCTTCCCTCCTTCCCATGGCGAGAGGATCAGGTCCTCGTGCACGAGGACGCGGAGCGGCCAGCCGGCCCGCACTGTCAGCGTCGGCTGGATACCGAGCGCTTTCGCCACGACCTGATCGCCGGCGCGCGCCGTGCCCTGCTGCGCGGACTCGCGCAGCGCCTCGACAAGATCGCTTTCACCCTCAATGCTGAGCTCGGCGCCAACCCCGAGCAGGCTGGAGAGCAGAACGCCTTTGAGGAGCGTGCCCCCGTGCCGGTCGATGCTGTCGCTGAGGCCTGCGTAGCCGGCAGTATCCGCCGCGGGCATGTTGCCGAGCGCGACCGAGGCACCTCCCGGCATGATCAGACGCTCCCAGACGACGCGCACGCGGCTCTGCCCGAAAGCGACCGCATTGTCGTAGCGTCCGACTAGCCGGGCGCCCTGCGGAATGAGCAGAACGCGTCCAGTCGCTGTATCGTAGACACCTTCGGTCACCTGCGCTGTGACGAGACCGGGAAGGTCGGAGTTCAAACCGGTTAGAAGACTTGCGGCAATGACGCTGCCGGCGCTCAGCGTATAAGGCGATCCGGACGGCACAAGAGCTTGCGGAAGCGTACGCCCGTTCGTCTTCATCAGCGCGTCGGCATGGTCCTCGATACCGGGTCTGTCCGGCTCCCCGGGCTCAGCCGACGCCAGATCGGATGAAATGCCGACCCCCGCCGCTATTCCGCTGCCCAAGCTTCCGCGCCGTTCAAGCCGTACCATGACACCCGAAGCCCGCGCCGCCTGCAACTCTGCCGCGCGTCGCTCTGCCTCGGCGGCAGCAGCGTCGGACACCGGGGTTAACGGGGCTTCGGATTCCAGCCCCGCCGACCGGCGATGCGCCAGAATGGGCCTGCCAAGGTCACCGGGAAGCGGCGGCCCGAGCACGGGAATCTCCGCATAATCCTTTGGCGCGCCGGCGAGAACATCGGCGACGCGCTCGTGCCGCGGGCGCAAAGGAAGCTCGACCGGGTCGCTGCGCGCCGGCTGTGCCGGCTCGAGCCCGAACCAGAGAGCGGCCAGGACAAGTAAAGCCCCGGCGCCGACGAGGCAAACGATGACGCCGCGCCTGAACCGGATGACGCGGGGCGGCCGCCCGCGCAGTACGAGCGTTTCAGGGTCAAGCTTGGGCGGCTGCGGCGCGACCTCGCTTGTCGCTTCTACCGTGTCCGGCGTCATGACGGCCTCCGCCGCTTGCCGGTCTGGCCGTCGCGGACGATCCGCACGATGGTCTGGGGCTTTTCGCCAAGCCGAAGTTCAGCGACGTCGAACAGGCGGTCGACAATATAATAGCGTCCTGTCATCCGGTAGTTGACGAGCATGGCGCTGCCTTTCGCGTCGAGCACGAAGAGTGGCGGTGCCTCGCTCGCCGCAATGGCCGGCGCGAACGCAATGAAGGTCTGGCGACCATCGTCGAATACCTGCTGCGGTCGCCAGACGGGGCTGTCGCCGCTGATCGTATAGCCGAACGACAGATCCTCGAGCATGAGACCGGACGCGGCGGGCGTCCGCGCTGCGGCGGCGGCTTCGGCACGGCGGAGTGCCAGCAGTGCATCCTCGGGATAGGTCCACGAAAGCGCGGTCATTGCGCTCGCCGCCGTGCTCGAGAGCAGAAGATGATAAGCGCGCCGGTCGGTCGTGATGACGACATTGGTCGAGAGACCCGGCGCAAGCGGCTTGACGAGGATATGCGTGCGCCTCGTCTCCCCCGCGCCGCTCGCCGTATCGCCGACCGTCCAGCGCACGGTATCGCCGGCAGCGACGGCGATAAGGGTCTCGCCGGGCTCGAGCATGATATCGGTCACCCGTTCGGGCGCTGCAAAAACCCGGTAAAGTGCGCCGGCGCTGTACGGGTAGACCTGAACGGCATTCAGATAGTTGTGGCTGCCCGGTTCCCGCAGTGCGGCGCGGTTTGCGGCGTCCACATTGTCTGCGGGACGTATCACAGAGACTCCCGATCGTGCCGCCGTGGGGATCGTAGGCACGTTGGAGCCTGCGATGCCGGGCGGTACGTGAAGTGATGATGCATCGGCACGTGCTACCGGCGCTGCTGTGCCGGTGCCGACGGCAATGCCCACCAGCAAAAGGGATTTGGAATATGATCGGTTCATGGTTCTAACCTCGTTTCTGTGGGGATGAGAGGATCACCCATCGCTTCCGCAGGCGTTTCCACGGGGACGGGCTGTGCAGGCGGCCCCGCGCTTTCAGGCTCGATCTCGCGGTTCCAGTCGATCGCGGTGACGTAGAGTCCAAGCGGGTTTTTGCGGAGGACATCTACGGAGCGCGGGGGCCGGACGTCGAAGGTCAGGATTGCGGTCCAGCGCTCGGTTCGTGCAAGGCTGCCATGCTGATAGCGGCGTTCGGTCCATTGCAGCTGAAACGAGCGCGCCGAGGCGCGCAGCGCGCTCGTCACCTGCACCGAGACGCTGCGGTTTCCGATCTCCGCGAACGGATCGTTTTCGCGTGCGTACTCATCAAGAAAGCGCGCGCCGCGCTCGTCCGCAAAATCATAGGCGGCGAGCCACGCCTCGCGCATCAGGACCGGATCAAGCGCCACGCTGCGGACGTTCTTGATGAACCGCGCAAGATGCCATGCGATCTGCGGGTCGCCCGGAGTATAATCCTGCGTCGCCGGTACGGCCGCGAGTGCCTGACCGAGCCGGTCGACTTCAACCACGTAGGGCACGACGCGAGACTGCTGCGATTGCCAGATGAGCGCAGCGGCGAGTCCCGCTGCGAGCGCGAGGTTGCCGAGCGCCATCAGGCGCCAGTTGCGTGCCTGTACGCGCGCGGATCCGATACGCTCGTCCCAGAGCTGACCGGCACGCTGGTAGGGCGTTTCCGGTTCGGGCGTCTGCCCGTAACGCTGTAGGCTTCGTTTGAAGATCATCGTTCAGTCCCTTTCGCTGATGTCAGGAGCGGCGCCCGCACCGCCGCGGTCACCGTCGCGGAGCGCATGGACCACGGCATGGCGGCGCTGGCGCTGGATCTGCCGGGCGTGGAGCGCCTGCGCCCAGGCGGGAGCGGATTCGCCGGAGGCATTCGCGCCTCTTGTGGGCGCCATCCCGGCCCGCCACGCAGCCTTGCGCCCGCGCTCGGCGGCGGCACCGACCCCGAGCGCCTCACCGGCCCGCCGGACGGCACCGGCCTTTGCGGCCCAGGCAACTCCGCCCAGACCGCTTCGCATCGTGGTCGTGCCCGAAGTTTCCTGGCCGAGCTGGTAAGCGGTCGAGGCAGCAGCGCCCATCGTTGTCGCTGCCCGGATCGCGCCGAGTGTCCCGCCTGCGAGCCCGCGCGCCGCTGCAAGTCCGGCTGCGCCGCCCATGGCAAGTCCGCCCGCGGCGAGCGCTGCCGTGCCAAATGCCGTGCCGGCGCCAAGCTGCGGTGCGCCCGCGAGAAGCCCCGAGGCAATGCCGGGGCCGAAGACGCCAAGGCCGAAAAGCGCGAGGCTGGCGAGCACGAGGCTCATCGCTGCGCCGATATCGGGCTCCGCGCCGGCAAGCGCACCCACGAAGTCGCCGAAGAAGCCTGAGCCGATGCCGACGATGACGGCGAGCACCATCACCTTGACGCCCGAGGCTACGACATTGCCGAGCACGCGCTCGGCGAGGAAGCCGGTGCGGTTCCAGAGTGCGAACGGCACGAGCACAAAGCCCGCGAGCGCGGTCAGCTTGAATTCGAGGATCGTGATGAAAAGCTGGACCGCGAGAACGAAGAACGCGGCGATGACGATCACCCACGCGATCAGCAGTACGGTGATGACGAGCACATTGTCGAAAAAGCTCGCAATACCCAGCATTTTGCTCGCCTGATCAAGAAGCGGCCAGGCCGCCTCGAACCCTGTGCCGGCGAGACGTCCGGGCTTCAGGAGGTCGTCTGCGCTGATCGTGCCGCCGCCGGCGACAAGCCCGAGCCCCGCAAACGATCGGAAGACGATATCAGCGAGCACGGGGAAGTTGTTCAGGATGAGCGCGAAAGCCCCCACATAGAGGATTTTCTTCACGAGCTTCGCGATGACATCGTCCTCGCCGCCGAGCGCCCAGAACAGCCCGGCGAGCGTGATGTCGATGCCGATCAGCATCGTGGTGAGGAACGCCACGTCGCCGCCCAGCAGGCCGAAGCCGCTGTCGATGTAGCGGATGAAGACATCCAGAAACCGGTCGATGACGCCGAGGTCGTCCATGTGTTCGCTCACGCTTCCTCAAAGCTTTGCCGCGGATGCCCCCGGGCCTGGAGGCGACAGTCCATACGGGGACATCCGCGGCGAGACGGCGGCAGCCGGGAGGGGTGGAGCTGCGCCCGTCTCAACTCATTCGTAGGCCTTGCCTGATCCCAGAAAGGCGCGTGTCGCGGCGCGCGCGTCGCTTTCCGCCTGCGCGCGCCGTGCGAGCTCGGCGCTTTCGCTCCGGAACTGCGCGGCAAGCATCTGCTGCATTTGCAGCTGCTGTTTCGCGGCAAGCGCGAGCAGCTGGTTCGTTGATTGCTGCGCCTGCAAACTGCCCTCGGCGTCCTGGCTTCGCGCGATGATCGCGGCGAGTGTCCCGGCATCCGCCTCGACATCGGCTGCGATGCGGTTCTGCACGTCCATCGTATGACGAAACGCTGCCATGCTCACTTCAAGGCGACCGCGCGCGGCGCGCACATGCGCGTCGCTGCCCGCGGCCGCATCGAAGGCGTCCGGGAACAGCTCCCGAAACTGCGCGTCGAAGTCCGCGATCTCGAAGCCGATCCCGCTCGCGCGCTTCATCAGCGTATCGATTTCGGCAAGACGCCGGGCGAGTACATCGACCTCTGGAAAGGCCGCGCGCGAAAGATTCTTCGCCATGTTCGTCAGCATCAGCGCTTCGTTCTGCAGCGACCGGATCTGGTTGTTGATCTGGGCGAGCGTCCGCGCGGCAACGAGAAGGTTCTGCGCATAGTTGGCACTGTCGAACACCGGGATCGCAAGCGCCGGCCCGGGGAGCGTCAGCGTCGATATGCCGAGCGCGCACCAGAGGGCACCGCGCAATAGCCATGCGTGCGAACGGGTTTTCATGGTCGGTCTCCCTGCTTGTCGGGGGCGGAAACAGCGCCTGGAAAATCGGCGAGCAGCGCCGCGGCCCAGTCGAGACCGGCGCTTTCAAGGAGGTGAGCTGCAAAGCCATCCGGGCCATGCGCGGCGAGAATCGCGTCGATGCGCGCCTGCCCGGCCGCGTCGGAGGTACCGCAGAACGTGCGCGCGACGGGTCCGAGCCCGAGTTCGAACAGACGGTTGCCGCGCGCCGACTGCAGATAATATTGCCGCTTCGGCTCCGCGCGCGCGATGATCTCGAGCTGCCGGCCGCTGAGCCCGAAGCGCGCATAGGACTCGCGGCTCTGCGGCTCCAGCGCGCGATCATTCGGCAGGAATATGCGCTGCGGGCAGCTTTCAATGATTGCAGGCGCAATGGCGCTGCCAGCGATATCTGCAAGGCTCTGCGTCGCGAATACGACCGCGACGTTCTTCTTGCGCAGTGTCTTCAGCCATTCGCGAAGCCGCGCCGCGAACAGCGGATGGTCGAGGAAGACCCAGGCCTCGTCGAGGATGAGGAGCGTCGGGCGGCCATCGAACCGCGCTTCGAGGCGATGAAACAGATACGCGAGCACCGGCGCTGCGGCACCCGGCGTCCCCAGGAGCGCCTCGGTTTCGAAGCATTGAAGGTCGGCGATGGCGAGCGCGTCGTCAGCTGCATCGAGAAGTGCGCCGTAAGGCCCTTCGAGCGTGAACGGCGCGAGCGCCGCGCGAACATCCTCCGATTGCAGAAGCAGTCCAAGCCCGGTCAGCGTCCGCTCGGCAGGCGGCGCGCCAGCAAGGCTGGCGAGCGCCGACCAGACCGTCTCCCGGATCTCCGGGGTCAGGATCAGCTTTTCGTGCGCAAGAAGACCGCAGATCCAGTCGTCCGCCCAGGCACGCTCGGCGGGTACGTCGATGTGCCTCAGGGGCTGAAAGGCGAGCACGGCCTCGTTCGCCACAAGGCCAAGATCCGCGTATCCACCGCTGCACGCAAGTGTTGCCGCGCGTGCTGAACGCCCCTTGTCGAACAGGAAGACCTGCGCGCCGTCGTACCGGCGGAACTGCATCGCGAGCAGCGAGAGGAGCACCGATTTCCCCGCGCCCGTCGGGCCGATGACCATCATGTGCCCGACATCGCCGACGTGCGTCGACAGGCGGAACGGCGTCGATCCACGCGTTTCGGCGTGGAATACCGGCGGGCCGTCAAGGTGGGCATTCTGCTCAGGGCCTGCCCAGATCGCGGCGAGCGGCATCAGATGCGCAAGATTGAGCGTATGGACAAGCGGCTGGCGGACGTTCGCGTAAACGTGACCGGGGAGCGAGGAAAGCCAGGCCTCGACGGCATTCACCTCTTCGCGAATGGCCGCGAAACCGAGACCGTTCACGATGCGCAGGACCGCTCGGACCTTTTCGTCGGCGCGCGTGCGGTCCCGATCTGCGACCGTGATCGTCGTCGTCAGATAGCCGAATGCCACGCTGTCTTCGCCGAGCGCCTGAAGCGCAAGGTCGGCATCCTCGACCTTGTTACCGGCGTCGCTGTCGAGGAGTTGCGCGGGCTGGTTGTACATGATCTCGCGGAGCAGCGCCGTGATCGACTTGCGCTTGTTGAACCATTGCCGGCGGAGCCGCGTCAGCACACGCGCCGCGTCCGCCTTGTCGAGCGCAATGAAGCGCGTCACCCATCGGTACGCAAAATCGGCCCCGTTCAGCGCATCGAGAAGTCCCGGACGGCTGACCCCCGGAAATCCTGTGAGGGTGAGCGTGCGCACATGGTGATCGCCAAGCCTTGGCTCGAGCCCGCCGACGAGCGGCGTGTCGGCGAGCAGCCCGTCGAGATACATGGGAACGTCGGGCACAACGATAGGATGCGGGCGCGCGGATATAGCGCTATGCAGGTATGTGAGCGTTTCGGCGTCGCCGAGTGCGCGCATTTCAGGCATGAAGCCCGCGAAAAGATCGAGCGCGCGGTCGGTCTCGGCGATGAATTCGCGAACCGCATGCCGCCAGTCGCGGCCCTTCTGCCCGGCGTCGCCACTGCCGCGTTCAAGCAGCACCCTCTCCGCCGTATCGACCTGATCGGCCGGAGGCAGATATACGAGCGTCAGGTAATACCGGCTTTCAAAATGCTGCCCGGCAGCCTCGAACGCGGCGCGGCGTTCCTCATCGACGAGCCACGAGGCGGCGTCGGGCAAGCGACTTGAAGGGTAGCCGGGCGCTTCCTGGCGCGCTGCCTCGAAGAAGAGCGCCCAGCCTGAGCCGAAGCGCCGCAGCGCATTGTTGGCGCGCGCGCAGACGGAGACGAGTGCCGCCTCGCCCGCGCTTTCAAGATCGGGACCGCGGAACGCGAGGGTGCGCTGGAAGCTCCCGTCCTTGTTGAGGACGACGCCCGGCGCGGCAAGCGCTGCCCATGGCAGATGGTCGGCGAGCCGGTCGGCGCGGCGGCGGTATTCGTGGAGCGCTAGCACGACCAGTATCCCTTCTGGCGTATGTGACGCGCAAGTACAGCCGCGAAGTCGGGGTCGCGCCGCGCGGCGAACACGCCGAGCGTATGGCCAAGCGCCCAGAGTGCGAGCCCGGCGATCCACTGCTGAAGCCCCAGCCCAAGCGCGGCGGCGGCAGTGCCGTTCACGATCGCGATCGCGCGCGGCACTCCGCCAAGCAGGATCGGCTCAACAAGCGCGCGGTGCACGGGCACCTCGAAGCCTTCGGGCGAAGCGTCGGTGTGCGCGCTCATCCCACGATCGCCCCGCCGCCGAAGCTGAAGAACGAGAGGAAGAACGAGCTCGCGGCAAACGCGATCGACAGGCCGAAAACGATCTGGATAAGCCGCCGGAAGCCGCCTGCGGATTCGCCGAACGCCAGCGTGAGACCGGTCACGATGATGATGATTACCGCGACGATCTTGGCGACGGGACCCTGCACCGATTCGAGCACCTGCTGCAGGGGCTCTTCCCACGGCATGCCGGAACCTGCCGCATGGGCGCTGGTCGCCATGCCCACCACGAGCGCAACGATTGCCGCGTTGACGAGGGCGGAACGGCACGAGAAATTACGCGTCATCATTTGTCTCCTTGCTCGGGATGAATGGGTGTGACCGACCAGACGCCGGCGGCATCGAGGCCGTCGACGCCGAGAATGCTGCTCACGCGCCGGCCGGGACCGCGCCCGGAAATGAACACGACCATGTCGAGCGCATCGGCGATGAGCCGGCGCGGCGCGTTCACGACGCTCTCTTCGACAAGCTGTTCGAGCCGGTAGAGCGCTGCCAGCGCGCTGTTGGCATGGACGGTCGCAATGCCGCCTGGGTGGCCGGTATTCCAAGCCTTCAGCATGTCGAGCGCCTCTCCGCCCCGCACCTCGCCGATGACGATCCGGTCGGGCCGCAGGCGTAGCGTCGAGCGGACGAGATCGGCCATGCTGACGTTGCCCGGCCGGGTCCTGAGGGAAATGCTGTCGCGCGCGGCGCACTGCAGTTCGCGCGTGTCCTCGATGAGGATGACGCGCTCGTCGATTCCCGCCATTTCGGCAAGCAGCGCATTGGCAAGCGTCGTCTTTCCCGACGAGGTCCCGCCCGCGATGAGGATATTGCGCCGGCCGGCGACGGCGAGCGCAAGAAGGCGCGCAGCCTCGGCCGTGAGAACACCCGCCTCGACATAATCGAGAAGCGTGAAGATGCGCGCCGCCGGCTTGCGGATCGAGAAACAGGGTGCGGTCGATACGGGCGGCAGCACGCCCTCGAACCGTTCCCCAGCCCCGCCCCTCTCCGCCGGCAGCTCCGCCGAGACGATGGGCGCCCCCGCGTGCACCGGTGTCCGCGTGCCGCTGGCGACGAGGCGGATGATGCGTTCGACGTCGGCTGCGCCCATTCGCACGCCTGTGTCGATACAGCCCTCGCCCGCAATGTCGAGGCGGAGCGCGCCGTCGGGATTTACCATGATCTCGAGGACGCGCGCATCGCCGAGCGCGGCGCCGATCGCCGGTCCCATCGCCGTTTGCAGCATGGTGCGGCGCCGTTCGAGGGCGATCGCGGGACTCATGCTGCGATCTCCGTATCGCTCTCGTCTTCGGCGGCCTCTTCAAAAGCGAATGCGGATTTTCCGGCGGCAAGCTGCCGCCCCAGCTGTCCGATGAAGGCTTGGAACTGCTGATGGCCGAGTGCCAGCACAGCCGGGCTCGGGTCCGGCGCACCGGCCGAAAGGATGAGCTGATGCCGTACAAACAGGCCGAACGCCTCGATCAGCACGCCGAGATCGCGCTGCAGATGCCCGATGTTCCGCGACAACCGGTCGAAGCGCGGCTTGATCAGCGCATCGATCTCGCGCTGTGCGCGCCGCGCCACGTAGGCGGCAATGGCCTCGGTCGCGATCTTCGATTTGTTTGTCCCCGGCGCCGCCGCCATGGCCGTCAGCGCGTCGCCGATCTCGCGCTCCAGATAGAGGTTGTGCCGCGTCTTCATCGCGTCAGATCCCCGGGACGAGGTCGCGACCGCGACCCTGATTCATCGCATGCGCGCGCTGCACGCCCTGTTGCTGGACCCTTCCGGTGGCGCGCGCCTGATCCATGGCCAGCTTGTCTGCGGCCGCATCGGCGTCGCCGCCATCATGGGCAGGCTCGGGCGCTGGCTGCACCGCCTTCATCTTTCGCAGCTTCTGCCCCGGCACCCGCTGGCGCTGCAGTCCTCCGTCTCCGGTTTCGGACGCGTCGGAAGAGGCTTTCGGGCGCTTCACGAGCGGCCTGGGACCATATCCTTCCCAGTCGTGCGCGCGCAGAACCGGCCGATCTGCATAAACGTCGCCTTCGAGCTTCGGCGCCGGCAGCAGGCGCTGCGAGAAATTGGCATCGGCGTAGTGGCGCAGCTTTTTCGCGCGGATCGGCGCGAGCCCCGACACCATGACGATCGCATCGGAAGGCGGCAGTTGCATCACCTCGCCCGTGGTGAGCAGCGGCCGCGCGGTTTCCTGGCGGCTGACCATGACATGCGCGAGCCAAGGCGCGAGGCGGTGGCCGGCATAGTTGCGCATCGCGCGCTGCTCGGTGGCCGTGCCGAGCGCGTCCGATATCCGCTTCGCAGTGCGCTCGTCGTTCGTCGCGAACGCGATACGAACATGGCAGTTGTCGAGGATCGCGTTGCTCTCGCCGTAAGCCTTGGCGATCTGGTTCAGCGACTGCGCGATGAGGAACGCACGGATCCCGTAGCCCGCCATGAACGCGAGCGCGGATTCGAAGAAATCGAGGCGGCCCAAAGCGGGGAACTCATCGAGCATCAGGAGCAGACCGTGACGGCGCCTGGTCTTTGCACCCTCAAGATCCTCGGTCAGCCGCCGCCCGATCTGGTTCAGGACAAGCCGGATGAGTGGCTTCGTCCGCGAAATGTCCGCGGGCGGGATGACGAGATAGAGCGAGACCGGCCGCTCGGCTTCGACGAGGTCGGCGATGCGCCAGTCGCAGCGCGACGTGACCGCCGCCACCGTTGGGTCGCGGTAAAGCCCGAGGAAGGACATTGCTGTCGACAGGACGCCCGAGCGCTCGTTCTCGCTCTTGTTGAGGAGTTCACGTGCCGCCGACGCGACCACCGGATGCACCTCGGGCGTCCTTGCCGTGCCGAGGTGGTTGGTCGCCATCATCCGCCGGAGCGTTGACTCGAAGCTCCGCGCGGGATCGGAGAGCAGCGCCGCAACACGCGCCAGCGTCTTCTCTTCTTCCGCGTAAAGCACATGAAGGATCGTGCCCACGAGCAGGCTGTGGCTGGTTTTTTCCCAGTGATTACGGCGTTCGAGTGCGCCTTCGGGGTCCACGAGCACGTCGGCGATGTTCTGGACATCGCGGACCTCCTGGCGGCCGCGCCGCACTTCCAGCAGCGGATTGTAGTAAGCCGAGCGAACATCGGTCGGATTGAAGAGCAGACAGTGGGAAAACAATTGCCGCCAGCCGGCGGTCAGCGCCCAGTTCTCGCCCTTGATATCGTGGATGACGGCGGACCCGGTCCAGCTGAGCAGCGTCGGGACGACGAGCCCAACCCCCTTCCCGGACCGCGTCGGCGCAAACGCCATGACGTGCTCGGGCCCGTCGTGGCGCAGGTAGCGGCGTTTGAATCCACCGAGAAACACGCCCGAAGCGCCGAACAAGCCCGCACGCGCGACTTCGCGTCGTCCGGCCCAGCGAGCAGACCCGTAGGTCGTCACGCGGCGCTGCTGACGGGCACGCCAGAGCGAGCCCGAGATCGCAGCGCCGCATCCCAGAAACCCGCTGCCTCCTGCAATCAGTCCGGCGTCGTCAAAGATCTCGGGCGCGTACGCCTCGTAATGGTACCACCAGACGAAGATCGCCCAGGGATCGTAGACGGGCGTCTCGAAGAGCGTGAACCATGATGGCCCGAGCGCGCCTTGATAGCCAAGCATCGAGGCGGCCCACTGCGTCGACGCCCACACGCCCAGCACCATGACGGCAAGGACCGCCAGAATCTGACCAATGAGAAGCTTCGTGGGCGTCATCCCGTACCTCCCGACGCGCAGATGCGGCGTCTTCACGAGTCGGAATGATCAGCTGTGCCGGGAGCCCGGGACAGTACAGTTTTGATGCATATTGGTGCATATTGACGCAATCAGCACCCGCCACTGAGGGATGTTGATCTTCCCCCGGTTGCGCGGACACCGATGAAGGGCTCATTGGAGCCAGGAGGTGTAAGATGGCAAAGGTTGGGAAGCGATATTTCACGGACGAGTTCAAGCGCGAGGCGGTGACGCTATGGGAGACGAGCGGTCGGATGCAGGCCGACGCTGCGCGTGAGTTGGGTATCATGCCGACGATGTTGAGGCGCTGGCAACGGGCACTGGAGATCAAGGGGACAGTGCCTGCGGCGAAGCCGCTATCATCGTCGATGGCGTCGCCGGCGGATCAGGCGTCGGAGATTGCCAGGCTACGCCGCGAGCTCGATCGCACGCGCATGGAGCGCGACATTCTAAAAAAGCGGTCGGCATTTGCGCGGAGATGCCACGGTGAAGTTCCAGTTCATCCGCGCCCATGCTGGCCCCTGGCCGGTCAGCGTCATGTGCCGCATGCTCGGTGTGTCGCGCAGCGGCTATTACGATTGGCGCGATCGACCGCCGAGTATGCGCATGACGGAGAACGCCGTGTTGCTCGCCGATATCCGCCGGATCCAGGCGCGGCATTCCGGGCGATACGGCAGTCCCCGGATGCATGCCGCGCTGCGCGCGGAAGGGCGCGGCTGCAGCCGCGGTCGTGTCGAGCGGCTGATGCGCCGTCACGGCATTCGTGCGCTTGCCGGTCGCCGCTTTCGGCCCTCGACGACCGACAGCCGCCATTACCTGCCGATCGCGCCGAACCTGCTAGCGCAGCGCTTCGAAGCAACGGCGCCGAACCGCGTGTGGCTGGCCGATATCAGCTATATCCCGACCGGCGAAGGCTGGCTGTATCTGGCGGCCGTGCTCGATCTGGCGACGCGCAAGATCGTGGGCTGGGCGATGCGGGATCACATGCGCACCGAACTGACGCTCGCTGCGTTGATGATGGCCGCCCAACGGCAGCGACCAGCACGCGGACTCGTGCATCACTCCGATCGCGGATCGCAATATGCCGCCGGGGCTTATGTCGATCAACTCACCGCGATCGGCGCGACCGCGTCGATGAGCCGCACCGGAAACTGTTACGACAACGCGCCGATGGAGAGCTTCTTTCATACGCTGAAGGTCGAACTGGTCCATCAATGCCGCTGGGCAACGCACGTCGAAGCCCGGCAGGCTCTGTTCGGATATATCGAAGGCTATTATAATCGGCATCGCATGCACTCGGCGCTCGGGTATCTCACCCCCGAACAGGCCGAGCAACGCATGACGGGCTAACCCTAGTGTCCGCACAACCGGAGGAAGATCAAATCAGGATCCTGCGTGTTGCCCCTAACGTCGGCTTTGTTGGCGTCGATGGCGCCGCCAGGCATTGGCTATCGAAGCTGAAGAGCCGGCAGTGATCAGGAAGCCGCGTCCGCGAAGTACCGAGTGGAACGCTATCGGGCTAGCCACCAGGCTGGTGATCGAAAGCCTTAGAAGCAAACGCTTCGGTCGCGGCTTAGGGCGGAAGGCGGCGGCGAGCATGACCAGCGCGCATAGGAGCCAGAAGATCGTGGTGAGCGGCACGGCGTTGCCGGCGAGCTCTCGGTGTCACCGTCCGATCGCCTGAAGCCCTAGAACGAATACCCAAGCTTCAAGTACCATTCGCGCGGCCGCGAATAGACCCCATACGTCGATCCGATGAAATTGAGGTCCGAGTATCCCGAGATAATGTAGCGCTTGTCGGTCAGGTTGGTGATTCCACCCGTCACCGACCAGCCTTGGGCAGCATCGAACGTCGCCGACATGTTGAAGACGCTGTAGCCGTCCTGTTTCAGCGAAGGTGTGTTGATCGCGTCCTTGTACGTCGCACTTCGATACGACCAGTCGCCCTGCAGCACCACGCGCCCTGCCTCACCATCGTAAGGCTCAACTGTAATCCCAGCATTTGCTGTCCATTTTGGCGTATTGGCCAGCGCACTGTCCACCGTCACCGGCGCCGCGCGGGCATCCACTTCGCGGTACTCGGCGTCAAGATAACTGACCGCTCCGGTCAGCCGGAAAGCGTCCGTCACAACCAGTTGAGCTTCCGATTCAAAGCCACGGATTCGCGCTTTTCCGGCGTTGCGCACCTTCGGTGCAAACCCGTCATTCACAATGATCTGCAGGTCGCTGTACTTCGTGTCGAATAGGGCGCTGTTCAACCGCAGGTGGCGGTTGAACAGCTCAACCTTCACGCCGATTTCGAGCACACGCGCAAATTCTGGCTCGAACGCAGGTGCTTCCGGCTCGGGCGGGAACACGCGCTGCGTAAAGCCGCCGCTTTTGAAGCCACGCGAGAAGGTGAAATACCCAAGCATGTCGGGCGTAAACTTGTAGTCGAGCGTCACTGACGGCGTGAACTCGTTCGCCGACGTCGTACGCTGCACTGCAGGCATGACGATATCCCCCACCCGCAGCGGCTGCGGTGAACCGGCGGCCATGCTGGTCACCGGGTTCGTCAGGAAGAACGGCGTCGGGAAGCCCGGTGGCAGCGGCGCCTGCGCAGCCGGATGTACGCGCAGCACCTCTTGGTCGGGCGAAAACCGCTTGTCCTCACTTGTATAGCGGCCGCCAAGCGTCAGATTGAGATTGTCAGTCGCATGAAAGATGAACTGAGCAAAGGCCGCATAACTGTCGTTCTTGACGCTACCGCCGCTCCGGAAATCGGTCGGCGCAGTGAACAGCGAGTTGATATCGGTGCCGCCTTCGTGGTGGTAATATAGGCCAAGCGTATAGTTCAGTTTTTCGCCGAACCCGTCGCCCTGAAGCTGGAATTCTTGGCTAAACTGATTTTGCGTGTAGTCGTTTTCGGTCCGCTGTATGGCAAGCGGCGACTGGTCGATATCGACCGCAAACGCACTATCGAGCTCACGGTAGGCGGTGATCGACTTGATGGTCACCGGTCCCGCATCCCACGAAGCATTCAGCGATACGCCCCACACGTCCGACACCGAACGGTTTGGGCCGCTTTCGTTGGTTTTATCCTTGTCGCCAGTAAGCCACTGCGCGTTGTAGCAGCTAGGATTGGAGGTTGGTGATGGCGGCAGACAGCCCGGCGCATTCAGGAAAACGTTGTGAAACAGAGGGAAAATGGCGTTCTCATTGACATCGAGAAGCGTTGTTGCAACAGCGCGCTCACGCGTACGCGTATAATCGGCGGACAAGAGAAGGTTGAAATCGGGCGTTGCATCCCACTCGGCGACGAAACGGCCTGAGTAGCTGTTCTGGTTGCCCTTCTTCTGTCCATCGACAAGTCGCTCGACATAACCGTCGCGCGTCAGCGCAAGGCCGCTGACGTAGAAACGGAAATCTTCGGATACCGGCACGTTGATCCGTGCGCCGACGTCAATCCGGTTGTACGAGCCGGTCGTGGCCTCAATGTTACCGCCAAGCTGTTCGTCCGGGCGCCGTGACGTGACGATAACAGCGCCGCCAATGGTGTTCTTGCCAAACAGTGTGCCCTGCGGACCGCGCAACACCTGAATGCTCTCGACGTCGCGCGTCTCGAGCAGCGCGCCAACCGAGCGGCTGATGTAGACGCCATCGAGGTAGATGCCGACACCAGGATCTACCGTCATATTGAAGTCGGTCTGCCCAATACCGCGCAGAAACACAGTGACCGAGTTGCTCGATCCCGAAGCTGCCGCTGCGGAATCGAAGCTGAGGCTCGGCGTGAACTTGCCGATGTCCGACACATTGTTGATCGCGCGCTCGCGAATGGCGTTCTCGCCAAACGCAGAGATGGCGACGGGCGAATCCTGAAGATTTTCGCTGACGCGCCGCGCCGTAACGGTGATCATCTCCAGCTCGGACGCATCGACTTCAACACCGGCCGTTTGCTGCGCGAACGCTGGAGCCGATGCGCTGGCCAATACCGCAAGCGCGGAGCCCATAAGAAGCTTGCACATAATCTCTCTCCCCTCGACAATTTTGGTGTTCTTCTTGTGTTTCATGACTGTGCCTTCGGCAGTTCCAGGGTCAGGCCGTCGAGCAGGTCGGTAAGGCGGATCTGGCAGGACAGCCGCGAATGCGGCGCACGTTCCGCTACGCAATCGAGCATTTCGTCTTCGGTCTCGCTCGGCGGTTTCAGCGCATCGAGCCACTCGGGGCCAACGTAAACGTGGCACGTGGCGCAGGCACAGGCGCCCCCGCAAACGGCTTCGATACCGTCCACGCCGTTCAGAACGGCCGCTTCCATGAGCGATACTCCCGCTTCGGTTTCGACCAGATGCTCGAAGCCGCCGGCTGCGCGGAAGATCACGCGGACCTTTGCGGTCATTGCGTCACCTCCTTCGCCGGAACGCCGACGTTTCCGCCAATCACTGCGCAGCCTCGATGAATGCGGCCGTCGTGCGCGCGAAATCGACCGGATGTTCGATCATCGCCCAGTGCCCGCAGTCGGGCATGATGTAGCCCCAGCTCGGACCAATTAGCTCAAGGAACTTGTATGCGTTGGCGAGCGGAACAACCTTGTCGAGCTTGCCGTTTACGATGAGAGTCGGTGCGGTGATGCGCCGGATATAATCGTCTTCGTAGTAGAGGCCGCCCTGGTCGCGGATCCACTGCATCGTGGCGCTGTAAGCGCGGCGCGTTTCCGGATCTACCGACAGTGCATACCTGTAGTCGATCATCGCATCGTCGATCTGGAAATTGTCGGTCGTGAGTGCACGGACGAGACGGATCATGCCTTCGCGCGTGAAATCATATCCAAGCACGGGTTCGAGCGCAGGATCGATTTTCGACACCAGACCGGCGCTGCCCATCAGGACGAGTTTGCGAACGAGTCCCGGCCGTTCGACCGCGACGCCGAGCGCCGATGCGCCACCCATCGAATTGCCGACAAGCGCGACATTTGTGTCAAACGGCGTTCAAAAGGGACCCCCGATCGGCGTCGAAGAGGGACCCCCTTTTCGGATAATATGATGCTGGTTTGTTGAAGATGGCCTTGCGCTGCGTGCGGCGGAGGGCGGGCGTAGCCCGACCGGAGGCGCGCGCAGCGCAAGATAGATTTTTGAAGGCGCCGAAGGTGGCTGTCAGCTGCGGTTTTTGAAGCGCCAGCTGTCGTTGCCCGTCTCGACGATATCGCAGTGGTGGGTGACGCGGTCGAGCAGCGCCGTGGTCATCTTGGGATCGCCGAACACGGTCGGCCATTCGCCGAAGGCGAGGTTCGTGGTGATGATGACGCTGGTCCGCTCATAAAGCTTGCTGATGAGGTGGAACAGCAACTGCCCTCCCGAGCGGGCGAACGGCAGATAACCGAGCTCGTCGAGCACGATCAGGTCGAGCCGCGACAGCTGCGCCGCCAGGGTCCCGCCTTTGCCGATCCGGGTCTCCTCTTCGAGGCGTGTCACCAGATCGACGGTGTTGAAGTAGCGGGCGCGAGCGCCCCTTCGCACGACATTGGCGGTGATCGCGATGGCGAGGTGGGTCTTGCCTGTCCCCGTGCCGCCGACCAGCACGATATTGCGGCGAGGCGGGAGGAAGGAGCCATCGTGAAGGGAGCGGATCATCTCCTCATTGATCGGTGTGCCCTCGAAGCTGAACCGCTCCAGGTCCTTCACCACGGGCAGCCTCGCAGCCGTCATCCGATAGCGGATGGAGGCTGCATCCCGGTGGGTCGCCTCAGCACGGAGCAGGTCGGTCAGTATCTCCATGGTGGTGCGCTTGCGCTGGAGGCCGGTGGTGACCGCCTCGTCGAACGCCGCCGCCATGCCCTTGAGTCCGAGGCCGCGCATCGTGTCGATCATATCATGCCGCTGCATCATAGCCTCGCAGCAGATCATAGCGGGCACAGTCGGCGAGCGGAGGATGCTGCAGCATCCGGTCTTCCGAAGTGACGATGCTGTGGGGTGTCGCCGGCTCGCGGCGCCGGGAGAGGATGTTGAGGATCAGCTCGTCGCTGGCCGTTCCGTTCGCCAACGCTTCGCGCACGGCAGCCTCTACCGGCTCCAGGCCATCGGTGAGCACCGCCGAGAGGACCCGCACGAACCTGCGATCGGCCTCGTCCCCGGTGCCGAGCCTTCGCCGTAATCGGTGCAGGGCGGGCGGCAGATCCCAGTCCTGGAACGGTGCGCCGTTACGCAGCGCGCCGGGCTTGTGCGCGAGGACCGGCAGATAATGCCAGGGATCGTATATCGTGCGGTTCCGACCGAAGTGGCGCTCATGCTCCCCGACGATCGCATCGCCGCAGCGTATGACGATGCGATCGGCATAGGAGCGCACCTGAACGGTCCGGCGTGCGGCCGTCGACATGACCGAGTAGCGGTTGCGATCGAAGCTGATGAGGCAGGTGCCGGTGACGGCATGCTCGCTCTCATGGAAGCCGTCGAACGGTGCCAGGATCGGCTGCAGGGCCGGTCGCTCCATATCCAGCGCCTCGGCGACGGTAATATCCCCGCGTTCGGGATGGGCATGATGCTCGGCCCAGCGCCGGCACTCGGCCTCCAGCCACCCGTTGAGCTCGGCCAGGCTGGCGAACCGGAGTCGCGGCTGGAAGAAGCGGCCTCGGATCGTCTGGACCTGCTGCTCGACCTGGCCCTTCTCCCATCCCGCCGCCGGCGAGCAGGCGGTCGGCTCGACCATGTAATGATCGGTCATGATCAGGAAGCGGCGGTTGAACACACGCTCCTTGCCGGTGAACACGGCCGTCACCGCCGTCTTCATATTATCGTAGATACCGCGTCGCGGCACACCGCCGAAGAACGCGAACGCCCGGGCATGGGCATCGAACAGCATCTCCTGGCCCTCGCGCGGATAGGCTCGGACATAGGGTGCGCGCGAGTCGCAGAGACGCATATGCGCCACCTTCACCCGCATCGGCTTGCCGGCGATCTCCACATCCTCGTGGCTCCAGTCGAACTGGTAGGCCTCACCCGGCTGGAAGGTCATCGGGATGAACGCCGGTGCGCCTTCGCCAGCATCCTTCCGCCGCGCAGCACGCCAGCGCGCCGCATAGCGGCGCACCGCATCATAGGATCCATCGAACCCCTCGCGCACCAGCAGGTCATGGATACGCGTCATCCGTAGCCGATCGCGGCGGCCGCGACCTTCGTTCTCCTCAAGCAGCGCATCGAGACGATCCTGATAAGGACCGATCCGCGGCAGCGGCTGGACTTTGCGCTGATAGTTGAACGCCGCCTCCGGCGACCGGATCGCTTTGCGGACGACCTTCCGCGACAAACGAAGGTCACGAGCGATCGCCTTGATCGCCTTACCCGCTGCATGCTCACGCCGAATCCGAACCACTGTCTCCACGATCAACATCCCGTTCTCGCCAACTGATCAAAACCAGTCGGCCGACTAAATCCCCGGGATGAAGGGGTCCTTTTTGCACGCCGATCACCCCACGAAGGGGGTGCCTATTGCACGCTGATCCTCAGCCCTTGCCGCCGCCAGGGCCGTCGGCCTTCGTCTCACCACCGCTAGCAGTCGGCAAGCCTGACGGTGGAACTTCCGGTTCACTACGAGGGGCGTCTGGTCGCCACGATCAGCGCGGACGCACAGGCAACCCGCCTCGTTTATGATGAAATCTGGCTTTCATCCACGGACAGCTTCCCGGTCTCGTTGGCGATGCCGATCCGACCCGAGCCCTATGACGGGGAACAGGTCCTTCCCTGGCTGATGAACCTCCTACCGGAGGGCGAACCGCTGCGCGCCATGACGCGCGCGCTCGGCGCTGCTCCGGAAGACGCACTCGGCCTGATCGCGCGGACCGGCAATGATCTGGCAGGTGCGCTCAGCATCGCCCCGCAGCCGCCACGCGGCGAGCCCGGCTATCGCCCGCCCCCCGATGCCGACGCACTTGAGCGGATCATCGAGGAACTGCCTGCGCGGCCATTCCTCATCGGTGAAGACGGGGTCTCGATGAGCCTCGCCGGTGCGCAGGAAAAGCTTCCAGTAGCTGTTATCGATGGCAAGATTGCGGTGCCGATCAACGGCGCGCCATCGACCCACATTCTCAAGCCCGACAATCCGCGGCTGCCCGGCAGCGTCCAGAACGAGGCGCTGTGCATGGTCCTCGCCCGCCGCATCGGCCTCAATGTTGCGCCGGTGACGACCGGCGTTGCGGGGAAACGCAGCTACTTGCTTGTCGACCGCTATGACCGGACGGGCAACGGCAACAATGTCCACCGCCTGCACCAGGAGGATTTCTGCCAGGCCCTCGGCCGTGTGCCCGCCGCCAAGTACGAATTCAACGGCACCGGCACGCGCGGCCCGTCGATTGCCGACATGTTCGCGCTCGTCCGCCAACACATGACCGCGCGCGACATCAACCGCCTACTTGATGCCGTGATCTTCAACGTGGCCATCGGCAATGTCGATTCCCACGCCAAGAACTACTCGATCCTGCTGGGCCCGGGCGCACCCCAACTGGCCCCGCTCTACGATCTCACGTCGGGCCTCGCCTGGGCCAACATCACCCAGAACCACGCCCAAGCCATCGGCGGCCAACGCCGCGGACGCCACATCTACGGCCGCCACTGGCGCCGGATGGCCGAAGCCGCTGGCCTAGCCGCGCGCGGCACGATCCAGCGCGCCGAGCAGGTAACGGCACGGCTGCTGCGCGAATTGCCCGCTGCGGTCGAAGAGGTCGCCACGATGCCTGCCGGTGCTGCGATGCTCGACATCTTCGCGAAGGAGATCGAGGAACGGGCAACCGAAGTCAGAACGCACGCTGGGCAGGACGGCGTGCCTGACGTCCCAGAGGTGCCCGCCGACGACAGCCCCGCTATCGGCTCAAGCGCCTATTCTGCTGACGAGAGCGTGTGATCGGCATGGCCAAAGGCATCTTCGTCCACCGGATTGACTCGATTTACGACGACAACCCCGCGGAGCAGTATCAATTTCCTCGCCAGTATCTCAGCCGTGTCAGCGCCTGCATCGGTGATTGGATCATCTACTACGAGCCCAGCAAGATCCGCGGCACACGCGGATATTTTGCGGTGGCCAAAGTGGCCCATGTCGTGCCGGACCCGACCGCTAACGACATGTATCTCGCGCTGATCGAACCTGGCACGTATCTGGACTTTCCCAACCCTGTCCCGTTCAAGGGTCCGCTGGGGCTTGTCGAGCGCGGCGTTCTCAACGACCAAGACAAGATTTCGGGCCGTACCCAGTCCGCGGTCCGGCCCCTATCGATCGAGGACTTCAACCGCATCATCGACCTTGGTCTTGCAGAAGATGACACCTTCCTGCCGAGGATCGACGAGACGTCCGACACCATGCTGCGCGAGGAATGCCCACCGTTCCAGTTCGAGACCGAACGCGACCGCGTGGCCAATCTGGGTTCGCGGCTTGTCCGTGACCGCTTGTTCCGCCGCCGCGTTGTCGAGGCCTATGACGCCCGTTGCGCGGTGACTGGGTTGAAGCTGATCAATGGCGGCGGCCGCGCCGAGGTCGAGGCTGCCCATATCCGCCCGGTAGATCGCGGCGGGCCGGATATCGTCTCCAACGGGATCGCCCTTTCTGGAACCGTCCACTGGATGTTCGATCGGGGCCTGATCGGGCTGAACGACGATCTCGAAATCCTTGTCAGCCGGCAAGCCAACGATCCCGACAGCATCCATTCTCTGATCAACAAGACTGGCTTCGCCATTCCGCCGCAGCGCTCTCTGGAACGCCCGCACCCGACCTTCCTTTCCTGGCACCGCGAGCATTGCTTCAAGCACTGACGACACCTGCATCAGACGCTGCGGCGGCTGCGATTCTCGTCATATCGGAACGATAATCGGCCAGCATCCATTTGCGATCGGTTCACGAAATTTCCGGGCCGCTTCGCCCGCGACCGATCGTCCAGTCGATGGCATCACCGCGGTCGATGCCCGAGACGGCCTTGCCCATATGCCGCTCGAGCACGGGCCGCCACGGAACCAGCGTAAAATCGCGCGAGCGTTCGATCACCGCAAGGCGGCCTCCCGAAGTCTCGACTGACCGACGATAGACGCCGCTTATCCGTGGCCCCTCCCCGGGCTCGACAAACTCCAGACCCAGCTCGCGCGCGAGCTGCGATCCGACGCGCAGCATCTCGCGCCGACGCAATATTTCAAGAACGTCGGGCCGATAGATGGTCTCGCTCGCAACCTCTTCGGCAAGGCCGGCAGCGATAAGCCACTGTCGCCGCCGCTCGAGCGCATCGTTCACGGCATGTCCGAACCCTGCGTCCCGCTCGACATCCGAAACGCCTGCGATGAGCTGCCGGTCGAGCCAGGTCGCGGCATGCGCACCGATAAGGCTGTCAAGCGGCTGCGGCGAGAGGACATCGACGCGGACGGGCATGTCCCTCACCTTCGCCCTCACGTATACCGCAACCCGCTCGATATGATCCGGCGCAATGCTCCAGCTGCCATCCGCCTCGCGCGCGGCGCTGCCGATCCTTCGCCTGAGCGCTTCAAGGCGCCGGACGTGCATTTCGGCGAAGGCGCGGCTGGCCGCCGGGTCATGGCGAAGGTGCGCGTCGATATCATAGCGACCATCGTTCGCAGCCGCGACCCTTGCGACGGTATAATCGACCTCGCGGATGCGGGGCGTTTCAGGTGTGATCCGGACGATGGCATCGTCAGCCAACGATTCAACAGTCTCGACCTTGCCGAGCGCGACGTAATGGCTGCGACCGTCGGTGGCCTCGATGATCAGATAATGATGATCCTCGAGCTCGTCGGCGAGCCCGCGTTCGATCACACGGCCGACACGCGGACGCGCCCCGGGCCCGGCGGGAGCATAGATCAGCTGATCGGCAAGAGCAGGCGCCTCGCCCCGCGCGCTGAATGCGCGCTGCATCGTCCGGATGATATCGCCGCGTTCACCCATCTCCCGCAGTGCTGCTTCAAGGCCGAGCGTGAGCTGCCAGTGCTGTCCTCCCACAGGCGCGGCGAGCCCCAAACGTTCGAGCTTGCGAAGACGCCCGATACGGATGGCCCGGTCGAACACATCCTTGCCACCAGCCTCGAGCCACCCTGCTGCATTGGCATCGCGAAGAAGAGCACGGTCAATCCCCGTCAGGCGTTCCTGCTCGACCTCACGTCGCAGCGACGCACGCACATCGCGCGCCGATCGCGGCCCAAGGTCCAGATCGACAAGCTCTGCGGCACGCTCGCGCATGCCCCGCGAGAGATATTCGCGCGCGATGACGAGATCCTTGCCGCGGTCGTCCTTGCCGCGGACGATGATATGCGTGTGTGGATGTCCGGTATTGAAGTGATCGACGGCGACCCAGTCCAGCCGGGTTCCCAAATCTTCCTCGACGCGTGTCATGAGACGCCGCGTGAGCGGCTTCAGGTCCTCGTATTCGGCGGCATCCTCGGCCGACACGATGAAGCGAAACTGATGGCGATCGTCCCCGGCGCGGCCGAGAAACGCCTTGCCGTCGACATGATCGTTTTCGGCGCCGTAAAGTCGCCCTCTGCCCCCGTCCCGCGTCGTGCCATCGCGCTCGATGTACCGGAGGTGCGCAAGCGCACCTGCCATGCCCTTGCCCGCGATCCGGACTATACGCGATTTGATGATGACGCGGCGGCGATAAACCATGGCTTTGGATC
Source organism: Sphingosinicella microcystinivorans (assembly GCF_027941835.1). Lineage (NCBI taxonomy): Bacteria > Pseudomonadati > Pseudomonadota > Alphaproteobacteria > Sphingomonadales > Sphingosinicellaceae > Sphingosinicella > Sphingosinicella microcystinivorans. The sequence continues at coordinate 4,113,152 of NZ_CP116005.1, forward strand.
CTCGCGTAGCCAGCATACGTCCGGTGCCCGATCCCCGTCCGATCCGGCTCCCGTCGAAGCGCCCCCTGCGGCGTGATCTTCCAATGCCTCCGGCAAGGTTAGTCGCCGCAAGAATGCTGTGAAGGAATCGCTTCTGCGCCCGGCCGCGGCTGCGCATGCGACCAATGAAGGGTTCGAATTCATCATCCTTGCTCAAGGGTCCGGCCCGATCTCGTGGATTTTCGAGCAGAAGCATGACCGAGAACCAGCAACGGGAAAACCGGTGCCAGAATACAAACGCAAATCTGCGGCACAGAGACCAGTCGGCACCAATCCCAAACGGACAGTGCCAGTCGGACACAAGGATTCCAGCCAAAAAACGATGTGCAGACAATTGCCTGCGTGGGCGAGTCAGCGCAGTAGCACCAATGTTTTATCTTGCCCTACGCCGCACTTCCCCTCCCGGCCCCATCCGAACGCCAATCCACCCCGAATCCGATCGCAATACCCGCGCGGGCTGCACCTGGCGCCAGTCGATGGAAAGCGCATGATCTGAACCGCGGGCAAAAAATGACGGCGGGCCCTGCAAGAGCCCGCCGTCCTGGTATTCGCGGATAGGTCAGCGCGTCATGCCGAGCCGCGTGCACGCTGTTCGATGATGGCACCGGTCGAGTTCGATTCCGACAAAATCGCGCCCGCTATGATGCGCGGCCGCAAGCGTGGAACCGGAACCGCAGAACGGGTCGAGGATGAGGTCGCCCGGGCGGCTGAACGTCTCGACAAGCGGGCGTAATATCTCAACGGGTTTCTCGGTCGGGTGGAGCCGGTTGCCGGTGTAGCGGGGCCAGTCGATCACGTCGGGAATGGTGGTTTCGGGAAGCACCGGGCGGCCCTTTGCCAGCAAATACGCCTGCTCATGCGTATAGCGAAGGAAGCGCTGCGAGGACGCATAATGCTTGCGAAAAACAATGTGTCCGACCATACGAAGCCCGGCGGATCGCCATGCGGATATGAACTTATCCGCGGCGGTCCAGCCGTAACAACTGATGGCGAATCCGCCCTCCTTCAGCACGCGGAAGACTTCGGAAAATGCGGGCTGAAGCCAGCGGTCGTTGTCATCATTGGCAACGGTTCGCCCGTCGCGCGCACGGTAGCGGCAAATGTAAGGCGGATCAGTCAGAACGAGGTCGATGCTGCGATCGGGCAAACGCCGCATCACGTCGATGCAATCGCCGTGAACGATGGTGTTGCGGATGCCTTCCTGGTTTCCAAACGTCATTTTTGCCATGTCCGGCCGTGCTGTCGTCGTGTGCATTTCTGCTCTCCTTGGATCAGGGTTTCAGCGCTTTGGCGGCGCTGAACCCTGCCTCGCGGCGAGCCGTGGGAGAGCGGGGACGCAGCGGGAATCTGCGCGGGGTGGTGCGGGCGCAGCGCAGCGAGCCACGGCCCGGCCGATTGCCGTTGCGGGGGAGAGAGGGCTGGCCCTTTCCCCCGAACTTCGTTCGCGGCGGAGGCGCGAACGATCCGGCTTTCGGAAATCGCGCGTGCGCTCTATAGGGCCGGGCGAACAGGGAAACAGATGACGACGAATTTTCAGCGGGTGAGCGGGTTTATCGTGCGGCTGTCACCCGAACCGGTATGCGACGATTGCATTGCCGGGCGGCTGGCAATTGAGAGTAGCGACGATGTCGCGAACCGCACGCGCCAGCTCGCCGGCAGTGGCGGCTTCGAGATCCGGCGGGGCATCTGTGCGCTCTGCGGCGAGATGAAATCCGTAATCCTCAAATCCTGATTACCGGTACAATCGCGACGCTCGCCTAAGGTCGATACCAGGCGATCATGCACCGCAGCGGAATGTACGGGCCTTCCCCTGTGACTTGCAAAGTTTCCTGATTTACGGTTGAAGGATTCCGCTCGACATGAGCGCCGGTCCCGGGTGTTCGAAAACTACCAAAGCGCAGAAAAGTCGGGACCGGTTATTCCCCTGCGCAGAACATATCACCGGATCAGAAATGGAACTTCAGGCAATGCTCGCCGCGCGCACCTTCAGCGTCTCGATAGCATGCGAATGGCGTGCACTTTACGAGGAGATCTGGAGGCCGCAGATCTTCCCGAAATGGGCATCAGGCCTTTCAGAATCGCAGCTACTGCCGCGCGGTGATTACTGGCTTGCCGAAGGCCCGGAAGGAGCCGTTCGTATCCGGTTTACCGGCCACAACGAATACGGCGTCATGGACCATGTCGTCGATACGGGGAGCGGCGATCCCGTACACGTGCCGCTTCGGATCGTGCAGAACGGAGACGGCGCGGAGGTGATGCTGACGCTGTTTCGTCAACCCGGGATGGATGACGGACGTTTCTCCGCCGATGCCAAATGGGTGATGCGCGATCTCCGTGCACTGAAAGCGATGGCGGAGCGCAAACCGCAACGGGACTGATGGTCTCAGGCGGCGCGTTCGAGCTCGTCGATGCGCTGAAGGCACAGCGATTCAATGATACCGCGCAGGACCTCGACGCGGCTTCCGATCCACGCCAGTTCCTCGGATGTGATGCGGTAATGACGCGAATAGCGCGCCTTCACATAGGCCGCGCGCAGCAGCTCGTAGCAGCGCCGCTCGAACTTCGTCGTACCCGGCCAGACCTCGCGAAGCTGCGGCTCCAGCGCCTCGGTCTGCGAGCGCAGGCGGTTCAGATTGTGCGTCTTGGGCGAGTACAATGTGCGGACGAGAAATAGTGTGTGATAGAGCCTTTCCGTCGTCTGATGCAGATCAAACGCAGCAACCTTTGGCGCGGCATCATTCATCGCATGCTGATACTGCCTAAAAAATTGCTGGGCGCTCTCGAACCATTCTTCGTAATAGTCCTGCGTCTCGCGCAGCGCCTCTGCCGGCGATAGCGGTTGCGGCACCTCGAACGGGTGCTCCGGCTCCTCGAACAGCACGATGCCGTCGCGCAGGATATCGGTGAAAAAATAGCGCCCGCGGCGCAGCTGTGCGTTCACGTCATCGAGGCTGTGGTAGATGAGGCTGACGGGCGTACGCAGCCGTCCGTCAGCAAGCTCGGTGAGCAGCCGGTCCTCGGTCTTCGTCCAGAATTCCGGAACGTCGGTGAGGTCCTCGTGATTGACGACGACGAGAATATCGTAGTCGGAAAAATAGCGCCCGACCGGGTCCTCGACCCAATCGCCGCGGGCGTAGCTGCCGAACAGGATGATCTTCAGCAGATGCCCGCTCCGATACCGCGGCTGCGTGCGCCGCGAGATCGCCTCGGCGAAGCCCTCGCGCACGATCCCGACGACATGCGCAAGCTCGCGGCGCTTGCCTTCGGGCAGCGATACAGCCGGGTCATCGGGATATTTCATGGCGTCAGAATCGCGCCAAATCATATGCTTGCCAAGTCTTATTTACGGAATTCGTCGCGTGCATCCGCTGCCGGCGCGGTCCCGGTCGCATCGCGTTCAGGCAGCGCAAACAGGCTCCCCCCCCCGGTGTTCGAGCGCGCCTGTGTGCCCGCGCCTCCGCCGACGAGGAACAGTGCCGGGCGCGGGGCCGAAGGCGCCGGCGGAGCGCCTTGCCGCACGCCGCAAGGCGCGGCGGGCCTGCCCGCGACCGCGGCGACATAGGCGCGTGTCTCGCGTGGCAGCGCGCGCGTGCCGGCAAGGCACTCGCCGTAGCGCGCGGGGCCGGCGTGATAGGCCGCAAACATGCCGGGAAAGCCGAAGCGGTCGTGCATCAGCCGCAGATAGGCGGCACCGGCGAGGATGTTGTCGCGGGGCGCATGCGGATTACGCCCCAGGCAAAGCACCGCGCGCATATCGGCCCAGGTGCCGGGCATCAGCTGCATGAGACCCATTGCGCCGGCGCTGCTGGTGATGGGCCGGCCGTCAAGGACGGCGCGCCCCGCGCTTTCGGCGCGCATCACGCGTTCGATCCAGTCAGCCGGAATTCCGAACCGGAGCGATGCCTCGTCGACGAGCGGACGCCAGCGTGCCACAGCGTCGGCGCGTGCGGGCTGGGCGACTGCGAGCGCGGCCAGCAGCGCCAGCGACCGCGCAGCGCAGGCGGTCAGGGGTGCCTCCAGATCAAATGCGCCTTGCCGAGAATGTCGCGGCGTTGGCTCGGCCCGAAATACCGCCCGTCGAACGAGGCGGGATGCGCTGCGAGCAGCAGCACGTCGCCCGCGCCGAGCCGGCGGCAGCCGTGCCATGCGGGCATCGGCCGGCCGGCGCCGTCGCGGCGCAGCCGCAGCGCGGCGACGGCGCCGTTGACGATGACCCGGTCGTCGCTTGCGCAGACCATATCGCCGGGTATGGCGGCGATGCGTTTGATGAGCGGCACGTTCGCCGGGAGATAATGGCGGCGCGCGGCAAGCTCGCGCCAGGGCGCCGGCAGGCGGGCGGCAACGCGATCGCCGCGTGCCGGATTTCCGGCCGCCGTCACGAGATAGAGACCCGTCGGCGCGCTCGCCGAGCCGTTCCAGATGAGCAGAGGCCGCGGCCGCGCGAGGCTGACCGCGGCAAGCGCCGCGATCAGAAGCGCGGCTCCGGCCGCAGGCCACGTGCGCATCGGCCGGAGGGGCGACGTCACGGCCTGCCGCCCTTCCTGCGCCCGGAAGCCCGCGCAGTTGCGCGCGACCAGGCGTCGAGATCGTCGATATGGTAGCGGATGTTGCGGAAGTGTCGCCGGAAGCGCGGCCCCGTGCCCTTGCTGCGATGGGCCTGAAGCGTCCGCGGCGAGATTCCGAGCCATGCTGCGGCCATCGCCGGATTGAGGTACGGCGATCGCGGCCGCGCGGGCCGCTCGCGTCCGGGTTCTCTTTGCGTCATGAGCGCGCCTCCCTGGCCAGCGCGGCGCCGCACGCGGCGCGGCGTGCCCTTGGTGCCAGTATGGGCAGGCCGTGCAGAGGCTCGAAAATCGCGCGTTCCGAATTCGAGCCTGGCGCAGCCGGAAGCCCGGCAGGCCGCGCACCCTCCGTCTGCTGCAGGAAAGGCGGCCCCGCGCGCGAGGCGCGGGGCCGAACCCGCTCAGTCGTAGGGGTTCCAGATGACCGCGAACGTTTCGTCGGTCTCGCCCGGCACGCGGCCGAGGTTGGCGTAGAGCCGGCGCGGTCCGAACTCCGGCGCGGCGATGCTCAGCGACACGTAGTCCCTGCCCGACGTTTCGCCGGTGCGGATCCAGCCCGCACCGATCTCGATGCCCTGGGTCAGCACGCGGTAGTCGGGCTGGGCGTCGCCGGTCTTCGTGCGGTTGGGGATGATCTCGATCCCGGCGCGGATCGAGAGGGTTTTGAGCTCGCCCTTGTAGCCCTCGCCGCTGCGCTTCACATGTCCGATTGCAGGCATTTCATTTCTCCTTCGTGTCTCGCCCGAACCCGTTCCGGGCGATGGGCAGACCGTCGGACCAGCCCCGAGCCGCAGTCCCGCACCCGCAAGGGCCGGAGCGTGAGCGGCGGACCTGACGCCCGGCTTGTTTGGGAGCGAAGCGGCCGCGAGGAGCCCGGCACGGGCGGGGAAAGAAGCCGTAAGGGCGGAAGGTTTCGGGACAAGGCGGCTGGTCCAGGTCAATGCCCGGTAAGCCGGGTCACGGGTACGGGGAGACGCCCTGGGGAAGAGAAGCCGCCCACAGCCACAGCAGACGCAGCGGCGGCGCTATGCCGCGAGGGATCCCCGGCATTCGTCAGGGCCCGGTATCGAACGCGAGCTTCAGGGCGGCGGCCAGCCCGCCGGAGGAGACCCGGTGGTATCGGGGCTCGGGAAATGTTTTTTCGAACCGGCGGCACCAGGGGACAAAAACGGTTTAGCCAACAGCATGAAAGGTACAGCGCGAAGGCTATGTCTGCTTTCGCCGTATTCGGAGCACCAACGATCATCGCGCCGACGATCAGCAAGTCGGCGAAAACGCCTCCCTGCCAATCCGGGTCATTTACAGCGATTGTTCGCCATGTTCGCCCGAGAATATGGGGAGTTGAGGTCAGGAAGGTTTACTATTTTCCTAAAACACTAAGTATGACTTAGGGAATTGGAATGATTATAAACTCGACAATGGTTTGCAAATATGTCAAAAGACCAAGCATGACTATGCGTTTTGATGGAAAACTAAACCGTCTCCAGCAAGAACTTCCCGAGGGGCTTCTTGCCGATGCCGCCTGGATGGAAGCTCAGGGATATTCATCGGCGCTGCGTAGCCAGTATGTCCGGGCGGGCTGGCTTGAGAGTCCGGCGCGGCGCGTCTATCGCCGCTCGCGTTCACCTCTGACATGGCAGCAGGTTGTCGTTTCGCTCCAGACCGTGCTCGACCTTCCACTGGCCGTCGGCGGGCGCACTGCGCTCGAACAGCAGGGCTATGCGCATTATCTGCCCGCCGCGATGCGCGAGGTTCATCTCTATGGGCCGACGCATCCGCCGACCTGGCTGGCGAGCCTGCCGCTCGATCTCGCGTTTCGCTGGCATAACAGCCTGCGGCTGTTTCCCGGCGATGTCGACGCGCCGCCTGAGTCGAGTCCCGTCATGGTCAGCACAGGCGGTCTGGCCCTGCCCGTCCGCTACTCCAGCAAGGAGCGCGCCGTTCTCGAATTGCTCGACGAACTGCCCGAGCGGGAGAGCTTCCAGCAGGTCGATGCCCTGATGGAGGGCCTCAGTGATCTAAGTCCGCGCCGCCTGCAAATGCTCCTTGAGGCTTGCACCAGTGTCAAGGTGAAGCGGCTCTTTCTGTTCTTCGCCAGTCGCCATGGGCACGCATGGCTCGCCCGGCTCGACACGTCGCGTGTGAACCTTGGCGCGGGCAAGCGCGTTCTTGTCAAAGGCGGCAAGCTCGACCCGCGCTACAATATCACCGTTCCGCCCGAATTCGGGGCGCATTGATCGTCATGGCCTTTCTCGACATCTATCGGCGGCAGGTTGCGCTCCTCATTCGCACCCTCCCCTTCGTGGCCGGGGAGAGCGCCTTTGCCCTCAAGGGCGGCACGGCGATCAATCTGTTCGTGCGCGACATGCCGCGCCTTTCGGTGGACATCGACCTCACCTGGCTGCCGGTTGCGGACCGTCGCACCTCGCTTGCCGCGATGGATGCCGCGATGCTGCGGATCAGGACGAGGATCGAGCGCGGTATTCCCGGTGCGCAGGTCAATGTCTCGCGATCGGCGGATGCGAAAATCGTCACAAAGCTGATCGTGCGCGCCGGAGATGTGCAGATCAAGATCGAGGTGACGCCGGTGCTGCGCGGCACCGTCTATGCCCCTCGCCTTATCAGCGTGGCGCCTGCGGTCGAGGATGCTTTCGGCTTTGCCGAGATTCAGGTCGTGTCCTTTTCTGATCTCTACGCGGGCAAGATCGTGGCCGCACTTGACCGTCAGCATCCCCGCGACCTTTTTGACGTGCGAGATCTGCTGGCGAACGAAGGCATCGACGACGAATTGAGATGCGCCTTCCTTGTCTATCTTGCAAGCCACCCCCGCCCGATGGCTGAAGTCCTTGCTCCGAACCGCAAGTCGCTGCGCGGTGAGTTCGCGCGCAGTTTTGCCGGAATGACGCATGAGCCGGTCGACCTCGCCGAACTTGAGGAGGCGCGCGAAGCGATCATCACCGCAATGGTCGCTGACATGCCGGAGGCGCATCGGCATTTTCTTCTCGGATTCAAGCGCGGGGATCCGGACTGGGATCTGCTCGGCATAGCCGATGCGCAACACCTGCCCGCCGTCCTGTGGAAACTTTTCAATCTCGGCAGGCTGACCGCCGACAGGCGGCGCGCGCTGGTCGACACGCTTGAAAATATACTGTTCCCGTAAGTGACACTCGCCTCCCAATCAGGCACGGCTCATGCCCCTGCGGCAGACGCTCAGTGCCGCCCGAGTGCCCCCGGCATGAGAAGACGCGCTGCCGGTTGCGCGCGAAGCCACCGGGTCTGCCGGACGAGACGCTGAATCTGCGTCCTGCGTGCAGCAGCGTTGACGCGCCAGCGGCGACCAATGGCTTCCTCGCCGAAAAGGGCTGCCGCGATCTCGCGCTGCGAGGCACCCGCATCGAGCGCATCGCTGACCCGCAGCAACAGCGCCCACCGCCGTGCTCCGGCGGATGATGGATACGTGCCGCGCCTCAGGACGCCGGTCCGGCAGAGCGCAATAAACCGGGCGAGCGCGTGCATCGGCGCGGCCGCGGCTACGAGGCCGGGCAGCTGCCATGTCAGATGCGCAGGACCTTCGAGGAGCGTGCCCGCGACGATATCGATGCGCAGGCTGTGCGCGCCGTCCGTCACGAGAAGCCGCTCGGCGCCGGCCAGACGTTCTATCGCAACGGCGACAGGCAGCAGGTCCGGCGAGAACGCTTCGCTGCCGGCGCAGGGCGCCGCTGCGGCAGTCAGCACGAAGGGATCAACGTCCCTGCGCCACCAGACACGCGCCCGCGCGCTGATGATTGCCGGGTCTTCGAACCGGTGAAGACCAAAGCGCCCGGCATCCGTATCGCTGCGCGCTGCGGCGCGGTATGCGGGGTCGCGGCGCAGCCATTCCCAGGCGATGAGCGGCGCGTCGCACGCCGCAAGCGCGCGATAAGGCGCATCGGAGCGCCAGTCAGGGATGCCCCGATCGGGCATAGCTCGGCGCCGGCCGGGTAGCGCGACCCCGCGCGCCGGGACGGCGGCGATGCCCACGGCGAGCGCATGCGATTTCTGTCCAAAGCTTTTCCACAGGCGCCTCCGGCTTGCGCGCACGATGCCGGAAGGGGATGGCGGCGCCATCAACCCCCAAAGGGGTTATTGCCAGGAGTGCAGCTTGCCGAGGTCGATTTCACAGCAATACAGCGCAGCGGACCAGGCCGTGGGCTCGTCCGAACCGTTAGCCTGCGGCTTTCATGTCATGTAGTGACGTTCTCGCCGCGTCCCGAAATCCGGTTGTCCCTGTTCCTTGCCTTCAGGACGTCATCTGCCTCTCCGTTGCAGAAAAACCCCGTCCGCGGGGTTCAGCGCCAGACCGCAACGTCCAGTATAATGCACACAAAGACGCACAACGTTCAGTACACAGGACATTATCGACCACGATTGTGGACACCCTCCCCCCCGGGACCGCGCGCGCGGCGGGGGATGTTTTCGATGTAGCGGTGAACCAGAACCGCAAAGTGGCTACGCCCAGGAAATGCAGTCGCGCATCTCGATAAGGCCCGCGCTCATTGCGGCGAGCGCGAGCTGCGTCCGGCGCGTGACTCCGAAACGCTGCCTCGCCGTCTTCAGATAGCGTGTCACGGTCTCCTCGCTCAGACCAAGGATCCGCGCGATCTCCCAGTCGGTTTTCCCCTGCGCCATCAGCACCACACATTCACGCTCGCGCGGACTCAAATGCGGACGACGGGACGGGGTGCCAAGAATTGACGATGCGGCAAGAAACGCCCGCTGCGCGATGAAATCTGCGGCAAGAAGGGCACGCGGTGCAACGCAGTGCCGCGGCCTCACCGCAAAGGAACAGCTCGCGGTACGACCGCCCGGCGCGTGCAGCGGCACCGTGTAGCCGTTGCCGAGTCCGGCGCGGCGGGCAGCCGCAAGATGCGCGCGCTCCATATCGCTCAAACGCATGAGCGCGGGCAGCTCGCTCCACCGGAACCCCGCAAGACGGCAACTCGCCGCGTGCCAGGCGGGATCATGCCGCCAGCCGCCAAGCATGAATGCGTCGGCCCACCCGGGCGGATAATTGTGGAGGAGAAGAAGATCGGGAGGCGGCCTTGCAAGATTTGCATGTTCAGCGATCGCGAAAAAGGAAAACCCGAGATCGCTGGCGGCCGCGCCAAGCAGTGCAGCAAGCGCCGGCAGCGTCCCGGCACGTGCCACGTTTGCCGCAAACGAGCCCGCGACATCCAGAGCGAAGTCCGGCGCGCCTGGCGCAGGATGAAGTTCAGATGGCGCCAACGATGTTGCGCCTTCGTCAACTTGCCCCCTGCGCTCACCCGGAAGCACCACAATTGCCTTCCGCCAAATAAAGAGAATATACTTGCATTATCCGATTCTGTGAATTTACTATCTACACCCCTGACCGGACGGGCGAGGTCGCGGACATTACTTGTCCAACCGCACCCGGGCAGAGCAGTGATCGCGCCTGCCAGGCAAGCGTTCTTGAGGGGCGCTGCCGGCGTGTGAGAAGGCGGCCGGGAGATCTGGCATCAATGAGAATGCCGGGTTTTTCGGGCCGGGTCATGGGCCAATGCCTCTGCTTGCTGCCTCCGCGTTCGCGCGCAGGATTTCCGCCGTGAAGACGCACAGCGCGCTTCGCGATGCCCTTGCGGACGCCTGCGACCGGATGGGCATCCGTTATTTTGCGCTCTCGCATCACGTTGATTTTTCCGCATCGCCGCGCGCCGTACGCATTCATAATTATCCGCCCGGGTGGCAGGACTGGTACGATGCAAACCGGCTCGGGCTTTCCGATCCGATCCACCGGGCAAGTCACCGGACGGCGCAGGGTTTTCTGTGGCGCGATGTCCCGCAGCTCATTCCGCTGACCCGGACCGATCGCGACGTGCTGGCCCGCGGGCGAGAGATCGGGCTCGGCGAAGGTGTCACAATTCCCGCCCACGTGCCGGGAGAAGCGCTGGGATCATGCACCTTCGTTTCGGTCGCGGATGAAGCGCTGCCCGACGAAGTGCTGCCATGGGCCCAGATGATCGGGCTGTTTGCCTTCGAGGGCGCCCGCCGTCTTTCCCGCCAGCGCCGCCGTACTCCCGGCGTGCGGGTCAGCGACCGTCAGCGCGAATGCATAGCGCTTGCCGGCCGCGGCCTGCGCAATCATGAAATCGCGCGCGAGCTCGGGATTGGTGAGCAGACGGTGCTCGAACATATGCGTGAGGCACGGGCACGGCTTGGCGTGCATTCCCGAACCGAACTCGTCGTTCGGCTGATTGCCGAGGGTGCGCTTTGCATTGACGATGTCCTGAAACCTGAGCGGATGGCCCTTTAAGGATGACCGCGCACCGGATGGTTCTCGTGTTTCGGGGATATGCGCGCCGAAATTGCAAATAACGCAATTTCCCGAAAGCATTGCTGCGAGGCGTAAATGCCCGCGGATCGGATCTGACGGCCCGTCGGCATGGCAGAATGATCCGTTTACGTATCATTCCCGAATATAATGATCTGCAAACGTATCTTTATTGCGGCAGGCCTGCTCTGACGGGCAACGTGCTGGTCCTGGTGCAGTAAAGGCTCCCGATCCGAATACGCCAGCCTGTACAACGCTCGCCCGCAGAGAGCCTGCCTGATCTCGCCACTCCATCTGACCAGAGAATCGCCTCCCTGTTTCCAGGGATGCACGGCGCTGCAGCCCTCTGCTCAACTGGTCCGCATCCGAAGTGAGGCGAGGGAGCAGGCGCGATGCTACATGTGATTGACCACAACAGCGGTGCGAACGGCGATGTTCTGCGCGCGATGTTCGAGGCACGGAAACAGGTCTTCGTCGATCTGCTCAAATGGGACGTACCCGTGATCGGCGGCACGTTCGAGATCGACGAGTTCGATGATAGCCATGCCGCCTATCTGGTCCTGACCGACGCATCGGGCGCGCACCTCGCTTCGGCACGTCTCCTGAAAACCGTTCGCCCGCATATTCTCGGCACATTATTCCCCGCGCTCTGCGAAGGCGCCGTACCGCGAGCCCACGATACACGCGAGATCACACGCTTCTGTCTCGACCGCCGCCTCAAGGCGCGTGCGCGGCGCGGCGCCCGCGACCGGCTTGTCAGCGGACTTGCCGAATATGCGCTGAACCAGGGCGTGCGGCGATACACAGCAGTCGCCGAACAGGCATGGCTGCGACAAATCCAGGCGTTCGGCTGGACCTGCCGCCCGCTGGGTGCGGCGCAGCGGCACGCCGACGCCGATATCGCAGCGCTCCTGATCGACATCGACGCTGAAACACCCGCCCGTCTCGCGGCAGCGGGAATCTGGAGCGCACCAGACCACCCTCCCCTTCAGCGTGCCGCCTGAGACTCATTTCAACCGGAGATCTGCCATGCCCGCACCTGCTCTTGCCCTGCAAGGCGCCGACGACTGGACCTGCCGATTGTCCTCGCAAGGTTATTGCATCATCCCGGGATTGCTTCCGGAGGACGAAATCACGGCGCTCAATGCCGCGCTTGATCCGGATTTTGCGCAAACGCCGTTCTCGATCGGCGGCTTCTTTGGCGCGCGCACCAAACGCTTTGGCCGACTTCTTGTGCGAGCGCCTGCGGGAAGGCGCCTTGCAGAACATCCCACCGTGCTCGGCGTGGTTCAGAATATTCTCGGGCCCTGGTGCGATCACATACAGCTCAATCTCATGCAAGCGATCGAGATTCATCCTGGCGAACTCGCGCAGATGCCGCACCGCGATCAGGATATGTATCCGTGCGAGAAGGGCCGCATGGAATATCTCGTCAACGTCATGTGGCCGCTGGGGATCTTTTCCGAGGACAATGGTGCGACACGGATCTGGCCGGCCACCCACGGCGCGGCTGCGACCGCCGAATTGCCCGACGGCGCCGGCATTGCCGCGTGCTGCGGACCCGGCGACGCGATCCTGTTCCTGGGATCCGTTCTGCATGGCGGCGGCGCAAACCGGACGGCAACGCCGCGGCGCGGCATCGTCGTGGGCTATTCGCTCGGGTGGCTCAAACCTTATGAGAACCCATGGCTCGCCTATCCACCGGAGATCGCGCGGCAGTTCCCGGAAAGCCTGCAGGCGCTCATCGGCTATCGCCAGCATCGCCCCAACCTCAATAATTATGAGGGCCAATGCCCGTCAGTGCTGCTGCGCGGCGGCGCGCCCGGGCCGCTTGCCGCGGTGGATGCGCTGACGCCGGAGCAGACGGAGCTGATCGCCGCTTATGCGCGCCACGCAGCCTCCGGAAATGCGACAGCACAGGTGGCCAGCGACAGCGCGATATGAGCCCGGGCCTGACGATGGAGCGCGTTTACGACGCGCTCAAGACACACCTCATGTCGGGCGCGCTGCTCCCGCGCGAGCGCCTCGATCCCGCGCGCCTTGCCGTCGAACTCAACACGAGCACGACGCCGGTGCGCGATGCCCTGCACCGGCTGATGGGCGAGCGTCTTGTCGAGGGCTGGCCGCACGAGGGCTTTCATGTGCCCACCGTATCGGAAGTCCGGCTCCGCAATCTCTATACCTGGAACCAGATGCTGCTGACGACCTGCCTGAAATTACACACGCCAACAATCGCTGCCCTGACCGAACCGACGCGCGGCACGGACGCTCCCGATATTCCTCACGCCGTCGCGCAGCTGTTCGCGGAGCTGGCGCATCGCGCCGGTAATGAGGAATGGCACGCAGCGATCATCAACACCGGTAATCGGCTGCATGCGGTCCGTCATGCCGAGGCGCATGTCTTTGATGATCTCGAACCGGAATTCCAGGCACTGTCCGCCGCCAGCCGCACCTTGCAAGGCGCGCCGTTGCATCAGGCGATTGCACGCTATCACCGGCGACGTATCCGCGCGGTGGCTGCGATCTGCAGCGCATGCGGACAGGCGCGCTGATATTCGTTCTGCACGCGCCGTATAAAATTTCGATACCGTCAGGGTGCTCTATTCTCGGATCCTGTCGCTGGATTGCGACGAAACCAGAAGGAGAGCATACATGAAACGCACACAGAAGATGGATGTCCGCACGCTCGGCAAGGCGAGCGTCGAGACGAAGGGCCCGGTGGGATTCAACGGCGACGCGCAGCTCGCCCGCGACCCGGCCGGCCTCAGCCGCGACTGACAGGAGGGTGAGGACGCGCGGCCATGCGGCCGCGCGTCCAGCCTTCCGGCAGATCTCCGCAATATGGTCTGGACCCTGCCTCAAAGCGTCAGCTTCTGCGACGTTCACGGCCGGCTCGTCTTTCTCGACAGCGCGGCCGACCTCTACCTCAGTCTCCCCGAGGCTGCGGAAGCGGTATTCCGCCGCCTGATGGCAGGCGAGACCATCTTCGGCGCGCCCTCCGACATACCACCCGGGCTCGTCTCTGCAGGTCTGCTTGTCGAGGGACCGAAGGGTCAGCCGCTGGCACCCTGCAAATCTGCAGACATCCGCGCCAGCCTCCTCGACCAGCCCCCCGCGCCTGACAATCGTCATGTGCCGGGACTTGCCATCGCACTTGCACGAACGGCACTTGCTCTTCGTCTCATCGGGCTCGATCGAACGCTCCGCAAACTATCACATCATGCCCCTGCCCTGTCGACGCAGGACGCACACGCGAATGCTGGCCCTGTTGTCGCGGCGTTCGAGCGGCTGGGCATGCTCGCAACACCGCACGAGCAATGTCTGGTACGCTCGATCGCGCTCGGGCGCTATCTGCGCCGCCGCGGATTAGCTGTCGACATCGTTCTCGGCACACGGCTGCGCCCGTTCAGCGCGCACGCATGGGTCCAGCTCGGGGACACGGTCCTCAATGACCAGCTCGATACTGTGCGTAATTTCACGCCGATCCGTGTCGTGTGATGACGCCGCGCTTCCTTGCCAACATCCGCGCCTCGTCGCCTGATGACCGGATCGCCGCACGCATGAAGGATGCCGGGCTTGCCTGCATTCTCGCTTCCGAGCGTCTGCAGGTGTTCGCGGGCGGTATCGAGATGTGCCCTCTCGAGAACGACGTCGGTGTTATCCTCGGGTTGCTTCATGCCCATCCCCTGCGCAATGCCGGGCCGCCTGACACGCGCGCCATTCTCGCCACGAATGGACGCTGCCTCACCGCGTCCCATTGGGGAAATTACGTCGCCCTCTGGTCGGATGGCGCAGAGGTGCGAGCCTTGCGCGCACCGTTTGGAGATCAGGATGCTTTTTACAGCACACACCGCGGCAGTGTTGTCATCGCCTCCGACCTTGCACTTCTGGAAGCCGCGCTTCAGGCGCGCTTTACATGCGCATGGACGCACGTTGCCGCGCATCTCGCCGGGCGGGGCCTGCGCGGGGCGGACACCTGCCTTGCGGGCGTCCGCGAGTTGCTTGGCGGCGAATGTCTTGTGGCCAGCCCGGAGGGCATCGGTACGGAGACGCTCTGGTCGCCCTGGGATTTCACGCAGCCCGAAAGAGTGCTCACCATCGAGGAAAATGCGCAGCGTCTTCGCGAGCTTGCAGACACATGCATCGCCGCACGCGCCGCGCCGTTCGAACATATCCTCATCATGCTCTCGGGAGGTCTCGATTCATCTATCCTCGCTGCATCCGCTGCGAAGAGCGGTGCGCGGCTCAGCGCACTGACGTTCACCACCGGCGATCCGAGCGGCGATGAACGCCGCTACGCCGAAGCGGTTTCGGCCCATTTCGGCATTCCGCTTGTCAACGCAGAGCTCGCGCTCGACGCGGTTGATATCAGCCGGTCCGCCGCCGCGCATTTGCCCCGCCCGATTGCGCGCGCGTTCGCGCAGGCGATCCGCGCTTGCAAGCGCGAGGCCGCGTCAGGCATCGGCGCCGATGCCGTCTTCGATGGCGGCGGCGGCGACAATCTGTTCTGTTCGCTTCAATCTGCAGCGCCGCTCGCCGACCGGCTGCGCGCCCGGGAGATTGGCCCGTCGGTATGGCGGACAGCGCTCGACATTGCGGAGCTCGCGGATAGCAATGTGCTGACGGTCGCAGCGCATGGGATTGCGCGCGCATGGTTCAGACCGCCGGACTATCGGTGGCAGCCGGATTTGCGCTTTCTGTCGGGCGATGTCGCAAGGGCTGCATCAGCACTTGCGACGCACCGGTGGCTCAAGACCCCGCGCGGCGCGCTTCCAGGCCGCGCGGCACATGTTGCCCTGATGATTGCGGTTGAGAACCTCATCGAAACGTGGCCGGGGCCGCTGCCCGAACTGGCGCCGCTTATGGCGCAGCCGCTCATCGAGCATTGTCTCGGCATCCCGAGCTGGGAGTGGGTTCGCGCCGGCCACAACCGATGGGCCGCGCGGCAGGCGTTTGCGGAGAGGCTCCCGCGGATGATCACGGCGCGGCGTTCGAAAGGTACGCCGGACAGCTTCTCGGCGGCGCTGTACGAGACGGGCCGAAGTACGCTTTCGGAACTGCTGCTGGACGGTGTTCTCGTGCGTGAAGGCATTCTGGACCGGGCCGCACTCGAAAACACCCTCCGCGATACCACGCCGGTCAAGGGGCACGACCATTTGCGTATTCTCGCCATTGGAGATGTCGAGGCCTGGGCGCGCGGCTTTTGACGCGTCACCCAGGCCGACTGCGCCCTCAGAGGCAGGCCGGCAGATTTGTAGTCAATGGTCCGCTGATTGGTATTTTGAAATGCCGCCATCCAGAGCGTGTTCGGCAACAACCGCCGATATCATGGCTGTCAGGGTCAGTGGCTCGTGGTACGCTTGACGCCGGAACGCTGACTCGCACGCGCCAGCCGGGTGGTCCAGGACCGGAGTGCAGTTCACGCGAAAACTGTTCTTGCATGATCCTCGAAGACCCGACGGAGCCATTCCTGTTTTCCCGCTCTGCCAATTTAACCCGGCTCATTCTGGCTTCCGCGATGGGTTTCCCGATACGACGCCCGTCAAGGGGGCACAACCATTTGCGCATTCTCACTGCCGCAGATGTCGAGGCCTGGGCGCGCGGTTTTTGACGCGTCACCCAGGCCGACTGTACCCTCAGGGACTGGCTATTTCGGAGGCTGGCGCATCGCCTCCCAGCGCCTGTATTGTGCTGCCTTCGCAGGACTGTCATCGCGCTTGCCGCGGAGCCAGAATTCGAACCAGTCGAGGCTGCGTTCCCACGTTGCCTGCTTGTGGACAGGTTGCCACCGGATGTGGCGCTCGTCGGGGTAGATGTACATCTCGACAGGCTTTCCGAGTTCAGTCAGCGCCGTCCAAGCCTGAAGCGAAAGCAGATATTCCTGGTCGGCGAGCTGCATCAGGATCGGCGTATCGATGCGCGCAGCATTCTGTGCGATCGATGCCGGCGCCCAGAATTCCGGGTCAGGCTTCGTCGCTTTCGGATACCCCTGCCCCTGCATCGCGCGCGCCCAGACGGGACCGCCGTAGGTCGTCACCGATTCGGGTTCGATGCAGCAGCTGCTCATCGCCGCGGCGGCAAACAGATCGGAGTTGATGAGTGCGAAGGCGACGGTGCTGGCACCGTCGCTGAGCCCCGTAATGCCGATGCGGGCCGGGTCGGCGATGCCCATGTCGATCACCTTGCGAACACCGGTCTCAAGCCCCGAGAGGAGGCTGCGCCGTTCGGCCCAGCCCTTGTTGTTGATCGTCATCAGCTCGTTATCATCCTTGGGGTTCGCCTTCGCCGTCGCGTAAAATGGCGTCTGTTCGTAGCTGAGCACGGCAAATCCGCGCGCAGCAAAGGCGTGCACCGGATAATCCTCTCCGGTCCCGCCGCGCAGGAAACCGTCGCTGTGATACTGGATAACTACGATTGAGGTCTACTGGCGTCTATCAACCTCCATGGAACAACTCTAAGTCTATGTTTTTAAAGGGTTGATCGTCCATCGAGCGATTCTGAAAGCTGGACAAATCCAGTGCTCATGTGTGTAATGGAGTGTGTAACGGGCCAAACTGGAGGCGTTATACACATGGCACTCACAGCACTCAATCTTCTCTCGGCGCGCAAAGTGGAAACGGCGCAGCCCAGGCCCAAGGTGTACCAACTCCGGGACGGAGGCAGCCTCTTTTTGCGCGTTCAGCCCAACGGCTCCAAGCTCTGGTGGTACCGCTACCGGCTGGGCGGCGCTGAACAGGTGTACTCAATCGGGGTGTACCCAAAGGTCACGCTGGAGGCAGCCCGTGCGGAACGGGACCGGGCAAAGGCGTTGGTCAAGAAGGGCCTCGACCCCATCGTGGAGAAAAAGGCGGCGATCGCCCTCCAGGCCGACACATACGAACGCACGTTCGAGACCGTTGCTCGGGAGTGGATCGTCAGCAATGCTCACTGGAGCGAGTACTACACCAACCAGGTCACCAGCTACCTTGAGAAGGATGTTTTCCCCCGGATTGGCAAGTTGCCGATCAGCAGCATCAGGGCTCCACATCTGCGCCCCATCATCAAGGATGTGGCGGCTCGTGGCGCGAAGACTGTGGCGATCCTCATCCGCCAGTGGTGTGGGCAAATCTTCAGTTATGCGGCTGCCCAAGGTCTCTGCGAATACGATCCTGCCGCCTTGCTCAAGGGACTGGTCAAGCGCCCTCAGGTCCGCCACAACCCTCCGTTGACATGGGCAGAGATCCCGGACTTTCTCAATCGTGTGGACAACGAAGGGGGTTACCAGACGACAGTCCTCGCCCTCAAGCTGATGGCTTTGACCTACGTGCGCACCGTAGAACTGCGCAAGGCCTCCTGGGAAGAGTTCGACCTGGACAACGCCATGTGGTCGATTCCGTCCGAGCGCATGAAGATGCGACGCCCCCATCTGGTTCCCCTGTCACGGCAGGCGGTGGCCGCTCTTAGGGAACTACATGCTCTAACTGGCGGCGGCAAAGTATTGTTCCCGAGCTACAGAAAGCCGGGACAAGTGATGTCGGCAACGACGCTCAATCAAGCACTCAAGCGCATGGGTTATGGCGGACGGTTTTCGTCCCATGGCTTCCGCTCGACCGCAACGACGATCCTTGGACTGTTGGGATATCCGGAGAAGCGGGTCGATCTTCAACTCGCTCATTCCAAAAAGAGCAAGGACTCATCGCGCGCGCCCTACGATCACACGAAGTTTGTGGAGTCCCGCAAGGTAATCATGCAGGACTGGGCTGACATCCTTGACTCATTGCAGGCAGGGAAACCCGTTGAAGGGGTCACGAAGGCGTTTGGCCCCATGTCGAAGCGTAGAACGGCGCTGCTCCGTGTCATAGAGCGCGAGTGATGTCTGCTGCTTGGCGAGTGGAATGCCTAATGCACGTGTAGCACCTTGAACTGAAGACGCAGAACGAGGACATTGGCACTCGACTAGGTTGGAGCATTCTTGGCGACCTGCAGTGCTCTGCGCTCGAACCGCTCTGAAACAACGTCGGCTTGTCCGCAGGGCCGCTGCAGGTGGGTCACGATCTCGTAGGGTCCGTCAGACAGCGGCCGTGTGTGAATGCCCCATCCCTGCGCATGCTCAATGCGCGATTGCGCGGATACCCCGACGCCGTAGCCGGCAGCGACCCATAGCGCGATCATCTCGAAGGAAGAGACACGCTGAATGTTCTGTTGACTCACCGCGGGAAGAGAAGGCAGCCGCTGATCCAGCAAAGGGCAATTCTCTGCAGGCCAGCGAAAGACGGAGTAGTCCAACAGTTCGGCGATCGTGAGCTTCGCCTGGTCAAGTAAGGGAAAGCGCAACGGCATGGCGACGGCCATGTTCTCGGTCCATAGAGGTTGGCTTTTCAGCGACGGATCGCTCGATCCTTCAAGCGTCATGCCCGCGTCGTAGCGGCCTTCCCGAAGTCCCGCAATCAAATCATCGGCTGTGACCTCATGAAACGAAATGGTGACTTCCGGCTCTTCCGCACGCTGCAACGCAAGCAATGCCGAAAGATGCGATGACGGTACGCCAGGCGCTATGGCAAGCCTGAAATTGGAAAAGGAAAACTGGCTGGTGGCGTCGTGCATGAGAGCCCCCACAAAGCGATCGGATCAAAAAGGCGAGCCACCATGATAGCCAAAAGAGATATCTTTAACGTGGTTAAATTCGGTCGATTGATCGACGCTTCTGGTGATGCAGAAGCGCAGCGTTCAACCGGGCCGCCCCCCTGGCACAACCACCTATGAAGCCGAGCCGGCACTGGCCTTCGGCCAAGCGGTGCGTGCTGCCCGCTTGGCGCAGGGAGTCGCTCAGGATGAATTCGCGTCCATGGCTGGTATAGCTCGCTCGCATATGGGCAAGATCGAGCGTGGGGAGCACATGCCCACGCTCGCATTGATACTGAAAATCTCCGCTGCCCTCAGCATAAGTGCGGCAGAGCTGATGAGTGCAACGGAACGCAATCTTCGTGCCGATGCCCAATCTTAAGTGGTGCGGTCCGTTGCGTCAGTCGCTCGAAGGGTCCCGGAGGCGGTCGATAAATCGCACCAGCGAAGCCGATGAGTTGCTGCTTTCGAGTCGAAGCAGGTAGGTGGTGATCACGGCTGTATCCAGCGCCAATGGACGGATCACCACGTCCGGTCGCTGGCTGACCGGAATCTTGGTCGCCGTCATGAAGCCCACGCCGTAGCCGGCACCGACCAAGGTGAGCATCATGTCCAGCGAGGAAACCTCCTCAACGACATTCAGTTTGTGTTCCTGGGTCTGCAGGAGGCGCGCCAACTCGCGGCAGTAGCCTTCGCACACCTGGGGATCGCACAGGACAAGAGGATGCCCCCGGAGTTCATGGAGTGGAACCTCCTTGTGGACGAGCAGTGCGTGCCGGGCTGGCAAGGCGACCACCAGCGGGTCCTGCCAGATAGGTTCGGCGACGATGCCATCACCGACGTCGGCGGTATGAGCGAATCCGATGCAGAAGTCGCCCGAGCGCAGGCCGCGCAACTGCTCGGCCAAAGGCACTTCGGACATCCGTATCTCGATCTCGGGTTCTTCGGCACGGCAACGGGCTAGAAACGCCGACAGCCGGGGATCGAGCGCGCCGTCGGATACGGCGATGCGCAGGCTGCCTCGCAAGCCCGCCGCGACAGCCTTGACGTTCTCGCGGGCCTGCTCCAGGACGGTGAATAGCCGGCGAGTGTCCTGCAGGAACACGGCACCCGCAGCGGTCAGTCGGGTGCCCCGGCGGTCCCGGTCGAAGAGCACAGCGCCTAACTCGTCCTCAAGCTCCTTGATGGCGCGGGACAGAGGAGGTTGCTCAATGTGAAGACGCTCAGCCGCCCGTGTGAAATGAAGTTCTTCGGCCAAAACGATAAAGCAACGCAGGTGCCGCAGTTCCATGAGCAATGTTCCTATTCAGGCGCTGACGACCTCCTTCTGTTTGCTCCACGCGATGCAGGTTGAAAACTTCTTTTAAGCGATGTTTTTTCATATGTTCTTGAGCATGAGATGTAGGCGTTCAACTTTTCCAAACGAGAGGCCGGGCTGTGTTTGACCGAGCATTCAAGAGCCCTGTTTATCCACGGCGCTAAGGTTCAATCTTTACAATGTCCCCAATGCCTTGTACGTATGCGAGTGCATAGGCCATCTCTCCAGAGGTTTGCGCATGCAAAAACATCAATGGTTGTCCGCGTGTTATCTCGTCACCTAAGCGCACCTGCAATTGAATCCCTGCGGCTGGACTCTCAGGCGCACCGGCCAATTTGGCTAAACGAGAAAGCTTACGGTTGTCGATGTGTACTGCTCGGCCTGAAGTGGTTGCCAAAAGCGGTTCGACATAGAGAGCTTGGGGCGGCTCACGAAATCCCCCCTGAGCCGCGCAGATTCTCTGAAATTTTTCCCACGCGCGGCCACTGCTGATCGTCTCATGAGCCAACCGAAGTCCCTCCCCTTCTTTGGCGACGCCGCCAAGCTCAAGCACCGCGCCCGCCACCAACGCCACGCGGTCACATAGGTCTTGCGGCGCATCCGCCTCGTTGCGCAATACGGCCAACACGTCGCGCGCCTCCAACGCCGGGCCGATACCTCTGCCGACAGGCTGATTCCCGTCTGTAAACAGGCAACGCAATACAAGGCCAAATGACGCGGCGACTTCCGAAAGGTGATGCGCAAGATGCTCGGCAGTTTCCCGGCTGCGGACTTTTGCGGTTGGCCCAACCGGAATATCGATCACGATGTGGGTCGCCCCTGCTGCAATCTTCTTGGATAACACCGAGGCAATCAGTTGTCCTTGCGTGTCGATATCCAGTTCACGCTCAATACGCACGAAGATGTCGTCCGCGGGGCTGAGGTGCATCGCGCCGCCCCACGCCACGCATCCACCCTCTTTCTCCACGACCTTTCTGAGCGTATCCAGGTCCAGGTCTACAGGAGCCAGCGTTTCCATGGTGTCCGCGGTGCCAGCGGGAGAGGTGATGGCGCGTGATGAGGTCTTGGGCATCACCAATCCATTGGCTGCGGCGATGGCAACCACCAACGGCGTGGTGCGATTTCCCGGTAATCCGCCCACGCAATGCTTGTCCACAACAATCGGAGCCTGCCATTGCAGGTGATCCCCGACATCGACCATCGCACGGGTGAGATGGATGGTCTCTTGCATATCCAGAGGCAGTACCGCCGTTGCGGTCAGGAAGGCCGAAAGTGCGACATCGGTATAGCGACCATCGACCACATCACGGACGATCGCCTGCAACTCCGTCGTTTGCAGTCGGTGGCCGTGAATTCGCGCACGCACGGCCGACAACGATTCGAGCAGCGGAGGATGCCGAACCTGCACAAGATCGCCCTCATGAATGTCCAGGGCATCCCAGGCGGCCTCGGACAGAGCGATCTGTCCGGTTTTGAGCAGATCGCTGTCGATTTGGTACAGTAGCGCTTGCACAGTGCGGTCGCCGGCAATGATCAGTACCTGTGACCGCGGTGCCAGCCCTTCGGCACGGCAGACATGGCAATCGGTACGCATCAAGACGACGGGTTGATGCTGGGCATGCAGTCGCATGCGCAATGCTTGCAAGGCGGGTGTCTGGGGAGTGATGCGGGCACTCACAGGGCGAACTCCTGGTTTTGCATGGGCACCGATGCGTGCCATTTGAGTTCGCGCTGGATACGTTCGCGCAGCGCCTCGGAGGCATCGGATTCACCGTGAACAATGAACACCCCTTCCGGCGCCCGGGTAAAGCCGCCCAGCCATCGCATCAGTTCATCGCTGTCGGCATGAGCCGACAACATCGGAAGCTCGGCGACCTCCGCATTGATCGGCATCCAGCGTCCATGAATCTTGACTTCGCGAGCGCCCTCAAGCAGTTTGCGTCCGCGCGTACCTGCGGCCTGAAATCCAGAGAACAGCAGCGTGTTCTGATGAATGCCGCCAAACGCTTCTATGTGATGCAACACGCGGCCACCGGTGGCCATGCCGCTGGCGGAAATAATCACCTTGGGGTAGCGATTCGCCGATAGTGCCTTGGACTCTTCAACGTCGCGCACGTATTTGACTTCCGAAAATGCGGCCTCGAAATCGTGTTGCGTGAGCTTGTGGTCGTCGGAGTGGCGGTGCAGCAGCACAGTTGCGTTGGTGGCCATCGGACTGTCCAGATAGACGGGCACGTTGCGGAGCCGACCGCGCTGTCGCAGCAGCCACAAGTCGTAGATCAACGACTGCGCTCGTCCCACGGCAAAAGCGGGAATTACCACCGTGCCTCCGCGGCGAGTCGTGCGCTCGATGATGTCGCCCAGCGCTTCGACGGCATCGGAACGGTCATGACGACGATTGCCATAGGTGGACTCGATGATGATGTAGTCCGCTTCCGTGACTGGTTCAGGATCAGGCATGACCATGTCGTCAAAGCGTCCCAAGTCGCCGGAGAACACCAAACGCTTGCCGCCAATGTCGATCTGAGCCGTCGCCGCCCCAAGAATGTGACCGGCGCTGCGCAGCAGTAGACGGGCATTGCCCGGCAATTCAGTCTCTTGATGCAGCGGCACCGGTTTGAACTGCAGGAGCGTACGTTCTGCATCCCGAACCCGATACAGCGGAAGGGCTGGCTTGTGTTTGGAAAATCCTTTTCGATTGGCGAAATCGGCGTCCTTCTCCTGCAACCAGGCGCTGTCGAGTAGGATGAGTTCGGCGACATCTCGCGTGGCTGAGGTCGAGAAAATCTTCCCGCGGAACCCGTCCAGCACCAATCGGGGCAGATACCCACAATGATCCAGGTGCGCATGCGTTAATACGACCGCATCGATGTCCTTGGGCTCAACTGCCAGGCGCTGCCAGTTAAGTTCGCGCAGGTTTTTCAATCCCTGGAACAGTCCGCAGTCGATCAAGATGCGGGTATTGCCATGGGTGATAAGGTGTTTGGAGCCGGTGACGGTGCCGGCACCGCCCAGGCTGGTCAATGAGAGCATGTATTTGTCTCCCCTCTTGTTTGTGGGTTGTGAAATCAGGAACCGGCGCGGTCGCCGCGGACCGCGTCAGAACCACTTGAAATTCGCTCGTCGGTCGCGGCCGCAGCAACCTGCGAACTGTTCCGGCCGGTCACTTGCGCAGCGGCATAGATGGCGTCCACCCAGGTGCAGCGGTTGGCGATCAACATTCCAGCCACATCGAGCGTGCCGCCGCGGTTGATGTAGCCCAAAGCCCGCGTCTTCGAGGTGCCGCTGTCAATGCGGCGCAGCACACCCAGCATCGGCTCTGGGCGGGTATGGCTTATTAACACGCGAGGCAAGTGAGGCGGGAAGAGTGCTTGCAGGGCTTCGTCACCGACCACGAAGGTGGCCTCAAGGTCATCTCGCGGAATGCGCAGGCGGCCGGGTTCGATCACTACAGTGACGCACGACGCAAGTCCATGGCGCTCCAGGCGGGCGTGGGCTTTGAACGCTTCCTCCAACTGGTAGGCGCCAATCACCACGAACTGCAGTTGTGCTGTAGCCGGATCGCCGGCTACATGGGCTGCTCCGTGCTCAACCAGCGATTGAGCGGCGGCGGCGTTGAAGTGATCTTCCTCCGGTTGTGCGGACACTAGGGTTAGCCCGTCATGCGTTGCTCGGCCTGTTCGGGGGTGAGATACCCGAGCGCCGAGTGCATGCGATGCCGATTATAATAGCCTTCGATATATCCGAACAGAGCCTGCCGGGCTTCGACGTGCGTTGCCCAGCGGCATTGATGGACCAGTTCGACCTTCAGCGTATGAAAGAAGCTCTCCATCGGCGCGTTGTCGTAACAGTTTCCGGTGCGGCTCATCGACGCGGTCGCGCCGATCGCGGTGAGTTGATCGACATAAGCCCCGGCGGCATATTGCGATCCGCGATCGGAGTGATGCACGAGTCCGCGTGCTGGTCGCTGCCGTTGGGCGGCCATCATCAACGCAGCGAGCGTCAGTTCGGTGCGCATGTGATCCCGCATCGCCCAGCCCACGATCTTGCGCGTCGCCAGATCGAGCACGGCCGCCAGATACAGCCAGCCTTCGCCGGTCGGGATATAGCTGATATCGGCCAGCCACACGCGGTTCGGCGCCGTTGCTTCGAAGCGCTGCGCTAGCAGGTTCGGCGCGATCGGCAGGTAATGGCGGCTGTCGGTCGTCGAGGGCCGAAAGCGGCGACCGGCAAGCGCACGAATGCCGTGACGGCGCATCAGCCGCTCGACACGACCGCGGCTGCAGCCGCGCCCTTCCGCGCGCAGCGCGGCATGCATCCGGGGACTGCCGTATCGCCCGGAATGCCGCGCCTGGATCCGGCGGATATCGGCGAGCAACACGGCGTTCTCCGTCATGCGCATACTCGGCGGTCGATCGCGCCAATCGTAATAGCCGCTGCGCGACACACCGAGCATGCGGCACATGACGCTGACCGGCCAGGGGCCAGCATGGGCGCGGATGAACTGGAACTTCACCGTGGCATCTCCGCGCAAATGCCGACCGCTTTTTTAGAATGTCGCGCTCCATGCGCGTGCGATCGAGCTCGCGGCGTAGCCTGGCAATCTCCGACGCCTGATCCGCCGGCGACGCCATCGACGATGATAGCGGCTTCGCCGCAGGCACTGTCCCCTTGATCTCCAGTGCCCGTTGCCAGCGCCTCAACATCGTCGGCATGATACCCAACTCACGCGCAACGTCGGC
The DNA here is from genome assembly GCF_027941835.1 of Sphingosinicella microcystinivorans. Lineage (NCBI taxonomy): Bacteria > Pseudomonadati > Pseudomonadota > Alphaproteobacteria > Sphingomonadales > Sphingosinicellaceae > Sphingosinicella > Sphingosinicella microcystinivorans. The sequence continues at coordinate 4,138,742 of NZ_CP116005.1, forward strand.
CTGCATCCGACCGCTCGTCTCCCATAGCGTCACCGCCTCGCGCTTGAACTCGTCCGTGAAATATCGCTTCCCAACCTTTGCCATCTTACACCTCCTGGCTCCAATGAGCCCTTCATCGGTGTCCGCGCAACCGGGGGAAGATCAGAAGTGATTCGGCGTGTCGCGCTTGGAGACCACCACACAGGCCACTTGGCCCCGGCTGGCGTAGACCGCTCGCAGCGCGGCGGACGCCGTGTTGGCATCCACCGGGAACAACACGCGTGCGGTGTCCGACATCTCCCCCAGCAATGCTTCGCCAATGGTCGGGTCCTGGTGTGACTGCTCGTTCTTGCTGTTCTCCCAGGTGTGGGATGTGACGATCAGCGGGACGGAGATCCAGCCTGGCGGCTGGCCCAGCTCCTTCTGCCGACGCGCGAAGATGATCTCCTGGCGCATCAATCCAAGCATCTTGACCGCGAATGCCTCGTAGCTGACGATCAGGTTCAGCCCCCCTTTGTTGGCGAGGGCGGCGGCCGCAACGGCTTCTTCATTGAGTGCGGTGACCACCGAGCCATCCGTCGATTCCGGGACGCCGGGTTCGGGCACGTTGACGCGGTGCTTGAGCAGCGCTAGCGTGGTCCCCATCTTGTTGCTGGCCAGTTCATCGGGATTGCCGATCCGGATGCGCAACTGTGGATTTGCCTGCACTAGCTCCACGAACCAACGGTCCAGTGCGGACATGGCGCTGCCCGATACCTCAGTTGGCGCCCAGGCCGGCATCGGCAGATGAGGGCTCGCTGGATGGCGTAGGGCCATGGGGTGCTCGCTTTCGCGCGAGCGCTGGCTCTGGCCGTGATTCGCAAGGACGGTGAGCGCGTTTTCCAGTTCGCTCTCGGGCACGAACAGCGCCGCAGCCCCTGCGTTGAAGGCCTCGCGTGCCTGCGCATCCTCGCGCGGATTGCCGTTCAGCGGCAGGTTGTGGGCGGCATTGGTCGCCGCGCCCGGGAAGCCAAAACCTTTCTCCGTCTCGGCGATCACGTAGGGCAGCTTGACCGGATAGCGCCGATCCGAGCGTGCGGCGAAGGCGCTCAGCGTGTCTTCGGCTTCAACAATGGCCCATGCGATCGCCATCGGATCACGTCCATCAACGATGACGGGATCGAAGCCGTTGTGGCGCAGATCTTCGGCCAGCCAGGTAGCGCCACCTTCCTGCACGATCTGGGTGCGCTGCTCGATGCGCCGTCCGTTGAGAATCATGACCGGGATGGCGAAGCCGCAGTCCTCGGCGCGCCACCAGCGCGGCGCCCAGTCCGAGCCACGTTGTTCCTCGAAAGCGCCATCACTGAGGAATGCCACCAGGCTTTCTCCCGGCAACGGCGTGTGCACATACTGCAGCCCGGCGAACCCCAGATAGCCGCCTTCGGAGATCGCGCCGGCCGTGTTCGGCCCGGCATGGCTACCCAGCGGTACCGCGGGCCGACCCTGCTTATCGATGGCATAGGAGTAGAAGTCCGCGATCAGGAGCGACAGGCCCGCCTCGCTGCGGTCGTAGCGTCCACGCTGGGCGGCGGATACATCGCCGGTCAGTGCGTTCACCGCCTCGATCGCGGCCACGCAGTGCCCCTGCCCCATGAGCCAGCCGCGTGTCGTCCCGGTCAGCGCGTTGGCCAACAGATAACCCACGAAGGCTGGCACCATGTTGAGCGAGCCGCCGGTGTGGCCTTCGGGCGTTTGTTTGAAATCATCGGAGCCCAGTGGGCAGCCGCTTCGGTCGATGCGCCGGGCATAGGTCATATGCGCCACTACGCTCATGGCCGTGCAGGCCACCCGGTCGGCTGCAGCCAGCAGCGCATGGGCCGAGGCTTCGTCTGCTATACGCCTTTGCGCGACCAGACGTTGCACTAGGGCCTGCATACGTTCGATGGTTTCAGACCTGTGCGCGATGGGCCCGTAACCAGCACGCCAATCGGTTGCGAGGTTAGCTTGAGAGGACATTTCAGGTCTCCTTGAAAATAGTTGGATCGATAAAAAGATCAGCCTCGCGGATCGGTTTTCCCGCTAGAGAGAGCGTCGGCAATCAGCGAAGCGAGACCAATCCGGTTGCTCGGATGCGGTACTGCGTCGGTGGACGTAATTCGGGCAAACAACGGTGTCAATTGGGCCCAGGCATCCTCGGCGAACAGGGCATGCACCACTACGCACTCCGGCTTGCGCATTCCTTGCTCGGCGAGCTTGCGCGCCGCGACGGCGAGCGTGCGGCCTGATGATGCGATGTCGTCCACAAGCACCGGCGTTCTGCCGCGCCAGATCGACAGGTCGGGAACATCGATGTCCACGCTGCGATCGCCATGGCGTGTCTTGCGAAGCACAGCGTGCGGTACGCCGATGCGGGACGCGATGGCGCCGGCCCACTGCTCGCTTTCCTCGTCGGGGCCCACGATCAAAGGTTCTTCGACATGATTCGCGATCCAGTCGGCCAGCAGTGGTGCGGCATGCAAGGTGATGGTGGGGATCGTGTAGACCGCTGATAGTGTCGGATAGCGGTGCAGATGCGGATCCACCGTGAGCAGCTTGTCGAAGGTCGATGAGACCAGACGTGCGAAGGACCGCGACGTCACGCTTTCTCCGTCATGGAATCGCTTGTCCTGGCGCATGTAGGCCAGATACGGTGCGATCAGGTTCACCTCTTGCGCGCCAAGTTCGCGCGCCGCGTCAGCGGCAAAAGCCAGAAGCAGGAACTGCGGATCAGGATGGGCCAGCGTGCAAATCACATCCACGATCCGATCGGCAGGTTCGCCATGCAACCGGACATAGCTCTCGCCATCGGGGAATCGGCGCGTTTCGATGCGGCCGGCTTCGCTGCCGCATGCCTGCGCGATGCCGCGGGCCAGATCTTCATTGCCGGGTAGGGCCAGGGTGAGTCGTTGCATCCATTTATCTCCTTATTTGTTGTCCTTGGTCTCTTATCGAGCGCGGGTGCCTTATCGTTCAGCTCGCTGTGTTCACCTTGCCAACTGGCTAATGACGACGGCATTGGCAGTACTGCGTCGACGTGGTAGCTCCACAAGCAACCAGGCTCTTGTCATGAACAGCAACAGAGTGGCTTGCATGGCGTTCAAGGAATCGATCTGCATCAGAATCGCCGTCCTACGGTGATCGTTCCGTAGACCGGGATTTCTTTTTGTCCCCGGAATTCGCGTGTGCGGTGGTAGCGGGCTATCGCGATGCGCCAGTTGCCTTGGGTAATCGCGACGCCGTAGCCGACATCCGCCACGAGTGGCCGCTTATCAACGCTATGGCCGGACTTGAAGGTATTGCCATCCAACGTGATGTCGTGCAGAACCCAGCGAGCGTCTAGCGCCACGAAGAGGTGGCCGTTCCAGTTGCTGCCAGCGGTCGTGCGCACGGGCGAGGTGTTCTCTCCGGCAGGCCGTAGCGGTGCCGTGCCTAAGTCGTCCGGCAGGCGTAGGCCATAGCGCAGTTCTCCACCGACATTCGCGTAGGTGGCGAAGTTGCCGAAGCTGCCACCCCAGTGGCGGGTCAGATCCCAGCCCCAACCGCTGACGTCTTCTTGCCTGAAGACTCGTGTTCGGCGTTCGTGCAGCAACTGCAGCACAGGCTCGTCGCGCAGTTGGTGTCGCCAGCCATTGAATTTGTCGACGCCGATGGTGTCATGCCACCAGTTCTGGGTTTGCCTGGCCAAGGAGGAGGGGCCCACAACACCGACGCGGATTTGTGAGGTACGCAGCGTATCGCCGCGCCGCGCGTTGTAGCCGAAGCTCAACATCATTGCGCCGGCGAAAGGGCGGTCGTCTTTGATCAGATCGCTGCGCGTTTTGTCGCTGGGGGTGTACATCATCTGTCCGAAGCCGATGGTCATGTTCTGTTCGTCAAAACCCTCGGGTTGCAGCACCGTGAGAAAACGATTCAGCCCACGGACGAGACGGGGTAGGCAAGGGTCATCGCGATAGTCCACAAGGTTGGGGGAGACCCAGCTGACGAGAAATCCATTGGAGTAGCCTTGATCTTGTCCAATGCCGCCGAACATGTCGTTGTCGATCCGCAGATTGAGCGTTCCCGTTGAGCGCAGCGGGTTGTCCTGGTGGCAGGACTGGGCCTGTGCGGAGGCGCTCAGCAATAGCAGCAGCAAGGAGGCTGCGACTTCCAGCCTCCATTCAGCGGGGTCGCTGGACTGAACTTTCATCACGCTGGCGTGCCACCCTGCCCAGGGGTTGCAGTCACAATGACCGATTGGGACTGGCGCACCAGCATCACTGGAACTGGTGCGATGCGAGCGAGCTGCTCTGCATCGCTTCCCATCAGCAGCCTGTCCACGCCCCGGCGTCCGTGGGTACCCAACACCACCAACTCGCATTGAGTAGTCAGTGCCTGCTGAGCGATGAGCACCGAGACGCGCTCGCCGTTGCTTTCCAGAAGGACGGTCTCAACCACCAGGCCTCCCTGCCTCAGCCGCAGCGCCGCCTCGTCCAGCAGCTTCTGCCCGGCCGCCAGGAAGCCCGGCCTCACTTCTTCAATATAGATCCTCGGCCTCTCGAAGCCGTTGCTATGCTTCATCTCCTCGATGACGTGCAGCAAGACGATGGTTGCGCCATTCAGGCGTGCCAGCACCGCAGCGTGGTGGAGCGCCAAATCGGCAGTAGGACTTCCGTCGAGCGGAACCAGGATTCTTGAGTACATGAATGTCTCCAGTTATCAGAGTAGAACGGGATGACGAACAGATATTGCGTATACCGTGTCGCAATAGCGGACGCGGGATACGCTTATTCAGTTGCGTACATATTCCCCTGGGGCGTCGCAAACAGTGGGGTATCCACTGGATTCAGCACCTATGAGCGGAGGCGCAACAACATCACCGGAACGCTCTCGCAGCCACGCCGACCATGCGGGCCACCAGGAATCCGGATGCGTCTGCATCGTCGCTTGCCACTCATCCGGCGCCATGTATCCATCACCGGCCGCGCGGGTATGGATTTGATATTGGCGGTTACCTCGGCCGGGCTCGCTCACGATGCCGCCGTTGTGTCCTCCAGTGGTCAGCACGAAAGTCAGCTCGGCCGAAGACAGGAGATGCAGCTTGTAAACCGAGCGCCAAGGCGCAATATGATCCGAGGCAGTGCCGACGCAAAACACCGGTACAGCGATGTCTCCCACTGAAACGGGGCGACCCGTGACGGGATAACGCCCCGCGCTGAGATCGTTATTCAGGTAAAGGCGTCGGAGATACTGCGAATGCATCTTCGCGGGGAGGCGAGTCCCATCGGCATTCCAAGCCATCAGGTCGGTCATTGCCCGGCGATCGCCCAATAGGTATTCGTCAATCATGCGAGACCATATGAGATCGTAGGAACGCAGTAGCTGAAAAGCTCCGCTCATCTGGTCGGAGGTCAAATAACCGGTTTGAGCCATGCTGGCTTCCAACAGCGCCACTTGACTCTCGTTGATGAAAAGACTCAGCTCGCCCGGTTCGCTGAAGTCCGTCTGTGCGGCAAGCAGGCTTACCGACACCAGCCGCGTATCGCCATCACGCGCCATGGCTGAAGCACCAATGGCCAGTAGCGTTCCGCCCAGGCAATAACCAGCCGCGTGGACTCCATGCCCGGGGACGACGGAAGTCACAGCGTCCAGCGCTGCATGCAGGCCGAACTCCAGGTACTCATCCATGCCCAAATCTCGATCCTCAGCATCCGGATTTCTCCAGGAGATGCAAAAAACCGTATGCCCTTGCGCAACCAGATACCGTATCAGCGAGTTATGCGGTGACAGATCCAGTACGTAGTACTTCATGATCCAGGCAGGAATGATCAGGATCGGTTCGGGATGGACTTTCTCGGTAGTGGGCGTGTACTGAATCAGTTCGATCAGTCGATTTCTCAGAACGACTTTTCCTTCCGTGACCGCTACGTCGCGCCCAACGACGAAGTTCTCCGTTCCCGCGGGAGGCTGGCCGGATAGTTGCCGACGCAAGTCGTCGAGAAAGTTGGACGTCCCCCGCGCTAGATTGGCGCCTTGCTCTGCGATGGTTCTTTTCAGGACAACGGGGTTGAAAACCGCAGCGTTGGCGGGCGAAAGCATTTCCAGCCACTGTTTGGCGCCAAACGCCAGCAGGCGTTGGTGTTTCGGATCCACTCCCCACACCCCCTGCGTGGCCTGCTCCCACCATTTGGTCTGATTGACGAATGAACTGCGGAAAAGGTCGTAGGGCCATTGATCCCATGCAGGATCGTTGAAGCGGCGGTCATTGACAGGTGACCGGTCAGGAGCGGTGGCTCCCCGGTCCGGGTTGGCCGGATTCTTCTTCAATACGGCCATCCATTGCTCGGACAGGGAGGCTGCAAACGCCAAAAGCTCGGCTTGCTTGCCAGGACTGTTTGCTAAATGGCTCGCCCAGTCCACCCACGCGAGCAACGATGTCTCCGGCGAAATAGACGACCAAGCCTGTGCCCAAGCGACATGGGCATCCCCATCCAACTTCGGATTGATGGCTGAGTCGATATTGCCGTTCTTTTTATTCGTCAAAGCGTATTACCTCTATTTCTGCACAAGTAGAAAGAGCCCCTTGCTTGAAAACGGGAGTCGATTGCGATTTCCTGGGCGACGACGCCTCGCCAGCGCGTCAGCGATGTATCCATCTGCCAGCTCGCTCCGCTGTTTCGCTTCGCCTAACCGGCCATCAGGCTGATTACCAGTGCGTTCGCAATATCGATGACGAACCCACATACCAAGGGCACCACAATGAACGCCTCGCGTGCCGCACCATGCTCCCGAGTCACCGCCGTCATGTTGGCGATGGCAGTGGCGGTAGATCCCAGCGCAATACCGCCGAAACCCGCGCACACCACGGCGGCTTGGTAATCCTTGCCCATTGCCCGAAAAACAATCAGCAAAACGAATGCGATGACCAAGGCAATCTGCACCAGCATCGCCGCCGTGATGAAGGCGAGCACGGGCTGCAGTTCCCAGAGCCTGAGTCCCATCAGCGCCATGGTCAGAAACAGGCCCAATGACATGTCGGAAACCAGGGCGATGCCTGGCTGCATGCTCGGCCAGTTCCATAAACGTCCGCGCCCACTTGGCCTCATCCAGTCGGCCGCCATGCGCAGGAGAATTCCGGCCAGCAGGCAGCCCACAAAGGCGGGCAGCGTGACGGCGGTACGCGCGACCAAGGCATTGATTCCGTATCCCAACATCAAGGCGAAGTTGAGCCAGAGCAATGCCAGCAGCAGGCCGTAGTAGTCCAGGCGGGCATGCTGCTCATCGCTGTGCAGTGTGCCAATTTCCAGGGCGCTGTCTCCGGAGGCTCGAAGCCGATGCCTGCGCATGAGCAGACTTGCGATCGGGCCACCGATGGTGCAGGCCGCGATCAGGCCGATCATATTCGCCGCCAACCCCAGTTCCTGCGCCTGTGCAATGCCGAGGGTTTCAACGAAGTAGTCGGACCAGGCCAAGGTGGTGCCCACGCCTCCGGTAAGGGAAATCGAACCCACCATCAGCCCGGCGCGCGGATCCAGCCCGAAGGCGCGGGCCGTCTCCATCCCGGCCAGGTTCTGCAGCACCATGAACCCGATGGCCAGCCCCGACAGGATCAGCAAGGGCCGTCCACCATGGCGCAGTGTGCGGGCGTCGGTACTCAGGCCAATAGCGGCAAAGAAGTACAGCAGAAGCGCGTCGCGCGCTTCCAGATCGAAACTGACAACGATCCCCATCCCGTAGTACAGGAGGAAGACAACCAAGGCGCAGGCCAGGCCGCCCACCAGGGATTCCGGGATGCTGTATCGACGCAAGATGCCCGAACGCGCTACCAAGCCCTTGCCAACGAACAACAGCAGAATGGCGAGCGTGAATCCATGGAAGGCATCGATCTTCATCGCACCTTCTCCCTGTCCAGGCCGGACAGCGCATGGTTGGCGGCGATCCACTCTTCATTGGTGGGTTCGATCGCCACGAGGACCTGGCTGTGGTCGGTGGAAATCGTCGCTGCGTGGCTGGCGTTGGCGTCGGTATCCAGGGCAATGCCCAGAAAGCCCAGCGCCGCACAGATGCGCTCGCGAATGAACGCATTGTGTTCACCGACACCCGCCGTGAACACCAACATGTCCAGACCGCCCAGCACGGCGACCAGGGCCCCGATCTCGCGCACGATGCGTCGCACGTAAAGGGCCAGTGCCAAGCGCGCTCGCTCCCCCGTTTCGCCTGCATCGTTCTCGTGCCCGACAATGACGCGCGGCTCGGCCGAGATTCCCGAAACGCCGAGCAGGCCGGACTCGTGATAGAGGACGCGCCCCACTTGCTCTAGTGAGAGCTTCTCGACTTCCATCAGGTAGAGCACCGCACCCGGATCGAGCGCGCCGGTGCGGGTGCCCATCATCAGGCCGTCAAGCGCGGAGAAGCCCATGGTGGTGGCCACGCTTTTGAGTCCTTGCATGGCGCACAGACTGGCGCCACTGCCCAAGTGGGCAACGACGGTGCGCCCGCACGCGGCGTCGCCATGGCGTTCGGGCAAGGCCACTGCCATGTACTCATACGACAGGCCGTGAAACCCGTACCGACGCAGACCGCGCTCCCATGCGGCATAGGGCAACGGCAGGATCTTCTCGACCTGGGGCAAAGTGTGGTGGAAGGCCGTGTCGAAGCAAGCCATCTGTGGCAGATCTGGCTGCTCCCGCAGCAGGATCTCCACGGCTTCGAGCGCGAATGGCTGGTGCAGCGGGGCCAGAGGAATGTAGCCCTTGAGGTCGGCCAGGACATTTGCGTCCAGGCGCACGGGCATGGAGTATTTGCTGCCGCCGTGGACGATACGGTGGGCGACCGTACCTACGTGGCGGCCGTCGAGCCGCCGGCTGACACGATCGCGGATGAGGCGCAGTGCGGCGCGATACGGATGTGCCGTGTCCAGTTCGATCGAGAACGGCGCAACTCCGGTCTCTCCGAAATCCGGGTTGGCGCCGCCGATTCCCTGCACCTTGCCATTCCACAATGCCTGACGCGGCAGTGGCGCGGCCGAGGAATCGAACACCGCAAACTTGATGCTGGATGAACCGCAGTTCAGCACAAGGATCAGTCCGTGTTCGCGGCGCCCGGAGCGGGCCATGGTGACGTCCATCAGGTCGTCCTCTCTGCGCGCCGTCCGCGCGACTTCGCCGAGGTGTGCGGGGGTGTCTGCTGTCTCATCGTCTTCAGACTCAGCGCGCCGTGTAGCCGCCATCGGCGATGAGCTGGGTGCCCACAAGGAAGCTGCTTCCTTCCGACAGCAAAAACGCCACGGCATGGGCGATTTCGTCCGATGTACCCAGACGACCGATCGGATGCAGGTCAACGGCCTTCTGGAGGGCCGATTCATCCAGGAAATCCAGGATGGGCGTACGCACGTAACCGGGATGAATCGAATTGATCCGGATTCCCTTGGACGCATAGGCCAGTCCTGCCGAGCGGGTCAGCCCGGTAACAGCATGCTTGGCTGCGACGTACGCGGGGTTCGCTGCGTCGCCCACCACTCCGAGGATGGAGGAGACGTTGACGATGGCGCCGCCTCCAGAGCGCAGGATGGCGGGAATCTGATGGCGCAGGCCATAGAACACGCCGTTCAGGTTGACATCGATCACCCGGCTCCAGGCGGCAGGGTCCAGTTCCCCCACAGGACTCTGGTCGCCACTGATACCGGCGTTATTGACGGCAAAATGAAGGTCGCCAAACGCATCGACCGCGCAGGCCACGGCAGCCTGGACCTCATCGATGCGTGCCACGTCGGCCACATTGGCCACGGCGTGGCCGCCCTCGGCGTTGATGAGACTGGTGACGCGCTGCGCATTGTCGGCGCTGACGTCCGAGACCACGACATTCAGACCGTTGCTCGCAAGAAGCCGGGCGATGCTCTCGCCAATGCCGGATCCTGCACCGGTGACCAGGGCTACGCGGCCAGAGAATGAATACTGCATGGTGTTTTCTCCAAAGGGGTGGTTAAGTTGCTAACAAGTCCGCTCAAGGGGGCGACAGCCGATAGTGATGGGCCAGCATCAGTGCAATCGCGCATGAGGCGATGCGCGTATCGCGCGAGTCGGCACGGCTGGTCAGAATGACCGGCACCTTGGCTCCAAGGACGATCCCGGCGCTGGCTGCTCCGCCCAGGAAGATCAACTGCTTGGCAAGCATGTTGCCGCTCTCCAGGTCAGGCACGGCGAGGATGTCAGCCTGCCCGGCGACCTCGGAGACGATCCCCTTGGTACGCGCAGCGGCGATGGAGACCGCGTTGTCGAAGGCGAGCGGCCCGTCGAGCAGGCCGCCAGTGATCTGGCCGCGATCAGCCATCTTGCACAGCGCCGCCGCGTCCAGCGTGGCCGTCATCGTCGGGCTCACCGTCTCGACCGCGGCCAGGATCGCGACCTTGGGTTCGCGCACGCCGATTACCTGCGCCAGCTCGATGGCGTTGCGGATGATGTCCGCCTTCTGTTCCAGAGTCGGGGCGATATTGATCGCCGCATCGGTGACGATGAACGGGCGCGGATAGGCCGGTGTCTGTAGCAAAAAGCAATGGCTGACCCGACGCTTGGTGCGCAACCCTGCCGCAGTCGAAACCAGCGCGGACATCAGCTCGTCGGTATGCAGGCTCCCTTTCATCAGGGCTTCGACTTCACCTGTGGCCGCCAGGGCGACGGCTTGCTGCGCGGCGGCGTGGCTGTGGGGTGCGTCCACAATGGCGACGTCGGCCAGATCCAGCCCGGCCTCCGCGGCGACTGCCTCCAGCCGCGCCTGTGGCCCGACCAGCACCGGTTCGATCAGTCCCGCATGGCGTGCTTCGAGCGCAGCGGACAGGCTGGGAGAATCGCAGGGGTGGACGACAGCCACACGAATCGGTTGCAAGTGCGCGACATGCGCCAGCAGGCTTTGCAGGCCTGTGCGGCCCTGCGCATCCGGGTGGATTTCCGGCAACACGGTGCGCGTTCGTTCCAAGCGTTCGGTGGGCGCCACGACCTCTACCTGGCCTTGGAAAACCGCTACCCCCTCCTGGTTGGTGCAGGTGCAGGCCAGCGTGACATGGTGGTTGGCCGTGTCCTTGCTGGTCACCTGCATCCGCACGGTCAGCCTGTCGCCGGGTCGAACGGCCCCGAGGAAGCACAGATTCTGGTTGACATAGCGGGTTCCAGGCCCCGGCAGGCGTGTGCTCAGCACAGCCGAGATCAGGGCGTTTGCACAAATGGCCTCCGTGGTGCCCCGAGCGCTTGAGGACACAGCAGGTTCTGGATCCACATCGCCCGATTGCAGCGCGAACATGTGGATGTCTTGCGACGAAAACGCGCGTTCGAGGCTGGCGCTGTCGCCGATGGCGATCTCGTCGAAGGTTCGGTTGCGCAGAACCTGCAATGCGTCGGCGGCGCCATCGACCGGTGCGGAGGACGTCGTCATTTGCCTTTCCCTCGCCGTGTTTGACTTGTCCGCGGGGCGGCTGGCGTCTTGGACACAGTTTTCTGCGTAGCAGTTTTCTTCTGAGGCGCCTTAGGCTTTGGAGAGGATGTCTTGGAGGTCGTGTTTATGGCCGGAGCGGAGGTGTCACTGGCGGAGCTCGGCATGGCTGGCGCCGCATTCGCATCCTCGACCGCAGCGGATGTGCCACTGGCAGAGCGTGGCATGGCGGTTGTCGACTTCGCGTCCACGACCGTAGCGGAGGTATCAGTGGCGGGACTTATCACGGCGGGCGCCGAAGCCGCCTGCGCCTCGCACGCCGCCCGCTTGAACAGGGTGGAAACCTGCTCCAGTCGGGTTTGCTCGTGTGCGGACAGCACATCACCGCTGCCAATCACCTGCACGATCATTCCCGCTACCTGTCGGATGTCCTCAGGCGCTATGCCGTTGAGCAATCCGGGGATGGCGGACACCATGGCGTCCTCATCGAGCCTCATGAGCAAAGCCTGCCGACGCACGAGGTGGCGGAAAGCCTGCATGTCGAAGTCATTTGTCAAATGAGGGCGCACCAGTTCCTCTGCGTGCCGAAAATGCCGTTCATCGGCCTCCCCACGCGCCGCGAGCACGAAGAACAGCGCCCGTATGGCGGCTTCGGTTATCCCGCCGTTGTGAATATCCGCTTCGAGCCGTGTCAACTCTTGCGCCAGATACTGGCGATGTTCGGGCGTCTCGCTAGGATGGGGTCGCGGCGGCGCATCGTCGTGCAGGCTCTGTCCTGTCATGGCCTGAACCAGCGGCAGGCTGTACAGCATGTCAAAGGCCTGTGCGTAGATTTGGTCGCGGCAATCACGGAATTGATCCAGCATCTGTTCGACGGCGGTGGAAAACTCCGTCTGCAGTTGCAGGAAAGGATTGGCCTCGGAGACGGTCTGGCGATGTTCGCGCACCTGTTGCGCCGCTTCTTGTACAGCGGCGGCCAGCGGGTGCCGATCGGACCACAATTCATAACCCATGCGCAGTGGATGCAGCGGCTCCAGCCACTTCGCCCCCTGATCCGTGACCAGGGCTCGGACCCATGGCTGCACGAAGCTGCGGTAGCAGGCCAGGTTGACCTCGGAGATCCGCGCAGCGGCGGCAAAACGGCGATCGCTCTCGGGATCGGGGCGAACGATCTCACGGATTTCATCGATGTTGCTGCGGCGAATCCGGGTCAGGTAGGCGTCACTGGCTGGTTCGCCTTCCTGGGCGTCGTCGTGATGCTCGTCGATCTGCATGTGGTGGATGCCGGCTGGCAGCACGTCGATGATGTCGATGTTGGCTGCGAACTCCTGGTGCTCTTTGCGCCCGACGCTCCCGGAGACGAAGATGCCCAGATGCCCGATGCTGTCATGGGTGGCGTAGACGATGGTCTGGTCATGTCCCACCACATCCAGGTCGTTGCGGTACAGGTCGGTGATCCAGCCCAGGGCCTGGGGCGGTGGAGTGATGTTGTCCCCATAGGAGCAGAACACCACGATCGGCGAGCGAATATTGCGCAGGTCAATGCGCACGCCATCGGACGTCACCAGTTGGGCCGTACTCAGCTTGTTGCCGATGAACAGGTTGTCGACGATGTACTGCATCTCCACGTCGTTCAGGAAGACGTGGCCGCCCCAGTACTTCTCGAACTGCAGGTGGCGCGGGCCTTCCGTGTCGACCTTGGCGTACAGGTTGTACTGTTTGCTCCACAGCGTATTGGCCGGGTCCAGGTTTTCAAAGTTCTGTACCAGCCAGGCACCGTCGAACCGGCCGGCGCCCAGATCGCTGGTCAATGCCGTCAACCAGCTACCGCCAGTGAGGCCGCCCGCGTAGCGCATCGGGTTATCACCGGCCCAGTAGGACAGCGGCGCGCCGGCTACGATGATCGGCCCGAACAGTTCGGGCCAGACGGCGGCTGCCATCAGGATCTGCCAGCCTGCCTGGCAATTGCCGATGACCGCAGGCTTGCCGCGGCTGTCGGGGTGCAGCTCGCCGACCTTGCGCACGAAGGCCGCTTCGGCGCGCATGACGTCTTCGACGGTCTGGCCGGGAACGGGATCGGGCAGAAAGCCAACGAAGTAGCAGGGATGACCAGCCTTGAGGGCCGCGCCGACCTCGCTATCGGGTTTGAAGCCGCCAATGCCTGGGCCGTGGCCCGCGCGGGGATCGACCACCACGAACGGCCGCTTCTTGGGATCGGCCGGCGCGTCGGCTGGCGGCAGGATGCGTACGAGGCCATAGTTGACCGGCTGCGGAAGGTCCAGCCCGGACATGATGACCTCGGAGGCGAAGTCGAGTACGTTCGGCGTCTGCTCCTGCAAATGCTCCAGGTACTGGTTGCCGCGTTGGCGGCGAACGTCGGCATACAGAATGGATCGCTGCCAGGCATCCACTGCATACTCGGTTGCCATCGCCGATAGTCGCAACGGGTCCCACAGCAACTGCCCCCAATCGGCCGCTGGTGATGTCGTGGTGTCTCGATTCATGGCGATGGGCACTCCTTCTGTGATGAAACTGAAAAATTGAATGGCAAGGGGCCGCAGGCACATCGTCTTGCTGGCCCTTCCTCACTCAGTACATATGCTGGCCACCGTTCATCGATACATTGCTGCCGGTCATGAATCCCGCAGACTCGCTGGCGATGAATGCCACCAGTGCGGCGACTTCCTCAGGCCGTCCCAGGCGGCCCACGGGAATTCCGGCCACCACTTGCTTGACCACGTCTTCGGCCATGCTCGTCACCATCTTCGTATCCAGATACCCCGGCGAGACGGTGTTGACCGTCACGCCCTTGCGCGCTACTTCCTGCGCGAGGGCTTTGGTGAAGCCATGCATACCGGCTTTTGCGGCGGAATAGTTGGTCTGGCCGAACTGCCCCTTCGAGCCGTTGATGGAGGAGATGTTGATGATCCTCCCCCAGCCGCGTTCGAGCATGCCGTCGATGAACGGTCGGGTGACGTTGAATACAGAATCGAGATTGACGCGCAGAACGGCATCCCAATCGGTGTAACTCAGCTTGCGGAACGTGGCATCACGCGTGATGCCGGCGTTGTTGACCAGAATGTCGATGTGGTGACCGTCTGCTTGGATGAGGCCGGCCAGTTCCTGGCAGGAGGCATGGTCAGCCACATTCGCGCCGTAGGCGATGAAGTTGTAACCTTCGCCCGCCTGGGCTTCCAGCCACGCCCCAATGCTGGCGTTGCCCGGCGAATGGACGATGAGCACGGTATGACCGGCGTGGTGCAAGGCCCGGGCGATGGCCTCGCCCAGGCCGCCGCTGCCTCCGGTAACCAGGGCAGTCCGTTGTTCAGCCAGCATTGCGGCCACCCGTCTGGCTTGGTGCGTCCTTGTCCTGTGCCGAGGCCCACACAGCTCCCCACTGTTTGAAAATATCCTGGAACGGCAATATCGCATCTGCCTGGCCTACGGCCTGCGTGACCGATTTCTGCCAGTCCTGAATGGCTTGCTGCAGGCCTTGAGTGAAGGTGGTCTGATTCTTGATTGCGACTTGCGTTAGTGCCTGCGCGCCGCCCACGTGGTGCTGAAACTGACGCCAGAAGGCTTGTGCGGGCAGCGTTGCCAGCTCCTGCCAGTTCTTCGCCTTGAGCAGGCTTTCGATTTCGGCGCCGGACTCGGTAATGCCGTCTTTGCCCGCGCGGGTGGCGTTCTCCAGCCATTGCTGGCCGTTTTCCTGCATCAGGCGTTGGATGCGCAGCTGCAGTTCCAGGTTCGCCTTGAAGAGATTGAGAGGGATGGTTTCATTGCTCATGGTCAAACTCCTTGCTTGGGTTGAAATGCCCACTCGGGCGGTAAAACGATCAGGCCATCTGGCCGATGGTTTTGCGAAAGCGTGCTAACGACAGGAAAAACAGCACCGTTCCGATCAGGGCCAGCGCCAGGAAGGGCTGCCATACCGTCTCCAGGCCCGCGCCCCGGTAAAGGATGGCCTGACTCAGTTCCACGAAATGCGTGGTGGGCGCGATCAGCATGATGTTCTGCACGATCTCGGGCATGCTTTCGCGCGGCGTGGTGCCACCCGACAGCATCTGCAGCGGCATGATGGTAAGCATCATCAACATGCCGAACTGCGGCATGTTGCGCGCCAGGGTGGCGATGAAGATGCCCATCGAGGTGGTGGCGAACAGACTGAGCGCCGCGCCGGCGAAGAACAGCGCAATGGAGCCCTCGATGGGCACGCCCAGGAC
Organism: Sphingosinicella microcystinivorans; assembly: GCF_027941835.1. NCBI lineage: Bacteria > Pseudomonadati > Pseudomonadota > Alphaproteobacteria > Sphingomonadales > Sphingosinicellaceae > Sphingosinicella > Sphingosinicella microcystinivorans. The sequence goes on from NZ_CP116005.1 coordinate 4,154,359, forward strand.
GCCGCGCACCATGAGATTGAGCGACAGAAAGGAGGCGATCAGCACGACCAGGGCCATCGACCAGATCTTGGAAAGCATGATCTGCGCGGGCGTGACCGGCATCACCAGCAGGTGCTCGATGGTGCCGTGCTCGCGCTCCCGGATCAGCGCCGCGCCAGTCAGGATGATGGACAGCAGCGTGATGTGGTTGATGATCTGAACCACCGAGCCGAACCAGGCCTTGTCTAGCGATGGATTGAAACGCGCACGCAATGCGAGATCCACAGGCAGTGGCTCAGCCCCGCGATAGCGCTTGACGAACTCATTGACCTCGCCGATGGCGATCTGCTGAATGTAGCCGCTGCCCGTGAATGCCTGGCTCATGCGGGTAGCGTCAACGTTGAGCTGCAACGCAGGCGAGCGCCGGGCCAGCACGTCGCGCTGGAAGTTGGGCGGAATGACCAGGGCAAAGGTGTACTGCCCGGCATCCATGCCCGGATCCACCCTTCCATAGTCGATCATGGCCGGTGGCGTGAACTGCGGCGGGTAGAACGCCGAGGCAATCCGCTGGGAGAGCGCCGAATTGTCTTCGTCGACGATGGCGATGGGGGCGTTGTGCAGCGTCTCCGGCATGGACGTGGCCGAGGTGTAGACCGACGCGGTGAACACGTAGACGATGAGCGCGATCATCATCGGATCGCGCCACAGACTCCACAGCTCCTTAACACCCAGGTCGTAGATATTGGCCAGGTTTCTTCTGCTCATCTCAGCGCTCCTGCTTCTTGAGTAGCAAAACGGCTGCGCCGAGGATGACCGGGACCGACAAAAGCATCGCCCACAGCGGCCCGGTCACGTCGGCCAGGCCAAGCGCTTTGCTGAAAACGCCACGGCTGATGGAGATCATGTGCGTGGCGGGGTAGATCTCGCCGATGAACTTGCTGGAGCCTTCGAGCGAGGACACCGGATCGATCAGGCCGGCGAACTGGGTGGCAGGAATGATGGTGCCGATCATGGCGAAGAACATGGCGGCGATCTGGCTGCGCGTGACGGCCGAGGCCAGCAGCCCCATGCCTGTGGCGGCGAAGGAGAAGACCAGCGCGGCCAGCGACAGGGTCAAGAAGCTGCCCGTGACCGGCACGCCAAAGAGGGTGACCGCGAGCAGACTCATCAGCAGGAAGTTCACCATGGCCAGGCCGACATAGGGCAGTTGTTTGCCAAGCAGGAACTCGGTGCGCGTCACCGGCGTCACGTACAGATTGGTGATCGACCCGGTTTCTTTCTCGCGCACCACCGCCAGCGCGGTCAGCATGGCCGGCAGCATGAGCAGCAAGAGAGGTATCACCGCTGGCACCATGGCGGGCAGGCTCTTGACATCGGGGTTGTAGCGAAAGCGCGTCTCGACGCTCGCATTGCCGGCTGCGCTGGCGCCGCTGCGCTCGCTGGCCTGTACCAGCAGCCAGTGCTGATGCATGCCCTGAACGTAGCCCTGGACGGTTTCCGCGCGCACCGGCATGGCGCCGTCGAGCCAGGCGCCGATCTGCACGTTCTGGCCCCGCAACACGTCGCGGCTGAAGCCAGGGGGGATTTCGATGGCCAGCGACAGTTCGCCGCTGCGCATACGCCGGTCGAGATCCTCGTAATCGACGATAGGCGGGTGCTCTGTGAAGTAGCGCGAGCCGGCCAGGTTCAGCGTGTAGCTTTGGCTGAGCGTGGTCTGGTCGCGATCGAGCACCGCATAGCTCAGGTCCTCGACGTCCATGGTGATGCCGAAGCCGATCACGAACATCAGCAGCAGCGAACCACCCAGCGCCAGCGTGGCGCGTACCGGGTCCCGCTGCAATTCCAGCGTCTCGCGCCACAGATAGCTGAACATTCGCTGCAGACTGAAACCGCCAGAGCGGTGCCCACCGTGTTCAGCGGGCGCCGCCGATGGTTGCTCCTCGTGATCGGCGGCCCCGGGCTGGCTGGCCGGCGCCGCCGTGCCGCCCTCGGCTTCGACGAGGTAGCCGATGAAGGCCTCTTCAAGGGTTTTGGCGCCGCGCTTCTCGACCAGTCTGGCGGGCACGTCGCTGTCGAGCACCTTGCCCGCATGCATCATCGACATGCGGTCGCAGCGCTCTGCCTCGTTCATGAAGTGGGTGGAAATGAAGACCGTCACCCGGTCACGCCGCGACAGCTCGATGAGCAGTCGCCAGAACGCATCGCGCGCCACCGGGTCGACGCCCGAAGTCGGTTCGTCCAGAATCAGCAGTTCTGGCTTGTGCACCATGGCCACAGCCAGCGACAGGCGTTGGCGTATGCCCAGAGGCAGACTGGCCGGCAGGCTGTCGATGACGTCCACCAGCCCGAAGCGCTCCACCATCTCATCGACGCGAGCAGGAATGTCCTCCGGGGACACACTGAAGAGCTTGGCGTGCAACTCCAGGTTCTGGCGTACCGTGATTTCGCTGTAGAGCGAGAACGCTTGGGACATGTAGCCGACGCGGCGGCGGGTGCCCAGATCATGCGGGTTCACTTCATGGCCGAACAGCCAGGCCCGACCCTCGCTCGCCGGCAACAGGCCGGTAAGCATCTTCATCGTCGTGGACTTGCCGCACCCGTTGGAGCCGAGGAAGCCGAAGATTTCACCGCGCCGGATGCGGAAGGACACGCTGTCGACGGCAACGAAGTCGCCAAAGCGCATGGTCAGCCCCTCGGCTTCGATGGCGATATCGTCCGCGCCGTCCTCAGGCAGAGGCGGAATGACAACCGCTTGGTGTCCGCGCTTTTTCTCTTCCGGGAGCAGGCGGATGAATGCCTCTTCCAGGTTCGGGCTGTTTGTTGTCTCCAGCAATTCCTTCGGCGTACCGGTGGCGAGGACCTTGCCGTCGTCGATGGCGGCGAGCCAGTCGAAGCGCTGTGCCTCATCCATGTAGGCGGTAGCCACGATCACGCTCATGCCGGGGCGGTCGGCGCGGATGCGTTCGATCAGATCCCAGAACTGTGCGCGCGCCAGCGGGTCCACGCCAGTCGTCGGCTCATCGAGAATCAGAAAATCCGGGTCATGAATCAGCGCGCAGCACAGGCCGAGTTTTTGCTTCATGCCCCCGGACAGCTTGCCTGCCGGGCGCTCCAGGAATTTGAACAGGCCAGTGGCCTGAGTCAGTTCGTCGATCCGCTGGCGGCGCTCTGCGGCGCCATGACCGAACAGGCGCGCGAAGAATTGCAGATTCTCCTCGACCGAGAGCGTCGGATACAGGTTTTTGCCCAGTCCCTGCGGCATGTAGGCGATGCGCGGGCATACCTGCTTGCGATGGGCCTTGCTGGCCATGTCGCCACCCAGCACCTCGACCGTGCCCTCCTGGATGATGCGCACACCCGCCAGCAATGAGAGCAGACTGGATTTGCCCACGCCGTCGGGGCCGATCAGGCCGACCATCCGTCCGGCGGGAATGTCCAGATCGATGCCATCCAGGGCGATGACGTCGCCGTAACGCAAGCGCACCTGACGGACGCTTGCAACGGTCGTGGGCTGCGCACTCGCACTGTGGCTCATACCTTACTCCGGCACGCGAACGGAGAGGTTTTGAGGCCACTCGGCATTGGCGTCGAGTTTGATCCAGGCCACGCCGGGCAACCCGGTCTTGACCTGATTGAGGTGCTCACGCAGCAACTCCTGCGAAATCTGCGCGCGCACGCGAAACATCAGTTTCTGCCGCTCGCTCGCGGTTTCTACCGTCTTGGGAGTAAATTGCGCCACACTGGCGACGAAGGAAACGCTCGCTGGAATAACAAACTCCGGCGCGGCATCCAGAATGATGCGGACCTCGGAACCCAGCGCGACGCGGCCGGCCACGGTCTCGGGCAGGAAGAAGGTGATGTAGACGTCCGACAGGTCGATAAGATTCAGGACGCGTCCGCCCGATCCCAGCACCTCGCCGGGTTGCGCCACCCGCACCTGCACCCGACCGTCACGCGGCGAGCGCAGTTCGCTGTCGCGTATGTCGGCTTCGATGCGGTTGATGCTGGCCGTGGCAGCGGACACGCTGGACCTCGCGCCGACGAGCTGCGCCTTGGCGGCCTCGACCGCGGCGCGGGCAGCGGCGGCCTGTGCCTTGCTGGCCGCGAGGGTCGCTTGGGCGCCCCGTACGCGCGCCCGGTCATCGTCCAGTTCCTGGATCGAGGCGGCTCCCTCACTCGACAGCGTGCTGGAGCGTGTCAGGCGCCGTTGCGCGGCGTCCAGTTCGGACTCGCGCTGACCAACCAGAGCCAAGGCGGCAGTCACGTCGGCTTCACGCAGCGCCACCTGTGCCTGCGCCGCGGTCACCGAATGCTCAGCCTGCTGACGCATGGCCAGGGCCTCGTCGCGCTGCGCTTCCAGCGTTTCCAGCCGCATCTTGGCCAGTGGCTGGCCGGCTGTGACGAAATCGCCTTCACGCACCAGGATGTCTTCGATGCGGCCGGGAAGTTTGGTGGCCACGTCGATCTCGGTGGCTTCGATGCGGCCATTGCCGTTGACGAATCCTTCGCCCGGGCCGCTGTCGGTAAACCTCGTCCAGCTCCACCAGGCCAGCGCGGCAACAACCGCTGCAGCGAAAGCGACCAGGAGTTTTTTCTTGAGAGAGGGGGAGACAGTCATGGGTTCGGCGTGCCTTAACGGGTTGATGGGGTGGAAGCGGGAGTCGAGGCCGCACCCTGTGCCTCGCCGGCTGCGGCGAGGGTGCCGCCGCCGAGCGCGGCATACAGCGCCACCTGGCTGGACAGCAGCGCGCGGCGCGCCTGTACCAGTTGTTGCTGGGCTCCCAGCAGATCGCGTTGGGCATCCAGCACTTCCAAGAAGGCGGCCGAGCCGTTGTCGTAGCGCAACTTGGCCAGGCGTGCGCGTTCGCTTTGCGCTTCCAGGTTGGCTCTCTGGATCGTCAACTGCTCAGCCAGCCAGTGCTTTGCGCTCAGCGCATCGGCCACCTCGCGGAAGGCCGTTTGAATGGTTTTTTCGTATCCGGCGACGGCGATGTCGCGGCGCACCTCGCTCAGTTCCAAGTTTGCGCGCCGCCGCCCGCCATCGAAGATGGGCAGCGACAAGGTAGGCATGAAGGTCCAGGCGCGGCTGCCGGAATCGAACAGGCCGTCAAGATCGGAACTGGCCGTGCCGAAGCTGCCGGTCAGCGCAATGCGCGGCAAGAACGCCGCACGGGCCGCGCCGATGTTGGCATCGCCGGCACGCAATTGGTGTTCGGCGGAAATGATGTCCGGGCGACTGACCAGCAGCTCCGAGGGCAGGCCGGCCCGGAGTTCGGCCAGCACCGTTGTTTCATCGAAGGGTGCCTTGGTGGGCAGCGGGCCAGGATCGGCACCTACCAGCAGTGCCAGCGCGTGCAGTTGCGTGGCGCGTGCTTGCTCAAGCTGGGTTAGCAGCGCCTGAGCCTGGTTCAGCAAAGTTTGGACTTGAGTGAGGTCCAGCTTCGAGGTCGAGCCGACTTCAACGCGGCGCCGGAAAATGCGATAGGACTCCTCGCGGGTCGCGACGGTTTGACGGGCGATAGCCACGCGTTCGTCTATCTCGCGCAAGCCAAGATAACCGTCGGCCACCTGGGCGATCAGCGCCAGGTGGACGGCCTGGCGGGCCGCGTCGGAAGCCAGCCAGCTTTGCAGGGCGGCGTCTTCCAGGTTGCGGACCCGGCCCCACAGATCCAGCTCCCAGGTGCTCAAACCCACCTCGGCCCGATATTCGCCGCCCACCTGCGACCGGCCCGACATGTTCAGATCGCCAGGGACGCGGGCGCGTCCACCCTGGGCACCCACGCCCACGGCAGGAAATCGATCCGAGCGCTGAATGCGGAATGCGGCGCTGGCTTCCTCGACACGCAGCGCGGCCAGGCGCAGATCGCGGTTGTTCTCCAGCGCTGTCTCGATGAGGCGTTGCAGCAAGGGGTCGGTGAAGTACGCCTGCCAGGCAAGCTCTCCCGCGTGGGCGCCGTCGGTGCCTGATCCAAGATGCGCAGGCCAGGCTTCGGGCACGGGCAGCGGCGGGGTGTCTGGCGCCGGAGCGAGCGACATGCAGCCGGTCAAGACGACGGCGCTCAGGGCCAACGAGGCAGTGCGCAAGCTGAACGCAGGAAACAACAGGGAAGCTGGGGGCATGGTCACGTTCCGTACGGGTATCGGGCTGAAGAGGGTCTGGTTGCAGAGGAGGGGATAGCTGCCACCCACGCAATGCGGAGTTCGTGGCCGATGTCCGCAGGCCTTCTTTTCCTGCTTGCAAGTGCTGTCAAGTCCACTTCATCTCCTTGTTGATATGTGCATCCCCGTGTCCCCTGGCTGGTTGATTAGGTGCTCTTCCTGTGTCACATCCCGATGTGCCGGGTTCGTTCGCGCCTCTGAGTTGGCTTGCATCGTGAAATTTGAAAACAAACCACTGGACGGTTGTTTTTAATTATACGTTACAATCCGGGAACCGCAATCAGCGGGAACCGCAATCAGCGGGCTCGTCGGTCATTGACGCAGATCAATTCGAGCTGCCGGCTTGGGTTCAAGGAAGGCCCTGATTTCTGGTAGAGCCGGTGACCGGCCCGTGGGAACACCCCTCAGATCTTTGAACAGAGCCTTTGAATGCTACCCAAGAAAGATGACGCGCCCGACAAGCGCCGCTACCTGTCCTCTGCCGCCAGAAAAGAAGAAATACTCGACGCGGCCTTGGTCGAATTCGCGGATCGGACGTACAACGCCGTGTCAATGGAGCGCCTGGCGGAATGCGCAGGCTTGTCCAAGGCTGGCATCTACGCCCACTTCAAAAGCAAGGAAGAAATTTTTCATGCCTTGCTCGAACGTACGACAAAGCAGATTTGCGATTTCCAGGGCTGGCTCCCGGATGAAGATCTGACGTTGCCAGAGCTGGTAGATGTCTACCTGGATCGCCTATACGCGACCTTTAGCTCCCCTGCCACGATGTCGATCTACCGGCTGCTTCTGGCCGAAAGCGCCCGAACTCCAGAGCTGGTGCAGCGTTGGCACAACGAAGTTGCGCTCGGGCTGAAAGAGCGGGCGCAGACCATCATCCACCGCAACATACGCCGAGGCGTCATTCGCCCAGGCGTCTTGACCGAACACTTCTTCCCGTTGGCGCTCGCGCCCGCAGTGCTGTGGCTGAGTTCCTCGATGCTGTCCAAGGGCAGTCCTTCCATCTCGCTGGTGCAGTTACGGGATGCGCACCGGCAACTGTTGCTTGAGCTTTTGCAGCCTCAATGAGCGGAGTGATGCACATAGTCCTGCGCGCCCTTGCAGGCTTGGCGATCGGCTTTGTGGTACTGCTGCTGACTGTGTGGGGTGCGCTGGCTCTGTGGCATCAGATGCCGGGACCTTCGGTGGTGCGATGGTTCGTCATTGCCATGTGGTCTACGTTGGGTGTGACCGTTGTCTTGTCGCGGGCGGGCTTGCTTGGGCGGCGCAATCGCAACATCGCCGGATTCGCATTTGTGATCGCAGCCGCCTCCCTGCTCATGTGGTGGGGGACGCTGCAGCCGTCACACCAGCGTGTATGGGCTGACGATGTCGCTCAGTTGCTGGAGGCCAGGATCGACGGCAACCATGTTCACCTGAATAATGTGCGCAACTTCCAGTGGCGCAGCGAAACCGACTACACCCCGCAGTGGGAGAGCCGCACATACGACCTGGATCGTCTGCGCAGCGCCGACTTGGTGCTTTCCTACTGGATGGGGCCGCACATCGCCCACACCCTGGTGTCGTTCGGCTTCGATGGCGGTGAACGCGTGGTGTTCTCGCTGGAAATTCGCAAGGAACGCCATGAGTCCTTCTCGGCGGTAGGAGGATTCTTCCGTCAGTTCGAGCAGATCCTGGTAGCCGCCGATGAGCGAGACATTGTGCGTACGCGCAGCAACGCGCGAGGCGAAGATGTTTATCTCTATCGCTTGCAGATGAATCAGGCGAGTGCCCGCGCGTTGTTTCTGGAGTTTCTGAACGCGGCCAATGAACTGCGGCAGAAACCGCGCTTTTACAACACGTTAACCAGTAACTGCACGACCATCGTATTCGAGCTGGCCCGGGTCATTGCGCCCGCATTGCCAATGGACTATCGCCTGCTGCTGTCTGGATATTTTGCGCGGTACGTCTACGACATGCATGGATTGACGCCTGGCTATCGTTACGATGAATTGCAGGCACTGGGGCATATCAACGAACGTGCCCTTGCTTCCGATGTGTCAGAGGATGACTTCTCGATGTCGATTCGACAAGGCGTGCCAGGCATCCCTGCCAACGAGGTGAATCCATGAGGTTCCCGCAGGCCTGCCTTCTCATTACATGCGCCGCTCTTGCTCCGCTGCTGCTGGGGGGCTGCTCGATCCTGCGCGAGTTCGGCCCAGTGGTTGAAGTTCATACGCTACCTGCCAGGGAGGCCATCGAACTCAAGCGCGGCGACATCCTGACACGTGGCAAGCTCAGCGATGCGACTGTCCAGACCATCAGGGTGGCGGCATTGGATGAGCAGGCATGCGCAAAGCCGATCTCCTCGGAGTGCGCGGAGGCCTTGGCTACCGTGACGGGGGTTGCCACGGATAGACGCCTGGCTGCACTGTCCGAACTATGGCTGGCGCAGGCTCAGGCCATGAAGCCCGGTTCAGCGCAGCAAGCCGCCTGGCTTGAGACGATTCGCTATGCCTATGCTTATCTGTTCCTTGGTGACCATACTCCGGGAGAGCGGGCCTTCGAGGATCGCCAGACCCAAGTGCGGGATTGGTATAACTATGCCGTCGAGCATGCGGCCACCGGCATGTTCGAAGTTCGGCAACAAATGCCGACGCAGTTGCCCGACCAGACCAGTTGGAACATTGCAGGCTGGGAACTGAAGCTGGATATGCGCGGCGCGCGCTTACCGGGCACTACGGCGGTGCCAGCCGAACTCCTGCCAGCCTCGTCCCTGTCTTTCCGTGGATTGCGTAGCCTCTACCGGCGCGACGGCTTTGGCGCCGAGCTTGTGGCGGTCATTCCGGACGAGTCCCTGAGCGCCGTCCCATCTCGGGGTGGTCGCCCAGCGGCAAAACATGATCAGCAACCGCTGCCCTGGAGCGAGATGCCCGCGCCGTCCATGACGGTTCTGCTGCATCCCGACGGAGACAACTTGGACAGTGTGCTGCATGCTCGTACAGCCCGTCTGACGGTGCATGACCCCTATGTGGAATCGGCCATTATGCTGCGCGGCCAACGTGTGCCGCTGGCGGCCAATTTCACGGCCGGCTATGGCGTATGGCTGGCCCGTGCCAATTTCAACCGCCAGTCGCTGCGCAGCCTGCTCGGGCGCGAGGGTGGCATCGACCGCCCGCACGTCTACTTGATGCAGCCCTACGATCCGAACAGGCGGATCATCGTCATGCTGCACGGACTGGCCAGCAGCCCTGAAGCCTGGGTGGAACTCGCCAACGAAATCCTGGGCGATGAGGCCCTGCGCCAGCATTACCAGATCTGGCAGGTCTACTACCCGACCAACATGCCTGTCGCGTTGAACCACGCCATGATTCGCAGGGCGCTCGGGGAGACGCTGACGCATTTCGACCCATCCGGCCAAGCGCCGGCGTCGTCCGACCTCGTGCTGGTGGGGCATAGCATGGGCGGGGTCATCGCGCGGTTGATGGTGTCGTCAACCGATCAATCGCTGGTGCAATTGGCTGCGGATCACAGTCGGTTGACGCCGCAGCAGATCAGGCGCATTGATCCCATGTTGCGCTTCGAGCCCTTCCCGAATGTCAGCAGTGCCATCTTCATCGCGGCGCCTCATCGGGGCACATCGGTCGCGGGTGGACGCCTGGGGCGCTGGATGGCGGGATTTATCCGCTTTCCCATTACGGTGCTCGAAGAACTCGCCCATACACTGGCACCCAATGCGGCCGCCAGCAGCCGTGAAAGCCTGGCAACCATTCCCAATAGCGTGAACAATCTCGACGAAAACGATCCGTTCGTGCGTACGGCGGCGGGCTTTCCCATCTCATCCCAGGTGCGCTATCACTCGATCGTGGCCCAAGCCAATTCCGAAGTGGCCCTCGATGATTCCGATGACGGTCTTGTGCCTTATCGCAGCGCACATCTTCCCGGCGCACAGTCCGAGAAAGTCATTATTTCGGGGCACAGCGTGCAACAGAGCGCGGCCGCGATACTGGAGATCCAGCGTATTCTGAGAGAGGACATGGCTCTGCGGGAAGCGCATTTACAGCCATAGACAACTGCCATCTGCTGTGCGCGGCCGAGCTGATTTCGGATTTCGTATGGGCGTAATGCATTCATCTGAATGCGCAAAGAGCATCAGACTTACTGTTGCCCGCTCGACGCTGGCACAGTGGGTCGGTGCGTGCGGCGCGCAACCGCAGCCGATGGTAAAGGCGCTGGATGACGAACTGCGTCGCCACGTGGTGCTGCACGCCCACGAGACGCCGATGCTCAAGCCCAAGCATCTTGGCGACGGCAAGGCGTACCCAACGTGATCCGCCGTCTGGCGGCGACCCAGCCCATGCTCGACAAGATCGTCGGCCACCAACGCCACATCGCTCAGGCCTACGGCATATCGATGGAGCATGCGCGCTGGCTGTTGACCACCGTGGCGTTCCACTGCCTTGCCGTGGCCGACACGGTGTACTCGGTCGCCGAACGGGAACCCGTCGTGGATGCAGACCGTGCGACGGAGGAAGCCGAGATGGAGGCCGAACTCAACAGGGCATGCACGCACTCATTGTTGGCATGCTGGCCTTGATGGATGCTGATGGCCTTTCAGGAGATAGTTGATCGTCGTTCTCGTTTGTGGGGGTTGAATGGAAATCCAGGGATGCCGTAATTGAGGAGCCTGGACGGCGTATCGTTCAGGAACAAACACGCACGGGCGGCCAGGCCCTGCCGTGGCTCGACATGACGGCCTTCCTGCGCGGGGCCATCGACCTTGCGCTAGACAACCATGCCAATGCGCCACGCAGCAATACGCAATGGGTGTTCTTCGACCGTGGCCTGATCGACGCGGCGGCAGCACCCCAGGCACTGGACGGCACTACTATTCTGGACACGATTGCCCAGTCGCATCGCTACCACTCGCGCATCTTTCTGGCCCCGCCGTGGCCTGAAATCTATGTGCAGGACGAAGAACGCCGTCACAGCATGGATGAAGCGCGGGCTGAATTCGAGCGGCTTCAGCGCACCTATCCAGCGCTGGGCTATGCGGTATCGCGGTTGCCCAAGATCAGAGTGGCGCAACGCGCTGACTTTGTGCTGGACACCTTGGCTAGCCGCTAACCTACCAAGGCGAACTCTACCGTATCTCACCGCCACGTAGGACTCCATGCTCAAATCTCTTGCGTAACTCTGAGATAAGGATTGTTGGGTGGTACTGCATCGAACAACCAATTCGCATCGATCAGCAAATACCCATGCAGCTTCCGGGACTTGCGCGGCCCGGTGACTTCACAGATCCAGATGTTCAAGCCGCTGTCGTGCTTTCGATGCAACCCCAGTTTCTCAAAGCGCTTCTGCACCCACTGCCAATCCGGCATCTTGTCCTGCCGTGCCAGCGTGCCGACATGAGGGTGCTCCTGGACGTAGCGCTGGAACACACCTGGGCTGACCAAGTAGGCCGTGTCATTCACGGAATGCACGAGCGCTTTTGCGTCGTTGATGATGAGCCGGCGCGAAGCAATTCCCTGTTTCAGCCACATCATGAAATGTTCGCCTGACGGGGGCGCTGCTGTTAGGGGTGGTTTAGCAGTAGATGGTGGTGGCGAAGGAAGCACTGCGGCAGTCGCTGGCATAGGAGTGCTGGGGTCTGCGGGGTAGCTTCTCTGTGCAACCGGCTCCACATCCTGCTCGGCACCAGGCGAGCCGCTCGTGCTCACCATTGCCAGCATGTCCTCCATGACATCGGACACGGGCTGGGCCTTAGGCGGTGAGGCGGTGACGGTACTACTGCCTTCCCAAGATGGAAGTTTCTGACCGTTCGGGGCTGCCTTCGCCATGGCCGCAGGCGGCATTTTCGGCGCCTCGGCGTCGTTTTCGGCGACTGCCGCGTCGATCGCTACCGTGCCTGCAAAAGGCGTCGGTCGCTCGCCAGATTCCCAGATCAGCGCAGGAGCGAGGCGCAACAGGGTGAACGAGTGGGACCAGCCGGTGGAACTGGTTATGGTCGCGCGCCAAATAGCCTTGCCGTCGGGCGCCGGCTGCAACATGCCGTGATCCTGGAGGACGTTGAACACCGCGGTGTTGTTCGCAGGGATGCCATCGACGCCTTGGGACAGCAGGTGCGCACGCAGTTTGTCCGAGACCGTTTTGCTCACCAGCCACAGGGCATCGTCGGTGAGCCAGCCATCGGAGGCTTCCGGCTGGTTCAGTTTCAACTGTTCCTTGAGCAGGTAGCGCAACCCGTCGAGCAGCTTGCGCTGCAGCGCGTGCTTGGGCGCAGCCATGGCGCGGGCCGGATCGCCGCCCAGCTCCTGGGCCACCGAGGCCCGGTCTGCCTGCACGACAAGTTCGCCCAGTACGCCGGCGTGCTCGTACTGCCCGGCCAGGACGTAGAGCAGTGGTGCCCACAGGGACGGATAGCCGCTGAGCCAGTCCAGGGCCTCACGGTCGAGCAGTTGGTGGTAGAGCAAACCTGTCGCGGCGCTGTGCAGGCGGTACTCGCGATCGTCGCGGTAGCGGAATCGGTATGGCTGGCGCAGCGGGCCGTGCCAAGGGTGCCAGATGCTGCCGTCGGCCAGCTCGACGTGCAGATCGACGGCGATCTTGCCGATGTCGTGCAGCAGCGCGGCGTAGGCGACGGCGGCGGTCCAGGCTTCGGACTGTGCCGCTTGGTCTTCGGGGCTGGCGCCGATGGGCAGCAGATGGGACTGCCGCAGTTTCAGACTGTAGGCGACGATTTCGAGGCCGTGGTCGAGCATGCCGCCCAGATAGGCATGGTGATGCGCCTCGGAGGCCGGGAAGGCCTGGACCAGCTCGGCGTAGCGTTCCAGGGGCGCTCGGTACAGCGTGGCGAATTGCCTGCGCGACAGCGAGGTGCGCTGCCAAATGTGCTCCAGCAGCTTCTGCCGGCGCGGGGTGGCCAGCAGCGATGCGGCCGACTCGGGCCGCATCAACCCTTTCGGGAGGACGGTGGCGGGTGCTGGCGGTGGCGCGCCGGCGACCGGGGGCCGTTTTCGCTGGAACAGGGAGAGCATGCGGGTGTCCTGTGGCGGGCCGACCGGGAGGCCTTTTTGCCTTTTCGAGGTAGGGCCTTTCCCCTTGCACCCCATTCCCTTGCCGTTTCGGCCCTTTGGCCTTTAACCGTTTCGGTATAGCGGGGCCTGGGTTGCGGTTCCAGCGTCAATGTGGAACCCGCACGAATGGATTGCGCGGCGACCAGCCGCTGGCCTCGGCCTATGCTGCGGAGACGCTGTTTTCGCCAGGTAGGTTGCTCTCTAGGCGTCAAAGTTGACAAATGCGACAAAGGCGACTAGAGTAAGTCCTGTCTCAAACCTACCTGGGAGATGACCATGCCCACCGCCATTGAATTCATTGCCGACCGTCTGCCGCGTGTCACCGTGGAGGATGTGCGCCGCTTCGCGGATACCGTCGAAATCCGGGATGCGCCGGCTTTCGCGGCCGAGTTGCAGGCGTTCATTCACGAGCGCGTGGAGGCGGTAAAGCTGCCAGCCAACCTCGAAGGTGAAACGGTGGAGCACGCCTTGAAGCGTAAGACGGCTGCGCTGCGCGCTGAGACGCGCTGGGCGCCGACTGAAACCGACGTCCAGCGAGGCCGCGCCGTGCTGCTGGAAACCTTCAACCAGCCGCACAACCTGCCGCCCGCGGAGTACGCCAAGCTGGCGGACAAGTCGCGCCAGCAGATCTACAAGGACATCCTCGCCCGTCGGCTGCTGGCGCTGAACGTGGGGCCGCGAGGCCAGAAACTGCCCGACTGGCAGCTCGACCCGGTGAAGCAGCAGTTGACCCAAACCGTGCTTCAGGAGGTCGAGGGCATCGACCCTTGGACGATCTACCGCGCACTGTCCGAACCGCTCGAAGGCTTGGGCGGCCGCTCGCCAGTGGATGCGGTGACGCATGGCACGATCGACGACGTGGCCGAGGCCGTGTTCAACGTGCTGGGCGTTCAGGTGCATTGAAGCGAGATCGCCATGAGCCACGAGCTGCCTTCGTTCCTGATCGATGCCGGTGAGCTGCTCCAGCATGTGAGCCGCGTCGTCTATCGGGGCAGCCCGCTGTACTATGGCCGCAGCAGCACCAATCGCTACGATGACCCGGCCCAGGCCTACGGGGTGCTCTACCTGGGGCGCGACCTGCCCACGGCGCTGATGGAGTCGGTGTTTCATAAGCACCAGTGGCTTGCGGACACGAAGCGCTCGATCGCGCTGAAAGAAGTCCAGAGCCGGATGGTGCGCGCAGTGGGCGTGATGGACGACGTGCTTCTGGCCGACCTCACGGCGCCGGGCGTCATGGCGGGCTACTTCGGCCTGAACCTGGAGCAGTTGGCCAGCCGCGACTACACGCACACGCAGCAGGTGTCGGCCCAGGTGCATGCGATGCTTGGAGATGACGGCCAGGTGCTGTTCGACGGGGTGCTCTATCCGTCGCGCAACAACTATCCCGCCAAGAGCATCGCGCTGTTCGAGCGTGCCAGCGCGAAGGTCAGTGTCATCGAGGACATCGATCTCGTTGACCATGTGGACTGGCCGCGTTTCGTTGCTACATACCGCATCGGCGTGGAGCCCGACCCTGGCCCGTTGGAACCGGATGACGAAGCGTCCTGAAGCAGCAAGAGAACACATTGAAGCCCTAAACAGAATGAAATGGACCAAACTGAAATAGGCATCCCTCAGCAGTAGGAGACGACCATGAACACCACGACTCGCACCAGCACCGCAGAACGCCTCGGCCGCGCCTTTGGCCGCGGATGGCGTGCCTACGCGCGCTGTGAACGGCGGGCGTCGAACTGGTTGGTTTCCAAGGGCATGCCGACGGCTGGAGCCACCGCGCTCGTGTGGATGGTTAAGCTGGCTGCGCTCGGGGTGCTGCTGTACACCACCTTCTGGCTGGCCCTGGTGATGGTGTGCGTCATGGTGGTTGCCTGGATGGCCCGCAACACCGACTTGGGCGAGGAGTTGCCCGAGCCAGAGTGGCGAAACGGACCAGCAGGATTCGGCCTATACACCTACGACGGTTTCCGCATTGATCCTCATGTCGAGGACGACTAGCAGCGATCACTTCTTCGACACTGCATTGATCGCAATGCTTCCTCCCCTTCCGCCAGCAGCCTTGGCATCTCCGGTGGCTCCTGCGAGGCCTTGCAACACGTTGCCGGCACGAACGCCCGCCCAAGCCAAGGCCATGATCCAGAACGTAGGCAGTACGATGAACATCGTGCCCGTGACAAACATCAGGAGCATGTCTCCGAAGGCGTTGTTCAGCCCCACCAGCGGGTCGAAGTTGGTGTGCGGCCGATTCCAGCCGAACCCCCAGCCATAGAGCGCATCCAGGATCGTCGAATCGATCCAGCGCGCAAGCTGAAACCAGAAGTCCGTGAAGAAGAGCGCGAACTGCACGACGCTGACGGTAACGACCGTCTTCAGATCGTAGGTGCCTACGACCAGCACAAGCGGGATGCAGATGACCAGCGCCATCTTGAGCAAGGCGAGGACCATGGGCAGAGACTGTCTCACGACGTCCATGGCGGGAAACGCGGCAATCGCGCCGACGGCCATCCCAACGTCTCCCGTGGCCCGCGTCACGATGTTCGGCAAGGTCTTGTCGATCTGGCCGCCATAGTCCGTATAGACGCTACCCTGGTTCAATTTCTGTTGCCGCGGTGACGCGATGGCGCGGATCACCGAGTCGTCCACCTCGGCCCTGCTCAGGAACCCGGCCCAGCCTGCCAGGCGATTCAACAGGTTCGGGTCCACCTGTCCCAGCAGGCGTGCCCGCAGGCCATTGCCGCCATCGGCCCACCACTGCCTGCAGGTCGGGTAGCCGCCACCGCTGCCCACCTGTGCAAGCCCCGCATCGCGGGTGCTGTCGTAGGGCCAGTCGTCGCGCGGCGTGCTTGAGCGGTAGGTGTCGTAGTAGCCGCCCGTGTCCGTGAAAAACCTCGACCCTATCCAGGTCACGTCGTGCATCTGCTGCTCATCAAGCTGAGGGCGCTGCATGAACAATTTGGCCCGCGCAGGCCCATAGCAATCCCGCGAGAAATCCGCTACTTCCTGAGCCAGTACCGGGTCGTCAATGCGGGTCGCGTCGATCTCCATGCGCATCTGCCGCAGGTCCGTGCCGCATGGGATCGCCGCCACCGAGGCGCTCGTGACGGCGCGCGAGAGCGCGTGCATGAAAGCCCACCAGACCGGCACCTTCGCCGACTGGTTGTTGATGGTGCTGAAGGACTGCGACCAGCCGGTATCCGTGGGCTGCGGCACGCTGACCTGGCACTGGGCCGAGCGCGAGCTGTCGTACTGGATGGTGTTGAGGTCCACGTCGATGAACGGGATGCCAGCGAACATCACCACCACGATGGCGACGAAGACCCGGTTCTCGATGCGCGCAGCCGAGAGCACGCCCTTGTTGCCTTCGTCGGCACCTTCCGCACGGGCCTTCAACCACTCCTGCACGATGATGGCGACGAACGGCAGCGCGAATACTCCGCTCGACACCAGCACCGCCCAGATGCCGTTGTTGACGATCCAGGACACCAGCGTCAGGTAGTACTCCAGGTAGTCGGTCGTAAAAAGCGTCATGGCGCGGCTCCCTCTTCAGCTCTGCATCAGCAGGCTGGCTTCCAGCGCCACGATGGCGACGACGCCGGCGATCTCGCTGCGCACCAGGCGTCGCCGCGCTTGCGCGTCTTCCTCGCGGGCCAGCAGCCGGCGGCGCATCCAGACCCAGCCATAGACCGTCGCGCCGTACAGGCACAGCCGCCACACCAGGAAGTAGCCCGCGCTGGCAGCCAGCCACCGCTCCCAGCCGGCAACGCTGCCGACGAGGTAGATGCCGACGAGATTGGCGCCCACGGCCGCGGCGATGATGACCACCGCCAGGAGCAGCGCCTTTGCCGCGCGCCGGCTGAAAAGCCAGCGCGGGCGCAGCCAGGCCGCGTTCATGGCGTGCCTCCCGGGTTGCCCCGCTGCAACCGATCGAGGCGGTCGGGCACCGGGTCGCCTTCGTAGATGCCGCGCGAGCCGGCCGCGCGCGTCCCGTGGCGCTGGATGATGGCCATGGGCGAGTTGTTCGCCAGTTCGCGCCGCAGTTCAAGTTCGGTCTTGAGGTTGCGGATCTCCTGATCGAGCGTGTCGCTCTCGTGGTTCACGGCCTCGACCGCCAACTGGTTGGCCGCCACGTTGGGTTCCTTCTTGCCGGTCAGCAGGGTCCGCTGGAGCAGCAATGCCTTCTCCAGCACGGACGACAACGCGACCTCGGACGCGAGACGTCGCGCCAGCAGGTCTTGGTCTGGCTCGTCGCGCAGCGCCTCGATGACGCCGCGTGTAATGGGCAGCGAGGTGCTGCCGGCTGCATGCAGGTTCTCGAACGTCGTGTTGCGCGTCCCAGAGACCAGTTCCTGCAAGGCCTCCAGCTTGGTCTCGTACTCCTCCTGGATCAGCGGCGTCAGCCCGACGCCAGGCACGGTCTCGGTCTTGGTGCAGGAATCACACGTGCGCTGTACCTGTTCCCCGAGAACCCGCGTCGCCCATTCGGTCGCCTGCTGCGGCGACGTCCAGGTCTGGCAGGACAGGCTCGCGCAACTGGCGGGCGCGATGGAGGACGTGTCAGTCACGCTGCGCCCGTTGACCAGGTTGTAGCCCGCCCGCGTCACGTCACCGACCACCCGGATGGCCGACTGGCCCGCGCCGCCGGCATTGCTGCCGCCCACCCAGGGCACGCCGTCGTTGCCGCGGCGCGTCTCGGCCTGCTCGATCGCCGATACGGCATCCGTGCTCGACACCGCATCGCGCAGCGCCATGCCTTCCGCCATCTGGCTCCATCCGAGCTGGCCGCCCGCCGTCTCGGCCATCTTCTCGGCCATCGCGCGACACGTCAGCTTGGAGCGGTCGAAATCCAGCCTCGCCTGCAGCACACCATTGGTCAGCAGGTTGTACAGCCCCGGATCGGCACGCTGGATGATCAGCGCCGGCAGCGATGCCACGGCACTGGTCGCGCTCTGGATCACGTTGCTCATGATCTGCTGGAACCCATTCGTGATCCCATTGAGCTGATTGCGCAGCGTGGTCTGGATGCTCATGTCGCCGCAGATGAGGTTGCTGTTCCAACCCAGGCCGACCCCGATCGAACGCATGCCAGCGGCGCGGCCCATGGACACCGCACTGCCACCGCCGATCGAGTACATGACCTCATCGCCGATGACGGGGCCGCTGGTCTGGAAGCCGGCCTGCGCCCACGCGAGGCCACAGACCAGGGCGAGCGCGCCGGCTAGCGCCGTGGGGCGCAGCGGGCGGCGAACCTTGGCGGATGGGTTCATCAGTTCAGGACGCTTCATCGCCGTACCCTCAATAGAAATCGACGCTGCCGAGGAACACCTGGCCCCGGCGTTCGCAGCACGCATAGGGCCGCCACAACGCCCAGGCGTAGTCGCCTTGTTGGGCCTGTGTCAGGAAGCCGTTGCGCGGGAAGACCGTGCAGGACGAGGACAGGACGGGCGTGAGTTCCTGCCACTTGCCGGTCGAGGCATCGCCCTCCATCAGCGCGCCGGCCGGCCAGTAGCCATCGCGGGAGTTGGCGAGCAGCGGCTGATAGACGTGGATCTGCCCGCGGCGCGTGACCACATCGCCGGCCCGTTGGGCCACCACGGCACCGGCCTTGTGGTCGTCCGTCTGGTGCAGGAAGCCGCCGCGCGGATAGACGTTGCCCCAGAGGTTCAGGGTCGAGCGCGCGCCGACCTCGCGCATGCCCGGGATCAATGCCTCCGGGTACACCATCTCCGGTACGTTGTAGCGCCAGGCCGGCGTGTCCAGCGTACTGAGCAGGTACGGCATGAAGGCCGTGCCTGCGCCCTCGCAGAAATAGCCCGAGGACGAGACGAACTGGTTGAACACCTCGACGCCGGGGTGGCCGATGACGTCCGCGTTCTTGAACTTCGCGAGATTGTTTTCGTGATCTTCATTGGTGGTGCCGTCCCCGCCGGCCTGGGCCGAAGGGTTGGGCGTGCTCATGGCGCGCACTTCGACCCAGGGGTTCTCGCCGGTGTTCGAGTAGGACGAAACCACCGCATCGGGGATGTAGTGCCTGACCTTGACGGACGTGCGCACCGTGCAGCCGGTCCAGGTGCAGTAGAGCCAGTAGCAGATACCCACCACCCGGTACTCCAGGCAATCGGGCGAAGCCACTGAACCCACGATGGTCGCCGTGTTCAGGGCGTAGCTGCCCGTGGCGCTGAGCAGCAGCACGGAGGTGACGGCAGCCCGCATGCGGCGCAGAAGGTCGAATGAGCGGATCACGGTTCGGCCCTCCGGTGCTGTTCGATGCGCGCGATGGCGCGGGCCACGTCAGGCTCGCCATAGACCACGTAGCGCTGATCCACCACGACAGCCGGAATGGTGGTGATGCCCAGGCTCCATGCGTCGGCAACGCCCTGGTATGCGGTGGCGATGCGACGCTGGAGGTCAGCGCCCCCCTGGCTCAGCCGGCGCTTCACGATGGCTGTTGCCTGTCCGGGATCGGCGGGCAGCGCCGCAGAAAGCTCCGCTTCGATCCGGGGCGCTTCATCCAGCTCGATCAGCTGCTCGCCACCCATGGTCCTGACCGGGTGACGGCTGTCGGTGATGATCACCACATCGGCGGCGAAGCTGGCCGGGCTGAACACGGCCAGGGAAGCCGGCAGCGCAACGGCCAGGCCAAGGGTTCGCCAGCCCGATGCGAACCTGGATGAAGATGCTGGCATGTCGAGCGCCCCCAAGAGTTGTCAAGGGCCATAGTCAAACGCCGAACGCCATGCGGCCCCAACAAACAATGCGCATCGCGGACTGCCCGCATACCTGCTTGTCTTGCGCCAATGAAAAGCGGAGGCCGAAGCCTCCGCGTGGATCAAGGAGCCGGTGCCATTGCTACAGCAGGCCGGATTCCGCAAAGGAGAACGGGGCACCCTGGCCGACGATGATGTGGTCCAGTACCCGCACATCGATGAGCGCCAGCGCGGCTTGCAGTTGCTGGGTCAGCATGCGATCCGCGCTGGACGGCTCGGAGACGCCCGAAGGATGCTGGTGGGCGAAGACCACCGCGGCGGCATTCAACTCCAGCACACGCTGCACGACGACACGCGGATAGACCGAAGTCGCGTTGATCGTGCCCCTGAACAGCGGCTCGTAGGCCAGCACCTGGTGCAGGCTGTCCAGGAACACAGCGGCGAATATCTCATTGGGCTCAGCGACCAGTTTCAGACGCAGGTAGTCCCGTACAGCGGCCGGTTGGCTGAGGCACGGTCCAGCTTTGAAGACCCGTCTCTCCAGCAGCACGATGGCTTGCTGGATGATCCAGTCCTCGTGTTGGGCAGCGATGGCGGAAAGCGACTCCAGGCAGGAGTCATTGACGGCGAAAGACATGGCGAACCTCCAGACGGTGAGATCGGAGGGCACTCGCCCTGGGAGGGCAAGCCCTCCTGGGGAACGAACAAGGTGCATCCATCACCGCGGCAGCGGTGATCGTTCGCGGCCAGGATGCGAGGCGAACGGGGTTGTGGTCAGCGCAGCGGACTGCGCCGTAGCCTTGAAGACCGGGGCTACCTGGGCATGTCGCCGACGACGTCGGCAGGCATTTCCGATGTGGGTGTGGCGGCGGGATCGCCGGCCGCGAGCATGTCCATGGCCGACAGCAAGGCATCGCCCTCGATCGGGCCCTGCAGCAGGATCGCCTTGCCGGTTTCGCGATCGTGCAGCCGCAGCGACGGCGTGGCGGTCACGCCGCTGTTCGTGGCTTCCGCAGTTTGGGTACGAATCGCCGCGTCGGGCCGCTCGCTCGCAATGCACTGTTCGATGGCTGGCGTCAGGGCGGGGTGGCGCAGGTCTTCGGGCAAGCCCTGGCCGTCGCTGTGTGTGTGGACATAGACCCACTCGACAGCCTGCCAGAAGGCGGGATGGCCGCCGGCTTCGCCCGCGCATTCCACCAAGCGCGCTTCGGCGGACGCGGCCGGCTCATGCGCGGCCAACGGCAGGTGGTGCCATTGCAAGGCCACGTCCGCATTGCCGGCTACCCAACGCTTGAGGACAGGGAAATAGGACCGGCAGAACGGGCATTCGAGGTCCGCGTAGAGCGTCAGCGTGAAACGACCTGCCGGGTTGCCCATCTGCCAAGGAGGCCCGGCCACCTGCGTCTCGCTGACAGGCGCCGAGGTTTGGGGCGTGGACTCGCCTGGCGAACGGGACACGAGCCAGATCAGCAGCAGCGCAACCAGCACTGCGCCTAACGCCCATGGCCAGCGGGCCCGCCAGCGCCGACGGCGGAACGCCTGGACCTGCATCGGAATGGATGAGCGTTTCTGTTCCATGGCGTTCTCCGGTGCACGGCAGATTCAGGGCAGGGCCAGGGCCGGCGACTCGATGCCGCGTGCCCGGTCGATCTTCTCGGCCACCTTGAAGGCGGCATCCAACTCGCTGACGCCGTGCTGCTGCATGAGCTGGTAGCGCTCGGCCTTCTCTTCGGGTTCGGTCTGCGCGAGCGCGAGATACAGGCTCGGCGGCACGGCGCGGAAGAGCACCTCCATGCTCTTGGAGAGGATGACGCCCTCGGTGAACTTGCCCGCTTCCTTGCGTGCCGAAAGCATCAGCGCCTTCTGCGCCGGCGAGAGTTCGCGGAATCGTGCGATCTTCTCCACCTCGTCCGGCGGCATCGACAGGCAGATCCACCACTCGATCATGTTGAGCATGGGCTCTGCGGCGCGCGGCAGATCGTCGATGTTTTGCGTCGCCAGCCAGAACCAGGCGCCCAACTTGCGCCACATTTTTGTAATTTTCACGACATACGGCGCGAGCAGCGGGTTCTTCGTGATGATGTGGCCTTCGTCGGTCACGTTGATGATCGGGCGGCCGAGATACTGGTCACGCTCCGCGATGTTGTTCACCGTGCTGATGAGGCTGATGTACGCGATCGAGAGCTGCGCGTTGTAGCCCTCACGGGCATAGGTCGCGAGATCCACCAGCGTGATGTCGGCCTCGGGCCACGGCGTGCCGTCGCGGTCGAACATCTCGCCGTCCGTGCCTTGGCAGAACATGTCCATCGCGTCCGCCATCTCCAGCAGCCGCACGCGCCGCATCTCGGGCAACGTCGGGTCCTGGCCGCGGGTGCGCAGCGCATTGCGCACGTCGCGCGTGAGCACCGTGCGCTTCTCGGCCACGCAGTGCTCGGCGGCGTCGAGGATGCACTGGCGGATCAGCGAGCGGTCGGCGCGCGTCATCCTGGCTTCCTCCTTGTCCTCGCCGCCAGTGATCATCAGCCGCGCCGTGATCTCCAGTTCGCCCAGCACGTCGCGCTGTTCGTCCGCCTCCATGGCTGAGGCATCGGGTGGCAGGTCTTCGTCCAGCGCATCGGCATCGAGCGTTTGCACATCGCTGGGCGTTTCGATCAGCCGGCGCGCGTCGGCGAACGGCGCTAGGCTGATGCCCGATCCGGGGGCCAGCTTGACCCGATTCACGGTCAGGCCCAGGCGCCTGGCGAAGTCGCTGAACAAGCCGAAGCTATTGCCGGCTTCCACGATGAAGAGGCGCGGCCGATAAATGGCCGTGACCTGGTTCAGCAGATTGTTGAGCGTGGCCGATTTGCCGGAACCCGTCGGGCCGAACAGGAACAGGTGGGCGTTCATCTGCCGGTCCAGGCGATTGAGCGGATCGAAGGTGATCGGCCCGCCGCCGCGGTTGAACATCGTGATGCCTGGATGCCCCGTACCCTGGGCACGGCCCCACACCGGCGACAGGTTTGCCGCGTGCTGGGCGAACATCAGTTGCGTGTACCACCGGCGCCGATCCTTGCCGGGGTTGTAGCAGCACGGCAGCCAGCGCAGGTAGCTGTTGAGCGGCGCCACCTCATCATCCTCTCGCACCGGCTGCAAACCAGCGTTGAGCATCACGTTCGCCAGGTCCAGGCCGCGCCGATCCAGTTCCGCCTCGTCGCGCCCGCGCAGGTAGAACGCCAGCGTGCCCCGGTAGAGCTTGTGCGCGCTGCCGATCAGCGAGCGGGCTTCATGCACGTCCTTGAGCGTCTGCTCCGACGCCAGCGTCTCGCCCACGGCCTTCTTCGCCAGGTGGTTCAGATCCGATTCCAGGACATCCTGGGGCGTGGCAACCATCGTGAGACAAAGCAAGGTGTCTTCCGGCATCTGGTCGAACAGCGTGTTGATCGCATCGCCCTTGCGGGTCTCGCCGGTTAGATGTCCCGTGCCGGGCGGCATGCGCAGCCGGTCGGTGATCAGCACACGGTGCGGCATGCCGTCGAAGTACCAGGTGCCGTGCTCCACGTCGGAGCGTGGCTGGCCGAAGAACAGCCGCTGGCTGAAATCCCGCCCGCTCGCCAGTTCGATCTCGCCGGCCTCAGTCTCGTCCGGGTAGCGCGCCAGCGAGTAGAAGCGCTCCCGGTCCTCCACCCCAGGGCCGAGCAGCGTGGGGCGCGGGTTGAACCATCGCAGCAGCCAGTCGTGAACGTCCGCTGCAACCATGCGCCGGGCCTGGATGCCAGCATTCGCCAGCCCGCCGCACAGGCGATCGCAAACGATGCCCAGCATCTGCTCGGGTGTCTGGCTGCGGCGGTTTGACTGTCCCTGACCGCTCGCGCGGCGGTACACCACCATGCGCACGCGCCGCGTCTGGCCGCGCCAGCGCAGCCGCGTGACCACCGTGTCCTCGAATAGGCCTCCGGGCTTGGCCACAGCGCGCAGGTGGTGGCCGAAGAAGCGCAGGTAGAACTCGGTGAACGCCGAGCCGCGCGCACGTGGCTGCACGTAATCGCGCAAGGTCTGCATGTACTGGTCGAAGCTCGGTTCGTCCTGGGCATAGAGCTGGAGCACCCACGGGTTCTCGTCCAGTTCATCGAAACTGTCCTGAAGCGCGTTTTCCAGGGCATCGCGGGCGTGGGCGAGCCAGCCAGGCTCCCGGCCTTCGGTGCCCAGCGGCACCAGCTCGAAGAACGCCGCCACCGATTGGCCGTCCTCCAGGAGCATCGATTTCGACTCGGGCATGAACTCCACCCAGGGCAGCAGTTCCACGAAGGACGGCGCAACGTCGTACAGCGCCTGCTCGTCGGCCAGGGTCGCTGGCTTGCGGCCGTGGACTGCCGAACCGGGTTCGGGGATGCCGGCCTGGCGCAAGGCCTCGACGTGGCGCTGCCAGCTGTCCGGCTGCTCATCGCTGGCCGGGTTGCTAGAGCCGACGCCGGCCAGCTTCGGCCAGGGGAGTTTCCACCGCATCAGTAGTCCTCCACGCGCTCGCCCGGCATCGCGTACTGGATGCGCTGGTAGAGCGGGAAGACGGTCGTGTAGCCGGGCACCGGCACGGGGTCGGTGCCGGCCAGGTGCGGGTACACGTACATCACGAGATCGGGATTGGGCAGACGCTGGAACTGGCGGTGGACCTCATTGCGCGCGGTGCGCGTGTAGCGCATCTGCTCAACAGGTGCGGCCTGCACGTCGGCGTCGGTCAGGGGCCGACGCAGGCTCTGGCGCGCATCGAGCAGCTGGCGGCCGGCGTTCCGCCCGGCTGCGCCACCGCCACCGCCGTCGCCGGCTTCCTGCTGCCAGATGTCCATCATCGTGCGGTCACCGTGGGTCAGCAGCTTTTCCTTGCTGGTGGCGCAGCCGCCAAGCACCGCGACGGCGAGGGCCAGTGCCAGGCCACGGGCCAGGTTAGTCAAGTTCGAGTGCATGGCTTTCTCCTGCGCGGTGATCGACCTTGCGGCCTTCGGGATCGAAGTCGATGGCGAGCGGCTTTTCGAGGTGGACGGCAACCTTGGCGCCGGGTTGGACATAGACGGCGGCGAAGGCTTGGCCGTAGAGCTTGTTGACCCAGGCCGACATGTCCCGGACACCGCCCGCGAGAATCTGGCCGACCGCTTCCTGGCCGGTGATGCCCACGGTGCCGATGGAGCCGTCCGAGCCGACATAGGACATGCGGCCGCTGTCACTCTCGATGAGCGAGGCCACACCGGCACCGGCCGCGGTGATCAGGGCCTGCGAGCCGAGGTATTGCTGGGCGTTGCTGCGCCGCTCGCCGCTGACGCAAGGAATGCCGCGGGGATCGCTGATCCAGCCCAAGCCGTCGCGCTGTTGGTTGTTCTGCTGGTTGCCCTCGCGGTCCTCGGGGATTGTGCGAATCGTGCCGTCGTTGAAGACGAACGTGATGCTGCGCACCTGGCCGCGCACGCAAGAAAGCGTCCAGTCGCCCGAGGCGGTGCCGCTGAACACGGCGCCGGCCACATCGGGAATGTCGATGCCGTTCGCCGTGAGGTTGTCCGGCCCCACCAGCACCTTGAAGGGGTACGGGTCGTTGACGGTGCCGTCGATCGGCACACGCCCGATCAGCGCTGTCATCGCCACCGAGCCCATGAGCGTGGAGTTCGTGGGGACGGTATAGACGGGCTTTGCGGTCTTGACGCCCGCGGCGCGTGCCCCGGCGTTCGCCACGGTTTCCGCCGTGGTTTGCAACGTGCTCTGCTCGGGGCCGAAGCTCGTCGGGAAGCTCATGCCGCCAGCCGTGCCGCGCCCCCTGTTGCGTCCCTCGGCAGGCTTCGCGTCATCCGGTTCAACCCAGCGCATGCCGCCTTCCATCCCGGCCTCGTCGCCCCCCTGCAGCCCCAGGCCCACGGGCAGATCGGCATGGCTGCCACCGCGCCCACCAATGCTGTCCAGGCGCCGCTGTAGGTCGGCGAGTAGCCCTTCGGTCTGCTGGCGCGTGCTGGCCGCCTGCTCCTGGTCGCGCCGCAGGTTGGAGCGCTCGGACTCCAGCGCAGAGTTGATGCGCTGGTCGATCGAGTTCTCGCGCTGACGCAGGCGCTGGTTCTCTTCGCGCTGGGACTTGTTGTCCGAGAGCGCCGTCTGAAGCTCGGTGCGCAACTGCTTCACTTGGGCGACGAGCGTGGCCACGGTGTCGCGCGGGGTATCGCCTTCGATGCCCAACGCCTTCATTTCTTCTGGCGTGAGCTGGGCGCCGGCATCGCTAGCGGGCGGCGCCGACGTGCTTCCACCCGAGAACAGGCGGATGCCGACGAACAGCACCAGGATGGCGACGGGGATCATCAGCCACTTCAGGAGTCCGTTACTGCGCATGATCGGCCTCCTTGCGTTCGGTGGCTTCGGCTTCTGGCTGCGGCAGATGCACGGCTGGGTCGAAGCGGTGAATGGCCGGCAGCAGCGACTGCGCCAAGCCGTGCCCGCGCGTCACCAGGTACAGGACGGTCGTGTCCTCGGGCACGCCGTGCGGCCCGAGCGCCTCATGCTGGAAGGTCGCCGTCAGGAAATCGCCCTGCAGCACACGCGGATCAAGCGTGACCCAGCCGGCGCTGGTATTGGTCAGGCGCACGGCCGTCACCCATTGGTCTTCCAGACGCCACGACGCGAGCGCGAGTGCGCGCACGGGCAATGTCGGCATCAGCGTGCCGAGGTCCATGTCGCGGCGCAGGTTGATGCGCATGACGCCCGGCAGTGGCTCCACGGTGCGCAGCGGCGCGTAAAGGCTCTGCGCGGCGAAGCGGGTCAGCACCACGGGGATGGGGGTTTCGCGCCGCGCCGGCCGCGCACCCGACTGGTCCTGGGCGCGCGCCGGGGCCTCGGCACCGTTGGACTGATCGCCATAGCGAGCCGGAGTGCTGCTGTCCTCGACGATGCGCACCGGCTCCAGTTCGGCTTCGCCGTCCTTGGGCGCCTCGGCCGCAATGTCCAGCAGGATCAGCGCGCCGGTGTCGGCGTCCTGCAATTGCAGCCGCGTGGGCTCGATTGGCTCGCTGGCGCGCAGGTACACCGCGCCGCCTGCGCTCTGTACGCGCAGGCGTTCGCCCACGCCCGCAGGCACTCCGACGCGGACGTTGCGGTCGATGAACACGATCCGCTCCTGGCCGACCTTCAGCGGCACCGCCAACGGCATGCGTTCCCAGCGCAGGATCTCCACCGCCTGAGCGGCGGGGAACGCAGCCACGGCCAGCAGCCCCAGCAGCATGAGTACAGGGTGCTTCATGGGGTATTTCCTCCTTGAGGCGCGTGCGGAGACAGACCGCCGGATGCCGGGCGCGTCGGTTCCGGGGTGCTGATGCGCTGGGGCGTGCCGTCGTAGCAGTCGAGCGCCAGGCCGAAGGGGTTGCGTGCGGGGTCGATGTCCACCTTGGTGACTTTCACCGGGTAGCGCACCAGGGCGCGCTTTACCTGCTCCGCGCCGTAGTACTCGTCCGCCGTGATGTCCAGCGTCACCACCCAGTCGCGATCGGAGACCGTGCGCACGCGCGCCGTAGGGTCGTCGCCGTAGCCGCGGCCGGGGATTTCGTAGATGCCGCGCACGCGCTGGCGCAGCTCGCCCGTGCTGCGGCGGTAGTCGTAGTCCGCGCGCAGGAAGGCCTGGCAGGACGGCGTGAGGTACGGCGAGAGCGTGTGGAGGTTGCGGGCATAGTCCTCCTCGCCATTCGTGGGCCAACGGTTGAGGGTCTGGAACACGTAGAACGTGAACGCATAGACCGATTCGGGCGGCACCTCCCACCATTTCCGGGTGCTGCCGGAGCGCAGGTCGGGCGGGACATGGATGGTCAGATCGCGTGGCGCGCTCCACCAGCCGCCGCCCATCACGAGGGCGACGATGACCAGCGCGCCGGCACCCAGGCGAAGCGTCTTGATGTGCGCCTGCAGGTGAGCGATCTCGTTCTTGAAGCGGCTCATCGCGCACCCCTTGAAGCAGACCTGCGGGTGGTCCAGAAGCCGGAGCGCGAGATCAGCACATGGCCGCCCACCCAGCCCGCCATCAGCGGATGGCGCGTGGCGATGCGCCATTGCAGTTGCCGGTACAGCCAGGTGTCGGGGCGCCCGCGCTTCAGGCGCCGCAGGATGCCGCCGCCGATGAACACGCCCAGCGCCACGCCCAGCACAACGAACGTCGGCGCCAGCGCGATCGTGCGGAACATCCAGGACAACGGCGTGCCGACCAGCAGGCCGGCGGCGCCGGACAAGCCGCAGCAGATCCACAGCTCGTCGGCGGTGAGGCCGCGCACGACAACGGGGTGGCGGTTGAGCCGATGCGGAAGGAACGTCACGGTCCCGTCCGCACGGACGTGCTGCTGCTCGGACATACCGACCTCACTTACAGGATGCCGGTGGCTTCGGTGAGCAGCCAGATGCCGATCACGAGCAGCACGGCGCCGATGGCGACCGTGAGGCCGAACTGGCCCCACGTCTTGCGGCCGGTGTGGATCTCCGCGTAGGTGCCGTAGGCGTGGTAGCAGACGCCGATAAACATCGACGCCACCACCAGCAGGGCCACAAGCATGATGATGTCGTAGCCGTAGTTGCGGATCGTCTCCATGATGCCGTTGCCGGTGCCGCGCGTCGGGTTCTCCAACTGCGGCAGACCTTGCGCGAACGACAGCGCCGGCAGCGCGGTGGCGCCCAGGGCCACGGCGGCCCGCTGGGCGAGACGGGAAGTGAGGATGCGGTTTGGCATGGTCAGGCCTTTCAGGTCAGGAGAGGAGGAAGAAGGTCAGGACGAGGTACATCGCGACGAAGCGGATGCAGACACCGAGGAACTGGCGCTGGTTGAGGCGGCTCTCGGACCACCCCACGTAGGCCGTTCGGATGGCCCAGACGCCCCACACGAGCAGGACCGCGAACACGACGCCGACCAGGACGGTCGCCATCGCGGAAGGCGCGATGCCGCTGTTGGCTTGAAATGCCGAGACCTGTGCGCCGTTCATGGCTTGCCCTCCGCAGTCGTCGCCGGCAGCGGCTCGGACGCCCGCTCGGTGCGGTAGTCGCCGGCCAGTTCGGAGGGGTCGCGCGGCTGGGCGCGCGACGGTGTGAGATGGGCTCGGATGCCAGCGCGCACGCGCGCCAGGTCAGCCAACAGCCTCGGGTAGTCGAAGTGGTAGCGCTCGCCCGGCGTGATGGGGGTATGCGCGGCGCTGTCCGCGACGGTGCGCTCCAGCGCGTCGAGCTGGCGCAGCGCGGCGATCAGTTCCTGGCGCTGCGCCGGGGACTCGGCCAACGCCATCGGGGACTGCCCCAGCACGAGGGCCGTCACGAGAAAATTGGGCACGCCGCGATGCGCGGCGCGCAGCCAGATCGAAGCCACCATCGCGCCATTCCTGTGTGATCAGCAATGGGTTGATCGTGGAGATCAGGGCTGTTTTAGGCCGCAAACAATAGGAACCTGCGGATGACCGGATTGATGGCTTAGAGGTACTTTTTGAAGCTGCCCGCGGTCAGGCTCACCGCGAGTCCCAGCAAGGCCGCGCTGGGCAGCAGAATCACCAGCGGATGCACCGAAATCGGCAGCGCGAGGTAGGTGACCCACGGCAGCACGGCTAGCGGCATCAACGAGGCTTTCGCACGGTGGTAGATGAAGCCCGATTCGCGGCCCGCGCCGAACCGGCGCACGTCGCGCCGCACCAGCCCGTCGATCAAGCCGACGAAGGCCGCGGTAAGGATCAGCGGTAGCGTGAGCACCAGGACCAGCAGGCGCACCAGGAACGTGAGCGTCGTGAAGGCTGCGGCGATCAGGTAGCTCTCGGCCCAGACATAGACCTGGCTGATGTAGTAGCGGAAGTTGCGCACGCCGTCCTGGCTCTTGCCCAGGCTGGGCGCACGGGCGCGCTCTGCGGTCTGGCTCGTGCGCTCCAGCAAGCCTGAGCGCACGAACACCCATTCGTAGCCGGTATCCACCAGTTGGTGTGCTGTACGCCCTGGCTCCTGCACGACCACGCTGCGCGTGAAGTGGTTCGACAGGTGCCCCAGCTCGTACTGCAGCATCTGCTGGGAATGCCGCCAGCCTTGATCCTTCCAGAACAAGTGCATGCCGACGCACTCCACCACGATCGAGAACAGCAGCGAGCCGATCAGCACCCCGAGCAGCCGGAACGGCAAGGTGATGGTGCCGACGATCAGGCCCTGGCGCTGGTTCTGCTCCCGTTGCGCGGTTGAGGCGGCATCCTTCATGGCGATGCCTCGTTGCCTGCGCTGTCCTCGGCGCCGGTGACCACCGCGCCAGGCTCGGCCGGAGCGGCGTCATCCAGCAGATCGTCGGGCAAGGACGCATCCTGCAAGGCCGGGGAACTGGTGAACTCCCACCACTGCGTGGCCTCGCTGTAGCTCCGGCGCATGTACCCCGCGAGTTGCTGCAAGTCCGCCGGCATCACTTCGTCCGGGTCCGGCGCCGGCAGCGGCATGCGCACCTTCCAAAGCTGGCCGCCCTGCAGCAGCGCGAAGCATTGGCCTTTGGGCAGGCCGACGACATGCGACGGCTCGATCATCGGTACGCTGGTGCTGCTGATCCGGTCCTGCGTGTTCGACGTGAAATCCGTCGCCCCACGGATGTCCGAGCTGTCGGTGGCGCCCGAGACGATGGTGGTCGTATAGACCTCGACCTTCGGCAACTGCCGGGTCAGCAGTTCGGCCGTGGCGGTCTCCCTGACCCTGAGCATGAACAGGTTGTTGAAATTTCCGATCACCTGGCCGGCCTTGGCCCGGTTGCCGATGCGGGCCTCGATGTCCGAGAGGGTCTGCGTGTACGCGGTAACCTGTAGCCCGGCACCACCGCCCTTGTTGATCAGCGGCACGAATTCGTCACCCATGAGTTCATTGAATTCGTCCGCATGGACATTGATCGGCACGCGCGCGCCGGCCGATGCACCCGGCAGGCCGTCGTCGATCCCGTGCTTGTAGATGTGGCCGGCGACCGACACGAGATCGCTGAACATCGAGTTGCCGACTGCGGCGGCGACCTCGGCGTCGGAGAGCGCATCCAGGCCCACATAGACGATGGCGCGCTTTCGGATGACCTGCATCCAATCGAAGATCGGACGTGGGTCGGCCAGGTCGGAGTAGTTCGGTGCCAGAAGCTGGGCGATCTTGCCGCTCGTGAGCTTCTCCAGCAGCGGCAGCAGCGATGCGACGATCTTGTCGAAATAGGTCTTGTCGTAGCGGACGGCACTGCGCAAGCCGTCGAGCACCGGGTCGTAGTTGCGCGCCTGGGAGAGGTACTGCTCCAGCGCCACGACGCGCTTCTCGCGCCCGATCATGTTCCTGGGGATGTTCTTCTCGTTGAGCTTGGCCTCGATCTGGACGATCACCTCCCAGGCCTTGGGCTCCGTCTTGGCGAAATAGTGCTGGGCGTACTCGATGAACAGCGCGTCGATGTTGATGACGTGGCGCTGGATCAGCATGTAGTCCGGGCGCTGCCCCAGTTCCACCAAGGCGCGCGCGATGATGTTGACGAACCGCCACGCGAACTCCCTGAAAGCGGCACTGTTGCCTTCGCCGGAGAGCTGCCCCGCGATGCGCGTCGCCACTTCCGAGATCCGGCCGAAGCGGCCCACGGCGTTGTAGCGGGCGCTGATTTCCGGCCAGCCCAGGTGGAAGATGTAGAACTCGCCTTCGCGGCCCGCGCGCTGGGCCTCGACGTACATCCGCTTCAAGAGATCGGCATCCCCCTTGGGGTCGATGACGATCACGACCTCGTGCTCGCCCGCGGCGTTCTTGCGGCGGATGTCCTGGGTGACGAACAACTCGGCGAGCCGCGTCTTGCCCACGCGCGTGGTGCCCAGCACCAGCGAATGCCCGACGCGCTCGCCCAGCGGCAGGCTGACATCCACCTCGTCGGGTTCGATGCCATGCAGCCGCGGCAGGCCGCCGACCGGCGGCAGCGGGCGCACCGGATTCATGGGCACGTCCCAGCCCGTGAGCGCGGGCAGCCGGGACAGCGGGAACGGCGCGAACTCCAGCCGTTCCTCCAGGCGCCTCGCCAGCCGGTAGGCCGGCGTCGGCTCCACGTACCGGCGAAACTCCGGCCGGTACGTCTGCATCAGCCTATGGGTGTGCTTCTGCTCCCAGAGGAACCCGCGCCCCACGAACAGCCGCTGCTGGCTGACCGGCACGTCCTTGCTCGTCATCACGTACCGCGGCAGGCGGCGGATGTTGCGCCGGTAGCGCAGGATGACGCGGGCATCGCGATAGCGGATTGCGCCGTAGGCGCCGAACGCCAGCGCGCTGCCGACGCCCATCGCTGGGCTCAGCGCGAGCGACCATGGGGCCACCAGGCACAGAAACGCGGCGCCTGCACACGCCGCGACGGTGTATAGCTCCACCGCTGGACGTAGCAGAACCTCGACCGGCTGTTTCCCCGACATGGCTTCATTGCTCGATGCCGGTGGCCGTGATCAGCGCCGGGTAGTGCCGCAGGCCCAGGCGATCGGCCAGGTCGTCTCCGGCCACGGGCGCGAGGGGCACGCCCGGCGCCAGGGTACGCAGCCGTGCCAGGCCCTGCACGGTCTCGACGTTGACCACCAGGCCGACCGCGCCGCGTTCGCGCAAAGCCGCGCCGCGCCGCTGCAACCAGGCCCGGGAAGCCTCGTCGTCGCCGATGACCGCGAACGGCCGCAGGCCGGGCGCTTCGATCACGCGCCGCGCGACGGTGCCGGGCGTGAGCTTGGTGCTGCGCACCGGCAGCATCGCGGCTTCGTCCGCTGGCGTGGCGGGAACCCGGGGCGTCGGGATGGGTGGCCGGGCCGGCGCGTTGGCGCGCGGCTGGAGGTTCAGGGCCTCGTAGTACGGCAGCGCCGACGTGCCGCCATGGTCCTCGACCACGATCAGCGGCTCGCCGGCACGCGAGGCCAGCGGCAGGCCTGCCAGCAGCACGAGCAGGACCGTGAATGCGAGATGGGCCGGATGGGGTTTCGTCATGGGGAGGTCTCCTGGCGCGCGGCGAGGACCGCGGCGGTTGGGCGTGCGCCCTGCACGCGGGCAAGGTGGCGGGACACGCTGCGCCGATAGCGGGCGGCGGGCTCGCCACCCGCAGGACGGTGGTAGCGGCCGATCGCCAGCAGCCAGTCCTCGCCGGAGGTGTGCTGCTCCTTCAGGATCTCGGCGGCGATGGCGAGGTTGCGGTACGGGTCCAGCAGGTCGCACGCGCTGGTGAAGCGGTGCTTGTGGTAGCCGAGGTTGATCTGGCCCAGGCCCGCGTCGATGCGCGTGTGCGGCGTGGCGCGCATCGCCTGCTGCAGGCCGGCGCAGGCATCGGCCCGCGTGGCGAAGCGGCGGGACTGGCCGGCGACGTTGAGGGACCACGGCCATGGGACGATGCGCCCGTTGCGCCGGAGGCCGCTCTCCTGCAAGGCCACGGCGTAGAGCACCGTCGAGGGGATGCCTGCGCGCTGGGCGGCAAGCTGGTAGGCCGGTGGCGGAACCTCCTGGGCATGGCCCGTGCAGGTGTACAGGCCAGCGGCGAGCACCAGTGCGCGCAAGAACTGCGATACGCGGGCGGCTACGGCTGGCGCTGCCATTGGCCGTTCACCTCGCGCACGGCGGCGGGCAAGTCACCGGACAGGCCGAGCGCCAACCAACGGCCACTGTCGTGGTTGAGCGTGATGCTGCCGGCCCGCACGCGCGCCGGGTCGATCTGCGCGCGCTTGGCCCAGTCCCGAATGCGCGCGTCGTCCTGGCGGCTGCCCACCATGTACAGGTCGAACTCCGCGCCCGAGGATTGCAGGCGCTGCACGAGCTGCCCGCAGGCGGCGCAGCCGTCCTTGACGAACACCGCCATGCGGCCGCTGCCGCGCGTGGCGACAGCGCCCGGCTTGTCATCAGGCAGGTTCACGCGCTGCATGCCCGGATTCAGACGCTGCCAGGCTTCGTCGTAGGCGCGCTGGTAGGCGAGCAGCTTCTCGACGCGGCGCGCTTCGACCTGCACCTGCAGTTCTGCGTAGCGCCGCCGCTCTTCGTCGGTGCGTGCCTCGATGCCCAGGGCGGAAAGCGGGTCCAGGTTGGGCGAGTAGATACCCAGCGGCCCGTCCATCAGCTCGCGGTAGCGTTCCCATTCCTGCCGTTGCAGACCCCATTCGCTGGCCGTCCGGTCGTCCAGCACGCGGGCGGCCAGCGGGCGCTCCTGGCTCTGTGCATTGCGCGCGGGTGCCGTGGCGGGTTGCTGCGCCCAGGCGGGCCACTGCACCGACGCCAGCACGAGTACGGAAAGGAGGATCGACGGCTTCATGGGGTGTGCTCCGGTCAGGGGATCGCCACGCGGCGCGTCTGGTCGCCGGCCTGGAACACCGCGGTGTTGCCCTCGACCGCCTGCAAACGCCATGGGCCGACCGCATCACCGGGCAGCAGCACCTGAAGCTGGTCGGGTGTGAGGTCCCCGGCTGTCGGCGCGACCGACACGCTGCGCTGGCCGGCGCGCAGTTCGGCGCCGACGACGCGGAACGGCAGTGGCGGCGGTTCGGCCTTGGAGGCGGCGGGCTTGCTTGGTGCGCGTGCTTGGACGGGCGCTGCGGCACGCGCGGCGGTCTGGCGTGTCTTGATCTGCTCGATCTCCGCGCGCAGTGCCTGAAGATCGTCGGCGGCGGCATAGCCGTTCAGCGACTTCTCCACCTGGGCGGCGCGCGCTTCCAGGATTTGGCGGGTATCTTTGAGGTCAGCGGCCGTTGCGACGGCAGGACGCTGCTGGATAGCCTCGATCGTCTCGGCCAGGCCAGTCGCCTGCGCTTCCAGGCGTTGCAGGCGTGAATCCAGCCGGTCCTGGTCGGTTTGGTCGCGCATCGCCAGGTAGCCGAGCGCCACGATGACGCTGAGGCCGATCAGCCAGAGCCAGAGCAGGCTTTGCACCACCACGGCGGCGGTCGGGCGCCGCGAAGGTTGCGGAGCATTCATGGCTGGCCTCCTGGAATGGAAGGCATCAGCGGGAAGGTCTGCACTGCATCGGCGGCGCTCGGCTCGGGCGTGGGTTCGACGGCCACGCGGTCGCCGGGCCGGTCGAAGCAAATCTGTCGGGCGCGGTCATCCGCGTGCAGTTCCCAGGCCGGCCCAGCCAGGGTGAGCAGTGCATCGCGCAAGGTCATGGGACCGAGATGCAGGTGCGCCGCCGGCAGCGGCAGCGCGTACAGTTCGATCACGGCATGCGCGGTCTGGCACAGGCCGTAGCCGCTGCGTTTGAGTACGTGCCGCAGCCCATCCCCGACCGTGGCGCGTGCATCCTCGGGCATGGACACGTCGATGGTCTGCAACAGCAGGTCGCGCTGCGCTGCCATGGGTGCCAGTTCGACCAGTGTGTAGCGGGCGTAGCGCACGACCGGGATGTACTCGGGCGCTTCGGGTTCGGGCGCGGCCGAGACTTCCTCGATGGTGTCGAGCGCGACCGGCGCAGTCGTCGTCGCGCAGCCACCGGCCAGCACCGACCACAGCAGGCCGAGAAATCCCGCCAGCAGGCGGCGTTCGGGATGGTGAAACCAGGGTGGAGAGGGGCACATAGCTCGGCGTCCTGAAACATCGAGCCCTCACCATCGCCGCTCTGGCCACGAACGGCAGCAAACAATGCGAACCACGCAGCGCCCGATTTACCGGGAGCGGAAAAAAAACGGCCCCGAAGGGCCGTAAGTGGAACGTGTCATGCGGCGACAAGCTGCCGGGCCAGTGCGACCTCGACGGAATCGCCGTCCTGGTTCAGGACATCGAGCCCCGATTCGGGCACGTCGCCCGAGGTGGACTGCGAAACCATGATCTTCTTGGCCATCAGCTCCAGGCAGGTCATCTGCGA
Organism: Sphingosinicella microcystinivorans; assembly: GCF_027941835.1. NCBI lineage: Bacteria > Pseudomonadati > Pseudomonadota > Alphaproteobacteria > Sphingomonadales > Sphingosinicellaceae > Sphingosinicella > Sphingosinicella microcystinivorans. Next base: position 4,190,040 of record NZ_CP116005.1, read on the forward strand.
AGTGGCAGCGTAGCCGAGGTAGATCACGCGCACGTGCTGTTTCTGCCCGATGCGCCAGGAGCGGCGTGCCGCCTGTTGAAGGCTATAGACGTTGTAGCCAGACTGCATGAACACAATCGTCGGGAAGTCCAACAGGTCCAATCCCGTCTTGACCAATTCGGGATTGGTGATGAGCACGTCGATGCCACGGTCCAGTTGCTCGGCGATCCAGTCCTCGCGACGACTGGCATCCACGCTTGCGCGCAGCACTGCCACCCGAAAACCTTCCTGCTCCAGCAGCACCTTCAGGCGCGACGTGGTGTCGCGCGTGCCGGTATAGACCGTGTAGGCGAGGACCTTGCGCCCCTGCGCCTTCTCCTCTTTGCAGATGTCGATCAGCTCACGCTCCTTGGGGCTGATCTCGAACTCGTTGAACTGAGCCGGGACGAACGCCAGGGTGTTGCGCGTGCGCGGATGCACCACGGTCTCCGACCGGAAGCAGCAATCCGGCCAGGCCAGCAGCACGTTGAGGACCACACCCAGCAAGGTCGTATCGCGTCGCGCCAGAGCCTGTTTCAGCTCCGCGGTCAGCCGACCCGCCAGATCGCGGTAGGCCGCGGCTTGCGCCGTGTCCATCGCGACTTCGCGGAACTCCTCGTCATACGGCGGCAGGACGTTGCCGCCGATGTCCTTGAGCTTGAGGAAGATCGTGAACGGCAGGATGCAACGAAGTACGCCCTTGGGGCCGAAGCCCGGGGCCTTGACCGTGCGCACCGATACCTTGGTGCCCTTGGCCGTCTTGTGCGCCGTGCCGGTGCTCTCGGAATAGATGTCCTTCAAGACCCCGTGATCGCGCATGAACGCCATCGCGGCCGAGGTCATGCTGCCGCTCGTGGTCGGGCGGTAGCCGTCTTCGATCATCCGCCCCGGAAGGGCTCGGAACAGCAGGTGAAAGAGATCATCACCATAGCCGCCCATCAGCGTGCCGGTCAGCAGCAAGGTCTTGCGAGCCTTCGCCGCCAGCACGCCCATGGCCTGGCCTTGGGCACTGCCACCGTTCTTGTACTCATGGGCCTCGTCGGCGACGAGCAGGTCGAACGTGCCTTGCGGAAGGTATCTCTTGATAAACTCGGACGGTTGGTAGCCGCCCTCACCGAAGCCAAACTCCATGCTGGCCATCGCACGTTCCATGCGCGTGGCCTGACGGTCGGAAAACACCAGCTCGCCGTTGCCGTCCATGAGGTTGATGAACTCATGCACGTTGTCCCCCAACATCGAGGCAAGGAAACCATCACCGAAGCGCTTCATGAGCTTCTGCGCGGTGATTTCCCCGATGGTCGGGATGCGCTTCAAGGCTTTGAGGACGGCCGAGGATTGGTCGCTGCCGGACAGGCTTCTCGGGCGGATCAGCGTCCACAGGGGCGCAGCGCAATGGCCACACTTCCTGCGGTACTCCTCGGCTTCGAGCGCGACCGGGTTGACCGGCTCGCCGTCGAGGTCGGTGATGACCGTGCCGCAGTCCGGGCACGCTGCCACGTCGCCGTGGCGGGTGCGCCGCGTGGTGAAGACGGGCTTCCAGTGGAAGCCCATCCGCATCCTCACGCGGCCCAGGACGAAGAACTCCTGACCCGTGGGCTGCACACCCAACTGCTCACGCAGCTTGATGAGCTTGACGAGCGTATCCGGCCCGTTGAGCACCCACACTTTGGCGCCCGCTACCGTCTCCTGGATCTCGCGCCGCCACTTGTAAACAAGGTGCGGTGGCGAAAGCACCAGGGTGCGGCGGTAGCCTTCGGCGTTGAGGACGGCGGCCGTGGCGATGCCGACGGTCGTCTTGCCGCAGCCCATCTCGCCGTTGACGATCGCGGCGCGTTCGCCACGGTCGATCAGCAGTTCGGCAGCAGCGTGGACGACTTCGGCCTGGGCCGGGAACAGCTTGCGCTTGAGGCTGGCGACGATGACTTGCCGGTGCGCCTGCGGTTGGCCGGTATAGACCGGCGGATTGGCGCTGTTGAGGGCGTCGAGCAGTTCGTCGCCGAACTCGCCGACGAAATCCTGAAGGCTCAGGGTCAGAGGGTTGGATTCCGCGTCGAGCAGTTCGCCCTGCACGGGCGTGGCTTCAGCGGTAGTGGTTTCGAGATCGAGGGACATGGTGATGCTCCAAAGAAAATGGGGCATGCACCACCCCCAACGGGGCAATGGCATGCCCCGGAGTGGGAAGAGAATCGGCGCGTGGCCGAAGGTTGAAGGTGCGGGCCTGGGTGGCCTGCGGGTGAACCGTGCTCAGTCCTCGGACGGCAACACGATGACGGTGGCGCTGCGCTGCGCGTCGGTAACGATGCGAATGGCCAGCCCTGGGTGGATCACGTAGTGCGACTCCAGCGAAGCACCTGATTGAAGCGCGGTGCTGTTGGCCTGCCATTGCTGGACGTTGACGTCTCCCCAGTCGCCACGGGTGTGGCGCCTGAAGTACGGGATCGGGTCGAGCCGACCTGCGCGGACCAGGTGGTCAACGGCTCTGCTGAAGATAAGCGCCCCGATGGGGAACGCCAGCCTCTGGCAGTAGGTTTCGATGCGATGTGATGCCATGGGCTCCTCCTTGAAAGGTTATTGAGCCACGACACCCCTGGCGGAGTGAAGTGGCTCCGTCAGGTGGATGGGATGACGAGGCGGTGCCTTCAGATCAGGTCGCGCTCTTCGGGAAGCTGGACCACCGTGGTCTGGTGGTCTTCGCTGGTCTTCACGATCAACACCAGTTCCGGCGTGATCCGGTACTGGGAGATCATCAGGTTGTCCTGATCGAGTGCGACATCGTTGGCCTGGCGGGTGGCCTCGTCGATCTCGCCCCAGTCGCCGCGCACGTGGCGCTGCACATAGGACAAGGGGTCGATGAGACCTCGGCGGGCCAGCCAATGCACCTTCTCGCTCAACTGCAACGAGGCCGGTGCGAACAAGGGTTGCTTGTGCGGCGCGGGCCGCTTGAACGGATTGGGGAACATGGTGTTTCTCCTTCGATGAAGTGCAGCGGGACGTCGGGCGTCCGGTGGATCAGCGGATGGTCAGCACCTCGCCCCGTGTCGGGGAGCCAGGCGTCATGTCCCATGCGCGGATGACGGGCACGAACTTGTCGGTGAGGATGCGGGTCTCGGCGATGGAGCCGTCTTCCCGTTCGGTGAATTCCCGCTGGAGCGTCTTGTCCTTGTGGGTGTCACCTTTGACGACGAGCACGCGCCCGGTCTTGGAGCGCACAACCCCCGAGATCGCGCCCGCGGCCAGAGCCAGGGCGAGATGCCAGTGGGACAAGGCCCGCGCCGGTGGACGCAGCGACTGCTGCGCGGCCCCCAGGTGCGTGTCCAGCGACGGCCAGAGGCCTTGCAGCCTGCCGACTTCATCGGCGAACTGCTCGGGCTCCATCGTCACGCGGAAGAAATACTCCGGCTCGGCCGGACTGGCGGGGACGATGTACGGCAGGAACGGCCAATCGCTCGGCAGTTCCTCGGGTTCGACTTCGCCAAGCCCAATCTGCAGCAGCAGATTGCGCACGGCCTTGCCCGAATCCGACGCCAGCTCGCGCTGGCGCACCCGGCGTCCGAAGATCACCACCTGCTTGAACTGCGTCTCCACCGCTCGGTAGATGCGCAGGTCCGTGTAGTGGCGTGTCAGCCAGCCGACCAGTTCCGCGTCGAGCACGTAGCCGGGGACGATGAAGACCAGAACGCCGCCGTATTGCAGCAACGACAGACTGCGCTGATAGAACAGCTTTTCGAGGCGGGCACGTCCCTGACCTTGGTAGCCGATGTTGCCGTTGACGTCCTTGGACAGGTCGCCATACGGCGGGTTGAGCCAGAGCAGCCCGAACGACTGCTTGGAGACCATCGTGTCCATCAGGTCCGCGTGCAGGCAGTGATCGACCAGGCCGCGGGCATGGCGTGCCCGCTCCGCGTCGAACTCGACGGCGAACGCCTTGGCCTGCTCGCGCCCGAGGGCATGGGCGGCTTCGGCGATCGCCACGCCTTCGCCGGCGCAGGGATCGAGGATGCACATCGGCCCGTCGCTGGGCATCAGTGCGTTGAGGGCTCTTTCGAGCGTGGGTTCGTCGGTCGGGTAGTAACCGTTCTTGGCGAAATTGCGGGCGAGCCGCGGGAACATGAGGGCCATGGAAGTCTCCTGGTTGGCGGGAAGGAATGGCGGAAGCACGCCAAGGCGTGCCTCCGAGGGTGGGTCAAGCCGCTACCGCTTCCGGCGTCCAGATCTTGGCCGGATAGGGATAGGCGGTGAGCACGTCACTGCGGATCAGGGAACCCAGCGCCAGGGTCAGCGCCGGCACGTCGATGGCGAGCCGATGGCCTTCCAGTGGCCCGAGGGCGAACGGAAGGCGGGCCAGCATCTCGCGGGTTTGCAGCAGTTCCAGCACGGTCTCGCGCCAGTGGTCGAGCAGCGGCAACGGGCAGGTGTCCCGCACCAGCATCCACAGGCGGTCAAGCCGGTGGGCGCTATCGCGTGGCAGCAATGCCAGCGCGCTGGCGTTGGCCTTGTCGGGCTTGACGCAGCGCCGGTCGAACAGCCACACGTTGGAGAGCGATCCGAACAGCGTTCGCCGGTAGGCGCGCGTGATGCGCTTTTCCAGTCGATCGACGTTGCCGATGAACACCGGGACGCTGCCGCCCTGGTTGGTGATGACGTGGAACTGGTCCAGTCCTTGCTCGTCGCGCCCGAGGGTCAGGCGAGCGAGGAACTGCTGGACGGCGGTGTCGCGTGCCCAGATGGACAGGAAGATCAGGTTGCCCTGGTCATCGCCGACGCAGGCGTCGGCCATCACGTCCGGGCATTCGTCGATGCGGTACAGCGTGGAAGAAGTGTTTGCGGGCATGGTGGTGTCCTCGGATGAACGGGAACAGCACCGCCCCCCTGGGGCAAGTACTGCCCCAGGGGGTGGGAGAAAGTCGCTCAGTCCGGCTCGAACTGCCGGGTGTGCGGATTGAAGTGAAGCGCCTCGTCCACCGCGGTGATCGGCGTGAAGCCGTCCAGGTAGATGTTGTTGAGGTACTGGTCGCGGTAGGTCAGTGCCTGCCGTGCCTGCTCCTCGGTGAGGCCGTTGTCGATGAAGTACCCCAGCATTTCCTCGTCGGAGGAAACTTCGTCGTTGGACAAACTGCCTTCAACGAGTTTCAACAGCGAGGCGGGGAGCGCAGCCAGGATCGGGTCCATGTCGGTTCCTCCTGGCTCAGGCCAACAGCGCCGCGGCGGGTGCCGTGGATGCCGTGGGGGTGCGCCGCCGCGCGTGGTAGGCGCGAACGCCTGCACGCCAGTCGGCGGACTGCTCCGGCGCCATGTCGAGGTAGCTCAACGGGCACGAGTAGTAGTACGGGTGCATGGACTCGTCCAGCGGCTTGTAGCCCCACTGGTTGCCGCTGCGTTCCAGCAGATCGCAACGGATGTAGCGCAGGGACTGGCCCGGTGCGAGATCACGATGCACGCCTTCGGCCCTGGCCGTCACTTCCGCGACGGACCAGAGGACGTTGCCGCGCAGCGCGTGGGCGATGACCTTGACGCTGGCGCGCTCGGTCACTTGCGGTGCGATCAGTTCCGCGATCAATTCAGACCGCGATTGGGGGGAGAAATACCAGCCCATGAGAGGCCTCCTGAAGAATGGAGCCGGAAGCCTCCCCGTGGGGGAGAACCCCCAGCGGGTGATGGAATGCCGCGTGTGCGACGAAGGAACCTATGCTTTGCCCTCAGCCCCAGTCGTCATCGTCGCGATCACAACCGGCCGGGCAGTAGCCGAACTCGATCCCATGCGAGCAGTAGCCATGCTCCGCATTCCAGTCCTGGGTTTCCTGCCGTTCGGCCGGTGTTGCGTAGTCCCATTCCTGTGCGATCTTCAGCGCCTGTGCGCGCTGTTCTTCCGGCAATCGACCGAGTTGCGCGTCGATCGCCGAACTGAAGCGTTCGACGTAGTAGTCGTGAGACAGTCCGCAACCCTTGGTGGCTTGTGCGGCTGCCGTCTCGCAGAGAGCCCGCCACGCGGGTTCATCCAGCGCGGAGCGGGGGATATCGCAAGCGATGGTGGACATGATGAAGACCTCCAGAAGATGGCCAGGGCCTCCCCCGCATGGGGAAGGAACCCCGGCGGGTGGATGAAGAACACCGCGCATGCGGCGTCTACGATCACGCAGGTTGCAGTTCGGCCTGGCGGCTCCACTCCTGCGTCTTGAAGTCCAGCGCGTAGCCCAGCTCGCCCAGGCGGGCGATCTGTGCACGCAAAGCGCGGCGGTCGATGGTCGAATCCAGTTTCACGGACTCGCCCAGCGGCCACAGCAGGCCGAAGAGCGCGGGGTCACCGTCTTGGGTGCTGCCGGGGGCAGCAGCCTCAGCAGGTGGCGGCGCATCCACGCCAAAGGGCGTGGTATCGACCATCGGGTCCGCGGACGCCTGCACGGGTGCGGGCTTGGCGGGCCTGGACGCTTTGGTCGGCTTGGCCGGCGTTGTCGCAGGCTGCGCCCCTTGCTCTTCATCGAGCGGATCGACGTCCTGGGTGGCGAAGCTGCGGGCTTCGTCGCGGCTGAGTTTGTCGATGCCGTTGAGCGTCATGCCGTCGAGGCTGGCACGGATCTCGAACCGCATGCCGCCGCCGACCGGATAGGACTTCGGGAAGATGTACCTGATGATGAATTCCCCGTCGTACTTGCCTTCGGGGTACTGCTCCAGCTCCGGGTCTTTGACCTCGAAAGTACCGAGGTGCGTGGCGAGGCGGCCAACCGTGAACGGGCCGTTCTTGCCGCGGATGGTACGCAGCGTGAGCTGGCCGGGGACGACGATGGGCGCAACCGATTTCTCGGAAGCCGATGGGGTTGCCATGATGGTTCTCCTGATGATGAATGACGGGCCGCCGACGGCACCCGGTGGATGAGAGGAATGGCCTCGCCCGAGGTGGGCGAGGTCCGCGTGGCATCACGCCTTGAGCTGGCGCATGCCTTCGGCCAGCAGCCACAACGCCCGGTTCAGGCGCAGGTTCTGGTCGATGCCTTGCACCGGACGGGTGCGCTGATTGCGGCCGTTGGCCTTGCGTCCGTTCAGGCCTCCTTTGACGAGGTTCTCCTGGACGCGGTTGAAGACGGCCCACAGGTCGTTCTTGCGGTCGTCCCATCGCCGGGGTGCCAGCAGTTGGCTCTCCGTGACAGGCGTGGACTTGGCTGGATCGTCGTACTTGAGTGCGAGCGCGGAGTTTGCAAAGACCTCCGCTTCGCCCTCATCGAGGTTGATGGTGCGCATCGCATCGCGCGCGTTCTGCACGCGCTCGAAGCCTTCGAGGACTCCGTAGGCACCTTCGATCACCTGGCTGGCCACGTCGCCCTTGTGGGGAACGCGGATGTCGGCGGTGGTGTCACCGCAAACCAGGCCGTTGTGGCAGACGAACCGGAACATGCCGGCGAGCATCTGATAGCTGCTCGTGCCGTCGTGGCTGTTGAGCAGGATGATCTCGTTCGCCTCGTCGCCGTTGATCTGGCTCGCATGGCGAAGTCGGATGAGGTGCTTCGTGTACTCGCGCCGGTCTTCGTTGCGCACGCGTGTCTGGCACACCATGAAGGGCTCGAAGCCCTCCTGGCGCAGCTTGGTCAGCACGGTCGAGGTCGGTATGTAGGCATATCGATCGGACCGACTCCCATGCGGAGCGTCGGCGAAGATCGACGGAACGACGGCACGAATGCGGTCGTCCGAGAGTGGACGATCGGAGCGCAGGATCGGGGATTGCGGAGCAAAACGGGATGCCAGAGACATGGCTGATCTCCTTTGAGAAATGCGACAACCGCGCGGCGGTGAGACCACGCGGAACTCGGGGGATGAAATGCGCAAGCGCGCGTCATGGGGACGCGGCGGATGCGGGAAGAGAAGCGACAAGGCCCCGTGAGGGGCCATGCCGTATCAGAACGAAGCAGCCAATGCCGGCTCCTGCTCTTCGACTTGCGCCTCGGGCTCGCGCTCGGCGGGCTCGGTGGCCGTGTCGATGGCGTCGTCGGCTTCGGACGCGGATGCGTCTTCGGCCGGCGGCGCCTCGGGTTGCGCCTGGCTCGTCGGATAGACCTGGGTGCCGTCGATCTTGATGAGACCGATGTGGACCAGCGTCGATTCCAGGCTTGCGGCCGGCTCCCCGGCGTGCTCACCCTTGGTGCGGATGTACGGATCGATCTTCATGTCGTTCAGACGGAAGGCGATCAGCACCTTGCGGTCACCCTCGATGGCCTGAACGCACCGGCGAACCAGGTGCTCGGCTTCCGGGGTGGCGACGATGGTGTCGAAGTACCGATACTCCGGTTCATCGACAGGCCCTGCCAGTGCCGCGACGGTGCAAGAGAGGAACGAGTCGCCAGCCTTTGGGGTGACGTCCTTCACACGATTGAGATAGCCGATGCCGCGGGTGATCAGCTCGTGCTGCTCGATCGAAGCCAGTTCGGCCCGGTCGATCAGTTCGGCCTTGAGCAGTCGCGCCTTGAGGGACGCGGCGGCCTGACCCTTCTGCTCACCCTTGTCGCGGATGTACGCATCGCCCCACAGGTCACCGAGGCGAAAGCGCACCAGCGGGCGCTGCTTGGGATCGTCAACGCCGATGTAGCGCTGAACGAGCTTCTTGGCCTCGGCACCCGAGACCTTGACGTCGAAGTAGCGGTAGCTGGGGTCCCGGGCGGGGCCGACCAGCGCGGCGATGGTGCAAGCCAGGAACGGCTGCGCACGGCGGCCGCCCCGGACGGGCACTTCACGGACACGCTGGACGTAGCCGATGCCCGAGGCGTGGAGGTCGAAATACGATTTCTCGTTGGACGTGGTGTTCATGGTGAATCTCCATTGGGATGAAGCGGAGACACACCGGCCCACGCATGCGGGGAAGGTGCGTAACCCCGCGGTGGGTTGATAAGGCGAAAGCATCCGCCACCAGAGGCTGGTGGCCGCTCGCGGATGGATGCGGTGCGAGCTGGCTCGGTCACGCAGTGGGAACTGCGCCGCAACCTCGAAGACCGATGGTTGCCTGGCATGTCGCTGACAACGTCAGCAGGCATGGGGTCAGCATGGCCGGGCCTCGCGCGCGCGGCAGCAATCAATCGGCATCCGGGTGCTTCCCTTTGTCCGCGCCGCCCGGCGCCTGCCACAGGCATTTGGGGCGGCGCAGGTGCTCGGGGTATCGGCGAGGGGGAGGCTGGGACGGCTCCAGGCGCCGCCGCCGCGCGCGCCAATCAGCCGCCAGCCGGCGGCGCGCGGGCTGGCGCCGCCTTCGTCGGGTAAGGTGTAGGTGATCAGGCGGATGTAGCCCAGCGACTTTGCCGCCTGCCAGGCCGCGCCGTATAGCTTGCTGCAGGCGTTGGGTGTGCTGTCGGTGCACAGCCGTGTGACTTCCCGCGTCCAGCCATCGTCCAGGTGCCGCGCGACCGGCCGGCCGACGATGGCCACGCCGCGGATCAGGTCGCTGTCGACCAGCGTGACGGCCAGGGCGAACTTCGCAGCCTGGACCGGACGGTGATGGTGTGCCAGCACGAAGACGTTGGCCGTGCGCAGCGACACCGGCAGCAGGTGCAGCCTCGGCGAGGTCGATGATGTGTTCATGCGGTCGTCTCCGGTGGCATGCCGGCGCTGTGGCCCGCGGGGCGTGCCTTGGCGGCTGGAGACGAACGCGCATGCGCGGCGATGGCCGCGGTGCGAACAAAAGAAAGCCCCCGGTGCGGGGGCTGCGAGGGCTGCGCGGCGGTTGCCGCTTCAGGCGGGAGGCACCACGGCCAAGGACAGGTGCGTGGCGGTGGCGGACAGCACGAGATCGTCCGCCGAGTGCAGGAGGCGCGTGAACAGGCCGTCCTTCGGGTCGAAATACTCCGCAAAATCGTCGCCACCCAGCTCGCGGCCGGCGAGGTGCCACCAGTCATCGAACGGGTCGGTGTCCGGGTTGCAGCCGACGGCGTAGGCGAGCAGTTGCTGGCGTCCATCCGGGCGACGCTCCCCACGCTCGGCGAGGAAGTACACGCCCTGGTCCTTGACCAGGACGATGCGGCACTGATTGGCGATGGCTTCGGTCAGCACGGGGCGCAGGTCGGCGCCTTTGAATCGCAGTGACATGGATGAAATCTCCTGTGTTAAAAAAAGAGAAAGGCCCTCCACCCGATGGGATGAAGGGCCTGTAGGTCACGCGGCCGGAATGGCTGGAACGCCGTGGCGGGTGCCTCGGGTCAGCCGAGGGGCGTCATGCCGGGACGGCTTGGCGCTTACGGGCCGCCTTCGCGTCGAGGATGCTCACGTCGATCTGGCGCCAGCGCCCGTCGTCGATGAGCCGCTCCAGCACTTCGCCGAGCATGTCGAAATACAACTCGTCGTGCCGATCGACCAGTTCGACCGATTCACCGTTCTGACGGTGCAGTTCCACCACGTAGGTGTCTCCGCCGCGGTCGTAGAGGATCGTCACCCGGCCCTCGAACTTCGCGGTCGAGACCGTGAAGCTGATCGCCGGCGGGGTCTCGATGATCTTGGAGGGCGTGGGATCGACCCAGGTGAAGTCGCGGGCACCGGCATCCACCAGCATGTGGGTGATGCGCCGGAAGCGATCGGGGGCCGGCATCTCTTCCAACTGCTCGATGAGCTGGCCCAACTCCATGCACTGCGGCGTGGGAATGGGCAGCTTGGCCGGCGCCGAGCCGAGGATGTGCCTCGTGATGGTGTACGGCGTGCCGTCCGAAGTCTTCTCGGTGATGACCTCCGGCGTGTCCGCGCGCAGTCCGTCGAAGCGACGACGGGCATAGGGTTGGACATGCACCTTGGCGCCTTCGGCAGGAACCGTGGTCACCAGGCTGGGATCGAGCACCGCGAACTCGGAAGGCTTGAGCTTGACGACGATGGCATCGTCGGTCGCAGCGACCACCTTGCCGTCGAAGGGTTGGGGGTCGATGGCAAAGCCCAGCGTTGAGGACAGCGGCTGATCATCGAACACGCGGTACTTGAACGATCGCACGTTGCGGGGCACATGGCCTGCGACCAGCGAAGGCATCATGGATTTGATGAGGGAACGGTCCATGGGGAAACTCCTTGAGGAAAAACAAGGGATTCCCCGCCCGCAAGGGAGAGGTCCCTTGTGGGTGGCGTGGATGGACGCGGTAGGTCCGTAGGAAGAATCGACCAGCACGGTTTCCCGCGCTTGCAGCCTCGAAGGTCTCGACTGCCTGGGCATGTGCCGGCAACGCCGACGAACATGGAAGCAAGGATGCCGTCCGGAATGGGCGACCGGCCCGCAGGAAAGCGCACCGAGCCGCGCCCGCTTTCCGGCGCCGCGGGCAAGAAAAAGCCCCTCGGAAGGGGCTGGTTGGGTCAGGCTTCGTAAACGAAGTAGTGCTCGCGCTGACGCGGGAAGAAGACATGTTTCCATGCATCGCCGCTGGTATTGCCACCGTCGAAGACGGCCATGTCGTAGTCGTCAATGTCGGTGTTCATTAGGTCGGCGCTGGCGATATGGCGCATGTGCAGGCCGCCACGCATGCGCTCGAATACCAGGATCTGGCCGATGGCATCGTCCTGGCTCATGGCGTTGACGCAGGCTCCAAGCTGGTGCTCAAAGTCGGATGCGGGTGTGATGAGGTCGGGGAACATGGGATCGCTCCTGTGAAAGTGCGCCGGCCCGGCTCCCTGGTGGGAGACGGGCCGGCATGCGGTGATGAAAAGGAAGGCCGGGGATGTGTGTGGCAGCTATTCGCCGGCCAGCGGGAGGCCCGGCAACACGAGTGCGTCGGCATCGAGGATGAGGATGCGCAGATCGGCCTGACCGGCCAGTGCAAGGATCTGTGCCAGGTCGTCCGGCATGCCCTTGCTGCGGTGCTCCTGCCGAAGCTGCTCGGCAGTGATCCCCTCGACGTCCTGCAGGTGTTGGTCCGTCCAGGGCGTGGAGATTAGCTTGACGCCGATCGCCGGGCTGTAGGGAAGCCGGAACGCAACGAACAAAAAGGCCTCCGGCGTCGCGAGGTCAGCCAGGTTGGCCAGGTACTGGCCGGTTTCGTGGCTGATGTGCGCGCTGCTGATTTCCCAGCACCGGCTGTAGTAGCCGGTCTCGAAGCTCAACCGCTGCACGACTTCCCGTGCGGCCTCGGCCGAATAAGTGTCGCCAATGTGGACGGGGCGGCCGTCGAAGTCGTCGCCGTGGATCGCGTACACCACGGCACCCACCACGCCGTAGGCGCCTTCACCGGCATCGCGTTCGGCCAGCACCTCGGCACTCACGGAGTCTGGGCCATTGCTGACTACGGCGAAATCGCTGGTGACGATGCAGGATGCTGAAACCAGCTCCTCATCGGAGAGGTGTTCTTGGCTCTGGTGGATGTTTCGCCAGACATGCGGGCTTCCGTCCTCGTGGCTGATGGACAGCGTGCGGACGATTTTCAGATTCCAGTAGCCGCGTAGAAAGGGATTGGGATTCTGGGACATGGGATTTCTCCAACAGAATAATGATGGAGCCAATCCCCGCCACCGGGAATTGACCCCGGTGGGTGGAAAGAAAGGAAACAGCGTCAGGTGACGCTGATCGTTGGCGTTTGGGCCAATCGCTCGGCGACGCGTCGGCGCAAATTCATGCGGAATGGCTCGTCGCTGACGCCCGCCAGCAGATTGATGGTCTCCAGCGCAATCAGGGCCGAGGCCTCTTCGATGTCGGCGGCCACAATGGCCTTGCGCAGTTGGTCGCCGAGCTGGAGGGCCTGCGAGGAGGAACTGATGACGCGGACCTCGCGGCTCAGGTAGCAGCCGTTGCCGCCGAACTCGAACAGCCGCGGCTTGCTGCAATACCAGCATCCCTCGAACTGGATGGCGGTCAGGTGGTGGCCGTCATCGAATCGGGTGGCGATCAGAAACAATGCGTCGAGATCGGCGGTGTCCTCGAACGAATGACGCTCGATCAAGTTCCCCAGCTCTTCGTCCTCATCGGCACCGAAGTGCACGGCGAGCAGTTCGAGCAGCGGCGGGATCGAAAGCCCTTCGTCGTCCGGCATCGGAATGCCGAGTTGCGTGGCCAGGTCTTCCAGGCCATCGAGCACGTCCGGCCATTGCGGATTGGTGGTCTCGGCGATCTGGGCGATGTAGGCCTGCCCGTTGCCGGGATGGCTCTCGTCCAGCGCGAAGGCGCCGAACAGCGCCTGGATGACGGGCGTCACACGGTCGAGCACGAGAACGCCGGTGGCTTCGTAGTAATTGTTGGCCATGAAGGCTCCTTTCGATGAATGAACGGAGCCAGCCCTTGCGGACGATGGCATCCGCAGGGGAACCGCCTGATGCCGGATGGCACTGGGCGGGGAGAAACGCGAGGGACATGGCCTCGGGCGAGGCGCATGTCCCTCATGGGGTCGCGTGAACGCAGTGATGAAGGTGTGCCGGGGACCGGCTCACCAACCGCTGTAGTTCAGCAGCAGGTCGGCGATCACCTGGCGACGAGGCAGATCGAGGCCGTCGAAGTCCGACAACCCGTTGAAGTGGCAGCGCTTGAGCATGGCACCGCCCTCGCGCGCGTTGTAGAAGCTGACCATCGCGGACAGGAACATGCGTTCCCCGCTGCTCAGGACGCCGAGGGCGTCGTTGAGGCGCAGCATGTCGGGGCGCAGATCCCACTTGCTCTTGGCCTGGTTCAGACCTTCACGGGTGCCATCGCCAAACCATTGCGGGCCGGCGATCTCGACACCACGCTTCCATGCCTCGAAAAAGGCTTGGGGCGCGGCGCTGAAATGCCGTTCTTCCCGAACGATCTGATCGACGACTTCCTGCGGCAGTAGCTGGTTCATGACGTGATTCCTCCAGTTGGATCAGGGAACGGCGAGCTGGGACCAGCCGCCTCTTTCGAGGGCACGTTGAGCCGCGGCATGGCTGCGGAAGTACTCACGAGATTCCCGCGAAACGGGACCTTCGGTATCGCGCGTGCCGATGTAGTGGCCGGCGGCGCTGTGCAGGACTTCGAGCGGCAGGAACTTGCCGCAGTAGGTCAAGGCCAATTGACCGAATCGGCCGAAAGAGGCTTGCTGGGACATGGATGGGCTCCTTGGAAAAGCGGGGCCCTGTCCCTCACGGGATGGCAGCTCCCGCACGCGGTTGAAAAAAAGCATCAGCGTCTTGGCGACGTGCGTCCGCGCAATGGATGCGATGCGGACTGGTGGGTTGCGCGGGGAGAACCCCGCGGCAGCCTGAAACCCTGGCTGCTGGCATGTGCTGACGAATCAGCGAGCATGCGGGCAGCTTCGTGGGGGGGGCGCGCCACGTCAGTTGGAAATCGGCATCTGGTCCAGCCCCGATTGATGTACGCAGAGACAAAGAAAAGCCCCGCAGCAAGTGCGGGGCGGTCATGACGGTGCGGTGAGGCTGGATCAGCGGGGCTTGTCGCCCAGGACATGCTGCTTCCAGATGGCGAATGCCTCGTCCGCTGGCAGCTCGGCCAGGATGACGATGGGCTGGTCCTGTCGGCTGCGCAGCTTTGCGAAATACGCTGCGCGGTCGGCAATGGCCTTGAGCTTGATGCCCTTGAGGAACAGCAGCCTGCCGTCCTTGATGAACAGCACCTTGTTGCCGATGTCGCGGTTGAACGCGGTGCGCAGCTTGCGCTCCGCGTGCATGGCATCGGCCAATTGGTCCACTAGGAAGTCGAGCGTCATGTCGATGAGAAGCGGCTCGTCGTCTTCGCGTTCGACGTCGAGCGATGCCGGCGGCAGGCTCTTGGCGAATTCCTCGGCCTGGGCCAGCAGCGCGGCCTGGCCTTGCAACGCGCGCACGAACGTCGAGCCGCCGTGTCCGTCGTTGCGGGCTTCGGCGATGGGCCTGCCGTCGAACATGACGGTGGCGGTGAAGCACAGCGTTTCCTCGCTCGCGAAATCCGCGACCTTGAGGTTCTTGAGGGTGATGCGGTCTTGTCGGGTGATGGTGTCCATGGGAAGTCCTGATATCGACCGGGTTGACGACACGCCCCTGACGGGACGCGGCATACATCCCGTGGGTTGGAGGAAGGTGGCATCGATGCCCGGTGGGCAGCGTTCGCCGGAGAGATGCCGGGGCGAACTGGCGGGTGGCGTGGGCGGAACCCACGGCAGTCTGGACACCCTGGCTGCTGGCTGTTGCCGATGCGTCGGCAATGCAGGAGGGAGGATCGCGCGACCCGCCGGCCGCGTCTTGCATCAATCCGAAGCGATCGATCCCGTCTTGTGCAGGTACTGCACCAGCCGGCGTCCCCAGCCACGCGACGCACAGCACGGCCATGGAATTGCCGATCGCCTTGCAGTTCGGTGCATCGGCGGTGCGTAGTGAGGCGGATTGCAATGTTGGCGGTCATGTGGGTCTCCCGTTCGTGTGGCGCAGGGCCATCGCCCTGGCCGGGGCGTTGAAAGGCAGGAGAAAGGCGCCGAAGGCCCCAGGGGCCTTCGGCTCGGGAGGAAAGAAGAACCACCCGTGGGCTGATTGGCAGGCCCGGTCGTCGCTAGAACCGTCTGCTCATCCAGCAATCACACCCGGCCCATGTCGTGGCTGGGGCCGGCATCGTCTGGCGCACATCCGCGCACAAAGGGAGCCCGTTTTTGCGCCGGCGGGCACCGGCACCGAATACCGCTGACCGCGAAGGGTCTCCGGATGGCTCGCACAGGCAAGCCATCGGGGGACCCTTCGCAGCGGCGGAAGGAATGCAGACGAGGAGAACGCGCGGGGTGCGGTTCGCGGAGAAGCCACCTTCAGGTCCCGCGGCCGGGGCCGGCCGGACGGGACGCGCACACGGAGCAAGAAGGCGTTGCGCGCTGGGGCGTCCCGCAGGGCATGCGGGACACGGGCCACGCCGCCGATGGCGGGCATGGCTCACGGGGAACGGGGGCGGTCAGGCGCCTTTGCGGCCACCGCCACTGGTACGGCGTGGACGCGAGGCACCACGCCTGGACGTGCCGGTTGCCACCGGCAGCGTGCCTTTGCAGTCGGGGTAGCGACTGCACGACCAGAACGGGCCGCTCTTGCCGGTTCGCTGGCGCGTGGGTGCGCCGCACTGCGGACAAGCCGGTCCTTGGGGAACCTTGATGGACAGGGACGTGCTGCCGTATTGCGCGATCAACTGCGAAATCCAGGCGGCCTGCTTGCCGATGAACACATCCAGGGTGAGTTGTCCGCCCTCGATCATGTCCAGCGCCTGTTCCCAGACGGCGGTGGTGCCGGGGTCGGCAATCGCCGCGGGCACGGCGTCGATCAGCGTGAACGCCGCATCCGATGCGCGGATGGAGCGCCCCTTCTTCACGATATAGCCGCGGGCGATCAGCCCGCTGATGATGTTGGCCCGCGTCGCCTCGGTGCCGATGCCCGTCGTGTCCTTGAGCTTCTGCTTCAGGCGCGGGTCGGTCACGAAACGCGCAACGCCCTTCATCGCCTTGACCAGTTCGCCCTGGGTATAGGGCTTGGGCGGCATCGTCTTGAGGGCCTTGATGTCGGCCCCGGCGACCTGGCATGCCATCCCGTCACGCAGCGCAGGCAGCACCTGGGTGCGCACGGGGGCGTCGCCATCCTCATCGGCGCTGCCTTCACGTTCGGACTCGGCCAGCACCAGGCGCCAGCCGCGGGCGACGACCTGCTTGCCCGTGGCCACCAGCTTCTGCTGGCCGCAGGAGAGATCCGCCACGGTGCGGTCGAACTCGTGGTGCGGGAGGAACTGGGCCAGGTAATGTGCCCGGATCAGCCGGTACAACGCCCGTTCCTTCTCGCTCATGGCGGAGAGATTCGCGGGTTCGAGCGTCGGGATGATGCCGTGGTGCGCCGTCACCTTGCCGTCGTTCCAGGCGCGCGAGCGCTGGGTGCGGTCGAGCTGGCCCATGATCTGGGCCAGCGTGGGATCGGTCTTGAGCAGGCTGTCCAGGACCGTGGGCACTTCGGCGAACATGCTTTCGGGCAGGTAGCCCGAATCCGAGCGCGGGTACGTCGTGGCCTTGTGCGTCTCGTACAGGGCCTGGGCGATCTCCAAGGTTTCCTGCACGTCCAGCCCAAGCTGCTTGGAACAGACTTCCTGCAAGGTGCCCAGGTCGAACAGCAGCGGCGGGCCTTCGCGCACGCGCTCGGTCTCGACCGACACCACCTGGGCACTGCCCGCGGCGCGGATCTGCTGCGCGGCCTGCTGTGCGACGGGCTGCCGCAGGCAGCGGCCGGCGTCGTCGGTGCTGGCATCGGGTGCCACCCACTGCGCGGTGAACGTCTGACCGCCTGCGGACAGCGACACGTCGATGGCCCAGTACGGCACGGACACGAAGGCCGCGATCTCTCGGTCGCGGTCCACCACGAGTTTGAGCGTCGGGGTCTGTACACGCCCGACCGACAGCACGCCATCGTAGCCGGCCTGCCGCCCGAGCACGGTGAACAGCCGGCTGAGGTTCATGCCCACGAGCCAGTCGGCGCGCGAGCGCGCCAGCGCCGAGTAATACATCGGCAGCGTCTCGGCCGAGGGCCGCAGCTTGGCGAGCGCGGTGCGGATGGACGCATCGTTGAGCGCCGACAGCCACAGGCGTTCGATGGGACCGCGGTAGCCGCACAGGTCGATGATCTCGCGTGCGATCAGTTCGCCTTCGCGGTCGGCGTCAGTGGCGATGACAAGCTGGGTCGCCTTCGCCAGAAGCGCTTTGACGACCTTGAATTGCGTGGCGGTCTTCGGCTTGACCTCGACCCGCCACTGCTGGGGAATGATGGGCAGCTGTTCCAGCGACCAGCGCTTGAGCGCCGCGTCATAGACCTCGGGTGCTGCCGCTTCGACGAGATGGCCGATGCACCAGGTGACCGTGACACCGGAGCCGTTGAGGCAGCCTTCACCGCGCTGCGTGGCGCCGAGAATCCGGCCGATGTCTTTGCCCTGGGAGGGCTTCTCGCACAGAAACAGCCGCATGTCCGTCCATCCGCTTCCCGTTGTTCATGGAGTTGCTGGGATCGAGGATGCCGAGCGCCTGTTGGGGCAGCAGCAAACAAGCTGCATGCGGCAGCGACCGCTTTCACGCCGATGGAACGGCTTGGGCGGGATGGCGTGCGGCCGGCGGTGTGCGAGCCGGGAGCCGCGATGTTCGGGAGCGCGCGGAAGCCGGTGGACGCTGATGGAGCTATCCCCTGGGGATAGCTCGCGAGGACATGGGGGGCGGCAACGTACTGCGGCCGCCCCCACGCCGGATCACTTCCTGCGCTTGGGCTCCTTCGACGCTGCCGGTTCCTGGGCGGCCTGGGGCTTGGGCTGCGCGTCCTGTGCGGTCTCCTGCGATTTGGGGCTCAGAACGACGGACTCGATGCGGAACGGCAGGATGCCGACGCTGCGCGCGTTGATCTGCCAGGTCTCGCGCGGCTGATCCTCGTTGTCGGTCCAGGGTTCGCGCTCCATGCGGCCGACGACCAGCACGCGCATGCCCTTCTGGTAAAGGTCCTTCCAGTGTGCGGCGTCGCGGTGCCAGATTTCCACCGGCGCCCAGAAGCCGCCGCGGTCCTCGAAGTCACCGCCCTTGGTGGGAACGGGGTTGTCGAAATACACGTTCAGCCGCAACAAGCGCCGCGGTTCGTCGTTGCCGTTGGGGAACTCCCGGTACTCGGGGGGCGAGCCGATGTTGCCTTCGCCCGAAAAATGCGTGCTCATGGTGCAATCTCCTTGGTGGTTGAAATACCCGTGCCATGTCGGCGTCGGGCGCGTGCTGGGGTGCCCGACGCGATCACCGATCGCGCACTCCGGGGGGTATGGACGCGAGCCGGCGCAGGTAGGCGTCTTCCGCCTCGGCGGCCTTGCTGGCGCACTCCTGGGCCTGCCTACCCAGGGTGTGCAACAGGCTGATCTGCATGTTCAGCGTGATGCGCTGCAGCTCGATCGCGTGCAGGTCGGCCAGCAGGTTGACCGGCGTGCTGGTGCTCGCCATCAGCTCCTGCCACAGGGCCACGCCCATGGCCGAGCGGTCGTTCCTGCGCCAGCGCAGGAACGTCGTTCCCGCGCCAGTGGTCTGCTGGGCCAGTTCCACGGGCAGCAGATGGAAGGGATGCCCACCGGCCTGTTGCAGCACTTGTCGCTGCGCCAGGCCGATCAACTCGTCGCGCATGGCGAAGCACTGGCTGGCCCAGGCCTCCAAGTCCCCTTTACCTTTAAAAGGCTTTAAAAGGCCTTTTAGAGAGGCCGCGTGTTCCAGGCGCATGAAGGCTCCCTGTTGCAGGCCCCGGAAGTAGCGGGTCGGCTGGTTCAGATCGCTCATGCGGATTCGTCCTCGCCGGCAGTGGCTGCGCCTTCGGACGGGTCGGCAGCAGCGGCCGCATCACCATCGACGCTGGTAGCGGCTGCGGCAGGATTCTCACCGCGCTGTTGCAGACCACGGCGCACCATGGGTGGCGCAAACGTCGAGCGGCGCGTGCCTTCGAGCACGTCCTGCGGCAACTCGCCGAACTTCTCCAGCGCGGCCCGCGCTGCGGCATTCTTCGCCGCGAAATCGTCGCGGGTGCAGCCCGAATAGCGATACTGCTGGGCCAGCGAGAACAGGCTGCGCAGCGCGTGCGCGCCCTCGTTGAGCCAGCGCTCCAAAGTGCTGCGGTCGATCAGCGCGGTGTGGTGGGCGAGGATCAGCTTGCGCGCGATGTCGTCGTAGTCGGCCAGGAGATAGACGGCGGCAAAGCCCAACTGCGCATTGACGAACAGCGGCAGCTTGACGGGCTGCACGTTGAGGTTCTCGCCCAGGCTCAATGCCGCAGGCACGCCCGCCAGTGCCTGGTCCACTTGTTTGCGCAAGGTCTGCAGCGTGGTCCTGGTCTGGTCGAGCTTGTCCTCGATGCGCAGCATCCACCAGTCGCTGTAGGGGTCGTCCTGCTCCGAGCCGCGCTTCATCTTATTCATCACCGCGATGTAGCCGTTCAGGCCGACGATGCCGGGTCGCCCTTCGGCGGCGGCGCGGCCGTGCCAGATGCGGGAAGCGTGATGCGTGTGCAGCGTCAGCGACATCGCGCTGCGCAGGGAGCCGAGGTTGAGTTGCAATGGTTCGTTGCTGGTTGCCATGGTGAGCGCTCGCAGTTGGACAGGGAGCCGCCAGCATCCGCATGCAGCGGAAGGCAGTCAGTCAACAAACCGAAATGAGCCGGCCCCCGGTTCTATGCGCGCTGGCGGCGCAGCGCGCAACGGTCCCTTGGAGGCCGGAGCATTCACGTTGGCGCTCCGTGCCTCGGTCGTTGACGGTATGCGTACTGCACCGCACGTCGCGCTGCCGTTCGACACGATCCTTCGCCGCGCAGCCGTCCCCAGGGGACCGTTCCGTTGAGCGCCATGGAGGTCTGCTTCATGGTCTTGCAGGCGCTCTACTCAGGTTTTGCGCAGCATGTCGCGCCGTCGTCCGGCGTTTCACCACACAGCCGTCCCCTGGGGACCGTTTCTGCCGACCGCCAAGGAGGTCTGCTTCATGGCCTTGCCAGGCCCTGCGCTCAGGATTTGCGCAGCAGATCGCGCAGGCGCTCGATGTGCTGCCGGGCCACCGCGGGCGGCACGACGTTGCGCGGCGGCTCGGGCGGTGGCGCTCGCGCCGCCGATGGTGTTGGCGCTGCCGGGCTGGTCTGCTTGGCCCACGCATTGAACTCGCCGCGCATGGCGCGCTGGATGATGCCGAACAGGTACCCGGCGGGGTTGCGGATGCCATGCTTGCCGCACCGTGCGGCCCACTCGTCCAGCACAGCCTGCCGCAGGGCAGCGTCCACTTGCTGCAACGCCATCCTGGCGCCGGCTTGCTGTTCCGCCTTCAGTTCCGCGAAACGCTTGGGCCATTGCAGGTCGCCCAGCGCGCGCGCCTGCGCGGTAGTACGTACTTCATCAATACGACTACTACGTACTGTACGGTCCTGCTTCGGATTCCGAAGAGCGCCGTCTGGCGCGGGTTTCGGCCCTGCTTCGGATTCCGAAGAAGGGCGTTCGCCATTCCGAAGAAGGCTGGCGGGCCCTTCTTCGGAATCGTGGATCGCATCCTCCTGTGGATAACTTGCGGTGGCGGTGATGCCCTGGTCGGCCAGGCGCTCGGCGAGCACTTGCAGCCGCGACGGCAAGGTGCGTCCGGACAACATCGGGTCGTCCGCGATCTCCTGGAGGGTGTTGAGTCCCACCACCTGGACGGCCTTGGCGGAATGCCCCAGCGACTGGCTGACCAGGGCCAGGTAGTCGGCGTCGAGCTGCATGGCCTCGAACAGTGTCAGGGGTTCGTCGTGCAGGACGTAGAGGTTTCCGAGGATGCGGCCGGTCTTGGGGTCGCGCCGTCGTCGCACGAGGCTCAGCCAGCGCGTCAGGCGCAGCAGCGTCAGCGCCCGCGCGACGGTCTCGTGGGAGGCTTGTCCCGCGCAGGGCATGGACGCCAGCCATGGGCGCAACTGCTCATAGGTCGGGAACGTCGTGACGCCGTCGTCGTTGAGCATCAGCCGGAACACCTGCCAGGCGTTGCGCTCCAGCGGTGTCAGGCGGCGGTCGACGAACAGCCGCCGCGGCACGCTCTCGTGCCGATTGCCACTGAATAGGAAGGCGTCGCCGGACGCCGCAGGCGTGGGCACTGCCATGGGCGCTGGCGCGCGGGGATTTGGATTGGGCGTGAGGTCCTTCAGCGCAGCGTCGAACAGGTCGGCGAGTGCGATGGGGCCAGGGCGCTGGGCTCGTGGGGCGGTGTCGTCCACGGCCATGGCCTAGTCCAATCCCTGATCGACCCAGTTCCTGATCGCGGCCCAGACCACCGAGAGCGGCAGTGACATGCCCTCGGCCAGGTCCATGGCCGCATCGAGAATCGAGGTCTCATCCTCCAGATCGACGTTCCTGCTGCTGGTCACGGCTTTCCATTGCCGCCAAAGTTCGGTGTCCTGGGTCTCGTCCAGGACGGGGTGGCGCCCCTTGCGCTTGGGCAGGCCGAGGATCTCCCGCCGCAGGGCGACTTCCTGATGGGTCAGGCCATAGAAGCGGCTGACCATCTCCGTGCTGGCCCCCAGCCGCAGCATGCGATCGACCGTGGCGATTTCCTTCTCCACGTCCTGTGCCTGGTTGAGCAGGCGCTGCAGCACTTCGCGGTTGACCGTGACCGAGCACCACGAGACGCTGGCGTTGGCCAGCACGCTGATCAGCGCGGGGTGCTTGAGCGCATCCAGCTCGGCCTCGCCGAAGCCCATGGCCTTGCAGCGGCGCAGTTGGCCGTTGCGAAGGTCATACAGCGCCTGGGCAATCACGGCCTGGTTGAGCGGATGCGATGTGGACATGCGGCCTCCCTCGCTCACGTCCCGGGCGCCGTGGTGCCGGCTTCCAGGTCCAGCAGACGCCGGGCCAGGCGCAGCAGCCGAAATAGCTTGACCAACGCCGTGTCGCTCAAGCGCCTTGTGCAGTCGCCGTGGTGTTGACCCTGGCCGTGCAGCAGTGCTGGCAAGTCGGCGGCGAGCTGCGCGCCATCCACGCCCGCTTCAGCAGTGGGCTGACCCGTCAGAGTGATGAGCAGCGCCAGCACCGCCCGGCCGAGCGGCGATGGTGCATGGGCGGGCGCGCAGCAAACGAAGCCGATGCCATCGGAGCGATCCTCGATGCACTCGTCCAGGGCTGCCTCCCCGGCGATCTCGCGCGCGAACTGCGCGATGTGGATGCGCAGCCGATCGGGCGTGTCCAGGCCGGCGTCGATGTACCAGACGTCGGAGATCGGATAGAGCCCGCCGGCTTGCACCGGGATGGACTGCAGCACGCTCGCCGAGAAGTCGGGCGGCAGCGCATCGCCCAACTGGTCGGCAACCATGCGCTGGATCGACTGCAGCCGTTCGGTCGTCGGTGCCGGCGAGACGATGTGCTCGAGAAGCAGATCGCCTGGTGCGGCCGCGGGGCTTTCCGTTGTCGTCTCTCGGGCCGTATCCTCGCGCAAGGTGGGCTCGGACGCCGGAGGGCTGGCGGGTGGAGGACTGGCCGCCGCTGCAGGCTTGGCGATGGACGATGCTACGCCCGGGGGAGGCGGCGTGCCGGCGGTGGGCGAAGGCAACGCCGGCGGCGCCGCAGGTGGCGTCGGGTCACTGACCAGCGCCCGGTGGCGGCTTTCCGATTCGGTCAGGTCCAGCGCCAACACGTCGTAGCCGATGCCCAGCAGCTCGGACATCTGGCCGATCAGCTCGTCCTGCACGCGCTGCGTCGCGAACTCGTCGCCCTGCGTGTCGAACTGCGCCAGCACCTCCTGAAAGAAGCTGTCGAAGTCCAGCGGCAGCGTGCGGTCCTTGGCATAGTGCTCCCAGGTGCGCTTGCAGGCCGTCCGCATGACCGACAGCCGCTCGACCTGGTGGCGCCCCAGGCCGCCATAGAGCACAGTGGGAATGGCGGGCAGCAGGTAGCGCACCGCGTCGGCCATGCGGGTGATGTGCGACCGCTGGACGGGGAACCCATCGGCCGCCAGGCGGCGGGCCAGTTCCGACTGGCTCAGGGCGGCGCTACTCTCCTGCTCGTAGAACTCGCGTGCTTTCTCGACGCCGAGCGCGCGCTCGATGAACGTGAGGCCACCGCGCAGTTCGTTCTCGGCAAGATGCCCGGTCAGCGCGACGATTTCACCGCGCTCCGGCCATGGCCGAAACAGGCACGATATGCGGAAGAAGCGTTCGTCCTTGGTCTCCGACCAGAGTTCGCGCAGGATCGCCAGCCGCGTGTTGCCGCCGTTGCGGATGATGTAGTGGTCCTCGCCGGGCCGGCGGGTGATGGCTGGCGCCGCGTCCAGGCCGCGCTCGCGGATGGACGCCTTGATTTCCTCGTAGGCGGGGTTGCGCTTCATGCGCGGGTCATGGTCGTAGGGCCGCAGCTGGTCCAGCGTCACGACCATGGGCGTGTCCGCGATCGGGTCGCTCAAGGCCGTAGCCGCTGGGCCGCTGCGCTCGAAGCCGGCCGCGAGCAGCTTGCCGGCCATGTCCTGCGAGGTCATGTCAGCCATGGCCGCACCCCTCGCAGTCCCCACGACCGCCGGCCGGCGCCATGCGGGCCTCTCGCTCGGCGCGGCGGATCTGCGCACGGGCGTTCAATTCGGCCCGGTGGTCGCTCGCGGTCGAACTGGTGTAGATCGCCGCGCAGCCGGCCTTGGTGAACTTGAGGTGCCCGCCCGGCGTGCGCTTGACGTGCCAGCCTTCACCGACCGCGAACTCGATCAGCGCGCGCAGCCGCTTGTGGCCGCGGGCCAGTTCATGTGCGTTCGCCATGGGACCTCCCGGCATCAAGAGGACGTGGCGGGCGACCGGACATTGCGGCAAATCTGTCCTGCCATTGCGGGAACAGCTCGCTCGCGAGCGCGCGCATCGTGTCGAGCGAGGCCGGCGCGACCCTGCCGGGCGGCTGGCGGTGCTCGACCCGATGCACCGGCAGGCCGCGCGTCGCGGCGCGCGGATAGGCTTCGATGGCTGGCACGTCGGTGGCGAGCACGCGGATGCCGGCATGGTCTTGGAACAGGTCGCGCAGGGCCTGCTGGATCAGTCGGGCGTTCGCCGACACCGGGTGGACGCGGTTGATGAGCAGGTGCAGCGGCGGCGGTTCGATGCCCAGGTGCCGGTACGGCGCGATGTCTTCGAGCAACTGCATGGTGCCGCGTCGAAGCTCCCGGGCCGCGAGGATTTCCGGCGTGACGGGCGACAGCGCAAGGTCGGAGGCGAGCACCGCCATCTCCAGCAGCACGGAACGCGCGCCCTGGGTGTCGATCAGCACCAGGTCGTAGAGGGGAGCAAGTGCTGGCAGCAGATGCCGCAGCCGCAGGCGGCCATCCGGCGCATGCAGCAATAAGGTGTTCAGCTCGCCCCGGTGGTCGTTGGACAGCACCAGGTCCAGGCCCGCGATGATCGTGCGGGACACGAGCTGGCCAAGGTCGCGCTCGTTGAAGGCCAACAGCTCATAGATGCCGCCCGGCGCGCGCTGGGTCAGTTCGTAGTAGGAGGACAAGGTGGGCTGCACGTCGAGATCGAGCAGCAGCACGCGCAGGCCCGCGTCCGCGGCGAGCCCGCCCAGGTTGGCGGCCGTCGTGGTCTTGCCGACGCCGCCCTTCGTTGAAATGATGGATACGACCTGCATGGCGCTCTCCGGCTGGGAATGGGAAGTCCGCGGGAGAACGGGTCAGGTCCGGTGGTTGAGGCGCTCGGCGATCCACTGGTCGATTTCGATCGAATCCCAGCCGACGGCGCGCACGCCCAGGCGCAGCGCCTGGGGAAACTGGCGCTTCTTCATCAGGTTGTAAATGTGGGCGCGTTTGAAGCCGGACTTGGCTTCGACTTCATCGAGCCGCAGGATGCGGCGCTCGTTCGGCGGGAGTACAGGGGGCTGCGACATGGCGGTCACTCCTGAACGCTCGGTGGCGTTTGTTGGCGTGACCTCTATTCAATAGACCTGGCTGCGGAAAGACATTGCAAATGCAATCTCCGCGGTTGCACATACAAGCTGGAAAAACCTCATGCGCTTGCGCTACGGACGTACTTCCTGGCGTTGGCGAACTTGCCGTTCAAGGTTCGCTCCGTGATGCCCATGGTGCCGCCGAAGTGGGCGACCAATGCCGAGACGAGTGCCTCCTGTGTTTTGAAGCTGGAATAGGGCACACCCGAAGGGGACTGGCCCAGCATCAGCGTCAGCATCCCGCCGATGATGTTGAGATACGTCGTCTCCGCTCGCTCGCTGATCTCGCATTGCTTGGAAGCCAGCAGCGCGGTGGACTGCTTGAGCAAGGTGTCGCGCTGCTCCTGCAATTCCTGCATCTGGCGACGCGCATGCTCCAGGGCCGCCTGAAGGGCCAGTCGCTCGATCAGGATCGCCTGTCCTGTTTCCAAGGTGATAAAAGGATGCGCCATGCGTTCGCCACGGCTGAACAGGAATCCTGGCCGGTGCTCGGGATAGTGGTTGCGCATCCAGCGCTTCAGATCGACATGGCGAACGGTCAGATCCGGCGACTGCAGCAGCTTCGGATCATTGAGCGTGATGCCGTTCTGGCCGTAGGGCAGCTCCCCGTTGAGGATGCCGTCATAGATACGCTCCGAGTACAGCCGGCACTCATTCCATCGCGGGCAATTCAACGATGGAGGCAGGAAGCGCGGTGACGCGATCGCAGCCAGGATCATCGGCAGGTACCGCAGCAACCCGGCCCACCGTATGGCAGCCTCGATGGGACGATAGAACACCTTCGATGTTGGAATGTCCTTGTGCATGTCTTCGTCTCCTTTCGGAAGCGCTACATCACCGGCTCCTTTCTTGCCCTGCCAAGGGCTGCTGTGTCGTTATGACCTTCCGCGGGTGCCTGGGAAGATGCCCTGAACGTAGACGGGCGAGGTGATTGGTTTGGCGTCCGCTGTAGGTGGCCTCGTCTTGCTCGTTGTGCAAGAATCGATCGGTTGCCGGCCCATCGAGCGATGAGGACGAAAGCTCGATATTGGCGCTCACGGTACCAGCGTCATGCGCTGCGCTGTTCCCCGCAAAACCGATTTGGTATGGTCTGATACGGCGATGGTTTCAGAAGCTGCGATCAACGGCTTCTGTTCTCCGGGACCTAGGGTCGGCAGAGAAAATCCGGCGGTGTCATATCTGCCCCGGATGCTGATATAGCGATATAGCATCACCCGCGCAGGTCCAGATGACTGCCAACCTGAGATTCGATGCTCACAAGTCCGTAGCAGTTGGTCTACTTGCTCTCTGGTTTCGAGACTGGAAGTGTTGTCGTCCGGTCCGAGGTAGATGGGCGGGGTGATGAATGCCCTGGCATTCCAGGAAGTGGCTTTGCCTAACATGCTCATGGTAAAATTCCCCAGGCTTACTTTGGAATTCCGTTCGGGTGTACTCGGGCCGAGTTCTGGCTTTTAAATTCAACACTTTGGTCTGTCCATGACCCGTACCGCTTCGACCAACATCGCTCTGTGGTGGCGCTTCCAATAGGAAGCGGCATGTCGTTGCGGTCTTGACCGCACCTTGCCGCCGTACCGGCAGGCAAGGTTTCAAGAAGGCTCCCCGGCACGGCGGCTCCAAGATTTGAGGAGATTGCCCGATGCCCTTGGCACCCCAGCCCCGTCGTAGAACTGATGCCCCGCGCGCTGTGTCGCCGCGAGGGGTAGGTCTGTCCGCCCAGTCTCAGCACTTGGCCCTGGCATGCGGGCGCCGTCGCTGCGTCAGTACACCGCACTGGCGCACGCCAAGACATCTCTCAGGAGCCCTTGCTACCTTGAGCCAGCACATGCTCGCGCTTCGTCCATCGCAATCAACTGTCGATGTGTGTAATAAAGTGGGTAATGGAGGTTGTGTTTAATGGAAAACATTAATGAAATCAAGGACTTAGAATCATGAGACTCTTGATGGTGGACAACGACGAGCGGCAGGCGACCACCCTTGTAGCCGGGCGGGAGCACGAGATCGCCCCACGTGTCGAGACCGACGTTGTTGGTGAAGAACAGCCGCCGCGACGTGCCGAGGCGGATGTTCCGGAATTCCGGGTTCGGATCGAAGACGGTGGTCGACGCGCCTGTTGCCGGATCAATGGCGACGATCCGGCGCGGCGTCACTGCGTTCTCGCGCAGGCAGTAGAGCTTGCCCGATGCGGCTGTGCAGCCCTGCAGAACGTCCTCGCCGGCCACCAGCTGTACGGGATCGCCCTTGCCGGGCGTCCAGCGCCAGACTGCCATGTCGCTGTGCGCCCGTCCCTGCTTTCGAACGATAAGCAGGCTGTCGCCGAGCCAGGTCAGCCCGGCAATCTTGCCGGAGCAGGCCTCGGCTGCGCACCCGATCCGCTCACCTCCGGCGTTCTCGACATGGATGCGAAGCGGCCCAAGGAAGCCCTCGCGTGTGGTCCAGGCGCGGCCGTGCGCTGACCGCGCATCGAATTCGGAGCGCGCGCCAAGCGTGACATCAGCTCCCATCTGCGCCGCTTCGCGCGCGTCCGCCGTGCGAACTCCGCTTCCGTCCGGCGCTGCCGACAGGATCACCCGCGGATGCTCGCCTGTGATCTTCGGGAAGGCACCGGTCGTCGGATTGAAGCGGTCATCGTAGAGATAGCCCGACCGTCCCTCCTCGGCGATCCGCGCGCGTGTTTCCCGGATTCCGGGGCGGATACCGACAAGGACGCGCGCGCTGTCGCCGGTCCAGCCGACCGTCTCGGCATCGTCGGCAAGCGCCGTGACCGCGTTGGCACCGCTTCCGTCCGCCGCGGCGCGCCAGACCTGCACGACGCCGTCCAGCTTCTTCCGGTAGGCGATCCAGCGTCCGTCGGGCGACCAGAACGGCACGACGAGATCCGGAAAGCCCGGCTGTTCGAGCATGCCGCGCAGGATGTAAGAGAGTGTGATGAGTTCGCCGCCGGTGTCGACGGTGCGGACATGTCCACTCGCGAGATCGAGAACGGCCAGCGCGCGGCAGTAGCTGTTGGTTTCGGGATGGGCGCGATTGACGATAAACGCGAGCGCCCGGCCATCGGGCGAGACCGAGAGCGGGCTGTGGCTCGAGGCCATGCCACCTTCGGGAAGGCCAATGTCGCGCAGCCGCATCAGGTCGTCGGGTACGAAGTTGCGCATTGTAGCAGCAGGCGCGGACGCCTGCGGGAGAACGTCAGCGCATGGCGTTTCGGCCTCTGCACCGTTGCAGGCCAGCACGCCTGCAAGAGTTGCGCCGATAGCGCATGCGTGGATACCGCCTCGAGTCGAAAGCGTGCGGAAGAGACTTACCATGTCTTGCTGACTCCAAGGCTGATGAACCGCCCGACGGCTGAGTAATTTGTCGAGTCGTAGGGCGTGTCGTAGTAGAGCGTCGTCCGGATCGGATCGGGACGCGCGTTGAGGACATTCTCGGCGGCGAGCACGAATTCCAGACTGCCAAGGAGACCGCCGCCGCGCGGTGTCTCGAAGCGCACCGCGAGATCGAGCGTTGTCGTCCCCTCGACATCATCGGGAGGCATCTGCCGCATGTCGGTAACCCCGCCGGTATAGTTGAGATGCGCGTTCAGCCCGAGTGGCCCCGCGCTCCAGTTTGCGCCGGCGCGTGCACGCCAGTGCGGCGGGTTGAACAGCCGGCCCGCGAGCGCCAGCTCGGGCTGCAGTGCGGTACGACGCTGTGTGCTTTCGAGCCAGGTCGCGTTGAGCGTAAGGTTGAGCGTGCCTCCGGCAATGGCGGTTTCGTAGCTTGCCAGCGCATCGAACCCGCGGATCGTCTGATGCCCGGCATTGACGTAGCGGTTGTTGACAATTGCAGTCACCGAAGCCGGATCAAAGACTCCACCAGTGCTGTTGAAAAAACTGTCCACCGAGGCGATAGCGGTATTCACTGCGCCAACGTCCGGATCGCGGGAAACCAGATCGGCGTAGGCGGGATCGGCGAGCGCCTGCGCTGTCGTCACGATCGGTGTAACGATGCGGTTCCGGTAGCGCGTTTCAAACCAGCCAAGCTCAAGCCGCGCGCCTGCTATCGACGCGGGCTCAAACACGACCGACGCCGACCAGGTTCGCGCACGTTCGGGCGCGAGTGCGGTGTTGCCACCGATCAGCAGCAGCGCGGTTGCGCCGGGCGTTGCGGTGCCGCCGAGGCGGGTTGCGGGGACGAGCGTCGCCGACGGCGACTGATAGAGCTGCAGGAAGGTCGGCGCGCGAAACGACCGGCCCCAGCTGCCCTTCAGCGTCACACCGGCGAAGGGCTCGTAGATGAGGCCGAGCTTGGGCGTCACCACCGTATCGATATCGGGGTAACGCTCGTAGCGGAGCGCACCACTAAGGTTCAGACGGTAGACGCCCGGAACAGCCATGGCCGGCGCGACGAACGGCAGGTTCAGCTCCGCGTAGGCAAAGTTGCTGTCGCGCGTCTCGTTGATGTCGAGCTGCGGCGCAAGCGCGCGGCGCAGTTCGAAGGCATTCTGCCGGTAGCCGCCGCCTAGCGCGAGGCGTGCACTGCCGCCGGGTAGCGAAAACAACGGACCATCCGCGGCAAGCTCAATCGAGGTCGCGGAATTGCAATAGCAATTGGGGCCGTTCAATAGGATGCTGTCGCCAAGGATGTTGGCGATCGTGAAATGCACGCGGTCCTCGCCGTACATCGTGGAGAGGGCGGCGCGCCAGCTGCCGAGATCCACCTTGAGCGCGGGCGCGATCGCAAAGGACATGCTCCGCGTCCGGTTTTCCGCGCGGCTCACATCGAGGTCGCCGGCTGTGTTCAGCGGGAAGATAGATGCCTTCCAGCGCTTGTTGTAAAGTGCATCGAAGGCGAGCGTGACCTTGTCCCCGATCGTCTGATGCCCGCTCACAAGCCCGTTGTGGTGCTTGAGGAAGGGAAACAGCGTCACACCCGGGGTCACATCGGCGGCATAGCTGCGCTGCCGCGCGACGATCGGCGAGATGCGCGAGAATTCATAGGCGCCCATGAGACCGCCGCTGTCCCAGGTGCGCCCGGCCAGAAGTCCGTACTGCTGCTGACCGTTGCCGCCGTCGGTCGATGCGCCCCAGCGTGCCCGCGTCCGCACACCGTCGAAATCGCGGCGGAGAATGATGTTCGCGACACCGGCGACAGCATCCGAGCCGTAGAGCGCCGATGCGCCGTCCGCGACGATCTCGATGCGGTCGACGGCATCGAAGGGAATCGCCGAGATATCGACGCTCTGCAGCGCCGACGAATAGGACAGCCGGTGGCCGTTGAGGAGCGTCAGTGTGGCATCGCTGCCAAGCCCGCGCAGGTTGAGCGACGTGCCGCCGCCGATGTCGACGCCGCTCGCCTCGGGGACATTGTTGCCGATGCCCGGGTTCTGCCCGCCCCCAAAATTCTGCGGCAACGCCCGCATCGCATCGGCGAGCCCCGCCTGCCCCGCCGCGCGCATCCGGTCAGCGCTGACCGCGATGACCGGCGAGGCAATGGGCGCACCCCGAATCCGCGTGCCAGTGACGACGATCGGTTCGTCGCCGCTGCGTGCGCCTACAGATTCGGCGCGGCGGATCACGAGTGCGCCGTTCACACGCTCCGCGGCAAGCCCCGTTCCTGCAAGCAATGCGCGGACGGCATCATCGGGGGCGTAGGCGCCGCGTAGCGCCGGCGCTGCAAGTCCCTCCACGAGCGCCGCCGGCGCGATGATTTCGGTGCCCGACCGCGTTCCGATTTCGCCGAGCGCGGCACCAAGCGCCTGCGCGGGCATATCGTAGGTCTGCGCATCGGGTCCCTGCGCGAGCACCGGTGCGCTGTTCGCCAGCAACCAGAGCGCGACAAGACTGGGCCTCACGGCATTTTTCTGCCGTTTCTTCTGCGTCATTTATTCCTCCCTGTGGACGCCTCGGGATGAAGCGTTCAGGGCGGTTGACGCCGGGGGCGGCAAACCCCCTACGCGGTTTTCAGAAAGATCGCGCTTCCAGCCGGATAGTGCCGCCCGGGTCGCGAACGACCACAAGGTCGAGCGTTGCGGCAAGCTTGTCGGCAAGGCGCGGGTCGCCAAGGCGCATGGTACCCGATACCTTGAGCGCGCCCAGCGCCGGATCGGCCAGTTCGATACGAGTACCCGGCGACCGGTTGGCCTCCGCGACAAGCTGGCCAAGCGGCAGGCGCTGCGTCACCAAAAGGCCTTCGGTCCAGTGCGCAGTGCCCGCAGGAGCAGCGGTAATGCCCGCATCCCCGCCCTTCGTCACAATACGCTCGCCCGGGTTCAGCGTCGCAGGCTTCGATGCGTTCGCCGCGCTGACATCGACCACACCTTCCAGAAGCGTCACTTCGGCGCCGGTATCACCCGCCGCGACGTCGAAGACGGTGCCGCGCGCGACGACGCGGGCGCCCGCGGCAAACACGACGAAGGGCCGCCTGGCATCATGCGCAACAACAAACCGTACCCGGCCACGATCCAGCCGGATCCGGCGTTCGGCGCCTGAATATTCCACGGCAAGCGCGCCGCCGCCGTCCAGAAGCACTGATGAGCCGTCAGCGAGCCCCCATGCGCGCCGTTCATCATTGGGGCTCGCAAGTGCAAGAACCTTCGCCGGGACGTGTTCGGGCGGCATAGGAGACCCGGCCGACAACAGGCTGACGCCGAGCAGGAGGAGCACGATTGCCGCAGCGGCTGCCAGTGGTTTCCAGCGCGCGGAGCGTTGACTGCCTGCCGGCTGCTTCCGAAGGCTACTGCGGCCGGCCGTGTTCCAGATCTCCTCGAGATTGCGGTACACTCTCGCGTTTTCAGGAACCGCGTACCAGGCCTCGAACGCCAGGCGGTCATTCGCAGCTTCGGGGCCGCGCATGCGCGCATACCAGTCGCTTGCCTCGGCAACGCGTGCGTCGCCGTCCACGGACCGGGGCGTCACTCCGTCTTGCCCAGTTCGCGGTGGAGTGCGCGCAGCGCGAGCGAAATGTGCTTCTCGACGGTCTTGACGCAAACGCCCATGCGCGCCGCGATCTCGGGGTAGGTGAGTTCCTCGAAGCGATGGGCCATGAAAATCTCGCGCGTTCGTTCAGGGAGCGCCAGAATAGCAGCATCAATGCGGCGAAGCATATCCCGCGCTTCGAGCCGCGCGTGTGGATTTTCTGTCGCCGGGATTTCCTCAATGTTGACGGTGGACGGCTCGCCCCTCCGCGCCCGTTGGCGCGCGGTATCCTGCAGCAGGTTGCAGGCGATCCGCGTCAGGTAGGCGCGAGGTTCGTCAAGGGTGGGTTGTGCGTCTGTCGAGCGGCCCAGAAAGCGTGCAAATACGCTCTGGACGAGATCCTGCACGACATCGGCTTGCCTCGCCCGGCGTCCAAACAAACGGCGAAGGCGTGGTGCCTCCTCTCGGTAAAGCGCTGCAACGTCGGGCGCCCTCGCCTCGGCAACACGCGCATGAAATTCGTCATCGGCGGGATCGGCTGCACTCCAGAGGTTCAGCTGCATCGAGCCACCCCGCAGCCGGCTTCCCGCCCGCCTTCCCTGCTCTCCCGCTGCCTCGCCACGATCCGATGCCTCCCTTGCGAGGCACGGCGGAAAGCCGGGTGATGAGAACATGCTTGAGGCATGCGTCAGCGCCTTTAGTCCCGAAAGACCTGTACATACGCGCCAACCACCCGGCAGAATTCCGGCTATTGAACTCAAGCGAGGTTCTCACGCCTCGGCGCCGCAATATCTGGCGGCGCGTCATAAGGATAAATCAACGACTTTGAATTGCAACGCCGAATGCAGACATTGTCGATGAATGCAGGCGGTACTGGCGAGGGTCAAGCCGTTGTGACGGACACAAGGGCGGTCGATATAAGCCCCGCGATCGGCTTCTGGCGTTCCTCGATGCATTATGAGACGGTGAAGCGCTTGGGATTGGTGGTCCGCGTCCGGTGTTAGTTTCCGACTTGCCTGAAGCGCTTGGGAATGGTGCGATCACCAACATGTTCGTGTCCGTCACGGGCGATGGCCTGTGCCAACGGATGATCCGAAAGACTTTCTACTGCGACGGCAATCGCCATCAACTCATCCTTGGAGATACCCGTCGCGGGGCTGATACGCCGGATACGTGGCTCGCCGTTCGTCAACGTCCCGGTCTTGTCGAACGCAATGGCCCTAAGTGAACCCAGCAATTCGAGTGGTGCGCCACCCATTACAACCTCCGCGCGCCGCTCGGGCGACGCCAGACAGAACTGCGCTGGGCGTTGCGATCGCAAGGGTGTTCCGGAAATCCCTGTTGACCTAGTCATATGGGCAGGTGTGTCCGGTAGATGTCGCTTGCTCATGCAACTGCATTGCCGCCTGTTCCGACCCATCATTTGGGATCGGTCGCCGCTGGAATGCCCAGCTTGGCTTCGACGATCTCCTTCCATTTGGCCAGATGCGTTGCGATCCATGGCTCTGTTGCGGGGCTGCGCCTGATGCTCCACAGCCCGCGGGTCAGATACATTGTGAGTTCGACCAGCAGATCCGGCTCGCCGTCCGGAGCATCTGTAAAGAGGTCGCGCCACAGCGAACTCATTCGTGTGATGCGACTGATGCTTGTTTCTTCGAACCGCGCGCTGAGGGAGGGGTCGACCCTGCCAGCGAGGGACAACTCGATGTCAGCCGTTACCATAGGTTCAAGGGTTATATCGCTCCAGAAGCACTCGAAGATTGCGTCCCATCGCTCCCGCAGGCCGGACTTGCTGCGCCCGACCTCTTCATAGCGTTCGATTAGCCGCTCAAATACATAGTCGTGAACGGCCGCGAACAGGGCTGCTTTGTCGGGAAAATGGTGGACGATAGCTCCGCTTGTTACCCTCGCACGAGCGGCAACCTGCGCCAACGTCGTCTGCCGATAGCCCAGTTCCTGCAGACTCTGCACCGTAGCTGCCATTAAACGTTCGACCGTATCCTTCGATCTGTCTTCCTGCTTGCGCCGCATCAACACTCCCGCACCTGTTCAATGCCACGTGGATAGCCCCTGTTGACGAGAAGGTCATCTCCATTTACATAATAAGCGCTTAATATGTAAGTGAGGAGACGAGCATTGCTCGATGGGGACGCGCGCTACGCAGCCCGCTTACAGGCTATTCTGGACACAACGGTACGGCACTTGGGCAACGAAGCAGCGCTCGCGGGGATCCAATGGTCCAACGGCGAGCGGCTTGTGCTCGCTGCCGGCACTCACAAGGCAGGGCTGTCCTTACGCAGACCCGAGGACGCCGTGATCATGATCGCGAGCCAGACCAAGACGCTGGTGGCGGCGTGCATCCTCAAACTTTTCAGGCAGCGCGGTCTCAGCCTCGATGCCAGGGCGTGCGAGTTCGTGGAACTTGGTCCGATCGATGCGCCAGTGACGATCAGGCAATTGCTGACATGTACGTCCGGGCTGGGGGAATATGACGACCTCATGTTTACGCCCGACTATCGCGGCGACGTTACCCTATCCCCCGAAGAACTCATAAAGCTGACAGTCCTGCGAGGACCGAGCGGCCCGCCGGGCGATCATTTCGAGTACGCCAATATCAATTTCGTCATCCTCGCTCTGGTCGTCGAGGGCATTTCGGGACTCGCGTTCGAAGAGGCGGCGAGACAACTGATCCTCAAGCCGCTCGGCCTTGTCATGTGGTTTGCGGCCCGTGAGGAATTGCCTGCAGCTCAGATGGTCTCGGGCTACTGGCAGTCGCGCGATCGCGAGCCAGTCCACATTGCTGAGCTCGATCATTCCGCCGCCTTTGCAACCGGCGATGCGGCATGCTCTGTATCAACGGCGATCGATTTCTGGGCGGGTCTGGCGGATCCGACCAATCCCAGCGGGATTTCTCTGGCCGATCTCGCTGCTGAAAGCGTTCAAGCTCCATTGCGCGTGCGCAAGCCAGCCTCGCTTGGCGTGCAATATGGCTACGGCCTGGAATTCCGCAGTTGGGCCGGTGATCCAGTTGTGGGCCATCCCGGCTCCATCCACGGCGCCCGCTCCGGGTCATGGGTCGATCTCGAGAAAGGCATCGTGACGACAGTCTACGTCACCAGCCAAGCACAATCGACGGAGGACCCTCGCATTGCTGCTTTGCGGTACCCTGGACCTGCTCTTTACACCGCGATGCTGCAGACAGCCTACATTCTGGATGATCTGCACCGTCGAGGCGCTGCTTAGCCTCCGATCGCACGACTCATCACATGATCAAGCGGGACCATGAACATGCCGCATTTGACGGATGCCATCGCAAGCCTTCCCTTCGTCTTCGTTTCAGGCCGACTTGCGCTGGGGCCGAACGGCAAACCGGTCGCGGCCGACGTCGGTGCACAAACAGATCTGTGCCTTGTCGCCGTAGAAGACGCGCTCAAACCCCACGGCCTCGACCGGCGCCACGTGGTCAAGACGACGATCTGGATCACGGCTCCGGCACATTTTGCCGACTTCGACGAACGTTACGCGTTATTTTTCGGCGACATTCGCCCGGCTCGCTCGACGGTCGTGTCCGATCTCGTAATCCCGGGATGCCTTGTAGAGATCGAAGCGATTGCCCGCCTGGAGCGGTGAGCTGCGTCATCCTTCTAGCCAATTCGCCGCAGCGCAGATGGAAATCACGCGGCGTAGCCCCTTGGAGTTGACCATGGTGTCCAAGTTGGATGCGGATCTGATTGTCGTAGGCGGCGGTATCATTGGCATGACCACTGCCTACGAGGCAACGCGGCGGGGACTCGCCACCTTGCTTATCGAGGCGCGCGAGGGGGTGGGTCTCGAAACAAGCTTCGCGAACGGAGCCCTCCTGACCCCATCTTCCACCGAGCCCTGGAACGCGCCAGGCGTCCATCGCCTCCTGCTCGCCTCGCTGTTCGACCCAAGCTCCGCAATGAAGTTGAGGCTGCATGCCATCCCTTCGTTGCTGACCTGGGGACCGCAGTTTCTCTATCACGCGAATCGTCGTCATCATGAGCGGGCTACCCGCGCTAACTTCCTGCTTGCTCAATACTCGGTAAGCAAGACGCGGCAGGTTCGCGAGGAACTTGGTTTGCATTACCGGCATGCAAGCACCGGCACGATCAAGCTATTCCGCGATCATGCTTCGCTTCAGGCTGGAGCTGCGGCGGCACACAAGCTTGAAACATTGGGCCTCAGATTCGAAATGCTTGATCCAGCGCGGGTCGTCACCGTCGAGCCCTCGCTAGGTGCCGTGGAAAGCGACTTGGCAGGGGGGCTGCGATTCCGTGGAGACGAGACCGGGGATGCATTCGCGTTCTGCCAACGCCTGCAACAGGAGTTCGCAAGGTTGGGTGGTCGGATAGTAACCCAGGCAAAGGTCGAGAAGATCGCGTATCAATCCGAGCGGCACGCTGTCGTGCGGACGACCGGAGGCGATTTTCAGACACGGAGCGTCGTTGTCGCAGCGGGCGGGCAGTCTAACAAAATTCTCAAAGGGCTGGGTCCGAGCCTGCCCATTCGGCCAGCGAAGGGCTATACCGCAACCTATAGTGATGTCCCCCCGGGCGGACCGGCGATCCCAGTCATCGACGACACGTTTCATTGCGTGTTCGTGCCTCTTGGCAAGGACTTGCGCATTGCTGGAACGGCCGAATTCACCGGCAACGATACGCGAATTGCAGGCGACCGAGTTGCAAATCTACGCAGGCTGCTGAAGCAACTTTTCCCGCAGCTGGCTGAAAGTCTCGCCGATACCGAGCCGCGAGCCTGGGCGGGCCTGCGGCCGATGAGCGCCGATGGAATGCCGTTCATCGGCCGCCTGGGTACCCGCAATTTGTTCGTCAATGCGGGCCATGGCCATCTCGGCTGGACATCGGCGATGGGGTCCGCAGCGATCGTGGTGGACGCAATACTCGAGGAGCCGAGCGCCGTCGATGCATCACCGTTCCGGCCGGAGCGCTAGACATGGAACAGCATGAAATTTCTGCTATAGTCGCCGCGTCGCCAGCCTTTTTCTCCGGTTCCTTCCGCGACGGGGACCGTGCGAGGCGGCTACCAGCGGCGACATCCTCTGTGTGGAGATATCGATCAATGTCCAGAGGTAGCGCAGAAACAATCGTCAACTTGGTATCCGTGTAGCATGTCGAACAGCCGAAACGGCGAGCTGCGCTGGCTCATTCGCGCGAAGCTAGATCCTCCCGCGTCCGAGCTGCAGCTCGTGCAACGTACGCAGCTCTTATCGATGCTCGACCGTTGCCATGGACACCGATTCAGCATGATCGTCGCGCCGGCCGGTTTTGGCAAGACCAGCCTATTGACGCAGTGGCGGCGCCAACTGCTCGGGCGGGGAATAAAAGTCGCGTGGCTGACGCTGGACGAGGCGGACAGAAATCAGCACCAGTTCCTGTCGTACGTGATCCTCGCGCTAACGGAGGCGGGAGTGGCACTCAGCCCTCTCCGCCCAATAACGACCCAAGGGCTGACTGAAAGCGAGCTGAAGCCAAGCATTCACGCGATAATGGATGCCGTCCGCAATCATTTAGCCCCAGTCGTACTGATCCTGGATGATTATCACCGTGCGCAGTCGCCGCCGGTCAATCAGCTTTTGTGCGACCTGATCGCCGGCGCGCCCAGCAATTTCTCGATCGTGATGAACAGCCGCGCGAAGCCGCTCATAAATCTTCCGCAGCTGATTGCGACGGGACATGCGATCGAGATCGACGCCGACGCGCTCCGCTTCTCACCGGACGAAACCCGAGAGGCCTTCAACCGTCCGATCAGTGACGAACGCCTGTCGCGGCTCCATGAACGCACCGCCGGATGGCCGGTCGTCGTTCAGCTCACCCGCGTGCTCATCGGGGACAATGACAGCGAGTGCCTGGCACTTGATTCCTTTACAGGCAGCAGCGGTCACATCGCAGCTTATCTGACCGAGCAGGTGCTCGCCGCCCTTCCCCCCGATCTGCACAACTTCCTGATCCACACGTCGATCCTGGAACGGTTCAACGCCGAACTCGCCAATGTCGTGACCAAGCGCCGGGACGCGCTTGACGTGATGCAACGCCTTGAACCGCTCAACGCACTGGTCGCTCCGGTCTCCGAGGCGCATGGCTGGTACCGCTACCACCAGCTGCTTGCCGAATGCCTGCAAGATCATCTGCGACGTCGCTTTCCGGATGAGGTGCGGGGGTTGCACAGCCGCGCGTCGGCTTGGTTCGCGGAGCAAGACAATGTCATCGAAGCCGTGCGGCATGCACGCGCAGCTGGGGACTATGATCGATGCGCTGTGCTGATCGAGGAGGCGGGCGGTTGGGAACTGATCCTGTTCGGCGGCATCGGTTATCTTCGAAACCTGCTGCACAATATACCTGCGAACCTGCTCGGCCGTTACCCGCGGCTCCAGACCGCCCGCGCCTATCTCAGCATTAAGGATGGACATCTTCGAGAGGCACGAGCGCTGGCCGACGCCGCCCGGGCATGGCATGACCAGGATCCGACGAAAGCAGGGTTGGCGCGAGATCTCCTCAACGTGGGCGCCTTACTTGACGTCTATGAGGACCTGCCAATCGGACCGCGCGACCTGGAAGCCGTCGAGGCGCGCCTCGCGTCGGTGGCGCCGAGCGACGCCATCACCATCGCAATCCTGACCAGTCAGCGCCTGCTCTTTCTGATCGCTCTTGGTCGCCTCACCGAAGCGGAAGATTGCGTGCAGACGATGATGCGTGCGATGCGGCAAGGGCGCACCGTATTGGGTCTCAATTATTGTTTCCTCCATGCCGGCTTAATCGCCATGTACCAGGGACGTTTCGAGGCTGCCGATGCGCATGTCGCGATCGCCCGCCGGATGGCCGAAGACAATTCCGGCGCGGATTCCGGACTCCGGTTCCACGCAGATCTTCTCTGCGGCGTTTTGCGCCACTGGCAGGGCCGGCTGGTTGGCGAGGAACGCGATAAATTCCTGACGGCAGCCAAACATGTCGAAAATTATGACGGGTGGCTCGAGCTCTATGGAAACGGGCTCGACGTCGAGGCGGATTTACAGCCCGAAGCCGCTCTCGCGCGCGCCGAACGCATAATCGAGGGCCGCGGCTTAAAGCGACTGGAACTGCTGGTCTTGTCGCATCGCCTGCGCAACGCAGTGCGGGAGGGTCGCACGTCGGAGATGGATGGCTTGATTCAGCGGCTGCGGCAGCGGCTGCCGGATCGGGTCTGGGTCGACGACCCGTTCCTGTGGCGCCCCTTTGTCGAAAGCCGATTGGCTTTGGCGAATGCGCTTTCCGTACGCGATCGCGGTTTGGCGTTGCGCCTCCTTGAAGACGCTGAGGCATGCTGCGCCTCCGTGGGTGCCGTGATATTCCGGATCGAGGTGCTCGTCCTGCGCGCTTATCTGAACGACCTGGCTGGTGACCGTACCCGGGCGCAGACGACATTGCTCGATGCGTTGAACCGGGCCGCGCCGGAGCGGATATCGCGTCCCTTCGAACGCGGGATCATGCCCCTCCTTCGATCCCTGGCACGACAAGAGCAGGATGGGCCGATCGAAAGCCTCACCCTCAACTTCATGAAAGAACTCGTGAAGCATCACCCGATATCGGGCGGAACGCAGGACATCATTCTGAGCCGTCGCGAACAGGAGGTCCTAGGGGAACTGGCGGCAGGGCGAACCAATAAGGAAATCGCGCGCGTGCTGGATGTGACCGAGCATACGGTGAAGTTTCACCTCAAGAACATTTTCACGAAGCTTCAGGTCGATCGGCGCACGCAGGCGATCGCCAAGGCCCGCGATTTGAAATTCCTGTAGATTCCTCAGCTTTCCCCCTACCCGGACGGGTAGGTTTCTGTCAGCCTGGGCACCGAACCTAGCCAGATTTTCTTCTCATCTATTCTCCGTTGAGCTTGTCGCCACGCCTCTGGTGGGGGAACAGATTAGCGATCTGCACTAACAGGCTTGGCCAACAATGCCAGGCGCAGCACAGGGGGGAACATGACCAAGCGATCGAAAACCTATGTCGTCAGCGCAGCCGCATTGACGGCCGCATTCCTGAGCAGCGCGACACCCGCGCTCGCCCAAACGGAAGCAACGACCGCTGCTGAGGCGGACCCTGCGGCAGCAGAGGAAACCGGTATCGAGGAGATCTTGGTTACCGCACGTTTTCGCAACGAGAGCCTGCAAAAGGTGCCTGTGTCCGTCACGGCCTTTTCAGAAAAAATGCTTGAGGACGCGCAAGTGAACGACGTCGCCGATTTCATCGGCATGACGCCAAACTTGTCGATCAACAAAACGCAAAGCTCCGGCGTCTCATTCCTCACCATCCGCGGCATTTCGCAGGTGCGCAACGGCGAGAGCCCGGTGGCGACCGTCGTCGATGGCGTCCAGCAGGTGACGTCGCGTCAGTTCACTCAGGATCTGTTCGATATTGAACGGATCGAAGTTCTGCGCGGACCGCAGGGCGCGCTCTACGGCCGCAACGCCATCGGCGGAGCGATCGTGATCACCACCAAGCAGCCGACGAACGAGTTCGAGGGCAATGCGCGCGTCAGCGCCGGCCGCGGCGACGATTATCGCCTGCAAGGCTCGATGAGCGGGCCGATTATCGACGACAAATTGCTGTTCAACCTTGCGGGAAGCTACCGGAATTTCGGTGGGCTTCTGAAAAACGTCTATCTCAACAAGATGGCCGATGGATCGGAGGAGCTGACGGTTCGCGGCCGCCTCCGCGCTTTCCTTACCGACCGGCTGACGGCAGACCTGCGGGCGAACATCAGCACCGTGGAATCGGGCGCCGGCAACTTCCAATTCCAGGGCGCCAATTACGATCCGGCCCGGCCCTGTTTCCTGGATCCCACCAATCCGTTCGGTGGCCCTGCCCCGGATGCCGACTT
Organism: Sphingosinicella microcystinivorans; assembly: GCF_027941835.1. Classification (NCBI taxonomy): domain Bacteria; kingdom Pseudomonadati; phylum Pseudomonadota; class Alphaproteobacteria; order Sphingomonadales; family Sphingosinicellaceae; genus Sphingosinicella; species Sphingosinicella microcystinivorans. The sequence continues at coordinate 4,231,152 of NZ_CP116005.1, forward strand.
CGTGCAGCGAGATCTATGCGCGACCAACCTGGGCCACGGAACGCGCGACATCACGGAAGTCTCGTTCAAGCTCGATTATGACGCGGATGCCTTCACGATCACGAACATCCTGTCGTGGAACAAGATCGTCGAGTATCTGGGGAGCGATCAGTTCCCATATACCGCGTCGGTCGATGTGTTCGGCACGGATGGCACACAGACGCAATATGAAAATCTGAAGGCCTGGTCGAACGAGATCCGAATTGCCTCGCCGGCAACGCAATCCTTCCGCTGGATGTTCGGCGCTTATTATCTCGACACGAGCCGCTACATCTCGACCACCACGGGCGACGACAATCTTCAGGGCATCCTGAAAGTCAAACGGCAGCCATTCTTCAACGATCCGCGCAATCCCACCCTATCCTTCCTCGCGGACGACAATGGCAACAAAGCCTGGGCGTTATTCGGCAACCTGGCCTATGACATCACCGACGGGTTGGAAGCATCAGTCGCGCTCCGCTATGACGAGGATAGGCGGACCCAGTTCGTAGTCCCGTTGAGCACCGGTCCCCTTCCGACGGGCTGCACGACCACCGCGACGGAAAATTGCGACCGCACGGAGACTTTCAGCAAGCTTCAGCCGAAGGTCACGTTGAAATATCAGGTCAATGACGATGTCAGCATCTTCGGATCCTGGGGCATCGGCTTCCGCAGCGGTCAGTTCAACCAGGCCGGCGTCGCCGCGGCGGCGGGGCTGCCGGGCGTGTTCGACGTGGTGAGGCAGGAAGAGGCGTCTACCTTTGATCTGGGCTTCAAGAGCCAATGGCTCAACCGTCGTCTCCGCATCAACGGCTCGATCTTCACGACCGAAGACAAGAATCCGTTCTACTTCGTCTTCGTCGGAAGCGTCGGAGCGCAGGTGCTTGTCAACATCGACAAGGTCCGGCTGTATGGCGGTGAAATCGAAGCTGTCGCCAACCTCGCGCAGGGCTTGGATGTCTATGCGAACATTGGCTACACCCACAGCGAGATCAAGGAATTCGATTTCAGCCCGGCAACGATCGGCAATTGGGCGCCTTATATTCCCCGCGTGACCTGGGCGGCCGGCGTTCAATATCGCACGCCGATCACCGAAGGCCTTCGCCTGTTCACGCGCGCCGATATCGAGCATCATGGCAAGCAATATTGGGACCCGGACAATTCGACGGCCCGCTCCGGCTATGAGTTGGTCAATGCGAGGCTCGGCCTGGAGGACGCGGGGGACGTCTGGTCGCTCACCGCATCCGTCAGCAATTTGTTCGACAAGGCCTATAATTCGGAATGGGTGTTTGGCGGCTTCGGACACCCGGCGCAGCCACGGACTTGGAGTGTCGAACTGAAGTACAATTTCTAAGAAAAAACAGGGGCAGGCGGTCGACCCGCCTGCCCCACATTTTTACTTCAGGAGAAGATCCATGGCCAATTCGCCGCCCCCCGTTCGGATCCTTTGGGTCAATCCTATCGGCTCTCCGGATTATGATCAGCCAATGGGCGAGTTCATGCGCGGCATCAAGAATGCCGACACGCAGATCAACGTCGTCTCCTTCCGCGCTGGCGGTCCCCAGCATCTCGAATTTCGCACCTACGAAGCGCTCGTCATCGGCGACATCATTCGCGCCGCGCGCGATGCCGCGACAAGCGGAATGGACGCGATGGTCATTGGCTGCTTCTATGATCCCGGCATCGAAGCTGCGCGGGAGATATCCGGATCGACAGTCGTCGTAGGACCCTGCCAGGCCGCAGTGCAAATCGCCGGAAACCTCGCCAATCGCTTCTCGGTCATTGTCGGACAGAATAAATGGATCCAGCAGATGACGGAGCGGGTCCACACTTATGGATACGGCGATCGGCTCGCTTCGATGCAACCCATCAATATCGCCGTCCCGGACCTGCAAGCGGATTGCGAATTCACAGCGCGCCAGATTATCGAAGCTGGCCGGCGTGCCATCGATGAGGACGGCGCCGAAGCTCTCATTCTGGGCTGCACCTGCACCTTTGGTCTGTTCGAGGCAGTGCAGAAGGAGCTGAAAGTGCCGATCATTGACCCGATCAACGCAGCGCTCAAGATGGCCGAGGCTCTGGGCGGCATGAAGCGTCAGTTCGACTGGGCGCCGAGCCGGGTCGGAAGCTGCCTCCCGCCTCCCGAAGCGGAAATAGAAAGCTGGGGCTTGCTGCCCGCCGGTGCCGGCATCGGCAATCGCTACCAGGTCGTCTGAGAGGAAAGCGGCGACCGGAGAGCATCGCCATCGCTGATGAGCAATTGCTCTCGAGACATCCCGTCTGAAGGGGTACCGCTGCATCGCCCGGCGGGGAGAAAGCGATCGTTGCTCATCTCTCGTGCAACCAAACTGCCGCGCGCAGATCCATTGAAATGACAGGAAAGATCGATGAGTGATTTGAGCAACCAACATACTGCCGCGACGACGACGATCGAGGAAGCCAAGTCCTTATCTCAGGCATTTTTGGCAGTGGCCGGAGCCCTTCGCGGATCAGGCCAGCCGGACGCGGTGTTCGCGGTGCTCGAACGACTTTACATGCAGCGCGTCGGTTTCAAGATGCTGACCTTCATGACCACCGACCGGGAGGCACGGATCGGCCGGCGCGTATTTACCACCAGCCCTGAAACCCATCCGGTGGGCGCCGACAAGCCGGTGACCGAGTCCGACTGGGTTGAGATGGTGCTGGATAGGCAGGAGATTTTCGTCGCGAACAGTGTCGAGGATTTTCGTCCCCACTATGTGGACTGGGAGTTCCTGCGCGAAATGGGGATCGGATCCGCGATCAACTATCCTATCGTCGTAAATAGGACGACCATCGGAGCGGTCAATCTAACGGCCGAACCTGGTTATTATACGCCGGAGCGCGTTGCAGCCGGCGAGCCGCTTAGCGGCCTGTCGGCGATTGCCTTTCTGCTGCTCGACCATTTGGCCAATCGCCGCCAAGGCTGACGGGCCCCTGCCCGTCCCCCGCGACAACAGAAAAGCTACCCTCTCCAGGCGAGAGGATCCCCTTCTTGCGCGGGTGCGTCGGACGTCAGCCATGCTTGACGTGCGACCGGTCCATGCCGACGCATCACGAAGGCGGCCTAACGGGACGCCATCTCCGGGAAGAGGCGCTGCAGCGACCCGGAGGCCGGCGCAGCGCCTGTGCTTCAGTGAAGATCCTCGCCCTCGGTTTCCGGCAGAAACAGCGCCAGGATGACCGTCGCGAACAGGAACATATTGATGAAATTCGCCGTCATGGAGAAGGACGTCGAATGTGCGACCAGGACGCCCACAACAGACGGCGCAACTGTATTGGCGAGACGCTGCGCCATGACGCCCCAGCTATAGCCGATAACTCGCACGCCAGTCGGATACAGCTCGCCGATCCACGTATCCCATACGCCCCACGCGCCCAGGCTGAAGAAAGCGAGCAGGAAATTGCAGAGATAGAGCGCCTCGACCGAGGTCGCGTTGGCGAAGCCGAAACCAGCGACCGCGGACAGCGCGACATAGGCGATCATGACCTTCTTGCGCCCATAGCGTCCGGTGAGAAAGGATGCCGAAATATAGCCGGGGATCATGCAGACCGCCGACAGGGCGATGAAGCTGTAGCTCTCCGGAAGACTCAGTCCGCGCTGCGCCAAAAGGGTCGGCAGCCATGTCTGCAGGCCCCAATAGCCCCATGAGAAGGAGAAGTTGATAAGGACCTGCAGGATGGTCGTACCACGAAGCTTCTTATTGAATATCGCAGCCGTCGAACCACGTTGCACCTCCTCGACTGCAAGGGTCTGCAGCGCGGGGATGACGATCTTATTGCCGCTCAGCTTCGCGATGACATCTTTTGCTTCGGATTGTCGCCCTGCCCCCGCGAGCCAGTAGGGCGATTCCGGAACCCAGCGCCAGACCACGACAGCCCAAAGACTGGCAAGAGCACTGAAGGCGATGATCCAGCGCCAGCCGAATGGCGAAAAAACAGTGACGACGCCGAGCGCCATGAGCATCCCGATCGGCCAACCGGACGCCAGATAGACTGTATACTTTCCCCGAACCTTGACGGGTAACAGCTCCTCGAACAACGGGAAGGTTGTAACGAACATGCCGGCTGCTGCCACGCCAGCCAGAAGCTGGATGACGTAAAGCATCATATAAGACACTGAAAAGGCGCCGACCAATGAGATCGCGCCGAATGAAAGCAGGCTGAAGATGATGGATTTTTTGCGACCTAACCTGTCGCAGACCGGGCCCCACAACAAAGATCCGATTGTCATCCCTATGAAGATCGAGCCGATCAGCGCCCCAACTTCCACGGGTCCGAGGTTGAAATCGCGCGAGATCAAGGGTGAAGTGTAGACCATGATCATCATCTCCCACGCATCGATGGCGAAGACCATGAAGAGGGCCAATCCGGCCTTGAGATGCTCTATGGTAAGCGGAACGTCCTCGAATATTCTGCCAACCGCCACGGCTTTCGCCTGACCTGCCGGTTCCGATTGACTGTTCATCATGCTGTTCGACACTGGCGTCCGCTCACTCATTTATTTGCCTCACCAATTTGCAGGCTGCGTCGTCGAATTGATCCTGGGAGTGGATTGCCGACTATGGTCCGACGGCATAGGTCGACGTCGGCGGAGGGGCGTGTCTCATTTTTCTAACTCCCCCGCGCTGGCGGCTCTTGCTGAAGCTAGCACCTTCCAAACTGGCCCCCAGAGGAAGGCCACGCAGCCATTGATCATCCCTACAGGGCGAGACGATGCCAGCACGATTCAGTGTAGGTGTTGGGAAATCACTCGATCCCGAGCTACCCATCGGAGTAGGCTTCACTCGCTTGCCGCGGGTCTGGTCTTCTGTCACGCGTGTCGCGGGTGAGCGGCTTTGCCGCCCACCTCCACGACGCGCGGAAGCAGATGGGTTCACCGCTGGATCAAGACCGAGATCGCACGCAGTGCCACCAGCGCCCGGCCCATGTGATGCGCACCACAGCACGCTTCCATCGCGACGACACACGGATCGAGAGTCGCTGCAAACGTGATGACCGTCGCACGACGCATCCGCCGCCGAACAGTAACCTTGCCGGTCGCATCCAGCCCGACCACGCTCCTCAAACGATCTGCTGTTGTTAGACAACAACCGTTGGATAAGGGGTGACGTGACCCCCTGATTTTCCTCCAGTGTTGATTAGAGTCCGGCCTTGATGGAAGGACGGACGAGATGAAGAGAACGAGGTTTACGGAAGAGCAGATCATCGGCGTGCTGAAGGAGGCCGAGGCGGGCGCGAAGACTGCGGACCTGGCCCGGCGGCACGGTGTGTCGGAAGCGACGATCTACAACTGGAAGTCGAAGTATGGCGGGCTGGAGATATCCGAGGCACGGCGACTGAAGGAGCTCGAGAGCGAGAACGCGAAGCTTAAGCGGCTGCTGGCCGATGCGATGCTCGACCAGGCTGCGTTGAAGGATCTCCTGTCAAAAAAGTTCTGACGCCCGCCGCCAAGCGGGAAGCTGTGGCTCATCTCCAGGCCTGCCACGGGATGAGCGAACGGCGGGCGTGTCGTGTCATCAATGCCGATCGCAAGAGCGTGCGTTACCGTTCCACGCGGGACGATGATGCCGGTCTGCGTGAGAAGCTGCGCGAGCTGGCCAACCAGCGTCGCCGGTTCGGCTATCGCCGTCTGCACATCCTGCTGCACCGGGAGGGCGTGATGATCAACCGCAAGAAGACCCAGCGTATCTACCAGGAGGAAGGGCTCGGGGTCAGACGACGACGCAGCCGCAGGCGTGCTGTCGGGACCCGAGCACCTGCTCCGGTGCTGGCGCTGCCGAACCAGCGCTGGAGCCTCGACTTTGTCCATGATCAGATGGCGTCTGGCAGGCGGTTCCGCGTGCTCAACGTGGTCGATGACGTGACCCGGGAGTGCCTGGCAGCGGTGCCCGACACCTCGATCTCGGGGCGCCGTGTCGTGCGCGAGCTGACCGAGTTGATCGCCCGGCGTGGCAAGCCCGGCATGATCGTCAGCGACAACGGAACCGAGCTCACCAGTAATGCTGTGCTGGCATGGTGCGGGGAGATCGGCGTGGAGTGGCATTACATCGCTCCGGGAAGACCAATGCAGAACGGCTACGTCGAGAGCTTCAACGGAAGGATGCGCGATGAACTGCTCAACGAGACGCTGTTCATGAGCCTCGCCCATGCCAGGGTCGAGATCGCTGCTTGGGTGGATGATTACAACCGGGAGAGACCACACTCATCCCTTGGCTACGCAACCCCGGCGGCGTTCGCCGCCGAACTGGATAAGCAATGGCCTGCTTCGCTCCGCCCTACGGGCTCCGCTACGCAGGCCATTGCTTCAACCGCGCTCATGCGCAACAAAGCAGCTGGGCTCTAATCCCGGCTGGTGGAAACCAGGGGGTCACGTCAGGGGCAAGCCATCCATAAAGGGGGCGCCAGACCCAGGCGATCGGTCGCTCGCGCGGGGGCTGGACTACCAAAATCCACGCCCTGACCGATGTGCTGGGCCGCCCCTACGCCCTCATGCTGACCGCCGGCAATGTCAGCGACGTGAAGGCGGCTCCGGCACTGCTCGAACGCGCCGGTCCCATGCGCTACCTGCTCGGCGACAAGGGATACGACGCCAACCGCCTGCGTAAGTCCCTGCGCGAAAACGGCACCAGTCCCGTCATCCCCGGGCGCCGCAACCGCAAACGCGCCATCCGCTATGATCAGCAGCGCTACCAGGAGCGCCACCTCATCGAAAATGCCTTCTGCCGGATCAAGGACGTCCGCCGCGTCGCCACCAGCTACGACAAGCTCGCCAGAAACTTCCTCTCAGCCGTTGCCCTTGCTACAGCCTTGGCATTCTGGCTCTAATTGAGTCTCAACCCTAGCACTACTTTGGCAGAAGTGCATTTTTGAGATTCACAAGAGTCGCTTATCGTGATTCAAGATCGTCAGCGTGTGGAGGCTGGCGATGGCGGATGCGTGGCGGGATGAGCTGACGGAGCGGCTTGGGCCCTTTGTGGGGCTGCTGGGTGATCGGCGCAGGGCGCGGATGTGCCCGGCCTATGTCGAGGGATTGATCGGGCCAGGGGATCGCAAGAGCGTGCAACCTATGGCGATGCGTTTCATCTACATGTTGAGCGGCACGCTGACCTATCGTCATGGCGGCAGCACCTATGAGCTGCGCCCGGGCGATTCGATGCTGTTCGATTCGGGCGCCATGCACGGGCCCGAGCGAATCGGACCGGGGCCGACGACCTATTTGTCGATCATCGCCTACGCGCGCAGCAGCCGCTAAGCAGCCGGGACGCTTCGTCAAACACTGCGTCTACCCGATGGAGTTACTCCCCGGGCCAACTAGATAAGGTCCCGACTAGCCGCCTATCGGGGGTAGAATCCCGGCGAGCGACGGGCCATCGTGACAGGGTAATGAGCCCTGCGCTGAACGGCCCCGAAGCCAGATACCCGCGCATATCCGCTCGAACCAAAGTGTTGAAAAGGAGCGGGCTGTTGATTGTCGCTGAGAAGTGACCCGGGATTTTCACTGAGAAGTGACCCGCCCTGTGGTTATGTTTCGGATATCATGATGGGGTCAAGCTGGGGTTTTCTCCTTTCTGGTTCTGGGCTTTTGGGCCGAGCTGTTTTTGAACCGGAAGCTGTCGTTTCCGGTCTCGAGGATGTGGCAGTGGTGGGTGAGCCGGTCGAGGAGCGCGGTGGTCATCTTGGCATCGCCGAACACGCTGGCCCATTCGCTGAAGCTCAGGTTCGTGGTGATGATGACGCTGGTGCGTTCGTAGAGTTTGCTCAGCAGATGGAACAGTAGCGCGCCGCCTGAAGCACTGAACGGCAAGTAGCCGAGCTCATCGAGGATCACAAGGTCGGAGTGAACGAGCCGATTGGCGATCTGCCCGGCCTTTCCTCCTGCCTTTTCCTGTTCGAGCGCATTGACCAACTCAACCGTCGAGAAGAACCGGACGCGCTTCCTGTGATGTTCGATCGCCTGTACGCCCAGCGCCGTGGCGAGGTGGCTTTTGCCCGTGCCGGGCCCGCCCACCAGCACGACATTGTCCGCATCGTCGATGAACGCGCAGCGATGGAGCTGGCGGACCAGCGCCTCATTCACTTCGCTGCTCGCGAAGTCGAAGCCTGCCAGGTCGCGATAGGCGGGGAACCGCGCGACACCCAGCTGATAGGCTATCGAGCGCACCTCCCGCTCGGCAGTCTCGGCTTTCAGGAGCTGGGAGAGGATCGGGACCGCCGCCTCGAACGCAGGCGCGCCCTGTTCCATAAGATCGGTGACCGCCTGCGCCATGCCGTGCATCTTGAGGCTGCGCAGCATGACCACGATAGCGCCGCTGGCGGGATCATGACGCATGGCGGTTCTCCCGGCGCAGCGCATCATAGCGCTCCACATTGGCCATCGGCTCGCTCACCAGCCTGAGCGCCTGCGGCGCCGTCACCGGCGGTGTCATGATCGGCTTTGCGTCGATCAGCCGGTGCCGCAGGCCCCCGGATATGGGTCTTGGTTGGAACGCCGGCTTCCAGCGCCATCGCAACCGCTCTCAGCACGGCGTCTTCGTCATGATGAAGCACCAGGGCGAGGATCTCGACGATCTCCCGATCACCGCCTGCTGTACGCAGCAGATGGCGTTGAAGCTGCTGGAACGCATCAGGCAGATCGAGGAACGGTGCGCCGTTACGCAGCGCTCCGGGCTTGCGTTGCACCACCGCCAGATAATGGCGCCAGTCGTAGACCGTGCGCCCGGGACCATCGTGTGACCGATCGATGATACGCTGATGCGCGCACAGGATCTGACCTTCGGCCACCACGAGGAAGCGATCGGGGTAAACGCGCAGGCTGACGGGCCGATTGGCGAACGAGGCCGGCACACTGTAGCGGTTGCGTTCAAAGTGCACGAGGCAGGTCGGTGAGACCCGCTTGCCATAGTCTACAAAGCCGTCGAACGGTCGCCCCACCGCCATAAGGCTTTCCACCTCATCGGCCCACGCATCAGCCACCGAGCCCGGTTCGATGCCGTGCGGTATATCCTGCCACAACGCCTTGCAGCGCGCCTTCAGCCACAGGTTGAGCTCCTCGAGCGTCTCGGCCTGCGGTGTCGGTTGCCACAGCCGATGCCGCGCATCCTGAACATTCTTCTCGACCTGGCTCTTCTCCCAGCCCGCTGCCGGATTGCAGAACTCAGCTTCGAACAGATAGTGACTCACCATCGTCAGGAAGCGGGTGTTGACGTTGCGCACCTTGCCGCGTCCGACCTTGTCGACCGCAGTGCGCATATTGTCGTAAATACCCCGGCGCGGAACGCCGCCCAGCACACGGAACGCGTGATTATGGGCGTCGAACAGCATCTCATGGGTCTGCAGCCGATAGGCCCGCAAAAGGAACGCGCGGCTGTAGCTGAGCTTGAAGTGCGCCACCTGCAGCTTCGTGCGCACACCATCGATAATCGCCCAGTCCTCGCTCCAGTCGAACTGGAACGCCTCGCCCGGCGCAAACGACAGCGGCACATAGGTCCCTTTGCCGCTCATCTGCTGCTGACGGCGATAATCTTCGTGCCAGTCCCGCGCAAAGGCCGCCACGCGGCCATAAGAACCGTCGAAGCCCAGGCTCACCAGATCAGCATGCAACTGCTTGATCGTCCGCTTCTGCTTGCGCGGCCGTCCCATCTCGCGCCGCAGCCAGACCGACAAGCGCTCAGCAAACGGGTCGAGCTTGCTCGGCCGTTCCGGCACCTTGAATCGAGGCTCCACCGTGTCCGATCGCAAATACTTGCGGATCGTATTGCGGGAGAGGCCGGTACGCTTCGCTATCTCCCGGATCGATAGCTGGTCGCGAAAATACCAGCGACGAATAAAGCTCAATAACGCCATGTCCAACACTCCTTGACCCCTCGCTCGTCAAAGCCAGGGTGAGGATCAGCGTGCAATAGGCACCCCCTTCGTGGGGTGATCGGCGTGCAAAAAGGACCCCTTCATCCCGGGGATTTAGTCGGCCGACTGGTTTTGATCAGTTGGCGAGAACGGGATGTTGATCGTGGAGACAGTGGTTCGGATTCGGCGTGAGCATGCAGCGGGTAAGGCGATCAAGGCGATCGCTCGTGACCTTCGTTTGTCGCGGAAGGTCGTCCGCAAAGCGATCCGGTCGCCGGAGGCGGCGTTCAACTATCAGCGCAAAGTCCAGCCGCTGCCGCGGATCGGTCCTTATCAGGATCGTCTCGATGCGCTGCTTGAGGAGAACGAAGGTCGCGGCCGCCGCGATCGGCTACGGATGACGCGTATCCATGACCTGCTGGTGCGCGAGGGGTTCGATGGATCCTATGATGCGGTGCGCCGCTATGCGGCGCGCTGGCGTGCTGCGCGGCGGAAGGATGCTGGCGAAGGCGCACCGGCGTTCATCCCGATGACCTTCCAGCCGGGTGAGGCCTACCAGTTCGACTGGAGCCACGAGGATGTGGAGATCGCCGGCAAGCCGATGCGGGTGAAGGTGGCGCATATGCGTCTCTGCGACTCGCGCGCACCCTATGTCCGGGCCTATCCGCGCGAGGGCCAGGAGATGCTGTTCGATGCCCATGCCCGGGCGTTCGCGTTCTTCGGCGGTGTGCCGCGACGCGGTATCTACGATAATATGAAGACGGCGGTGACGGCCGTGTTCACCGGCAAGGAGCGTGTGTTCAACCGCCGCTTCCTGATCATGACCGATCATTACATGGTCGAGCCGACCGCCTGCTCGCCGGCGGCGGGATGGGAGAAGGGCCAGGTCGAGCAGCAGGTCCAGACGATCCGAGGCCGCTTCTTCCAGCCGCGACTCCGGTTCGCCAGCCTGGCCGAGCTCAACGGGTGGCTGGAGGCCGAGTGCCGGCGCTGGGCCGAGCATCATGCCCATCCCGAACGCGGGGATATTACCGTCGCCGAGGCGCTGGATATGGAGCGACCGGCCCTGCAGCCGATCCTGGCACCGTTCGACGGCTTCCATGAGAGCGAGCATGCCGTCACCGGCACCTGCCTCATCAGCTTCGATCGCAACCGCTACTCGGTCATGTCGACGGCCGCACGCCGGACCGTTCAGGTGCGCTCCTATGCCGATCGCATCGTCATACGCTGCGGCGATGCGATCGTCGGGGAGCATGAGCGCCACTTCGGTCGGAACCGCACGATATACGATCCCTGGCATTATCTGCCGGTCCTCGCGCACAAGCCCGGCGCGCTGCGTAACGGCGCACCGTTCCAGGACTGGGATCTGCCGCCCGCCCTGCACCGATTACGGCGAAGGCTCGGCACCGGGGACGAGGCCGATCGCAGGTTCGTGCGGGTCCTCTCGGCGGTGCTCACCGATGGCCTGGAGCCGGTAGAGGCTGCCGTGCGCGAAGCGTTGGCGAACGGAACGGCCAGCGACGAGCTGATCCTCAACATCCTCTCCCGGCGCCGCGAGCCGGCGACACCCCACAGCATCGTCACTTCGGAAGACCGGATGCTGCAGCATCCTCCGCTCGCCGACTGTGCCCGCTATGATCTGCTGCGAGGCTATGATGCAGCGGCATGATATGATCGACACGATGCGCGGCCTCGGACTCAAGGGCATGGCGGCGGCGTTCGACGAGGCGGTCACCACCGGCCTCCAGCGCAAGCGCACCACCATGGAGATACTGACCGACCTGCTCCGTGCTGAGGCGACCCACCGGGATGCAGCCTCCATCCGCTATCGGATGACGGCTGCGAGGCTGCCCGTGGTGAAGGACCTGGAGCGGTTCAGCTTCGAGGGCACACCGATCAATGAGGAGATGATCCGCTCCCTTCACGATGGCTCCTTCCTCCCGCCTCGCCGCAATATCGTGCTGGTCGGCGGCACGGGGACAGGCAAGACCCACCTCGCCATCGCGATCACCGCCAATGTCGTGCGAAGGGGCGCTCGCGCCCGCTACTTCAACACCGTCGATCTGGTGACACGCCTCGAAGAGGAGACCCGGATCGGCAAAGGCGGGACCCTGGCGGCGCAGCTGTCGCGGCTCGACCTGATCGTGCTCGACGAGCTCGGTTATCTGCCGTTCGCCCGCTCGGGAGGGCAGTTGCTGTTCCACCTCATCAGCAAGCTTTATGAGCGGACCAGCGTCATCATCACCACGAACCTCGCCTTCGGCGAATGGCCGACCGTGTTCGGCGATCCCAAGATGACCACGGCGCTGCTCGACCGCGTCACCCACCACTGCGATATCGTCGAGACGGGCAACGACAGCTGGCGCTTCAAAAACCGCAGCTGACAGCCACCTTCGGCGCCTTCAAAAATCTATCTTGCGCTGCGCGCGCCTCCGGTCGGGCTACGCCCGCCCTCCGCCGCACGCAGCGCAAGGCCATCTTCAACAAACCAGCATCATATTATCCGAAAAGGGGGTCCCTCTTCGACGCCGATCGGGGGTCCCTTTTGAACGCCGTTTGACAGCCAGGGGGAAGTTCAACATGGGTCAATTCTCAGTGGAAATTTATGCCCGCCCCGGGTCACTTCTCAGCGACAATCAACAATCAATCCAAGACGAGGCCCACGCTCCGTAAATCTACGCCGTGAATTGTGCCAAATGTTCTGACGACGGACACCGTAGAAAACCTTTGCTTCTTCATCGACGTACCTCCTCAAAAAAGGAAAAATCCGTCGGAAAAACTAACTTTGCAACTGGACCACTCTCGCCGTGTCACCTCACATCGGCGTCGACGACGCAGTCGTGCGACGTTTCCATAGACAGGTCGATTCCGGCGTAGTGCTTCATGGCTGCTTCCTTCCTTCAGGTCCGACAACCAGAAGGTGCGCCGCGCAGCCGGCCCGAGGAAGCAGCCACAAATTACACGATGACTCATAGGTCTGCTCCGCGCCCGCGAAGGTCTTGTTGACGGGATCAGGCAGCTGGATCGTCAGCTCAAAATGATCAGCGTATCCTCGCCTGCCTGCCAGGCCCTGATGAGCATCCCTGGCGTGGGCGTGCAAACCTCCGCTGCGTTCGCGGCCGCTGTCGACGACGCGAGCCGGTTCAAGCGATCGCGAACAGCGGGCGCCTACTTCGGGCTCGTTCCCCGACGGCACCAGTCGGGCGAGCTCGACTGGACAGGTCGCATCACCAAGCAGGGTGACAGCACAGTCCGCAAGCTCCTCTACGAGGCGGCCAACTCGATCCTGACGCGCACCCGCCAGAGCTTCGCGCTGAAGACCTGGGCACTCAAGATCGCCAAGCGACGTGGGCTGCGAAAGGCCCGCGTTGCGCTCGCTCGCCGGCTCGCCGTCATCATGCATGCCATGCTGCGCGACGGGACCTTGTTCGAAGCTTGAGATGCGATAGTATCCAGATGCCAGCGGTGATGCTCTCCAGCTAACCCGATGGCAGTGTCCCGCGAGGGAACGCAGGGACGGACGATCTGCGAAGGTTACCGGATGGGCTACCAAGCCCGCTTCGAGTCAATTCAACGTCCGACCTTGTAAGACCCGATACAGCACCACCGTCCTCCGGGACGGCGAGTGCGGACAGATCCTTGAAACCCTCAAGTGACAACCGCCGAGCTTCTGCAAATTACAGATCCTGTCCCTAGAAAACGTCCTTCGAAACCTCGACGACGATCTTCCCCATCTGCACGTTGCTTTCCATATAATTATAAGCGCCGACCGTATCGTCGAAAGGGAATATTCTGTCGACGTGAGGACGCAGCTTGCCGCTACGCAGGCCTTGGAGCACGACGTCCTTGCCGCGCGCCAGCTGATCGGGCTTGTTCACATGATTGAACATCGAGAAGGGATGGACGATCGCGGACTTTCGCACCATCGGCGCGACCGGCACTTTGAAATCGTCGCCCGAAAGCAGGCCATAAGGGAGGATGATCGCGTCCTGATCGAGGGCATCGACGTAGCTGGCCAGGAAATCGCCTCCGATCGGATCGAATGAAAGTCGCACACCCTTGCCGCCGGTGATCTCCATGATGCTGTCCCGGACATTATCGCTGTCGGTAACGATGACGTGATCGGCGCCCGATTCCAGAAGCCGGGCTTTCTTCTTATAGTTGCGGCTAGTGGCAATCGCCGTCGCGCCATACATTTTTATGATCTGCAGCGCACCGAGGCCTGCGCTGCTGCTCGCGGCCGGCACGAGAACATAATCGTCCTCGGTCATGCGCCCGACTTCGACGAGAGCAAAATAAGCCGTCAGATATTGCATCCAGGCCGAGCATCCCTCGTGCGCGTCGACACCGTCCGGCCAGGCGACCAGAAACTCCTCGGGGACGATCGCATATTCGCCCTGCACGCCGTGCCGCGTCGTGTGGAAAGGGATGGATGAGACGCGATCGCCTGGTTTGAATTGAGACACGCCGCTGCCCACGGCGTCGACGACCCCGGTCGCCTCGGATCCGATGCGCGCCGGCAGAACAGGCAAGGTGTAATGCTGCCCTCGCATGAACAACAAATCGGCACGATTGAGCGCGAACGAAGCCACCTGGAACCGGACTTCTCCGGGGCCTGGCGCTTCGAGGTCGACATCAACAAGCTGCAAAACTTCGGGATCGCCGATTCTGTCCAAGCGCACTATTCTGGGCATGTTTCTGTTTCCCTTGTGGAGTTTTCCCGCTTCATGCGCGGGCCAGATCGTGACTATGAGAGTTCGGAAAGCCGGTTCTTGTGGAAGTGGCCATCCTTCATGATCGCAAGCAGGTGCTGGCCCTGCCCCTGAAGCAATTGCAGATCGGCGAGCGGATTGCCGTCGACGACCAAAATGTCTGCCACTGCTCCAGGCGCAATCACGCCGAGTTTCCCCTCCCGACGGACGATCTCCGCATTCACACGGGTCGCCGAGGCGATGACCTCATGCGGCTTTTCGACCTGAGCGCGCAAAAGAAATTCGCGCGACTGATAGTCGTGGGTAATGCCAAGCAAATCCGTGCCGAATCCCATCTTCACCCCTGCGGCACGACAGATTTCGAGCGAGTTCATGCCGGCGCGGCGTACGACTGCGAGCTTTTCGAGCATCGCCTGACTGAGGCCAAGCTTTTCGCCAAGTTCGTCCAGCGCATCATATGTGACAAGCGTCGGCACCACATAGGCGCCAGCCGCGGCGACCGACTCCGCGGCCCCCTTGTCGATCAGATTGGCGTGTTCGATCGTCCGCGCCCCGCAATGGACGGCGTGGCTGATCGCCTCCGGCGTGTAGGCGTGGGCCAGGACATAGGTGCCCCAGCGCGCAGCCTCATCCACGGCGGCGCGCAATTCTTCGGCCGAATATTGGCAACCTTCGAGAGGATCGTTCGGGGAGGACACGCCGCCCGACACCATGACCTTTATCTGGTCAGCGCCCTTGCGCATCTCATCCCGCACTGCATGGATGATCTCGTCGACGCCGTCCGCGACACGGGAGGTCATATGCAGAGCATGGCTGCAGCTGCACGGCATCATCGTGGAATCCGTCCGGCGTCGGAAATCGCCATGCCCGCCGGTCTGGCTCAAGGCCTTGCCGGAGATGAACAGGCGCGGGCCCGGTATGGAACGGCTGGCGACCGCCTCCTTCAGGCCCCAATCGCTTCCCGCCGCATCACGAATCGTGGTGAAGCCACGGTCCAGCATGCCGCGCATCACCACCGTTGCCCGGATCGCATTCAGAGTCTGCGGAATTTCCTCAAGCGACATAACGCGCATGTCGGTCAAGGTCGGATGGGCATGACAATCGATCAGGCCCGGCATGATCGTGCGGCCCTTCAGATCAAAGGTCTGCGCACCATCGGCCGTGATTCTGGTGTCCGAGACTTCACGGATGATATTGCCCTCGACGAGGACGTCGACCGGTCCTTTCGGATCAGACGACGTCCCGTCGACAAGTGCCCCGTTCCGGAAGAGAACAAGCTGCTCGGCCATGGCTCGGCTCACCCGGCCGCCTGGACGTCGAGACCGTAGATCGTGCGGGCTTGCTCGGCCGTCACATAACCGTTCTTGACGTCCTCCAGCACCTTGTTGCGCGAGCGACGAAGCGGATCGCCAACACCCCCGCCATTGCCGGTAGCGACACGGATGACGTCATCCTTGTTTACCTGCAAACCGGAGCAAGTCGTATGGACCTCTTCGGTGCCATCGCTGCGGATGATCTTGATGTAATTGCCCGAACCGCCACGGCCGCCATCCATACCCCAAGACGGATATTTGGAGCGCGAATACATCGCCGTGAGCCACCAATTGTCGTCGCGGATGCGGTAATCGAGATAGATCCCCTTGCCGCCGCGATATTCACCTTCGCCGCCCGCTTCGGGGTTCAGCGCATATTGATCGATCATCACGCCGTTGCGGGCTTCGTTGATCTCGGCGGGGCAGTTGAACGTATCGCCGTGGAAGCCGGTATATTGCGCATTTTCTCCGTCAGCGTCGCTCGAAGCGCCCCAGCCACCGATTTCCGGCTCGATGAAGCTGTGCATCTTGTGACTGTCGGGATGCATTCCACCGATGATCGTGCCGCAGATCGAGGCATAATGGCCGGCGGACAAGCGCTCGGGCATGACCGGAGCCAGCGCCTTCCAGATGAGATCCATGTAGCGGATGCCGACCTCATAATAGAGACCCATGGCCGCTGGATGCTGCGCATTGCAGATGCTCTTGGGATCGCAGATCACCTTCATCGGGCGGAACGAGCCGGCATTGGCCGGCGTGTCGGGGCTGGTGACCGCCTTGAACACCATCTGAGCGTCGACCACGGTCGAAGCATAGGATGCGTTGAAGGGACCATTGTCCTGGTCCGGATTGCCGCGCAGGTCGACAATGAATTCATCGTCGGTGATCGTCACCTTGACGACGATCTGGCGGTCGTCGTCGAACCGGTCCTCGGCCGTGAACGTGCCCTTCGGCATGCTCTTGAGCGCCTTGCGGCTTATGGCCTCGCCATAGGCCATATATTGGTCGATCGCGTAAACGACGGCGTCCTTCCCATATTTACGGACGAGCTCGAGGATCCGCCTTTCGCCCGCGCGCATCGACGCCACACCAGCCCACAGATCGCCGATCATCGTGTCGGGTTGGCGAACATTGGCCGTGAGAATGTCCATGACCGACTTGATCGGCTCACCGCTCTCGAAAAGCTTGACCTCCGGAAGTTGCAGGCCCTCCTGGAAAATCTCCGTTGCGTTCGGGTCGATCGAGCCCGGTGACATGCCGCCGACGTCCACCCAGTGCGCCTTGTTGCCGACCCAGGCGATCAGTTCGCCATCGGCGAAGACCGGGAGCATCAAGGTGACGTCGTTCCCGTGGCTGACGCCGCCATGGTGCGGCCGGTTGGTCGCGAAGACGTCGCCCGACAGGATGTCACCTTGCTTGTTGTGCTTGGCGAGGACCGCTTTGATGCCCCAGTCGAGCATACCGACGAACGCGGGAATGCCCGATCCGGAAGAGGCAAGCTCGCCCTTTGCATCCGTTACGCAAACGCCAAAATCCAGCACTTCATAAATGATCGAGCTCATCGCCGTCTTGCGCATGGTCGCAAACATCTCGTCCGAGATTGCCTGGAGCGAGGACTGAATGATCTCGACGGTGATGGGATCAATCGACCCACTATCAATCGAACTGTTCATCTTAGGGCCTTTCACAAAGTGATAACCAGATTGCCGAGTTCGTCGACACGTACATCCTGATCCGGCAGAACGACGGTGGTGCTGCCAGCCTCCTCAATCACGGCCGGACCGGCAAACTCCATTCCCGATTCGAGTCGCTCACGATCGTAAATATCAGCGGTCAGGCGACCCAGGGTGTCATAATCGACCAGGCGAGTTCCTTTATGAGCATTGCTCACAGGCTGTCCTGTCGAAGCCAGTCTCGTGATCGGCGGCTGCTCGATCTTGCCGAAGGCGACAAGATGGTAGTTGATGAGGTGAACCTCATTCGGCAGGCGATAAGTATATTCACGCTCATAGCTGTCATGGAAGCGAGTCTGAATCGCGCCAAGCACGTCGACCGTGATCTTTTCGGCAGGCAGACGAACGCTGACGGTATGCTCCTGGCCCTCGTACCGCATGTTCGCGTAGCGTTCGAACTGAATGTCGTTGCCTACGAAACCGTCCGCCTTGAAGGCCGCGAGCGCATGCTGTTCCATTTCGTTCAACATACGCTCGATCTCTTCCACCGAACCTTCGTTCAGCGGAACCGGACGCGTTCGCAAATAGTCTCTGCGCAGGTCGGACATCAGCATGCCCCAGGCCGAGAATACCGACGCGTTCGCAGGGATGATCACACGCGGGATGTTGAGTTCGGCTGCCAGCGCCGCGGCGTGCATCGCCCCGCCACCGCCGAACGCGATCATGGTGAAGTCGCGGGGATCGTAGCCACGATTGATGGACACGAGCTTCAACGCGTTGACCATATTGTGGTTGGCGATGCGGATGACGCCTCGTGCCGCATCCTCCGCGCTCAGGCCGAGCTTTTGGCCGAGCCGGTCGAACGCCGCGCGGACGCCTGCCATATCGGCCTGGATCTCGCCGCCCAGGAAGTAATCCGGATTTATGCGGCCCGTCATCATATTGGCGTCAGTCGTGGTCGGCTCGGTGCCACCCGCCCCATAAGCGACCGGACCGGGCTGAGCGCCGGCGCTCTTCGGCCCCACATGGAGACGGCCGACATCGTCAATCCAGGCGATAGAGCCGCCACCATTGCCGATTTCGACGATATCAACGACCGGGGTCATGATCGGATAACCGGACGAGGTACCGCTTTTCTCAATCTGATATTTGCTGGTGACTGCAACCCGGCCATCGTCGATCAACGAACATTTCGCAGTCGTACCCCCGATGTCGAGCGCGATGATGTTGGGCTCGCCGATCAAACGTCCGAGCACCGCCGCGCCGAGCACGCCCGATGCGGGGCCTGATTCGACCATCGTAATCGGTGTTTCCTTAGTGGCATCGACAGTGTCGACGCCGCCATTTGACTGCATGATGTACAGCGAGCCGTCAAAGCCGCCTGCATCGAGCTGGGTGGACAGGCTATCGAGATATTTGGCGGCAATCGGCTGAACGTAAGCGGAAAGCACCGCCGTGCTGCTCCGTTCATATTCGCGCCACTCCCGCGAAATCTGGTGCGAAGCCACGACGGACACTTCCGGCCAAGCCGCGGTCACGGCTTCCAGCACGGCTTGCTCATGGGCCGGATTGGCATAAGCGTGAAGCAGCGAGATCGCGATGGCTTGCACGTCTTCCTGCCGGAAATGTGCCAGGATCGGATCGAGTTCTTCGAGCAAGAGCGGCCTGTAGACCTCGCCCTTGTGAGTCATTCGCTCGGTGATCTCCATGCGCAAGTGCCGCGGCACGAACACTTCGGGCTTGCGGTAGCGCAAGTTGAAATAATCGGGCCGGTCACCGCGACCGATTTCGAGAACATCGCGAAAACCGCGCGTCGTGATAAGGGCGGTTTTTACGCCTTTCCGCTCGGTCAGGGCATTGATCACCACGGTGGTTCCGTGGGCGAAAAACTCCACGTCGGCGATATTGATGTCGGCCTTGGTGAGAGTGTTCATCACTCCCTTTTCGAAATTTGGCGGAGTCGTATGGGCTTTCGCCGTGCGTACCGCTTCCAGCCCTCCGGTCTGCGCATCCACTTCGTAATAAACCAGGTCCGTAAAAGTGCCGCCGACGTCAGTCGCCAGCCGAATCTTCTTGCTCATTCCATACCACTCCAACAAATCTGCCCGCATCGAGACGGTGAAAGCGTCCCGATTGAGGGCGACGCGTTCATACGCTCACGAGAAATTGAAATTCAGGCTTGTCCACCAAGCTTACGCTCCCGGAAGATACAAACAATCGCGGTTTCGCCGCGCAAGACATAGGCAGTCGAAGCATCGCTTGTGGCAACGGGCGCATGTTCAACGCCGTTGGAACGTAGATCACGGAGCTCTCCCGCGATGCTCGACCTATAAGATGATTTCCAGCCCTCACCTGATGACGATGCGATTGCCGATCGGCGCCGGCGCATCGAAAATCTTGTAGGCGCGCAGTTCCTCTTCGGGTGGTTGGACCATGCTGCCCTTTCGCGAGGTTTGCCAGCCGAGCTGCTTTTTCAACCCTCCGAGATATTCGGCCATTTTGAACGACGAGAAAACGGCATCGATCACGGGGACGCCGACCGCATTCTGAAGTTCCTGGAAAAAGCCAAACTCCCCGGTGCAGCCGAGGATCAGGCCTTCCGCATGATCCTCGTTGACCGCCAGTTGGGCGGCATCGAGCAGGCGCTGCTCGGTCTTGGCCTTGTCGGCCTGAAAGTCGCGCACGCCAAGCCCGAGCGGCCGCATCGAGGCGAGCCGATCCCCCTGCCCGTAATAACGAACGCGATCAGTCATCTGCTCGATCCAGAAATGCTGGCCAACGAGCACCGAGAAGCGATTGCACAAATTAGTGAGGATCTGCACGGCCGCCTGACACGGCGCGACAACAACCATGTCCCCCGATATCTGACGCGCATCCTCGAGGCCGAGATCGTAGAAGCAGCCGATCGCAAGAGCGTCGAAACCTTCCAGAGATGCTTGCCGCACCACACGCACGAGGTCGGCAATCACCATCGCTTCATAGACGCGATACTCAAGATGAGGGGTATGCACGGGCTGGGCCAGCGAGACCACTTCGAGATGCGTGCGCGGGTCTTTGATCTCCGCGAGCAGCTCAGCGATCGGATCGTCGAAATCCGTATAGCCAAGAGGATTGACCCACATGACCTTAACCGGATCACTCGAATATTTGTAATTCGACACGCCTCTCTCCCCTTAGCTTATGCCCTTCACTTTCAAGCATCGCATCACTGGCGGCAAGCGCGCACTGGGGTAGTTGTTCGACCAATCCGGTTAGATGGTGCAGGTCGTCAGCGCCTCGCACCTATACGTCCGAGTAGGTCGAGACGACATGAACCGCTGTCGATCAGTGTTTCATACGCCCTATTCCCTTAGGCGATTGTGTTGCCGGTCGCGGCACGACGGGACGCTCGACAAGCAGCTGACGCAGCTCGCCCGGCCCAAGCTGCTGATCAACGAGTTGGGCTACCTGCCGTTCGAGGCCAATGCCGCGCACCTGTTCTTCCAGCTGGTATCGCGCCGCTATGAAAAGGGCTCGATCCTGATCACCTCGAATCGCTCGGTCGGGGAATGGGGCGGCGTGTTCCGCGATCCGGTGGTGGCCACCGCGATCCTCGACCGGCTGCTTCACCACTCCGCAGCACTCTCCATCCGCGGCGACAGCTACAGACTTCGCGAAAAGCGTAGGTCCGGCCTTCTGCAGAAGGCCGGACCTACGCTTGAGAACACCGAAACCAACGCGCAATGAGCGGGGTCAGTTCTTCACTTCGCCCAAGGGGTCAAATCGGTTGACACCTGCTCAAAAAGGGATGCGCCAACACGGCGGTGGAGCAGGATTTTCAATGCGGAAAATCGCGCAGCGGGCTCCCGGGGCTTTCAGCCGTCCTGCTCGCCGTGAGAGGCAGAACATCATGCCGCCGCTGCATGTACGCCTCTACGGCGCACATATCTTGAAATGTACGCCGTAGAGGCGTACATGATGCATGAAAGGAGACGGCCATGCTGGGCCACGGCATCACCGACGCGATCGATGAGCGGAGTACGGAACGCATGTCGTTTCGGACCAAGCCGCGCATCAAGGAAACCATCCAGAAAGCCGCGGCGCTCGCGGGCGTGGACGATTCCGTCTTCACGATGAACGCGGCCTACAAGGCTGCCATGGAAACGATTTCCGCGCACGAGCACACGACGCTCCAGCCCGTCGATCATGCAGCTTTCCTTGCAGCGCTCGACCGTCCGGCAGCGCCCTCCGACAGGCTGCGCGCTGCATTCGCACGTCACAGCGAGACGATCGAAAGCCGGTGAGCGGCGAATATGCGGTTGCAAAATGCATCATGGAGCCGCTCCATCCATCAAAGCATGATCGCGCGGCCTTTTCGTGCGGCATCGAACAGGTCGACAATTATTTCAGAAGGACCGCAAACAAGCTCGCGAAAGCCGGCAATACACGCGTTTATGTGCTAACCACACCGGACGGTGGCCTGATCGGATTTTACGCGACCAACGCTCACGCGGTTCACTATGCCGAACTGCCCGACCCGTTCAGACGGGACCGGCCTGGCCACGGCATCATCCCTGCCGCCTATATCTCGATGATCGGCGTCGACAGCAGATATCAGGGCCGGGGCTTTGGCGGCGACCTGCTCGTCGACTGCCTCCGCCGCATCGCAGGCGCTGCCGCCGAGATCGGAATTCGCGTCGTCTTGCTGGACGTGCTCGACTGCGGCAACCCCGCGCGCGTCGAGCAGCGCAAAAGACTTTACACCTCCTACGGCTTTGCTCCGCTTCCGTCGAACGATCTCCGCCTGTACCTGCCGATGTCCGACGTCGACGCGCTGGTGGCGGCGTTCAGCTGACTTGGGATCGGAGACGACGTGCTCGACCTTGGCGACGGCAAAATAGCCGCGCGTCTCGCGAATCTTGGGGGGGGCTCACGACAGATGACCTGCATCCGGAATCCTGGACCGTTTTGAGCTGGAAAATTCCAGTTATGATCGGAGGGCCAGGAGACGGAGTGAGCGATGAAGAGATCGAAGTTTTCGGAGGCGCAGATTGCCTTCGTGCTGAAACAGGCTGATGGCGGGACATCAATCTCACAAGTTTACTTAAGCTGGGCCTTTTCTCAGTCGTCGAGAGAACACCAGAAGTGCGGAAGAGCCAGTTGCCCGTCAGCAGGTTAGATCGCACGGCTGACCACTTCCTTCATGATCTCGTTGGTGCCGCCATAGATGCGCGTGACGCGTGCGTCGCGCCACAGGCGGGCGATCGGATATTCGTCCATATAGCCGGCGCCGCCATGGAGCTGGAGCGCTAGGTCGCAGACCTCCCACTGAAGATCGGTGTGCCAGAGCTTGGCGGCGGCGCCCTCGGCCGCGGTCAGTTCTCCGGCCAAATGGCGCTTCAGCGCCCAGTCGAGATGCGCCCAGCCGACCTGCAGTTTCGCCGCCAGGTCGCCAAGCGTGAAGCGGGTGTTCTGAAAGTCGAATACCGTCTGCCCGAAGGCCTTGCGTTCCTTGGTAAACTTGACCGCCTCATCGAAGGCGCGTTGCGCGGCGGCCTGCCCCGCGATCGCGATCGACAGCCGCTCCTGCGGAAGCTGGCCCATCAGATAGGTGAAGCCCTTGTTCTCCTCGCCAAGAAGGTTCGAGGCCGGCACGCCGACGTCGTTGAAGAACAGCTCGGACGTGTCCGAGCTGTTCTGGCCGATCTTGTCGAGGTTGCGCCCACGCGTAAAGCCAGGCCGGTCGCGATCGACGAGGATGAGCGAAATGCCCTTGGCGCCCCGTTCGGGATCGGTCTTGACGACGACGACGACGACGTCGGCCTGCTGACCGTTGGTGATGTAGGTCTTGGAACCATTGATGATATAGTCGCCGCCGTCACGGCGGGCGGTCGTGCGCACGCCCTGGAGATCGGAGCCGGTGCCCGGCTCGGTCATCGCGATGGCGCCGACGACTTCTCCCGAGACCATGACCTGCCCCATTAGGCGGGTCCACCGGATAAGAGAGAGTTCCGGCGGTCGTGGTCGCCGTGGTGGGCTGACCGGAGCGAAGCGTAGGGCAGACCAGCAGGGCGAGGCAAGATGGCTTGCGGGGCCGGAGGCAGATAGGCGGGTCCGCTTTAGCCGTGTCACCTCATAATGCTTTGGGGTCATTCCATTCAGTAGGGAACACTACCGAAGTAGGCCGCTTCAAGCAGCGCCCGGACACCATCCTTCGTGACCGGCGCCGGATTATAATAAGGGTTGGCGACCGCCATTTCAGCAACATGATCGAGATCAGCAGGCGTCAGACCGAAAGCCTGCAGACTTTTGACTGAACCCACCGTCAGCATCAGATAGTACAGCCCCTGTGGCGCATCCTGCGCATTCAGCGCACGTGCAATTCTACCCATCGCCTCCGGTGCGGCGCGGCGATTGTAAGCAGCGGCATAGCAAATGAGCAGGCAGTGAATATCCGCATGGGGCAAATTATAGCTTCCACCAAGAATGTGACACAGCTTGTGATGGATCGCCATTCCCGCCATACCCAAACAGGCTCCCCCAAGCCAGGCGCCATAAAGCGCCTCGGCCCAGGCATCGGCCGGAGCATACCCCGTGGCAATGACCGGCAAAGCACGCCCGAGCGCGCCGATAGATTCCTCTGCCCACATGTCCACGATCGGATCGTGGTTCTCGGCGTAGAGCGCTTCGACGGCATGTGCGATTGAATTCATGCCCGAGGGTCCGGCCACGGCAACCGGCAAGGTTTCAACAAACTTTGGATCGTAGATCACTGTACGCGGCAAGACGATGTTTTCCCTCAGCGTCGTTTTGACGCCATGTTCCGTCTGTCCCAGAATGGGAGTCATTTCCGATCCCGCAAAAGTGGTCGGCAATGCAATCTGAGGCAGTCGCGTACGAAGCGCCAGGGCCTTGGTCAGCCCGATGGCTGAACCACCGCCAAAGGCCACAAGGCAATCAACCCGGCTTTCGACAAGGAAACTCATGGCCCGTTCGGTTACATCGACCGGTGTGTGCATTTCAGCATAGGGATACACACCTACCGAGCGAGTGCCGATAAGCCCTGCGATTTCCAGCGCCTGATCCTTTTGAGGCGCGGATGAGATGACAAGCGCGCGCTGACAACCCAAGCGCTCCACCTCCTCTGCCAACTGGCTTCGTTTCCCAAATCCAAAAATGACGCGTTGGGCGGAAACGTCGTGCGTGAAGCTGCTCGTCGCAAGACGACTGACGGCGTTCATCCGTTCATCTCCTTCGTCCGGCGCTCCAGTTCCCGCAGCGTTGCAAGTTCATGCGGTGTCGGCGGGCTTATTTCGTCAATGCACGTGGAAATCCTGAGATCCCATTCGGTTGCGGCCTTTGCCTCATCCACTCTACGTCCCGGATGAAGGGACACCAGGGTCAGTTCGCGGTCCAGCGGATCTGGCATGAGAATGCCGATATCCGTGACAACGACTGTTGGCCCCCTTCCCGGCAGTCCCGCCCGCTGACGGGAATCCCCTCCATCGAGATGACCGACGGATGTCATGAAATCCAGCTGATTGACAAATGCCTTGGGTGTCTGCTTCAGAACGATCAGCACCTCGCCTGCCAATGCCGCAATTTCAGGGGCGCCCCCTGCACCGGGCAGCCTAACCCGTGGTGCCTTGTAATCGCCGATCACCGTAGTGTTGATATTGGCGAAACGATCTATCTGCGCAGCCCCCAGAAAACCCACACCAATCCTGCCGCCCTGTAACCAGTAACGGAATATCTCATGGGTAGACACCACGGTATCAGCCGAGGTCGAAAGCGCACCATCACCAATCGACAGCGGCAATGCATATGGCTTTGCGCCAATGGGGCCGGATTCATAAATCAGCGTTACATCCGGCGCATGGGTTAGGCGGGCCAGATTGGCAGCCTTGGAAGGCAGGCCGATGCCGACGAAACAGACCGCATCCTTGCGAAGCAGGCGCGCCGCGGCGACCACCATCATATCGGACGTTGAATAATCGCTAGTCGTCATGCCGGTGACACTTCCTCAGGGATATTTGAAAGCGCATCGAGAAATGCACTGAAATCGCTGCTTTCCAGCACATGACGCTTCATCCACGCCGTAAAGCCTTCCCGGTCCTTCGATATGCCATCCCACGCCTGATAGAAGCTGTTGTCGCGTTCATAATATCCCTGCGCATAGGAGGGCCATGCACCACGCGGCACGACACATACCGCATCCAGAACCCAATGCGGCATGATGCAGGCATTGGGTGGTGCAGCGAGATCGTCGACAATCTCCTCGACGGTAACTATTGCCCGCCTTGCGGCGAGGCAGGCCTCCTTCTGGACGCCCAGAATGCCCCACATCAGGACATTTCCTTTCCGGTCGGCCTTTTGCGCATGAATGATGCTAACGTCCGGCCGGACGGCAGGAACAGCGGCCAGCCTCTCCCCGGTAAAGGGGCAGGTCACAAAACGGACCCGCCTGCTCTGTTCGACAAGATCAGTCGCGATATAACCGCGCATCACGGCAAACGGCAGATTGCTGGCCCCAGCTACAAAGGCATTGGCCATATCGGCATGCGTACGTTCTTCAATCTCAATTTTATGCGGCCACCCGCGTTCGATTGCATCCCGAAAGCGATGAAGTGAGCCAACCCCCGGATTCCCCCCCCAGGAGAAGACAAGCTTTTTCGCACATCCCATGCCGATCATCTGATCGTAAATGAGATCGGGCGTCATCCGATAAAGGGTGAGCTCGCCCTTCCCCTGACGGATGATTTCATGCCCCGCAGCAAAGGGAATAAGGTGAGTAAAGCCTTCGAGCGCGACATGATCGCCATTGTTAACAAAATGCCGCACGGCTTCATCCAGCGGTATAATTTTTGAACTGATCGACACAGAAAATGCTACCTTCACGGACGCTTGTAAAATGGGGAAATTTGGGCATCGACATTGACCCATACCGATTTCGGCTGGGTATATTCGCGCATCACCTCAAAGCCCATTTCGCGGCCATAGCCGGACTTTCCGACGCCCCCGAAAGGCGACCCCGGATGAACCACTTTGTAGGAATTGATCCAGACCATGCCCGCCCGAATTTCCCGTGCCATGCGATGTGCACGCTGCAGATTGTTCGTCCACAGGCCGGAACCAAGGCCGTATGGCACGTCATTGGCAATGACCAATGCATCCTGGTCACTGCTGAAGGTTGTCACACTGACAAACGGACCGAACACTTCTTCCTGACAGATACGATCTGATGGTTTCGCGCGGACGATCGTAGGTTCAACGAAAAAGCCGGCAGCCAGTGCAGGGTCGGACGGCACCTTGCCGCCCGTCAGAATTTCTCCGCCTTCCTCGACGGCCAGTTTGCAATAGGCTAGCACGCGCTGCTGATGTTCTTTCGACGTCAACGGTCCCATTTCGGTCAACGAATCCAGCGGATCGCCCAAACGAATGGACCGCGCCAGGCCGATGAACCGTTCAAGAAATTCATCCGCAATCGCCTCTTGGAGGATTAGTCGTGAGCCAGCGATGCAGGCCTGTCCCTGATTGTGGAAGATCGCCCAGGCAGCGCCATTCACCGCCGCTGTTATATTGGCATCCTCGAACACAATGTTCGCGCCTTTTCCGCCTAGCTCAAGCTGAAGCTTCTTCAGGTTACCAGCCGACATGCGCACGATGTTCCGCCCTGTCTCCGTCGATCCGGTGAAGGACAGTTTGCCGATTTCGGGATGGTCCGCCAGCCGCGCACCGGCCGTATGCCCATAGCCCGGCAGAATGTTGACGACGCCTGGCGGAAATCCCACGTCGCGGACCAGTTCAGCGATGCGCAGGCTGCTCAATGGGGTCAATTCGGCCGGCTTCATGATCACGCAATTGCCCGCGGCCAGTGCGGGCGCCAACTTCCATGCGGTGAACATCAGCGGGAAATTCCACGGCACGATCTGTCCGACAATGCCCACTGGCTCCCGCTCGACGTAGTTCAGGAAGCCCGGATAGACTGGCGGCACAAAGCCTTCGAACTTATCGGCCATGCCACCGAAATAACGATAGCATCGCACGGTACGCGGCACATCCAGATTACGCGTGTCGCGCAGCGGATGCCCCGTATCGCGCGCCTCCAGCTCAGCCAGTTCATCGGCATTGCCTTCAATAGCGTCGGCCAGTCTCAGCAGCAGCAAGCCACGATCAGCGGCATCCATCGCCCGCCAGCCGGGCAGCGCCGCCCGTGCAGCCGCAACCGCACGATCAACATCGGCGGCCTCTGCCCCCGCAACCTCGCAGATCAGGCTATTGTCGAAAGGGTTGTGGACAGGAATGGACGCTCCCGAAAGGGCATCCACAAATTCACCATTGATGAATAGACGCGTTTGCACGGAATAGGCCCTATTACCAGCTTACGGGCACGACAGGGGCGGTCCCCGAGCGTACAAGCTCGGGAATTTTCGGCGACCCGTTTTCCCAGACCAGCAGCATCGACCGCTTGTTCGAATAGCCCTGATGACGAACATCGGCGGGCATGCAGGCAATATCGCCGGCTCGCATGGTTACTGTTGCCCGCGGCCTGCCCTTTTCTGCGCTTTTGACTTCCCAAACAATTTCATCGGAAAGCTGGAGGAACCATTCCACACGATCATTGCCATGTTCGACGGGAAGAGTAAACTCCTCGGTCGTCGGACAAAAGAGGCTATCCTTCACGACTGAACAGACCGAAGGATTCCATGTCACATCCGAACGGGACAGATAGCCGAACAGGTTGAACGCGGAGACTTCGCCTTCGAAGCCAGGTTCAGCGTATACCTTGGGTTCCGACTGGTCGACATCTGTAAAGGCGCGATTGACGGGATAGCCGCTTTCATCAGAACGGAGCGGCGTATCACCGGGCAGACCCACCATGCGGCGCGCTGTCACCCGCTGGCGATTGATCGCGTCACTGTTATACCCCCGCTTTTCACCCCAAGGTGTCGCGGTTTCCAACGGCGCGGCAAAAGGATCGTAGGATTCTATGGTCCAGTCATCCAGCATCTGCCGGAAAACCCGCGACAGTTCATCCGACTTGAACCTTTGGATGAACTCACGCCCGGCCGACGTATAGGCTTCGTTCATCGCACCGGCGAAAACGTCAACCTCGCCATAATAATTGGTCGTACCAAATACACCATCGAAATTGACCGTTCCGTAAAAGAAATTCCAGGCGACGTCTCGCATCAATGCGCGAAGGAAGATATCGATCGACATCTGGTGATTACCGCCCGGCCACGAGATTCGGGCAAAATATTCGTCGCGCCGAAAATTGAAGGCGCCCGCGCGGAAGGATTTATATCCGGTTTCGTTGCTGATTGCCCCGACTTCCAAGTCGGAAATCACCGGAAGCCCACGAGGGTTCGCGATTTCGTGCACTTCGGTTGCGTTATCGTTCATTGCCATGATGTTTTCTCCGTGCTGACATTCTCGCCTGTTCCGGCTGGGTCAACCTCAAGCGAGGCAGATGTCCGCCCATTTTTCAACGGTTGCAGGGCCCTGGATCGTCTGGAACATGATCACGCCCGGCTTTGCGGATTCAAATCGATAGGCTGCGCCTGCAGGAAGCAGCGCCATATGCCCCCGCCTAAGCACGATACGGCCCATCATCCTCTGCCCTTGGGGCAGGTCATCCAGCCACTGCGCGCCCTCGATCGTCATGTCGATGGCGGCATGGGGCGCATCCAGCTTCACCAGATGCACTTCGACCTCGCCATCCATGCACACGACGAATTCGTCATGGGCACAGGCATACCAGCCCGACTGCCCCTCCGCCCGGGAAACCTCGATGACATATTCAAAGTTCTTCGCCGAACAAACGCGCTCATATGGGACCGAACGCGCAGCCGTTTCATATATGTTTGAGAACACGTAATTCTTTGGATCATCGTCGATAACGACGACATTACCCTTCTGATAAGCTTCGAGCGACCCGAAAACCGTCTTCATACTATCGCCCTTCCCCTGAGATTCATGTCCGGTTGCGCATTGGGTGTCGGATTACCGTCAATCGGGCCGATCAGCGCGCGAGGAAATCCCCAACGATGCGGTTGAAATCATCAGCGCGCTCCCACTGCGCCCAATGGCCGCAATTCGGGAACACATGGAACTGCGCGTTACGAAGCTTGTTCATAAGAATAAACGCGGAATCGAGCGGTAGAACACGGTCCTCACGCCCCCAGATGATGAGGAATTCATTCTGAAGACTGCCCAGGTCTTCCCGCCACAGATCCTCAATCGCAGGTTTTCCGTTCTTCGGCAGGATGGACGGTGCCATCACCACTTCGGGGTCGATGGAATTCTGGAAGCGTTCTTCCAGAAGTTCATCCGACACCTGCGACGAATCGAAGACCATCATTTCAATGAAAGCACGCAGCTTTTCACGGGTCGGTAGACCGTCGGCGTAATAGCCGAACATGCGCCGCAGCCCTTCGGTAGGCATCGCCGAGAAAATCGGCAGGCCGCCGCCCGCCCCCATCAGAACGACTTTGCCAGCACGTTCAGGTGTATCGATTGCAAATTTAAGCGACGTACCGCCACCGAGCGAATTGCCGATGAAATTCGCACGTTCAATGCCGATTGTGTCCATGAAGCTGCGCACGACCCGGGAATAATAGCCGAATAGCCCCTGCTGCGGCCCAACCTTGGATGAGCGGCCATAGTTAGGCAGGTCGATAACAATCACACGCCCGGTTTCAGATAAAGCATCGACATTGCGGCGGTAATTGCTCCACCCAGTCGCGCCCGGACCCCCACCGTGGATAAGTATACTGGGAAACCCCTCGCCTGCATCATTGTAATGAATGGTAATTCCATCAAACTCCACGGTACGGCTTGTCGATTCATATGTATGAACCATATTGGTCATCCTCCTCTATTATCGATTATTTGGGAAATATCGGGCATGCGCCTTTAATCGTTGACCCGTTCATGCCCCCAGATCGAGGTTGATCGATAACGTGAAGGCACCCAGTTTTCGGGATCGATAGGCTGGCCATCACAACCAAATTCGAGCTCAAACCCTGATGGTGTCTCCATGTAGAAGGACAGCATTCGATCATTGGTGTGACGACCAAGTCTCCCCGATATTGTTACCCCATGCTTTTCAGTTTCAGAATAAAGACGTCCGACGTCATCTATATTTTCTACTTCAAGCATGAAATGCACCAGCCGCTTTGGAAAAGGCGCTGCGAGCAGGGCAATGCTGTGATGCCTGGAATTGCAATGAAGAAATATCGCTTCTGTCGTAAATTCTGGACCCAATTGAATGTCAATGTAATCACTGAGATTAAAACCCAGAACATCGCAGTAGAATCTACGCATTTCGGAAATTTTCTGCGTCGCCAGAACCGCGTGTCCCAGCCCCTCGGCGCCAGTGACAAATGGTGAACTCAAGCGTGCAGAAAAAAACGGCTGATCGGGACAACGACGCGGCGTATGGAAAATCTCTATTTCATTTCCATCCGGGTCGCGAATGCTGATCAGTTCATCAACCATGCGGCGACGGGCATGATCCTGATCCGCTCGTACGACTTCCACTCCGCTCGCTGTGACCTTGTCCTGAAGCTGAGCAAGCACCGCTGCATCACGCACCTCAAATCCCAGCACCGCAATATCGTCTTCGGCTGCGGGAATGGTGATGATGCGCGCCGCATAATCATCGATCCGATAAACTCGTTCATCGCCGATACCCCCGGTCGCCCCTTCCATCGTACCCAGATAGTCTGTGAGGAACTGGTTCCAGGCCACCTGATCGGATACACCGAACACCAGATACCCGAGCGCGTCGATACGGCTCATGGTTCTTCTCCCTTGCAAAAGCGATCGAATAATTCTTCACCACCTGACGGTTTCGTCAGGCCTTTTATGCCAATTCCCCCATCGACATTCAGGATGGCACCAGTTGTCATGCGGGAATGTCGGCTGGAAGCGAGAAGCACGTAAGCTCCCACATAATCCTGCGCTCTCGGCAGGTCGGGCAACGGAGAGTTCTGAGCTACCAGCTCTGCCATAGGCAGATTTCCGATAGACTGATCATGCAGCCCCAGGCTTTCTGGACCACGCAAATCGGAAGCTAGCGGACCAGGAGCGACTCCATTCACGCGCACATGAGGCGCAAGTTCAAATGCCAACTGCTTGACAAGGCCAACGCCGGCGAACTTGGATGCAGTATAGAGCACCCCTCCTCCGTTCGAATAAAATCCTGCGTTGGACAGGGTCAGGACAACGCTTCCACGGCTTTCAAGAAGAGCAGGCAATGCCGCTCTCGCCCCTTTGAGATAGCCGCCGACGTTAATCCCCATGACTTCGGAAAACGCATCATCGAAACGTTCAGGATCGATATCTGCGAGCGCAGTTTGATAATCCCATATCCCCGCATTGCCGATAAAGGTGTCGAGACGGCCGAAGTGCCTGACGGCAATATCCACCGCATTTCGATTATCGGCATAGCTGCGCACATCACCGCAACAGATGGCGACCTGCGTACCCAGCTTGCTTTTCAGTTCATTGAGTTTTTCCTGTGAACGGTCGAGAACGACAACTTCCGCGCCCTCCTCCACGAACCTTTCAGCGATTGCACGCCCAAGGCCTGATGCACCGCCTGTCACCAGCGCTACATTGCCTGTTGTCCGCCGTCAGCGCCAATGGCACAGATTTGAGGTTGTGATTTAAGGAGGATTTGGGCTTCGTCGTAGTGACGAAGGAACGAAGATGAAGCCCAAATCCTCCTTGAAAAAATCGGCGCCGAAGGCCCCAGCTGAGCGGGTGGTGAAGGACATACGGCGTGCGACGCGCCGGCACTTCTCTGCAGAGGACAAAATCAGGATCGTGCTGGAGGGGCTGCGCGGCGAAGACAGTATCGCCGAGCTGTGCCGCAAGGAAGGCATCGCCCAGAGCCTGTATTACACCTGGTCGAAGGAGTTCATGGAAGCGGGCAAGCGTCGTCTGGCCGGCGATACCGCCCGAGCTGCGACCACCGGCGAGGTGCACGACCTGCGCCGCGAAACCCGTGCCCTGAAGGAATGCGTGGCCGACCTGACGCTGGAAAACCGTCTGCTCAAAAAAAGCATGATCGCGGATGGGGGCGACGAAGAATGAGGTATCCCGCATCTGAGAAGCTCGAGATCATCAGGATCGTCGAGCAGTCGCATCTGCCCGCCAAGCGGACGCTGGACCAGCTCGGCATCCCCCGCCGGACCTTCTATCGATGGTATGACCGCTACCTCGAAGGCGGGCCGGAGGCGCTGGAGGATCGGCCATCGGCGCCGAGCCGGGTGTGGAATCGCATCGGCAACGATATCCAGCAGCAGATCGTCGAGATGGCGCTGGACCAGTCCGAGCTATCGCCCCGCGAGTTGGCTGTGCGCTTTACCGACGAGAAGCGCTACTTCGTGTCGGAATCGACGGTTTACCGGCTTCTGAAAGCCCATGACCTGATCACCAGCCCGGCCTTCATCGTGATCAAGGCGGCCGATGCGTTCCACACCAAGACGACGCGGCCGAACGAGATGTGGCAGACCGACTTCACCTACTTCAAAATCATCGGTTGGGGCTGGGTGTATCTGTCGACCGTGCTCGACGACTTCTCCCGCTATGTCATCGCCTGGAAGCTTTGCACCACCATGCGCGCCGGGGACGTCACCGACACGCTGGAACTGGCGCTTGAAGCCTCGGGCTGTTCGTCAGCCAGGGTCGTGCAAAAGCCCAGGCTGCTCAGCGATAATGGTCCGAGCTACATCGCCGAGGAACTGGCCCAATGGATCGGTGCCAACGGTATGAGCCATGTCCGCGGCGCCCCGATGCATCCCCAGACCCAAGGCAAGATCGAGCGCTGGCACCAGACCCTCAAGAACCGGATCCTGCTGGAAAATTACTTCCTGCCCGGCGATCTGGAGACCCGGATCGAGGCCTTCATCGACCACTATAATCACCGCCGATATCACGAAAGCCTCGGCAATGTGACGCCCGCCGACACCTACTTCGGCAGGGCTGACGCCATCATCCAACAGCGCGAAAGGATCAAACGGAAGACCATCGAACACCGACGCTTGCAGCACCGCAAGCTCGCCGCTTAATATCAACCCCAGGACGAGGCCCGCGCTCCGCTAATCTACGCCGCGATCTGCGCCAAATGTTCTGACGACAGACAGGGTAAATAGATCGGTAACGCGTCGGTGCGTTCCAGATAGGAACGACCATAGTTGAAGACATAGAGACCGTCCTCCAGCGCGATCCGACCCGCAACCACGGGCTCAAGCGTATCCGGCAGCCATATCCACACGAAGGCTTCGGTGGCTGCCGGGATCGGAACGTAAGCAGTGCCACTCGCCGCAGCAGGGCGAAACCGGTCAGAAATCATCTTTCACCGTCTTCCTCGGGCGCCGCACCGACCGGGGAAGAAGCGCCAGTTTGTCATTTACCCGCGAAATCTCGGGAGCAAGCCGTGAAGGTTCGTCGACGAAGAGCGGCAGACCCACCAGCGTTGCTGCCTCGAACACCAGTCCGATTTCCACCTTGGGATGGCCCTTTTCGATTAATTGCAGCGTGCTGCGAGCGATGCCGACCCGGGCTGACAGGTCAGCCTCTGACATCTTGCGCTGTTTACGTGCGAGGCGAATGAGCCCACCCATCATGGTCAACGCTTCGCGCGTTATGCGAGAATAAGTGCGATTAAGCTCTTTCACATAAATTGACCGTTATAGCGTCCACAAAATAGCTTTACGACTTCTATAGCGGTCAATATCATTGCTGAAGTTGAAAATCAATGGCTCGCGAGCCGGTCGGTCGGCGTGACGTGGGCATCATTGTCCTTCTCAGTTGCTTGAGACACCAATGATATCCATCGCTCGAAACAGCAGGAATAGTTGGCTGCCAGCCCTCGTCCCGAACAGGCAGACCAAGCCGAAATATCAATGAGCCTCATCGCTCGGAAAGTCATCAGAGAGGGCGCCCGGAGCGCCGGCTTGCAACGAGCGTTCTCGACAGCGCATTGCTGTTGTCCATTTGGACGTGTGTGTACGTGCAGCGTGGAGCCGATCGAGCAGAAGTGCACGTGTCAGAGACGAGCAGTATGATCGCCCCGCCTGTTCAGCAACGCTCCGCGCCTTCTTTCTGGCGACACTTGCCCAGAAAGCCGGGACACGCTATCTTACCCGCGTCTTACTTTGAGGAGATTCGCCGTGGCTGCAGCTCAGGAACGGCTCACCACTACTATTTCGACTAAGGGTCAGGTCATCCTGCCCAAGGCGGTTCGTGACCTGCGGCACTGGCCTGCCGGCACCCGGCTGGTCGTCGAGAGTACGGCCGAGGGCGTGCTGCTGAAGCTGGCACCCGTGTTCCCGCCATCAAGCATCGACCAGGTATTCGGCTCGCTGAAGCACAAGGGAGCTGCTCTGTCGATCGAGGACATGGAAACTGCCATGGTAGCCGAGGCGAAGCGGCGTGCGCGGGATTGACACCAATGTGGTCGTCAGGTTTCTGACCAACGACGACAAGCGGCAGGCGAAAGCTGCACGCGCCGCGATTGAAGCGGGCGATATCTTTATCACGACAACAGTGATGCTCGAGAGCGAATGGGTACTTCGAAGCGGCTACGGCTTCACTCCCGAACGGATCGTCACCGGCTTACGCGGCCTCGCAGGCTTACCCGGCATTACAGTCGAGGAGCCCACACGGATTGCGGAGGCATTGGACTGGACGGCTGCCGGTATGGACTTCGCCGATGCATTGCATCTTGCAGGCTCAAACACCTGCAACAGCTTCCTCAGCTTTGACCGGAAGCTTATCAAGGCGGCCAAGGGCAAACCGGCGATTCCAGTCACCACACCTTGAGTGTGTGCATCCCGTTTGCAAAACTGCAAGGAGAAATTCCAGTTTGCCCCCATCAGAACGTCCGAAACGCAAGCGCAGGATAGATCACTTCTCAGTAAAACCCGGTGGGCGAATTTCTTGGAATCATCACTACCATCTAATTTCGTAAGCCATCTTGAACTCATTTTCGGTTTGATCGTCAGTGGTATGAAGAGTCCGTCCGACGAGTCCCTGCAGCTCGCTGTTCTTGCCAATTTTTAGCTTGAAGCCAACGTTTGCCCGCGTATCGAGACCGAAATCAATTTCGCTCGTTTCAAGGATGAACTCTGCGCCCAGTCGCAAGCTGGGCGTAAAGTGACGCATGGCAAGTATCCCAGTATAACCTTTATGATCGGTACTGCCAAAGACATGCTCGTAGCCGACCTCTCCCCCCAAATCCCAAGCTCCCGCCTCGTAACCCAAGATCAAGGGCAGCGTGATGCCGATATGACTATCGCCAAGCCCCCGGCCGTAATCTCCCGAGGGAAGTGACAGAACGGGTTCGATCGCTATCGCGATCCGCCTTTCGTCAACTTTCAGGAAGTTCCATTTCGCTTTCAGTTCAATATCGCCGAAACCGGTTTGGGAGTGTGCGCCGTCTTCATCGATCGTGCGGACATGTCCCTTGACGGCAACACTGAGCCCCGGTGCGACCGGCACAGTCAATTCCAGCTTGGGCAAAATCAACGTGTCCTTGCCCGGTGTATCCTTGAACTCTGCAGCCAACCTGATCCTGTACTGCCTTGCTGCGACGGGCGAACTGACGGTAAACGGTGCCGCGATCGCGGGGATGGCCATTCCGAATGCCATAGCAAGAAATGCTGCATAGGATATGATCATGCATGAGACGTTGCCTTTAGGCTTGACTGATCTCCGCCAGATGATCCGCGCGTATAGTGAGTACATTGACGCCTTGAAGTGTCTGCGATTTCTGATTCGCTCTACGAATCTAAAAAAATCGCCCGGCGGGGTACGCCGGGCGGAAGTCGCTCTACTATATCTTGCTGATCAGAAGAATTTAAACGACGCAGTGACACCGATACGGCGTACAGACGGTTCCAGCTGCACACCGCTATAGAACGCCTTCTCGTAGGTATTCGTGTAGTAATCGGCCTTGAACAGATTTTCCACGTAACCAATCAGACGGATGCGGTCGCTCTCCGTGCCAATACGGAGATTCACATTGTGATATCCCGAAGCAATGAATGGCCAGGTTTCATAGCGATACGCAAAGACGTTCGAATAGGTTTTGCTTCTATAGCTCCACTCCGGCCGAATAAACGCTTCGAACGTGTCCGAGATCGGAAACCGGTATTCCACGTCCGCGCCGAAAGTCCATTCCGGCGAATTCACCATAGGTTTGCCGGCAAGGTCGATGGTCATACCATCCACGAAGGCGTTCGGGAATTTCTTGAATTCAGCCTTCGTCCACCCACCGCGGACACCGATGTTCAGACTATCAAGAATGCGCAGGTCGGCGCTCGCATCAATGCCGTAGACTTCCGCCTTCTCCGCATTGTCGATACCGTTGACAGTCCGCAGAATATCATTTTCATCGAGGAACTGGAAGCGCACGGCCTGCTGAACACCCTTCCAGTCCATATAGAAGCCAGACAAATCGACCCGAAGACGACGGTCGAACGCGTCGAACTTGAAGCCAGCCTCATAGTTCCAGAGCTTTTCCGGCCCATAAGAGTCCCTAAGAAGCAACTGCGCGGATTGCAGCCCACCCGACTTGAAACCGCGCGAAACGGTCGCATACGCGAGTATGTTGTCCGCTGGCTTGTAGGTAACGGTGACCTTCGGTGATAAATCGTTGAAGGTGACCGAACGGTCGATGTTATCCGTCAGTACTTGGTTCGAAAAGCGGATCTGCTGCAGGCTGACCTTCTCATGAGAATAGCGCGCGCCGAGCGTGAAGGCGAGTTGATCGCTAAGGTTGTATGTCGCTTGGCCAAACACAGCTTGATACGTCGTCTTGCCCTTGC
The DNA here is from genome assembly GCF_027941835.1 of Sphingosinicella microcystinivorans. Taxonomy (NCBI): domain Bacteria; kingdom Pseudomonadati; phylum Pseudomonadota; class Alphaproteobacteria; order Sphingomonadales; family Sphingosinicellaceae; genus Sphingosinicella; species Sphingosinicella microcystinivorans. Next base: position 4,268,555 of record NZ_CP116005.1, read on the forward strand.
TGCGGGAATCACTGACGGCAAAGCCATCTGGACGACCGTGCAATCCACCCGACCCATATCTGGTAACCTGCACGCTATCTCCAAGGTCGCGGCCGATATTCGCTCCCAGGCTCCACTCAAACCTCGTGTTGCCGTTTGACTGGATACGAAGCTCGCCGTTCAGCGACGAGCGGTCGATATCCTGATCTTCAGTGAAATAGCTGAAGCTCGATCCGTCCACGTCGCCGAACTGAAAGACCTGGCTTTCAAGGTAGCCGCCCACGGCTGTGACGGTGAACGTATCGAAGTCAACTTCGGTACGGTTGCTGAGGTACCAGAATGTCGTTCCGACCGAGGACGGCTCGTCAAAGTTCACCCGGGTCTGATTGTCCGGATAGAAGCCGACGCCGTCAGGGTCGGCCAGCCCCGCAGCGCCGCCATAGTAGAGATTCCGCCACGTGTTGGTCAGGAACCCGGTCGGCACGCCAGCGCGCATTCCATTGCGCTCACGCGAATAGCTGAACGTCGTATCCGATGTGATATTCGCAGCAGGTGTGAAGCGGGCCGTCAAGCGGCCGCTCTTGTAATTCGTATTGTTGCCAGGCGTTCCGGTCGGATTGATATTCTTGATGTTACCATCGGAAGATTCGATCAGACCCGCACCGCGAACGGAAAGAATTCCCTCCAGAACTGGAACATTGACGATCGCCGAAACGCGCTTGGTATCGAAGCTCGAATAATCCAGATTCAATTCGCCATACCACGTGTCGCCCGGCTTGCGCGTGCTAACGTTGATCGCGCCGCCAAGCGAGTTGCGCCCGAAGTACGTGCCCTGCGGGCCGCGCAGGACTTCGAAGCGTTCAAGATCAAGGATGTTGGGGTTGCTCGTTCCCACGATCACGTTGAACTCGTCGATATACATGGCGTACGTGGCAGAGCGAGTCGCTGTATATGGATCGAGGAGGTTGCTGACGCCGCGGATGCTGATCTCCTTGCGATCACGCGAACCGTTCGTCACGAACGACACGTTAGGCGCGCGATTCAGAATATCCTCGACACCCCGGGCGTTCGTCCTGTCCATCACGTCGCCCGATATGGCCGTGATCGCGATGGGAACGTCCTGGATCGATTCAGCCCGGCGTTGTGCCGTAACGACGATATAATCATCCGCCGTCAGCGTCGGGTCGGCTTGGGTTTCCTGTGCGACGGCGGGCACCGCAAGGAAAGCACCGAGAATAGTTCCGGCAAGCATTTTGCGAACCAATCGGTTTTTCCTGCCCCCGCTGAAATTGTTATGCATTTTTAGATCCCCTTTATTGAAAACAGACAAAACCCACCCGCTGCCGCCACCTGTGTGACGACATTCCTTCATAAAGCGACCGTGCTTTGGGCCAGGGTCGCAAACTCGTCCTTCTGGTCAATCTTCCCAAGTTTCTTGTTTTGTTGTCGGCGCTTCAGAGTGCGGCTGTCGCCTCGATTTCGACCAGGAAATCGGGCAAGGCCAGAGCTGCAACTCCGATGAACGTATTTGGTGCCGGTGTCGTACCGGCATAAAAGTCTCCGAACGCCCCCAGAACAGGGCCGAGCTTGTCGGGATGATGGTCGACGACGTACGTGCGAACCCGAACAACATTCTCGGCTGTCGCGCCAACCTCGGCCAGCACGGCTTTCAGATTTGCGAGCGCTTGGCGTGTTTGCGCAACGATGTCGCCTGGGCCGACGATTTGGCCATCGCGATCCCAGGCGACTTGACCTGCCAGATGAAGCGTCCGGCCGCCGTCCTGAAGCGTCGCGTGAGAAAAGCCAAACGCAAGGCTGTCATACAAGCTGGCAGGATTAATGCGTTTCAGCATGGGAATACGTTCTCCTAGTCAACGATCTCAAGCTGATGACCCCAGGGGTCTGTAACGTAGACGTTCTTCTTGCCGGCAAGCGGCCCTTCGGTGATCTCGATCACGTCCATGACCGTACAGCCATGCGCAGCGAGGTACTCGACCGTTTTCATCACATCATCCACGCGCAAACCGAGATGGTGCCCTCCACGATCACAGTTGCGAAGCGGGCGCTGGCTCCGGTCATCCGGCTTGTCGTACTGGACAAGCTGCAAGTTGAGGTTGCGCGTGAGCTTCAGCATGGCCAGCTTCAGCCTGGCGCCTGCAACATTGACATGGGTTTCCATCCAGTCGCGCCCCTGCTCATCATGCGGCAAGTCCGCTGCATCGATCGGGCCCATGCTGAACAATTCCACAGCACCGAAAACCTCGGTGTAAAACTTCACGGCGGCACCGAGATCCGGCACTGTCCATGAAACATGGTCGGCTTCGAAGACCGGCCTTGCGGAGACAATATTGTTTTGTTCGTGCACGGCCGTCTCCCGTCTCTGACCAGCCCTCCCCCGAGAGCACTGTCTCCTGCCCTTTGAACCGAGCATGACCGGGCTCTTCATTTCATTCAATGCTGACGATATGCGAAATTCGTTGCGTTAACCGCAAACCTAACGCGCAAAATCACCAATGGGCACGGGCCTTGCCGGGAACCGGGCCGTGAAACCGGCGAGATCGGATTCTGGGACATCGCTCGTTTCCGCAAAAACCCGCAGGATCGTATGTTCGCAACCCCGCCCCTGACACACGCCCATCCCGGCGCGCGTCAACAGTTTGAGCCCACTGAGCGTCCTGGGCTTTTCGGTGTTAAGGATGTCAAGCACTGTGCCGTACGTCACATCCTCGCATCGGCAAGCCACGGTATCCCGGCATCGCGGGCCCAAAAACGACCGCGGCGATGCCATCCTGTCCAGCAGCGCAGCGAAGCGGTAGCGCAACCGCAGCCGCCCCCGGACACGTTCAGCCATGCGTGCCGCCGAAGCCGGGGACAGTATTCCGTGATCCATGACTACGGAGAGACCGGCAATATACCCTTCGCCAAGGGCGACTTCGGCGCCGGTCACGCCCGTGGTTTCCCCGGCCACATACAGGCCAGGAACGCTGCTGCGCATCCATGCGTCGTGCTTTGCCCGCCATCCGCCCGTGGACGGCACCCAGTCGACGTCGGCACCTGCCATGCGCACGAGATCCGATTGGGGGAGGAAGCCGAAGCAGAGAGCCACACGATCACAGTCGACGCGGCCAGGCGTCGCCCCCGCCCAGCGGGCCCCGATCACACTATCGCGGCCATCAATCCCCGCGAGCGGCGCATCGAAGTGGACAGGTACGCCGGCGCGCAACAGTCGCAAAGCCGCAGCCGCAGCCGCCAAGAGCACATTGGAATGGCGCGCAGCAATGAATGCATCGCTTCCAAGTGCGCGAAAGAAATGCCGTTTCGGCTGCGCGAACAGAACGCAGGCAACCGAGCCCCCGCTTTGGACGATCTGGTCAGCAACGATCAGTTGCAGCGGATGGGTCCCGGCGAGCACGAAGCGTCCGCTCGGAACCAGAAGCTGGCTCTTGATGAAGGACTGCGTTCCGCCGGCGCTCATCACGCCCGGCAGCGTCCAGCCCGGCAAGGCGGCCGGAAGATCGTAACAGCCTGCCGCAATCAGCACGCGGTGCGCGAGTAACTTGCCGCCGCCGCCCGGACCGCTGACGTGAATGTCGAACCCCGACGCTGCCGGGAAGATACCGAGAACCGACCGGCGTCCCAGCCATTGCACGGCATCCAGCGCTTCAAACCGTTCGAGCTGCGCCTTCAGATCTCGATAGGGGCGCCCTGCCATCCAATTACGAACACTGAACGACCGGGGCGGCTGCCGCAGTATCTGGCCGCCCGGCCTCGCCTGTTCATCGAGAACGGCAACGGAGAGGCCGGCGCCGCTCGCGACTTCCGCCGCAGCCTGACCGGCCGGGCCTCCGCCAATGATGGCGAGATCGACAGTCATGGAATCCGGCACCGCCATCAGGCACCTGACATTGTTCGGATAGACATGTCCGGCACGACGTCGACGAGGCACGCACGGACGGTACGGTATTGCCCGGCACTGTCTACGACATCGACAAGACATTCACAGCACGTCCCCATATTGCAGAACAATCCTCGCGGATTACCCCGGCTGTCTATCCGGAAAATGATCATCCCGGCCGCCAGGAGCGCGGTCGCAAGAGTTTCGCCTTCCCAGCTCGGAACCGTATGGCCGTCCACGTCGATGGTGAGCGCAGCGCCGCGCTCGACGCCTTCTTCCTTCCGTATCATGGCAACCCCATGAAGCTGTTCAAATGCTCGAACCTGGCCGGAGAAAACGGAGTGAACACATCGGTAGCCGCGACGGGCAACCCGCCGATGCTGTCCGCCAGAAAGCGCGCGAATGTGGGCCCGAGCGTAAAACCGGAACCGCCCACACAGACATGAAGACCCGGCACGCTGGGAATTTCGCCGACGATCGGCAGCTGATCGGCCGTGAGTGCCACGGTTCCGGTCCAGCTGCGGATGAGGCTGAGCTGTGCCGTCGCCGGAACGGTCGCCACAGCAGCGCGCAGATTTTCGCGCACGACATCCAACTGCAGCAAAGGCGGTCCCGACAGATCGAACCCCCCGTGCACGCCAGGTCGCAGACGCGATGCCCATCCGCCGCCGATAACGATGTTGCCGTCGTGCGCCTGCTTCATGGACAGGCGGCGGCCGACATGCTGGATCAGGTGCGGCATCAAGGCCCTGGTGCGTGCACTGACGCTCATCGTCAGCCCCACGGGGAAAACCGGCAGATGCACATTGGCGAGCGCTGCGGTCGTTGCTGCCCATGCACCGGTGGCGATCAGCAGCTGGTCAGCGTGCAGCCGCGCGTGCCCGGCCGCGTCGGCGGTCGAAACCGCGAAGCCCGTCGAAGCGCGCGCTATGGCGTTCACCGAGGTTTGCGTTCGAATCTCGGCTCCCGACCGCACGGCGGCGCGGGCGAACGCCGGTGTAAGGATACGCGGGTTGGCGTGGCCTTCATCCGCCAGCCACGTCGCACCGATGATCTCGGGCGCGAGGTAAGGCGCTATCGCGCGCGCCTCGTCACCATCGATCAGCCGGGTCGGAATATCATAGTCGGCCTCGCGCTTTGCCTTGCGCGTCAGGAGGCGCATTTCATCCGGCGTGGTCGCGACCATCAACCCGCCGTCGAAAGCGATCTCCAGATCGCAGCCCAGCAGCGCTTCGAGCTGCCTCCATTCATCAATTGCCAGCCTGTTCAGCGCAATCACACGCGCGGCCTGCTCTGCAAGCGCTTCGCCATGTTCAAGAAAGCGGCGTTCAATCTGGAAATGCAGCGAACCGGCGTTCTGGCCGGAAGCGCCGGCATTGATGTCGCCCTGCTCGACGAGCACCACCGACGCGCCCGCCTTCGCGAGGTGGAATGCCGCCGCGCAGCCGGTCAGCCCGCCGCCGACAATCAGGACGTCGCAGGAATCCATACTCAGGATCGAGACAGTGAAGAGATGGTCACGCGTACAATCTGTCGCTTTCCCGTGATCCCGTCGAGTCAACTATTCACCTCAGGGCCTGTAAGCGAATTCGTTTCTGGGATGCAATTTCCCATCCTGCACGATCCACTCGATGGCACGGATGTTCTCGATATTCTGGAGAGGGTCGGCGGACAGGATGAGCATGTCCGCGATCTTGCCCGGCTCCACCGTCCCGAGCGTGTCGGCGACGCCGATCACCTCGGCGCCGTTGCGGGTTGCCGCAACGAGCGCCTCCATCGGCGTCAGCCCGCACTCCGTCAGGATCTTCACCTCCCAGGGCGTATTATAGCCCTGAAAATTATACCCCACCGTGCCCCCCGCATCCGTGCCGACCGCCGTCTTCACTCCGCCGCGATGCATCTTGCCGATATTCTCGCAGATGTTCGGGTTGTGCTCTCGCGCCCATGCATAGGCATCCATCATGGATGCCTTGCTGAAAAGGGCCTTCTCCTCGTCCATGAACGCAACCGAACGCATCTTTGCGAGCATGAAGGCCGGTACGCTGCCGACGAGAACCGGATCATCGAGGTTCGCGCCGACGCGCGGGTCCGGCCCCAGGAAGGAACGGAACAGGCTGGCCGTGTGCACGATCGCAACATTGTTGTTCACCATGTCCGCGATCAGCGAATCCCCTTCCGGAAGGGGATCTTCCAGCCCGTGGATTACCGATTGCGCCTTGATCGCCACGGCGCGCTTGAACTCATGAAGGTTCATCGCATGAACGTACATTTTCATGGCGTTGGCCTTCGCCACATCGACGATGGCGAAAAGCATATCCTCGGGCATTTCGACATGGGTTCCGTGGCTGCCCAGCCCATCCTCGATAACGATCTTGAATCCATCGAGATTCGAGGCGACATATTCCTCTGCCTTGGCGCGCGCTGCCGCTGCATCGGACAAGGCGCCGCCATGACGACTTCCCCAGCCCTTTTCAGGCGTGAAGGAATGTCCGAGCGCATAGATTCTGGGAGCGACCAGACGCCCGTCTCGCTGCGCCTGGCGCTGGGCGATGATCCAGTCCTTCGGCGACGATACGTTGAGGATCGTCGTCACACCGTTGTAAAGAAACGCTTTGGGTGTATGGGCAATGACCTTGGCGCGTTCGTCCTCAGTGAGCTGGAACAGCGTCGGAAAATGAAGATGCACGTGCGCGTCGATGAGGCCGGGCGTCACGAATTTTCCGGTCGCATCCACGATCTTTGTGCGTGCCGGCGCCGCGAGTTTCGGCCCCACCGATGCGATCTTGCCGTTCACCACAAGGATATCGATACCGGACTTCGGGGCATCCCCCGTGCCGTCGACAAGCGTGGCATTGCGAATCAGCAAAGGCGTCGCCGAAGTTTTGCTTTCGGCAGCAGCAGGCGTCGCGGCAATCGCGAGCCATGTGCACAGGGCAAAAAAAGAGTACCGGCCCGATCGTTTCATGGTCTGGAAGCCCCCGTCTTGTATGCGAATTCGTTTCTGGGATGCAATTTCCCATCCTGCACGATCCACTCGATGGCACGGATGTTCTCGATATTCTGGAGAGGGTCGGCGGACAGGATGAGCATGTCCGCGATCTTGCCCGGCTCCACCGTCCCGAGCGTGTCGGCGACGCCGATCACCTCGGCGCCGTTGCGGGTTGCCGCAACGAGCGCCTCCATCGGCGTCAGCCCGCACTCCGTCAGGATCTTCACCTCCCAGGGCGTATTATAGCCCTGAAAATTATACCCCACCGTGCCCCCCGCATCCGTGCCGACCGCCGTCTTCACTCCGCCGCGATGCATCTTGCCGATATTCTCGCAGATGTTCGGATTGGCCTTTTCCGCCCATTGATAGGCTTCGATTTTGGAAACTTTGACGAAGGCGTCGCGCTCGCTTTGCATAAAGCCCGGTGTGCGCATCTTTGCGAGCATGAAGGCCGGTACGCTGCCGACGAGAACCGGATCATCGAGGTTCGCGCCGGCACGCGGGTCGGGTGCCAGGAAGGAACGGAACAGGCTGGCCGTGTGCACGACCGCGACGTTCTTGGCCGCCAACTCGGCAATCAGCGGGTCGTCTGCTGCAAGCCGCTCCCCCAGTCCGTGGATTATCGCAACCGGGCCTATGCCCACGGACCGTCGATACTCGGGGATTCCGATCGCATGGATATAGGTGCCGAGTTTGGCTGTCTTTGCCGCCTCAACAACGACCTGCAGCATGTCTTCCGGGATTTCCACATGGGTAATCTCGTCGCCGAGGCCGCTTTCGATGATGATCTTGATGCCGTCGGCGTGCGCTGCTGCCGCTTCTTCCACCGTATGACGCGCGCTTAGGGCATCTTTCATGGCACCGCCGTGGCGACTGCCCCAACCGCCTTCGGGCTTGATCGATTCCGAGAGTGCAAAAATGCGGGGCCCGACAAGCCGACCCTCACGCTGTGCCTGCCGCTCCTCAAGCAGTCTCGGATTGGAGCCGGCGTTCAAGACCGTAGTGACGCCGTTGTACAGGAACGCGCGCGGCGTATGCGCCTCCATCAGCTTGCGTTCGTCCGCCGTCAACTGCGCAAGGACCGGCGAATGCAAATGCGTGTGCGCGTCGATTATCCCCGGCATCACGAATTTTCCGGTGGCATCGATAACCAGCCCCTTGGCTGGCACGGCAAGCGCCTTTCCGACCGCAACCACCTTGCCGGCCGAGACGAGAATATCGACTCCGGCCTGCGGAGGGCTGCCGGTTCCGTCAATCAATGTCGCATTGCGGAAGAGGAGGTCGGTATTCGCCTGCTCGGTCGCGGGTTGAGCACAGGATGCAAGCAGGGCGGCGGCGGCCGCGAGCTTCCAGAAGGCCGACATCGATCGCGCAGTTCCGTTCATGTTTGCCCCGCTCCCTCATTCAGATGCATCGCGGCATGGGCGAGACCGAATGTACGAAGCATTTCGCACCACTCATGTTGTTTACGTCAATAGCATTGATAATCGACTTTCATTGCGTTTGGCGCAAAGGTCAGTTTTGCATTTACCGCAATGGAAACTATCAATCCACGACATTGGTCGCAACAAATCGTACTTCATAATGCCCCAGAACTCGGAGGGACATCATGAAACAGGTTCGCGCTTTTACCCGGAAGATCGCCGTCTTTCTTGCCGCCACCGGCATCGGCTGCGCCGCAGCGGCCCAAAGTGCTCATGCTGAGCGTCTTGCGATCATCGGCGCCGTGCTGATCGACGGCACAGGCCGCGCGCCGGTTCCGGAGAGCGTTGTCTATGTCGCTGATGGCAAGATCGAACGTATCGGCCGTGTCGGCGACGCCATACCGGCGGGCACACGGCGGATAGAGGCGCGAGGCAAGTTCATCATACCGGGCATTGTCGATGCCCATACACATGTCGACTCGCTGGGCGTCGCTCCGATGACCAACGAGCAGAAAAAGATCGCGCGCGAATATTACCCCCGCGCCTTCCTGTTCAACGGCGTCACGTCCGTGGTCAACATGTCCGCCCATGTGCCGGCGGAGGTTCTGGCCCTGCGCGACCGTGCGAACACCGACCCGAAAGCACTTGTACCGCGGATCTATACCGGCGCCTCGCATTTTACAGCCGATCAGGGCTGGGGGGGACGTCACAACGGGGGCATCAAGTCACCGGACGATATCAACAACCGAATGGACGACTACGCGGCGCGCGGTTTCGATCTCGTCAAGATCATCGACGAGGACGGCCTCGGCGACGAAACGGTATTCCCGAAGATCGCACCGGAATATCTCAATGCCGTGATGCGTGCCGCTGCCGGCAAAGATCTTCCCGTCTTCATCCACGCAACGGATGCCGACGAGTACCGCGAAGCGATTGCGGCAGGCCCGCGCGCGATCGCGCACGGGCTCTTCACGCCGCTGACGGCCGACAGCGACATCGTCGCCGATCTAAAGCAGAAGAACATATTTGTCGTTCCGACCATTGTTCTTTTCGAATCGTTCTTCGTCTTCCTGGACAATCCCGCACTGCTGAACGACCCCCTCCTCAATCAGTCCGTGCCTGACTTCATCATGGCCGCGGCAAGAAATCCCGAAACCATCAAGACGATGCGCGGAAGAATGGACGAAATCCTGAAAATGGACGCAGCCGCCTGGGCCCGAGACAGCCTGCCTGCCTTGCTCGCAAACACGCGGATACTCTTCGAGCAAGGTGTCAAGGTTGCAATCGGTACGGATTCGGGCGGTGCTGTCATGCACGCATTCCAGGGGTACAACACACCGCGCGAGATCGAGATCATGGCCGATTGCTGCATGACGCCCATGCAAGCGATCGTTGCCGCCACCCGCACGGGCGCCGAGGTGATTGACGGGCAAGCGATCTTCGGCACGCTTGAACCCGGCAAGTCAGCGGATTTGCTCCTCCTGAATGGAGATCCCCTCGCCGACATTCACAACATCCGCGACTTTGACTGGATGATGCTCCGCGGGCATATGATCGAGCGGTCAACACTCAGTTACTCTAGCTACGTCAGCGAAAGACAAGATGGCACACCAGCATTGCCGTAAGTGCCATGCATTTTCTCTTATGTTGCATTTATAGCAACGAAAATGCGCGCCGACCCTGTATTGCCATACGACGGCCCTCATCGCAGGTTTGTCATGCAAAACGACGGTGCGGGGGGCACCGGAATGAAGGCCGATAACAGGCCCCATCGCCAAACGGCACTTCCCCCGGCACGATCTTTTGCGCCTGTGTCATTGATTTCGGATACCAGAATTATGAACCATGCACATGCTACGGCACGTCTCTCACCGATCGCACGCCTTTTCGCCATCGCCTGCGCCTTACTGCCGATCAATGCTTTCTCGGCCGAGGCGCAAAATGCAGTCGCTATCACTGGTGCTAACGTCGTTTCGGTAGAAGACGGCTCCACACTTCAGAACGCGGTGGTCCTGATCGAAGGCGACAAGATCAAGAGCATCGGCCGTGCCGACGAGGTTGACGTGCCTGCGGATGCCCGGATCATCTCTCTCCCCGGCAAATGGCTGATACCGGGCCTGATGAATATGCACGTCCATTTCGGCCTGAAGCTGCCGGGCAAGGAAGGCGCCGAACTGCTCAACGAAACCGACGCAGCGCAAGCGTTGCGCATGGCTGAGAACGCGCGGCTCTCACTGCTTTCGGGCGTCACCACGGTCCGCCTGACCAACGAGTACAACGGCAACGAGTTCGCGCTGAAGCGCGCCATCGAGCGCGGCTATGCAAAAGGCCCCCGCTTCGAGACAGCCGGCGAAATCATCGCTCCCACCGGCGGTCACGGGGGCGTGCTCGAGGCAGACGGCGCCGCGGGCTTCGCTCATGCCGCGCGCGTGCAGATTGCCAAAGGCGCGACCTGGCTGAAGGTTGCGATCTCCGGCGGCATTTCAGACACCCACGGAAGCATTTCTGCAGCACCGACGACCGAGGAAGAGCTCGCGACATTGCTCGATGTCGCGCATCGCAACGGCGTCAAGGTCACCGCGCACAACGGATCACCCGTCGCGGCGGAATTGGCGATCAAGCTCGGCATCAACTGTTTCGAGCACGGTTATCATCTGACGGATGAAATCCTCCGGAAAATGAAAGCCAAAGATGTATGGCTTGTGCCGACCATCGTCGTCACCCAGCCGGGTGCCCGTGAATTCTTCCGCAAGATAGGCTCTCCGGACTGGTATCTCGAGCGTGTCGCTGCGACCGGCAAAGATCACTGGGCAATGCTCCAGAAGGCAATTCGCATCGGCGTACCGATTGCGCTCGGCACCGATCAGTTTCCGTTCGAACCCAACGAGGGAACGACGGCTACGGTACGTGAGGCCGAACTTTATGTCGATGCGGGCATGACACCTCTGAAAGCGCTCCAGGCTGCGACCATCCAACCCGCACGAATGCTGGGACTGGAGGCGTCCGTCGGCAGTCTTGCGCCTGGAAAGTTTGCAGACATCGTTGCCGTGGATGCCGATCCTTCACGCAACATCAGCGCGCTGCGCACGATCGGTTTTGTCATGAAGGGCGGCAAGGTCTACCGCCACGATGCCGCACCTGCTCTCGTTACGCCATAATCATTCAATGTGAGGGGAATGTCATGAAATTTCGTAGCCTGGCCCTCTTCGGAGCGGCAGTCCTGACGGTCAGCCATGTCGCGGCCGCCCCAGATGCGAACGCCCAGCCCGCGTCTGCACCTTCGGCTGTGAAAGCTCTGGTGGGCGGCAAGATCGTCAATCTCAACGGCAAGGGATCCGTTACGGACGGTGTGATCCTGATCGAAGGCGACAAGATCAAGGCCGTCGGCACGCCGAATTCTGTCCAGATTCCGGTGGGCGCCACGGTTATTCCGATGAACGGCCGCTGGTTGGTGCCCGGATTGATGAACATGCACGTCCATCTTGGTCTCAACCTTCCTGGCGAAGCCCGGCTGCACGACGAGAAGCCCGAACAACTCGCCCTGCGTATGCTGACAAATGCGCGCAAGTCGCTTGAGGTTGGCGTTACGACCGTTCGCCTCACCGGCGATAACGATGGCGTTGACTTCGCGGTGAAGAACGCGATCGATAAGGGCCAGTTTCCGGGGCCCCGCATCCACACCGCAGGCCGCTCCGTGGCGCCGACGGGTGGTCACGGCCGCTACAAGGCCGATGGTGTTTCCGAAATTTCAAGAGGAGTCCGCGAACAGATCGCGAAGGGCGCGACCTGGATCAAGCTCGGCATTTCCGGCGGCATTTCGGACGAGCGCGGTTCGATTGGCATGTCCCGCTTCACCCTGGACGAGCTGACCACTGCGATTGACATCGCGCATCGCAACGGTGTGAAGGTCACGGGCCATACGGGATCGCCGATGGCGTCGATGGAAGCCATCAACGCGGGCATCGACTGCTTCGAGCATGGGTATTTCTTCACGCACGAGGTCCTTCAGAAGATGAAGGAAAAGGGCATCTGGTACGTCCCGACGATCGTTGTCAGCCAGAAGGGTGCGCTCGAGTTCTTTGCGAAGATTGGTTCACCGCAGTGGTATCTCGACAGGCAGGCATCTGTCGGCAAAACACATCTCCAGACGTTGCGGGATGCGATCAAGACGGGGATCAACATAGCGCTCGGTTCGGATCAATTCCCCTTTGAGCCAAACGAAGGCACCAACGCGACGGTACGCGAAGCTGAAATCTATCAGGAAGCCGGCATGACGCCACTTCAGGCGCTCCGTGCCGCCACGACAGAGCCTGCACGTATGCTTGGCGTCGAAAAGGAAGTCGGTGAACTCAAGCCCGGCATGTACGCTGATATCATTGCCGTCCATGCTAATCCGTTGCAGTCCGTATCCGCGCTGCGTACCATCAGCTTCGTTATGAAGGGCGGCGAAGTCGTGCGTGATGGAGAGCCTGAACCACAGGCACAGCGCCTTTCTGCGCCGCAATCCTAAAGACAGGCAGGTGGAGCAATGGACGGAGACATTCAGTTCGGCAAGGTTCGCCGCAGGCGCTACTATCGATTGCTCCTCCTTCTACCCTTTGTCTGGCAGGTCGGCCTTGCGTACGCGGTAAATGACATAAGCGCGCGCCCGCTGGGACTCCCCTTCCCGATGGTGTGGCAGATGCTCGGCATATTGGTGGCCAGCGGCACGATCGCGATCGTCTATGCCATCGACAAGCGTCTGGAAGCCGCACATTCAGAATCGCAGGAAAGAAGCCAGTGACCATCGGCATCGCTTTCGCCATCGTGCTGTGCACCGTTGTTGGATCGATCGTCTATGGCCGGAGAATGCAGAGGGCCCGAACCGTTACCGAATGGGCCGTCGGCGGACGGCGGTTCGGGACGCTGATCTTCTGGTTCCTGAACGCCGGCGAAATCTATACGACATTTGCCGTTCTCGGAATTTCCGGCTTCGCCTGGGCCTATGGAGCGCCGGCCTATCTGGCGTTCACGTCCGTCTCTCTCGCCGCCACGCTTGGATATCTGCTGATACCGCGTATCTGGAACGCCGGCCGGAGCGGCGGACACATTACCCAGGCGGATTTCTTTGCCGCACGCTACCGCGCCCCCTGGCTTGGGGTGCTGGTCGGCAGCGCGGGGATCATGGCACTCGTCGTCTATGTCCAGATCCAGATCACAGCACTTGGTCTTATCGTCCGGATGACGTTCGGAGCCGAGATCTCGATCCTGCAGGCCGCCGTCATCGCGGCAATCGTCATGCTCTTGTTCGTATACTTCGCAGGCTTGCGCTCGGCCGCCTTCGCTGCCGGCGTCAAGGACGTGCTGATGCTCGTGATTGTGATCGCGCTCAGCGTCACCGTGGCAAGCGAAGTCGGCGCGACGTCCATGCTCGATGTCTACAGGAAGGCGCAGGAGGCTTACCCCGGCATCGGTTCGTTCCCTGGCCTGCAGCCCGATGCCAATCTCACCACGACGTGGTTCGTGACGTCCGCGCTCAATGTCGCGCTCGGCACCTGGGTTTTCCCCCATATGTTTCAGCTTTGCTACGCCGCCGCCGACACCACCACGATCCGCAGGAACACGATTTTCCAGCCGCTCTATTCGCTCTCCTACTTCTTCATCATTCTGCTTGGCCTCGGCGCGCTGCTCGCCGCGACGGCCCCTCCCAACGGAGATATCAACGCCGTCCTGCTGCAGTTCGTGTCGGACCGGCAACCGGCCTGGCTTGTGGGAGTATTTGCGGGAACTGCCTGCCTTCTTGCGCTTGTGCCGGGGTCGATCCTGCTGCTGACCGCCGGTTCGATCTTCAGCCGCAACGTGATCGCACCAATCTGGTCAGGCATGGGCGAGACATCTTCCCTGCTCGTCTCCCGCGGCTCCATGATCGTATTCGCGGCCGCGGCCGTGTGGCTTACGATCGGCGCGAGCAGTTCGCTGGTCGAGATTGGCCTTCGTGCCTACGCCGCAATCGGTATGCTCGCCCCCGGCGTCTATTTCGCCTTCCTGTGGCCGCGCGCAAACGCTTACGGCATTCTGGCGGGGATTGTAGCCGGTTATATCGTGCTGCTGCAATCTGAGGTCGGGGCCATGTTCACGGCCCTGCTGCCAGGCTTCGACAAGGGCCTGATCGCAATGGCCGTGAATGCCATTATCGCGGCCGTCGTTGTGGTGCTTACAACATCTCGCTGCCGGGAACGCAAGCAACTACCTGCGTAAACGAGAAAATGCTACCAAAATCCATGCCTGTTGCCCTTAGAAGCTTAGGCGCTTTGCTCTTCCGCCCACGTCTTGAAGCGAGCCTCGAGTAACGTGAGCAGCTTTGCGGGAGCGCCATCCAGCTGACGCCCGAGGCGATGGATCATGCTGATCGTCGTGTCTTCGAGTTTCGTATCCATCAGATGCAAGCCGACGAGCGATCCCTCCGCGAGTTCGGAGAGAACCGAAATCCGTGGAAGCAATGTCAACATGCTGCCGGATTTCGCGATATCGCGCATCACCTGAAGCGAATTCGTCGTCAGTGTCGGCTCCAGCCATATCTGCGCCCGCTGCTCGGCATCGTGCAGAATCTGACGCATACGGAACCCTTTCGGCGGCAGGCAGATCGGATATTGAATGAGATCGGCGAGCGTCGGACGTTCCAGCTTCGCATAGGGATGATCGGGCGTGCAGACAATCATCAGCGGCTGCGCGACCGACGCCCGCGTTCTCAGCTTCGGTTCGGTAGATACGTGCAGGATAAGGCCCAGATGCACATCATCCTGCAGAACCAACGCTTCGATATCGGATGTGGTGCCGGTCGTAACGACGACATTGATCCCTTCGTGCTTCTTGTGAAAGCTCTCGATGATCTCGGTAAACGACCGCCCCAGAAAACCTTCCCCTACTGCCAAATCGACCCGGCCAGCCTTGATTTGCCGCAATTCCTGAATGCGGCTCATTAGAACTTCGCGATCAGCGATCTGGCCCTTTTGAAATTCGTAGGCGAGCTTTCCGGCTTCGGTCAGCTTGATGGAGCGGCGGCCGCGTTCAAGGAGGCGGGCGCCGAAGCGTTCCTCAAGCTGCGCGATCTGGCGGCTGATCGACGATACCGCCACACCGATCTTGTCGCTGGCGAGTCGCATGGAACCGAGCGTCGCTGTTTCGTAAAAGTAATAAAGCGCGATGTCCGACATTTCCCACCTCCCAGCCAAGGTTAATCATTCTTTGCGGAAATCGCAACGATATTCCTACTTCGTTGCCTCTTGTTCGCGTGTCGGGATCGTTGCAACAAGAATTAGAGTTGGCACAGGAGTCAGCCTCAAAACGCGTCCTGTGCAGTCATTCGGCGCAAGCAAGCTTTGAGGGAGCGCAATTAAAATGAAAAGAGACCGGGTCTCCTGGAAGGGGTATATTCCGGCGATTACTACCCCTTTCGATAAAAGGGGTGCGCTCGATTTCGGCGCGCTGGCGGCGATGCTCGATTGGCTGCACAGCGAAGGCATGCACGGTCTCATCCTCGCCGGCACGACCGGCGAATGGTCAAGCATGAGCCACGATGAGAGGAAGAGCCTCTTCACAGCCGCCGGACGCCAGCTTCATGGCAAGTTGCCGCTAATTGCAGGTTGCACGGCATTCACGGTGGACGAGGTTGTCGATCTGGCGGAACACGCCTGCAATAGCGGCTTTGACGGCGTTCTCGCCACGCCACCGCCTTACATCCGGCCGAGCGACGAAGAGATTTACTGCTTCTACAACGAGATTTCGAAACGCATTTCCTTGCCCATCTGCGTTTACAACTGGCCGCCGGGCACCAGCATCGACATGTCTCTGTCGCTTTTGGAGCGGATCGCCGGCATCGAGAACGTCGTGGCGATCAAGCAATCAACGGGTGATCTGCGCCGTTTCGTCCAGACCTTTTTCAAGCTCGGTGAGACGGTTCGCGTGTTTGGCCATTCGATGGACGAACACGGCCTTGCCCTGCTCCGCTCGGCGGGCGGCGACGGCACGATGGGGGCCGGCGCGGTCCTTGGCCGTACACATGCGGATTTCTACAACTGCCTTTGGGCAGGGGACTATGCCGCCGCGGCGGAATGCGGCAGACTTGATCGCGTAATCATGGATGAGTGGTATACCGAGGATCTGGTCGGCCGTTTCGGCTCGGGTCCGGCTATCATGAAAGCTGCACTCAATGTCCAGGGCCTGCCGGGCGGGTATGTCCGGTCACCGCTGATTGATCTTCCTCCTGACGCCGTGGCGATGGTGCGCGATACGCTTGTCCGCATGGGCAAGATCGACAGAGGTGCCAGCCGTGCAGTGCCCGCAGGGCGATGACGAATACATGGCGTGTCGGAATTGATTCCGGAGGAACATTCACAGACGTATGTCTCTATAATACGGCAAACGGCGATCTCGTCGTATGGAAAACGCCGTCTACCCCGGATGATCCGTCATGCGGCATTACACAGGCACTGGACGAAGGACTTGCGCAAGGGGGCTCCCCGGGTCATGATGTTTCCTTCCTTGCACATGGCACCACCGTCGGCACGAACGCGCTGATCCAGCACCACGGTGTCAGCACCGGCCTGATCACGACTCAAGGCTTCGGCGACCTTCTTGAAATCGGTCGGCAAAAACGCCCGAATCTTTATGATCTTCAGGCAGACAAACCCCAACTTCTGGTGCCGCGGGCACTCCGGATCGAGGTTCCCGAGCGTTGTCGCCATGACGGCAGCATCGAAATTCCCCTTGATGAAGGCGCCGTCCGCGCCGCCGCATCCAGGCTTCGGGAGGCCGGCGTCAAAGCCGTCGCGATCTGCTTCCTCTACGGCTTCCTCAATCCCGCTCACGAGCGCCGCGCCGCAGAAATCGCAAGCGAGGAGCTTCCGAATGTTTTCGTCTGCACATCGCATGAGGTGGCACCGGAATTCCGCGAGTTCGAACGCCTCTCGACGACGGTCGTGAACGCCTATCTCGGTCCCGTCATGGAAAAGTACATCAACCGCCTGATCGCACGGCTCGACGAACGCAGATTGGCCGTCCGGCCATTTCTCACACAGTCGAACGGCGGCGTCACCGGGCTTGCCGGGGCGGCGCGCCTTCCTGTGCGAACCCTCCTCTCCGGCCCCAGCACGGGCGTTGTCGCCGCACAGGCGATCGGGCAGGCAATGGGTATCAACAACCTCATCACATTCGATATGGGCGGCACCAGCACTGATGTCGCATTGCTCACGGATGGACAGTGCAGCCTTGTGGGCGACGCGGTCGTCGATGGCTATCCGATCAAGGCGCCGATGCTGGACATCCATGCGGTCGGCGCGGGCGGCGGCTCCATTGCCCATATCGATCGCGGGGGAATGCTGAAAGTCGGGCCGGCAAGCGCGGGTGCCGTCCCGGGGCCGGCCTGTTACGGGCACGGCAATGCGGAGCCCACGGTTACCGACGCCAACGTCGTGCTCGGAACGCTCAATCCCGACCATATGCTTGGCGGCCGCATGGCGCTGCGGCGGGATCTCGCTGAGGCCGCGATCGGCCGCCTTGCCGGTAATCTCGGGATGGACCCGATGCTCACGGCCGACGGTATCATCGCTATCGCGACGGCCACCATGGCAAAAGCGGTTCGTGTCATCAGCGTGCAGCGCGGCCACGATCCCAGGGATTACGCGCTGATCGCCTTCGGCGGCGCCGGCCCGCTCCACGCGGCGCGGCTTGCCCGCGAACTGGGGATGACGCGCGTGATCATCCCGCCGACACCTGGTACGCTGTGCGCGCTGGGGCTGCTGATGACCGATCTGCGCACCGATTTTTCATTGACCGATGTCCAGACGCTCGAAGACCAGGCTTTGCCCCGGATCGCCAAGCGGATTTCTGTCCTGCTCGATCAGGCCACGGACTGGTTTGAGCGCGAAGCTGTCGCCTCCGCGTCACGCCGGATCCGTCACAGCATCGACATGCGCCATGTCGGTCAGAACTACGAGCTTTCGGTTCCGCTGCCCGACGGCCCCATCGACCGTGCCACGATCCGGAAACTCCGGGACGGGTTCGCGGCGGCGCATTTGCAGCGCTACGGGTTCGCGAGCGCCGATACGCCGATCGAGCTCGTCACCTTTCGTACCGAAGCCATCGGCACGGGGGGGAAGGCCGCAGTCACTCCGCATCCCGAAACTGATACGGCTTCATCGGACGCGATTGTCGGATCGCGAAGGATATGGTTCGCCGATCCCGGCGACTTCGTTCCCTGCGCTGTCTATGCTCGCGGCAGACTCCTAGCCGGGCATCGTTTCGAAGGCCCGGCGATCGTCGAGCAGGATGACACGACAATCGTCGTACCACGAGGTATGCGTGCATGGGTGGAACCGTATCTCAACCTGATCATGGAAGAGTCATGAAAGCAGCCGGCACCATCGGCGAGACGCTCGTGGATCCGATCACGATCGAGGTCATCGGCAATGCATACACGTCCATCGTCGAGGAGATGGGCGAAATTCTGGTCCACGCCAGCCATTCCACCAACATCAAGGAACGCCGCGACTGTTCCACGGCTCTGCTCGACCCCGCCGGCGAGATCATCTGCCAGGCCGAGCATATTCCCATGCACCTCGGAAGCTTTCTCAGCATCGTGCCCAGAATTCTGGACCATTATGCAGTCAGCGACATCGCACCGGGCGATGTTTTTATCGCCAACGACCCGTACGAGGGCGGTGCAACACACCTTCCCGACATCGTCATCGTCGAACCGGTGTTCGCCGAAGGCCGACTCGTGGCGTGGGCAGCGAACACCGGCCATCATGCGGACTTCGTCGATCGTGGCAACGCCCATATCTATCAGGAAGGCCTGCGTATTCCGCCGACACGCTACATGCGCGCCGGTGCCGCGCAGGTCGATATCGAACGCCTGATCCTGCTCAACTGTCAGGTGCCCCAGGAACGAAGGCACGACCTCCAGGCACAGATCGGCGCAAACCGCTTTGCGACAGAACGGATCATCGGCCTGTGCGCGCGCTATGGCGTCGAAACCATTCTGGCCGCCAGTGCGGCGCTTATTGACTATGCGGAACGCCGGATGCGCATGGGCATCGCCGAAATTCCCGACGGCGAGTATGCGTTCAGGGATGTTCTTGAAACGGCGGAAATTGAGGATATTCTCGACGTATCGGTGAACATCGTCGTTTCGGGCGACGAGATGCGCTTTCATTTCGAAAGCCCGCCGCAGATCCGGGCCAGCCTGAACGTCACTTACGAAGCGCTGCTGGCCAGTGTCTTCTACGCCGCCAAGACCATCGTCGACCCCGAGGTTCCCTCCAACAGCGGCATGATGCGCCCGATCACGGTAACGGCGCCGCCCGGCACCATGTTCAATTGCCGGCATCCCGCCGCCGTCAACGGTCGCCTGCAACCATGCCAGCGTATCGTGGACCTCGTTTACGGCGCATTGGCGCAGGCGGTGCCGGAACAGGTCGTTGCCGCGGGCAACGGCGCCTGCGCGTCGGTCACCTTCGTGGGCACGTCGCCGACAGGCGAACTCTGGGTCTATCTGGAGGCAATCGGCGGAGGATCGGGCGCGCGGGCGACCAAGAACGGGCTTGACGGCGTCCATGTCCACATGACCAACACGTCCAATCTTCCGATCGAAGCGCTCGAGGCCGAATATCCGATTACGGTCGAGCGCTATGCCTTCATCGAAGGATCAGGCGGAGCGGGACGGCACCACGGCGGGCGCGGCCTTTCGCGCGTGTTCCGCGCCGAAGCCGACTGCCGTGTGCGCGTGGGCGGATCGCGCCTGCGCTCCGTTCCGTGGGGACTGGACGGCGGATTGCCGGGCGCGTCCGGCGCCATCATTCCGGGCGCGGGCGTCGAACTCCTGAACAGAACCTCCGGCATCCTGCGCGCGGGCCAGACGCTTGAAGTCAACAGCCCCGGTGCGGGCGGATATGGAAAACCGGAGGCGCCCGAAGCCAACGCATGAGGATATCTTGATCGCCATCAGCACCGATTTCGAAGCCGGCAAGATTCGTGTCGTCGCCTGCGACAGGCCCGACGATATCGTTGTCGAGCTGGAAGACGATACCGCGGCCTCCGTCCGGCAATGGTTCTTCTTTCGGCTGACGGGAGCGAAAGACTGCGCCGTGCGGATCACCTTCCGGGATATCGACAGGTACAATGCGAACAAGGGCCTCGTCGGCATGCCGACGCTCTGGGATGATTACAACGTGCTGGGGAGCTACGATCTCGATCACTGGTTTCCGGTCGCAACCGAATTCCGCGACGGCCATCTCTTCGCGACGGTGACGCCGTCAACGGACAGCCTGTATCTGGCGAACTTCGCGCCGTATTCGAGCGAGCGGCTCGCCCGCTTCATCGGCACATCGCTGATGTCGCCGCGCTGCGGACTCGAACGGCTCGGTCAATCCGTCCAGAACCGGGCCATCGAATGTCTGCGTATCGGCGAACCCGGGCCGGGGCGGAAGACTTGCTGGGTCATCACCCGCCAGCATCCGGCCGAAACGCAGGGAACATGGTGTGTGGAAGGTCTTGTGGAACGCCTTCTTGATGAAAACGACGCGTCCGCCATAGCGCTACTCGATCGTGCCGTCTTCTACATCGTTCCCAACATGAACCCCGACGGCTCTGTCATGGGCAATACGCGGACGAACGCTACCGGGCGCAACCTCAACCGCGAATGGCCTGCCCCTTCACCGGACGAGGCCCCCGAAGTCTATTGGGTCAGGAAACGGATGACGGAAACGGGCATGGATTTCGGCCTCGACATCCATGCATGGACCGGCCCCCATAATTTCGCGATCGGTCCCTATCATACGCCTTCCGTCACCGACCGCGAGGCGCAGTTATGGCTGCGATACGAGGCCGCGCTTGCCGCCGCCAGCAGCGAGTTCGAAACCGGCTGGCCCTATCCCGGCGGCGGACCCGAACCCGGCAAGGCCGACCAGTCGATAAGCTGGAATCACTTTTTCGAAGCCTTCGGCGCATTCGGCGTCCTCTATGAGCTTCTCTACAAGAACAACGCCTGCAACCCGGATCCCGCCAACGGCTGGACCGCCGGCAAATGCAAGCGCTTCGGGCACGATACGGTGGATGCGATCGCCGCGATCGTTGACGTGCTTTGAGCGGCGCCTCCGCGATCCCGGCCGACCCGTCCCCTGAAGCGGCATATCCACAGCCCCGACATGCATGGCGGGTTGTCGCCGTTCTGCTCGCTCTCGCGATACTGTCGTACACCGATCGCTATGTTCTCAGCCTTCTCGTCGGACCGATCCGGCAGGAACTCAACATCAGCGATTTGCAGATCGGCCTGCTGCTCGGCACGGCCTTCGCGATCGTCTACGGCCTGTTCGGCGTCATCGCCGGCTTCGTCGCCGATCGGGCCAACCGCCGCAACCTGATCATCCTTGGCGTGATCGTGTGGAGCCTTGCCACCATCGCCAGTGGTCTGGCGCCGACCTTTGAAGGGATTTTCACGGCACGCATGGTCGTCGGTCTCGGCGAGGCGATCCTGACCCCCGCAGCGATCTCGATGATCGGGGACTATTTTCCGCCCAATCGCAGGGGATCCGCCGTTGGTGTTTACATGGTGGGCGTGCCTCTGGGCAGCGGCATCGCCGCGATTGTCGGCGGTGCCGTGCTTTCTATGATTGAAAGCGGCATGCTCTCGTCCGTTGTCGCGTTTGCCGGAGCGCCCTGGCGGGCGGTTCTCATCGTCCTCGGCGCGCCCGGTCTGGTACTGGTGTGGCTCATGCTGCTGGTCAGAGAACCGATACGGCAGGCTGATGGAACTCCGGCGGATGCCGATCCGTCAGTCCCTGCACAGACACTACAGCTCTCGTGGGTTTCGATTGCGCCTATCCTCATCGGCAGCGCGGGCATGTCGCTCGCCATCGCATGTCTCATCGCATGGGGTCCCTCCGTCCTCATTCGCAGCTTCGCAATGGCACCGGCCGATGTCGGCTTCGCGGTCGGCATCGCCTTCGCGATCGGCGGTGCAAGCGGTGTCGTTCTCGGCGGCATCGTCGGCGACCGAGCCCGTTCCCGTTACGGTGCGCGCGCACGCGTCTGGATATGTATTCTCGGCACTGTTCTCGCCCTGCCCTGCACCATGTTCGGCCTGTCGCAAAGCGTGCCGCTGGCGCTCCTCGGCATGGGCCTATTCATCATGTTCGCGGACTGGACGATCTCTTGCGCCATCGCCGCTATCCTCGACAATACACCGAACCGATCACGCGGTTTGGTGACGGCGATGGCATTTTTCTTGAACGTGGCATTCGGCGCCGGGCTTGGGCCGGTCCTCGTCGCCCTTATTAATATCCGAACAGCGAACGCAGACGATATGCTGGGTTTTTCAATCTTTCTAGCATCGATGCCTGTTCTGCTTTTTGCCCTTGCTGCATTTATCGTCGCTGCAAGAAGAAAATAGTTTTGATCTTCGACGGAAAACTAGGCAGCGTGGATAAATTGACGACGAGCATCGCCTTTCTTGCAAGCGACGACGCGGCATTCATGACCGGCGCCGAACTCGTTGTGGATGGCGGGCGCAGCATCGGAACCTATATGTCCTTCCTCCCGGGGGCGCCCGAAACGATCGCCCCGGCGGCCTTTGGTCACAAGCTTTAACAGCAATCGGACAGTGCAAGAAGCAAACGACAAAACACGCAGATTTGTTCGATTACGCTCGGGCGAATTTCAGGTCCTGCGGGCAGTCCAGGAAATCGCTGACGTCCCATACAATTCTCCAATTCTCATGTCCTCTCGGGCTTTCTTCAGAATTGGACCAATTTTCTCAAGGCAGACCGCACCGTGCCGATGGTATCGTGCTTCCCGGTTAATCATTTGCTGGTAAACTGACTACCAAAGAGGTTCTTCCGCTTCGAGCGCGAAGAAGGCGTCGTCGAAGCCGTATTCGCGATAATTAACGATGTGCCCATCGGCAACGTCGATCGCGATATGGATGTCCTTGGTAAAGGTACGGCCGTCCTTCCAGATGCCGTGCATCAGCATCTCGATCGCCGCCTTGTTGCCATCGGCGATGATCGAGCGAAGCGAATTGGTGAGGCCATCCGCGCCGCCTTGCAGACAACGGTGGAAATGCGTTTGCACACGCGCGGCCTTGTCGGGATCGAGCATGCCGCTCCACCAATAGGAGCCCGCAACCCAGATCGCAGTGCCGTCGAACAGGTTGAAGCCCTCGCCCTCGCCCTGCAGCACGGCGACAAGCTTTTCGGCCACAGCACGGGTTTCGGCGGTCGAGGCAGCAGGGTCGTAGGGCAGGATTTCCATGGCGATCTCGGCCGGGTCAGGCGGTGGGTATGAGCACATAGGATTGGAGATATTGCTTCAATCCCTCGATGCCGAGTAGCCAACCGACACCGGATTGCTTGGCCATTTCGAGGCCGACGCCGGGCGGTACGCTGTTGTGCGCGTTAATGCACAGAAGCGCGGCTTCCAAACGCTCAGCAACCCGCTCGGCGCGTACCGGATCGCTCGACCAGGTCGAGGCAGTCAGCGCGAAGACCGAGGCGTTTGCGCGTGCGATTGCGTCCTCGTCGCTGGTGAAGCGCTGCAGCGGAAGAAGCGGCGCAAATTGCTCCTCGGCGACGAGCGGGTGGTCGTCTGCAAGGTCCGCGAAGACCGTCGGCGGCACGAAGTATCCCGTACCCTCGGGCACCGTCGCCTGAGCTACGAGACGCCCATCGGCCATTGCGCGTTCGCGCAGCGCCATAGCCCGGAGATATTGTCGCTCATTCTGGACGGGCCCGGTCGAGACACCTTTAATCAGCCCATTGCCGACAGTCATTGCCTCGACAAGACGTCCAAGTTCAGTAGCGAAGGCATCGAAGATCGTGTCCTGGACGTAGACGCGCTTTACCGCGCCGCAGATCTGGCCGGCGTTCGAAAAGGCGCCGCGGAAGATGCCGAGAGCTGCCTGCGCGACATCGACATCGTCGAGTATGATGGCGGCGTCGTTACCCCCCAGTTCGAGCGTGACCCGCGACAGATGCGCGGCGGCCGATTCCATGACTGCACGGCCAGTGTCGGTCGATCCGGTGAAGGCGATCTTGGCGATGCCGGGATGCGCGGTGAGCAGGGGCCCGATGGAGCCGTCATCGCCCAGCACCTGAAGCAGGCCCTTGGGCAGGACCGACGCGGTGAGTGCATCGAGTGCCAGTGCGGTCAGCGGCGTGGTGGGGGATGGCTTCATCACCACCGCATTGCCGGTGAGAATCGCGGGGGCGACCTTCATCGCGGCAATCAGGAACGGAAAATTCCACGGCACGATCCCCGCGACGACGCCGAGTGGCTTGTAAAGCCGACGGTGGGTCGGCGTCGTTTCGTCGAACAGACTTTCCGCGCGATCGGGCAGCATAGCGGCATAATAGCGGAACAGCTCGGCCGACCATGCGACCTCGTCGGCCGCCTCAGCCAGCGGCTTGCCCTGTTCCAGCGTCAGCAGCTCGGCCAGCCCTTCCGCCGCGCCTTCTATCGCATCCGCGATCGCGGAGAGAAACGCACGGCGATGGGTGAGAGGACAGACGGCATTGTCGCGCGCGGCCTGGCGGGCGGCGTCGACCGCGGCGTTCACATGTCTGGGCGTCGCGACTCCGAAGCTGGCAAAGGCCGCACCGGTTGCCGGATCGATGACCTCGCAACGCGGCAGGTCGGCCTCCTGATGCGCGTCGATCAGGGCAATGAGGCGCTCGGCATGCGTCATGAAATCATCCATCCTTCAACGTGATCTGTCATCAGGCCGTCGCTTCGGCGAGGCGCTCCATAAAAGCCGCGCACTGCGCGATCTGGTCGCGACCAATGAACTCGTCGGGCTGGTGCGCCTGCTCGATCGAGCCGGGCCCACAGATCACCGTCGATAGGCCTGCGCTCTGAAATTGGCCGGCTTCCGAACCATAAGGGACGAGACCCAACGAATGGTTGTCACCGGTCAGGCGGCGGACACAGGTCACGGCCGCGCCATCGGGCTCGGGGGCGAAGGGCGGCACATCGGCGCTGATCGTGACGTCGATCCCGCAATCGGGAAAGCGCGCACGGATCTCGCGATCATGTCGCTCCACAGCGGCGAGGAACGGCGCCATCACCGCATCGGGCGACTGATCAGGCGTGCAGCGCAGATCGAAGGTGAAGCTGCAATCCTGCGCGAGGATGTTGACCGCCGTTCCGCCGTTGATCAGGCCGATCGTCAGCGTCGAGTGCGGTGGTTCTAAGCCATTGTCAGCCTGAGACCGCCGGATCAGATCCTGCTCGATCGCGATCAGGTCCGTCATCAACCTGGCCGCGACCATATTGGCCGACATGCCGAGGTGGGTAAGGCTCGAATGCGCGGCATGGCCGCGAATGGTGACCGTGCACAGCCGCACGCCCTTATGACCGCCGACGATCTTCATCAGCGTCGGTTCGCCGACGATCACGGCAGCGGGCCTCGGAATGTCGCGCACGATTTCACGGATCATTGCGGGGGCGCCGATGCAGCCCACTTCCTCGTCATAGGACCAGGCGAAATGGATCGGGCGGCTCAGCGCGCGCGATGCGAAAAGCGGGGCCGCCGCCATCGCGCAGGCGATGAAGGCCTTCATGTCGGATGTTCCCCGCCCGAAGAAGCGATTACCCTTCAGGGTCATCTCGAAGGGATCGGTCGACCAGCGCTGGCCCTCGCAGGGCACCACGTCGGTATGCCCCGATAGTACTGTGCCACCCGCCACATCGGGCCCGATCGTCGCGAACAAATTGGCCTTGGCGCCATTGGCGCTCGGAATCCGGCGGCTGCGGAAACCAAGCGCGGCGAGTTCCGTCTCCATATATGCGATCATCGCAAGGTTCGACTTGGCCGAGGTCGTGTCGAAGGCGACAAGCCGGGCGAGCATCTCTTCGCAGGCACGCACCAGATCGGTGCCGATCGGGATACTGGTCATGGCGTTCAGCCCTTGGTTTTGAGCAGAAGGCTCAGCAGCGCGTCAAGTGAATGCTCTGCCTCGACGCGGTCCATGATCCGGTAATTGGCGATGCGTTCCAGCGCCATGCCGCGCACCGTCGATATGATCAGGCGCATCCAGATATGCGCGGTTTCACGCGCCATACCCGTCGCGACCAGCAAGCCTTCGATGTCGCTGAACGATGAGGTGTCATATTGCTGGAACTTGGGTTCGAGCGCTGCTGCCAGTTCCCTGTCACCTTTCACCGCCATGCGCAGTTCAAGCGCGGCAGCCACGGTGTCGTCCTCGAACGTCTTGCGGAGCATCTGGACATATTCCACGACGCGCGCAGCCGGATCCTCGGCCTTGAGCTTGCGGACCGACAGGACGCGATTGTTGTGCTGTCCGATGAAGTCCACCGTCGCCGCCATGATCTCGGCCTTGGTCGAGAATTGGTGCTGCATCCGGCCGATGCTGATCTTCGCGGTCGCGGCGATCTGGGTGATACTCGTCGCGGCATAACCCTTGGTCACCAGGCATTCGATCGCCGCCCGGATCACCTTGTCCCGGCTGATCGCCGTCCTTTCGGCTTGCGTCGGGGATATCGCCCGCGCCGTCGGAGTAGCCATGCGAACCTCCTGCTGCTTCAGGCCCACCCTTTGGCTCAATGCTTGCCCTCCCGCAACCAGCGGCCAAGCCGGTCGCCGATCATCATGCAGGTGCCGTTGGTGTTGCCGCTTATGAGGTCGGGCATGATCGAGGCGTCCGCGATCCACAGCCCTTCGACACCGTTGACCTTCAGCCGCGGCGACACGACGGAGCTGTTGCCCGATCCCATCGCGCAGGTGCCGATCGGGTGATAGGCGGGCTCGGTCGAGGCACGGACATACTCCCGCGCGCGATCGCGATCGCCGTCGACCGCGAAACCGGGCATCGTTTCTCGCGCGACGATCGCGGCCATCGGCTGCCGCGCCATGATCGCCTGCACCCTGGCCATGCCGTCGATCAGCACATCAACGTCGGCATCATTGCCGACAAGATTGTAGCGGATGATTGGCCGCGCGCGCGGATCGCTGGAGGCGAGCTCGACGCTGCCCGTGCTGCTCGGATAGCTGTGATTGACGTAAACCGTGACGCCCGATCCGCCGTCCATCGTCAGCTTGCCCGCATCGTCCTGGCGGATCGCGATCGGCAGGAAATGCAGCTGCAGATCGGGCGAGCTTCGCGCGGCGCTGCTGCGGAAGAAGCCGATCGCCTCGAACACCCCCGCCAGCGGGCCTTCGCCATGGAGCGCGTAATTCGCCATGTGGCGCGCGGCGTGGTGCCATTTTTCGGCGTCATTATAGGTCGAGACGCTTGTGTTGTACTGAAGCCGGACGAGCGGATGCTCGCGCAGATTGGCGCCGACATGGGCATTGTCGAGGATCGGATCAATGCCGAGAGCGCGGAGCTTGGGGGCGTCACCGATCCCCGAGAGCATCAGCAGCTTGGGGCTGTTGATCGACCCGGCGCAGAGGATGACGTGGCGCGCCTTCACCAGTTCGGCTGCGCCTTTGCGATTCAGCCAGGCACCGGTCACGCGCATCCCGTCGAACGCCAGGCGATCGGCCTCGCAGTTGATCGCGACCCATAAGCTCCTATGCGCGGCGAGCGCCGGCCGCAAAAACGCGTCGGCAGACGAGACGCGGAAGCCGCGGCGCTGGGTCAGCTCGATAAGAGCAACGCCTTCCTGATCGCCGCTGTTATAGTCATCAAGCCTGGCGATGCCTGCCGCCGCCGCCGCATCGAGGAAGGCCCGCGTCGTCGGGTGCGGGCGTGCGATCTTGCGGGTCCGCAGCGAGCCCTTGCCCCGGCGCGGCCCCGCCTCAGCCTCGAGATTGCGATAGACAGGGCCGACCTCGTCCCAGCCCCACCCATCGGCGCCGTTTGCCTGCCAGCGATCGAAATCGACGGGTGCGCCCTGGACATAGACCATGCCGTTGATCGCGCTGCTGCCGCCAAGCCCCTTGCCGCGATAATAGAGATCAACCTTCCCGCCGCGCGAGGCATCGGGCTCGGTGCGATAGCCCCAGTCGAACCGTTCGGTGTCGACCAGCGACAGGCCCCGCGCGGGGAGCTTCACCGCCCATTCGCGGTTCGCGCCCCCAGCCTCCGCCATTAGGATTCGCGCATCGCTGTCTTCTGCAAGTTGCCCCGCGAGCGCGCAGCCCGCGCTGCCCGCGCCGATGATCAGATAATCCAGCGGTTCGGATGGTAGTGGCTCGTGAACGGCGATCAATGGCATGCGATATCCTCGTTCAGGCTCCGGACGCCGCCTTGGCAACAAAATTTCGCAGCAACGCCAGCGCGGCTTCGGGCTGATCGCGCGCCGGACCATGACCACAATCGTCGAAAATATGGAGTTCCGCTACGCCCGGCCGGAAGGATTCCGCCAGTTCGCGAACGGCGCCAGCCGAGATCACCGGATCGACCTCCCCGCCCAGCACAAGGACAGGTGCGTCGATCCGTTGCAGCTCGGCGCGATAGTCGAAGCGATGCGCGTCGCCCGCGTCCGAGAAGAAATGATCGAGAACGTCTGGCTTGAAGGGTGAGAGCACGCCGATCTGCGGCGACCGAACCGTGTAGAAGCGGAAACCGTCGACGAGGAAACGGTCGCGATGCGCGGGATCAGCCGCAGTGTAAAAGCTGTGCGCGATCGTCGCCAGCTCCTCACCGCCCAATCGGCGGAAGGTCTCGATCACCTCGGGCAGGTTGAAGCGCGCCGCGGTGGCCGCCAGAATGATCGCCGAATAATCCTCCGGATAATCCAGCGCAAAACGCTGCGTGACCATGCCGCCGAATGACTGGCCGAAGATAATCGGTTTTTCCAGGCCGAGCGTGCGAATGAGGTTGTGGAGATCAGCGGCCCATTGCGTGAGCGTCCAGTCCTCAGGGGTCGAAACGTCGCTGCGGCCGAGCCCGCGATGATCGTAGAAAACGAGCTGGGCGACGTCCGCGAGCGACTCGAGGTCGACGCGAAGTGTGAGATGATCCCACGCCGGACCGCCGTGTACGAAGACGATCGTCGGCTTCTCGACCACCTGGCCATCGCGGACGGCCAACTTTTCCCCCAGAATTTCGACAAAGAGCCGCAGCTCCCCAATATCCACTCGCATGACGTGCGCTTCCTTGAATCGAACCCGTGCCCGCGCATTTGCGCGTTCGCAACATACAATATGTTTTGCTTGTAAAAATTGAAACGTCAAGCGATTCACTCGCGGGTCCCAATCCACGACTGCAGCCGATTCTATCACATATGAAATTGGAAATGGCTTAATTTCGAGACCCACAGCCGGCTTGACCACCATGATAACATATAATATGATCGACTTGTAAATTTGCACGTTGCCTTCTAATCCGATCGGGAGGCGAGGTGGTGGGCCAGGCGACTCCATGCGCTGCCCCCCCCCAAAGCAACAAGAAGGTCGGCCAACTCAGGGAATGGGGTCTTACATGAACTCGAAAACTACGATGATGATCTCAACCTCGCTACGCGCTGCAATGCTCGCCGCCGCCAGCCTCGGCGCCGCGACCGCCGCTCAGGCGCAGGGCGCCGAGGTCGATGCCGCCGCGGATGCCCCGGTCGTCGAAGAGATAGTCATCACCGCGCAGCGCCGTGAGGAATCGCTGATGCGCGTGCCCGTCGCGATTTCGGTCCTCGGTGGCGCCGCGCTCGATAAATCGACGTCGTCGGGCGTCACCGATGCCCTTCGCGCTGTACCGGGCGTCTCCACGCTCCAATCCTATCAGGGCGGCGGCACGCTCGTCACGATCCGCGGCGTAACTGCAGGCCAGGCGCTGTTCAACGGCGCTGGCACGGTCGGCTATTATCTCGATTCGGTTCCCTTCGCCGCGATCAAGAGCGCGATCGCTCCGGATGCCTCAGCCTATGATCTCGAGCGCGTCGAAGTGCTGCGCGGGCCGCAGGGCACGCTCTATGGCGCCAGCGCGCTGAACGGCGTCGTCCGCATCCTGACTGCACCTGCCGATCCCTCTTTCTTCGGCTTCAAGAGCCGCCTGTCGGCCGCGACCACCGAAGGTGGTGCGGCAAGCTATCGTGGCGATGTGAGCGCGAACATCCCGGTTATAGCGGACAAGCTCGCCGTGCGCGCTACAGTGGGCTACGCCCATGAAGGGGGCTGGATCGACACTGCGGCCAAGGACGATTTCAACAGCGGCGACCAGTGGAATCTGCGCCTTCGCGTCACCGCGATCCCGAACGATCGACTCACGATCGACCTCAGCGGCTGGGCGTCGCGTGGCGATTTCGAAGGTCCGCCAACGGGTGAGAGCTACAATTTCAACTCGACGAGCTTCCGTTCGCCGACCCACAACCGTTTCGACTCGCTCAATGCGAAGATCTCTTATGCATTCGACACCTTCACTGTCACCAGCGCGACCAGTTATCTGGATTATCGCAGCAAGAGCATCATCGATTTCTCGCCCTTCGCGGGTGGATTCCCCGTCCAGCTGAGCACCGATCTTGGCGTCCGCGTTTTCACCGAGGAATTGTCGGCCAGTTCGACGGGCGAAGGCCCGCTGCGCTGGTCGGTCGGGGGCATCTATCGCCACGCCAAGGAGAATCTCACGCAGGCGCTGCCCGAGTTCGCTTTCGATCTGAGCAACGACAATGTCTCGAAGTCGTGGGCGGGCTTCGGCGAGCTGACTTATGTCGCCGGCCCGTTCGAATTCACTGGCGGTTTACGCTACTTCCACGACCGCATCACGCAGGAAAGCCAGATCCCGATCGGCTCGCCGTCGGTGGTTGTGCCCAGTGCGGTCGCAAAGGCGACCACGCCGCGCGTCGTCGCTACCTGGCACCCGACCGAGAAGTCGAGCGTCTATCTGTCCTATTCGCAGGGCTTCCGCAGTGGTTTTCCCCAGACCGCACCGGTCCTACCGCCAGCGCGCCCTGATCGTCTGCACAATTATGAACTGGGCGCAAAGGGCACGCTGCTCGACGGCCTGCTCTCGTTTGACGGCGCCATCTATTATATCGACTGGAAGGACGTTCAGCAGAACATCACCGTCACCGTGGAGGGGCTTCCCTTCGCGGCGACGATCAACGGCGAGGCGGCGAGCGGAATTGGCGTCGATGCGGCGGTAGCGATCCGTCCGATGCGCGGGCTGACCCTCAACGGTAGCTTTAGCTGGAACGATCTCACCACCGACGCGGATATCGTCTCGGGCGGCGTCCTACTCTTCTCCAAGGGCGACCGCCTCAATTATTCGCCAAAATATACGGCGACGAGCGGTTTCGATTATGCCTTCCCTCTGAGTGACATGCTGACAGGCCGCGCGGCTGCCTCGGCGACCTACACCTCGCGCCAGGAAAGCGTTCTGCTCCTCAACGGTGCTGCAACAGCCGGGCGCAGCGACAACGTCTTTCTCGCCAAGGCAAGTCTGGCGGTGGAATCCCGTGAAGGCTGGACTGCATCGCTCTACGCCGACAACATCACCAACTATCGCAAGATCCTGAACCCGGGCTTCGGCGACCTTGCGCAATATTATGGTCGCGCGCGGCCGAGGACCTTCGGCGTGCAGCTCGAATTCAAATATTGATCCCCTCCAGCTACAGACGGCGCGCACGAAATCGGTCTTATCGTGTACCGCGTACTCGTCGAACAGACCATCAGCCAAGGCTTCGGCACGCACGGCGCCGCGGATTGCGCCGGCGTGCCACTGCATTGTTAAGCAACCGCGCGCTCTGACAAGCCGTGTCGTCGTCGAACCGCAGCAAGCGCGCAATGATATTTGCCGTTCGGAACAAAGCTTTACCAACAAGCACGCCCCGCCAATTTCCTGGCCCCATAGCGCCGCCGTCTTCCAATCGAAAATCCCGTAATATCCTTCGCTTGGAACAGCAGGAATAGTTGACTGCGGGCCCGGGGAGCCACCGCCTTTTTTGGCGGTTTTCTCTTTGTTTTTCAACATTTTCCCATTCGACACCACCTTTTATCCCCTAAGTCGTTGACTTCGGGACTCCTCCCATTCTCGCCCGGCTAGAAACCGAGTTGGGATCTTTCCCGCACGCGGATGCCGTCCGCCACCCTGTCGCCGGGATGGAGGATCACGCGGGCGCCGGGGGTGAGGCCGCCGCGCAGTTCGGCGACCTCGTCGTTCATCCGGCCGATCTCGACGGGGGTCAGTCGTGCGCGGCCACTCCCGTCGACGACGAACGTCATCCAGCGGTTGCCGCTGCGGAACAATGCGCTGATCGGGACGCGCGCGACGTCGCCCGCATTCCAGACCGTTATGCGCACGGTCGCGCGATAGCCATGGCCGAGCCGGCGCCAGGCCTCCCTCGGCTCGGCGAAGTCGATCACGACGTTGACCCGCTGCTCCTCGACGCCGAGCGCGGAGAATTTGGTGAAGCCGTAAGGCTCGACCAGCCGCACCGTGCCGCGCAGCGCCTGCTGCCCGCCCCAGCCCTCGATCGAGACCGCCGCGCCGGGCTCTACCTGCACGGCGTCGGCGGACAGGAGGTCGGTCACCATCTCCAGCCGCGCGGGGTCGCCCACCTCGACCAGCGTCGTGCCGGCGACGACCACCCGCGCGCTCTCCTGCGGGACGATGAGGACATAGCCGGAAACGGGCGACGTGACCGACACGGCGCCGCGCCCCTGCGCGCGGCTGCCGGGCACGATCAGCGTGGCGCGCGCGGCTTCCAGCCGCTGCGCGGCGGCCTCGGCCGCACGCGCCGCCTGCTCGCGCGCGGTGCGGGCGCGGTCGAGCGTCGCCTGCGCGACGAAGCCGCGCCCGGCCAACGGTTCGATCCGCGCCAGCTCCCGCTCGGCCAGCGCTTCCTGCTCCCGCGCGCCGGCGAGGTCAGCAGCGGCCGCGCGGATATTTGCCTCCGCCTGCCGCAGCACGCGCGCATCGAGCGGACCGGGCTCTGCCGGCCGGACGCGCGCCAGCACGGTCGCGCCCGCCGCCACCGGATCGCCGGGCTTCAGCGGCACGCGCAGCAGTTCTCCGGTGATCGGGGCGGAAACGGCGTAGAGATTGGTGACGCGGGTCTCGCCGAGATCGTCCACGGTCACCGTCATCGCGCCCCGGCTGACGACGCCCGTCTCGACCTCGACCGCCGGCGCGCGGATCAGGAAGACCAGCGCGAGCAGCACTGCAACGACGATCAGCGCGCCGATGATCCTGGGGCCGGTGACAATCTTCCTCTTCATCCTCACTCCCGCGTCTTGAGGGCGCGGACCAGATCCAGCCGGTCGACCCGCCCGCGAATGAGAAGCGCTGTCAACGCCGCCGCCGCGCCCACCACCAGCGCGCCTTCGGCGAGCGTCGCCGCGTTGATGCTGTAGGGGATGGTGTAGAGGTCCGCGCTGAACTGCGCCATCATGTAGCGCGACAGCGCCACGCCCATCAGCATTCCGGGCGGCAGCGCGGCCAGCACCAGCAGCGCCAGCTCGCCCAGCAGCACGAAGGCGACTTCCGGGCGGCGGAAGCCGAGCACGCGCATCGAGGCAAGGTCGCGCGCGCGCTCCGACAGGCTGATCCGCGCGCTGTTGTAGACGACGCCGAGCACGATCAGACCCGAGAAGCCGATCGTGAACAGCGTCATGATGCCCATGCTTTCGGCAAGCGTGTCGCTGATGCCGCGCAGGGTCGCCGCGCGCACCGTCACGCCCGCGACGAGCGGCGTCTGCTTGAGCGCGGCATAGAGCGCCGGGAGCTGCGCCGCGTCCACGCTCAGATATGCACCTGAAAGGCTGTCGCCCTCGCGCAGCAGGCGATTGAGATGCGCGCGGTCGATCAGCGCCGAGCCGCCGAGCGGACTGTCAACGACGGCGGCGACGGGGATTTCCAGCCGCGGCCGCTCGCCTTCGGTGACGGCGGCGGTGATCGTGTCCCCGGCGCGAACGTCCAGAAGCCGTGCCAGCCGGCCGGAGATGAGCGCGCCGCGCGCCGCCGGCTCCACCACGCGGCCGTCGATGTCGACGAGGCGGCTGAGATCGCCGCCCGGCTCCGCGCCGCTCAGCCCCTCGCGCTCCTCCCTCGGCCCCGCGATCAGCCGGGCGCCCGCCGCGCGGAACGGCTCGACCCGCAGCACGCCGGGCATACGCTGAAGCTCGTGCAGCGCGCGCGCGTCACGGACCTCGGCGAAGGTGACGGTGACGTCGCCCCGTTCGGCCTGTCCGAAGGCGAGGTCGATCATCCGGTCGAGCCCGTCGGTGGTGCTGGCCGCCGCGATGTAGAGCGCGAGCGCGGACGCGATCCCCGCCACGGTCAGCCCCGAGCGCAGCGGGCGACGCAGCAGGCCGCGCAGGATCATCCGCGACGGCTCATCGGGGCCGAGCGCCCGGGCGATCCCGGCAGTGCCGCCCGAGAAATCCGCCGGGGCGGGCGGGCGCATCGCCTCGGCGGGCGTGAGCCGGGCGGCGCGGCGCACGGCGCCGAGCGCGCCGAGCAGGACGGCGGCGAGCGTCGCGGTCGCCGCGATCAGGAAGACGTCCGGCCCGGTGCGGAACTCGAGGAACGGGAAGGCGAAATATTGCTGGTAGAGCCCGGCGGCGGCGCGTCCCAGCCAGAGGCCGAGCAGGATGCCGAGCAGCAGTCCGCCCGCCGAGAGCAACAGCGCGAGCTGGGCGTAATGGAGCATGATCGTGCGGTTGCGATAGCCGAACGCCTTCAGGAGGCCGATCACCTCGCGTTCGGTGTCGACCAGCCGGCCGAGCACGATGTTGAGCAGGAAAGCGGCGACGCCGAGAAAGATGGGCGGCAGTATCTCGACCGTGGTGCCGAGCTGGTTGATCTCTTCGGAGAGGAAACGGTCCGAGATCTGCTGCTCGCGGCCATAGGCGCCGGTTCCGCCGTAGGGCGCGAGCAGCGTGTCGAGCCGGCGGATCACCTCCTCGCCCCGCGCGCCCGGCGCGAGCCGCACGGCCGCCTCGTTGAAGGCCTCGACCATGTCGAGCGACGCGGCGAGCGGCTCGCGGCCCATCCACAGGATGCCGTAGCGCCGGTTGTCGGGAAAGATCTGGCCGGGCGCGACCGCATAGACGTGCTCGGGCGAGAGCGCCGTGCCGACCAGCCGCAGCTCGACCCGCTTGCCGTAGAGGAGTGCATTGAACCGATCCCCCGGTTGGAGCCGCGTCGCGGCGGCGAACGCCTCGCTCGCCACCACTTCGCCCACCACATGGGAATCGGGCAGCCGGCCGGAGCGTATGACCAGCCGGTTGAGCGCCGGGCGGCCGTCCGGCGGCAGCGAATGGACGCGCGCGGAGACCGGCTCGGCGATGCCGGCAATGTCGAGCACCGCGCCGGTGCTGATGCGGCTTTCCGCCACCGCGACACCGGGCAGCGCGGCGACCTCGCGCATCACCGTGTCCGGCGCGCGGCGGACGGGCGCGAAGACGTCGGCGAAGCGATACTGGTCGTAGTAGGCCGCCCGCGTCGCTTCCAGCGAGCGGATCATGCCGAACGACATCACCACCATGCCCACGCCCGCCGCGATCACCAGCGCGATCGCCGCCGACTGGGCGCGCAGCCGCCACAGGTCGCGCAGCAGCTTGGTGTGGAGCGGCGAGCGCAGGGCGATCACCAGCTCAGCTCCGACGGCGGCTTGCGGGTTTCATTGCGGCGATGGCCGACGATCCGGCCGTCGCCGAACAGCAGCACCTCGTCCGCCATGTCGGCGATCACCGCATTGTGCGTGATGACGAACGTGGTGGTGCCGAGCTCACGGTTGATCGTGTCGATCGCGCCGAGCACGCGCACACCCGTCGCGCTGTCGAGCGCGCCAGTCGGCTCGTCGCACAGCAGCACCTCGGGCCGCTTGGCGATGGCGCGCGCGATGGCGACGCGCTGCTGCTCGCCGCCCGAGAGCTGGGCGGGGAAGTGGTCGAGCCGCGCTTCCAGCCCGACCAGCCCCAGCGCCTCGGCCGGGTCCATCGGGTCTTCGGCGATCTCGGTGATGAGCGAGACGTTCTCGCGCGCCGTGAGCGAGGCGATCAGGTTGTAGAACTGGAAGACGAAGCCGACGCTCGTGCGCCTGTATTCGGTGAGCGCGTCCTCGTCGCAGGCCGTCAGGTCGCGCCCGTGGAACCAGACATGGCCTTCGCTC
Source organism: Sphingosinicella microcystinivorans (assembly GCF_027941835.1). NCBI lineage: Bacteria > Pseudomonadati > Pseudomonadota > Alphaproteobacteria > Sphingomonadales > Sphingosinicellaceae > Sphingosinicella > Sphingosinicella microcystinivorans. The sequence continues at coordinate 4,304,886 of NZ_CP116005.1, forward strand.
GCCCGGTCGAGCCCGCCCAATATGTTGAGCAGCGTGGACTTGCCCGAGCCGGACGGCCCCAGCAGCACCAGCATCGCGCCCGCACGGACCTCCAGATCGACGCCGCGCAGCGCATGGACCATGTTCGGCCCGCTGCCATACGTCTTGGTCAGGCCCTCGACCCGATAGACGCTCCTCTCGGTCTCCCCGTTCGTCACGGCCGATCCCTAGCCGCCCATCGCGGCATGTTCGTCGGCGGCTTGCGCGGTCATGGCCAGTTCCCTTTCACGGCAGGCAGGATGTCTGCCGCAGCGCGGCCGGACCGTCCATAGCGCCGTCGCGGGCGGGATGATCGCCGCCGGGCCTTATTCCCCGCCGCGCGGCACGGCGTTCAGGAAGTCCTTGAAGTCCATCGGGAACGGGAACACGATCGTCGAGCTGCGCTCGTTCGCGATCACGTTCAGCGTGGAGAGGTAGCGGAGCTGCATCGCCTCGGGACGCTGGCCGAGGATTTCGGCGGCCTCCAGCAACTTCTGCGCGGCCTGCTGCTCGCCCTCGGCGTTGATGATCTTGGCACGCCTCTCGCGTTCGGCCTCCGCCTGACGCGCGATGGCGCGGACCATCGATTCGTCGATGTCGACATGCTTGATCTCGACATTCGTCACCTTGACGCCCCATCTGTCGGTCTGCACATCCAGCAGCTCCTGAAGGTCGGCGTTCAGCTTGTCCCGCTCCGCCAGCATCTCGTCCAGCTCGTGCTTGCCGAGCACCGAGCGCAGCGTCGTCTGGGCAAGCTCGCTGGTCGCCTGCATGAAGTTCTCGACCTGGATGGTCGCGCGCTCGGGGTCGATTACCCGGAAGTAGATGACGGCGCTGACGCGCACCGAGACGTTGTCGCGCGAGATCACGTCCTGCGTCGGCACGTCGAGGACCACGGTGCGCAGGTCCATGCGGACCATCTGCTGCACATAGGGGATGAGGATGATGAGCCCCGGCCCCTTGACGCCGGTGAAGCGCCCGAGCGTGAACACCACGCCCCGTTCGTACTCGCGCAGGATCTTGATCGCCGCCGTCAGGAACAGCAGCGCGATGATCGCGATGGGGAAGTAAAACGCCAGCGTGCCGAACATATCCATTTTCCGTTCTCCCAGAACTACCGCGCGGCGGCGGGAGGTGCCGCCGCGTCCATGTCGATGGGCTCCACCTCCAGCGTCAGGCCGTCGAGGGCCGTGACCCGCACCGGCGCACCAGCGGCGAGGCCGCCCGGTCCCCGCGCCCGCCAGCGTTCGCTGTGCACGAAGACGTGGCCCGCGCCGTCCTTCCAGTCGAGCACGGTGCCCTCGGCCCCGACCATCTCCTCGCGGCCGCTCACCACCTTCCGCCGGTGCGAGACAAGCGCGAGCCGGGCGATCACGACCGTCATGGCGAGGCTCGCGAGCGCGACGGCGCCGAGCACCGGCCACGCGATCCGGAACTGCGGCACGTCGGTGTCGATCAGGATCGCCGCGCCGAGGACGAAGGCGACGAAGCCGCCGATGCCCAGAATCCCGAACGACGGCGAGAACGCCTCGGCGGCCATCAGCGCGATGCCGAGCAGGATGAGCGCAAGGCCGGCATAGTTCACTGGCAACACAGCGAACGCGTAAAGGCCGGTCAGCAGGCAGATCGCCCCGATGGTGCCCGGATAGAGCGCCCCCGGATTCATGAACTCGAACAGCAGCCCGTAGACGCCGATCATCATCAGGATGAGCGCGACGTTGGGATCGGTGATGGTGCCGAGGAAGCGGGCGCGCCAGTCCGGCGCGACCTCGGCGAGAACGAGATTGCGGGTGTCAAGCGTGACCTCCTTGCCGCCGGCGACGACCGTGCGGCCGTGGAGCTGTTCGAGCAGATCGTCGGTGTCGCGGGCGACGAGGTCGATCACGTTCCGTTCGAGCGCCGCGCTCGCGGAAAGGCTGGCCGCCGTCCGCACCGCCGCTTCCCCCCAGTCGGCGTCGCGGCCCCTGAGCTCGGCGAGCGATCGGATATAGGCGACGGCGTCGTTGATCGCCTTCGCCTCGGCGGCGCCGGCGGCGGGCGCGGCCTCGTCCTTGCCGTCCTTGTCCTTTTCCTGCTGCGGCGGCGCGAACGGATTGCCGCCGCCGATCTGCACCGGCGTGGCCGCGCCGAGGTTGGTGCCGGGCGTCATCGCGGCGACGTGGCTGGCGTAGAGGATATAGGTCCCCGCGCTCGCCGCCCGCGCGCCGCTGGGGCTCACGTAGGTGACGACCGGCACGGGCGAGCGCAGGATCGCCCGGATGATGCCCCGCATCGCGCTGTCGAGGCCGCCGGGCGTGTCCATCCGGATGACGACGAGCGGAGCGTTCTCCTCGGCGGCGCGTTCGAGACCGCCGACGACATAGTCCGATGTCGCCGGGCCGATGGCGCCGTCGATGAGGAGCACCGGCGCCGTGCGCCCGGTCTGCGCGGCGCCCGGCGGCGTCCACAGCACCAGCGCGCCGAACAGCAGGCCGAACAGCGCCAGCGCCCGCCGCGGGCAGAAGGCTGAACCGGTACGCGCGATGCTGCATCTCCTTCTTCCAGAACGACTTGTTACGCCGGAAAGCAGGCACCGGGCACTACGTATCATCCCTGACCTGTCGCCGGGCGGGCAGCATTAGGGACTTGTGTCGGTAGCGCCGGTGCTTAGGCTTGATCCGGAACATGCCGCGTATCGCTCCGCGCGCGTCAGGACGCCCCTATGCAGAACAACGATGCCAGATCAGACCGCCCGCGAAATGCGCTGTCCGTCTGGTGGGGTGCGCCCGTCTTCGTTGCATTGGCCACGCTCGGCGCGGCGCTCCTCGAGCCGTACCTCGCGGACCGCCCGACATGGTTGCTGCTGACGGTCGCAGTCCTCGCCTCCGCGGCGACGGGCGGCGTCCGGGCCGCAATCCTCGCCGCGGTCCTGTCGGCGCTGGTCGGGCTCCTGCTTGTCGGCAGGCCGTTTCGCGACGCCGATCATCTGGTGCACGCAATCGGGTTCGCGGTCATTTCCACGGGTGTCATCCTGCTGACAGGGCGCCTGTCGCACTGGCGGAAAAGCGCGCACGTGCACGAGGCCGACGCCGACAGAAGCCTGCGCCGGGCCGCGGTGCTCGCGGAAGAGCTCGGCCTACTCATCGACAGCGCAACCAACTATGCCATCTACATGCTGGACCCGGAGGGCCGCGTCGCGATCTGGAACAAGGGGGCCAAACGCATCACCGGGTGGAGCGAGGAGGATATCCTCGGGAAGCCGACCGCGGTGTTCTACCCCGCGGAGGAAGTGGCCACCGGGAAACCCGCTGCCGATCTCGATCAGGCTCGGACCGAGGGCAGGTTTCAGGACGAAGGCTGGCGGGTCCGCAAGGACGGATCGGAGTTCTTCGCGGATGTGACCATCACGCCGCTCCACCACGCGGACGGCAGGCTGCGGGGTTACGGACGGGTCGTCCGCGACATCACGGACCAGAAGGCGGCCGAACGCGCGATCGCGACCCGCGAGGCGCAGCTCAACTCGATCCTTGCGAGCGTTCCGGACGCCATGGTGGTGATCGACGACGAGGGCACCGTGCTTTCGTTCAGCAACGCCGCCCAGCGGATGTTCGGCTACGGCGAAGCGGAGGTGCTGGGCAGGAACGTGTCCATGCTGATGCCGTCGCCGGACCGCGAGCAGCATGACGGCTATCTCGCCCATTATATCGAGACGGGAGAACGCCGGATCATCGGCACCACGCGGCGGGTGATGGGACGCCGCAAGGACGGGTCGCTCGTCCCCCACGAGCTTTCGATCAGCGAGGCGACGGGCGGTGGCAGGCGCATGTTCACGGGCTTCATGCGCGACCTCACCGAACGGGAGGCGACCGCGGCGAGGGTGAAGGAACTCCAGTCCGAACTCGTCCATGTCTCGCGCGTGAGCGCGATGGGCGCCATGGCATCGACACTCGCGCACGAACTCAACCAGCCGATCACGGCGGTCGTCAACTACGTCGAGACGGCGCACGCGCTGCTCGACGCCCCGACCGCCGAAACGCTCGCGCTGGTGCGGGAAGCCTTGGCGGATGCCGCGTCGGAATCGCTGCGCGCAGGCCACATCGTGCGCCACCTGCGCGACTTCGTCGCCCGGGGCGAGGTGCAGACCCGGGTCGAGGATCTCCCGGCGCTCATCGAGGATGCCTCCTCGCTCGGCTTCGTGGGCCTGCGCGAAAGCGGCATCGCAACCGTCCTGCGGGTCGACCCCGGCGCGACGCCGGTTCTGGCCGACCGCGTCCAGATCGAGCAGGTGCTGGTCAACCTGATCCGCAACGCCGCCGAGGCCATGACGGAAAGCCGCGCGCGTGTCCTGACGATCTCGACCGCGCCCGATACGACGCCCGGCATGATCCGCGTCACGGTTTCCGATACAGGTTCCGGTCTGGCGCCGAAAATCTCGAGCCAGCTCTTTCAGGCCTTTCGCAGCACGAAGCGCGACGGCATGGGCCTCGGCCTTTCGATCTGCAGGACCATCATCGAGGCACACGGCGGCAAGATCTGGGCCGATTCCGGTTCCGGTGAAGGAACGCATTTTCATTTCACCTTGAGACAGGCGGCCGCGGAGGTGCGCGATGGCGGATAAGCGAACGGTCCACATCATCGACGATGAAGAGGCGATCCGCCGTTCGGCGAGCTTCCTGCTGAAAAGCACGGGCTACGCGGTCGAGGCCTGGGCTTCGGGCGTCGATTTCCTCAAGGCCGCGCGCCATGCCGCCGAGGGCTGCATCCTGCTCGATGTCAGGATGCCGGAAATGGACGGTCTGGCGGTGCAGAAAGCCCTGAGCGATCAGGGCATTGCGATGCCCGTCGTGGTGCTGACCGGCCATGCCGACGTCAGTCTCGCGGTCAAGGTGATGAAGGCGGGCGCCGTCGATTTCATCGAGAAGCCGTTCGAGCGCGCCCATCTCCTCGAGGCCGTGGGATCGGCGTTCACCCGCCTCGAGGACAGGGACCGCAAGGCCAGCTCCGCCGAGGAAGCCGCGCTGGCCATCGCCCGGCTGACGCCGCGCGAGCGCGACGTGCTGGACGGCCTTGCGCGGGGCCTGCCGAACAAGACCATCGCCTATGATCTCAATATCTCCGCGCGCACGGTCGAGGTGCACCGCGCGAACATGATGGCGAAGCTCGGCGTTCGTTCCCTCTCGGACGCGCTGCGGATCGCCTTCGCGGCCGGGCTGGGCAGCAGGCAGGCCGAGCCGGACGCCGCACGTCCGGCGGACTTAGGAGGCAGCACCGCGCAGTGACTCCCGGCGCGGGTCAGGAGCAATACGTAGCGACAGGCCCATCGGGCGGGCGCATGAAAGGAGCCGACCGGAATCGGCCGGTCGGGAGCCGGAACTCCGCATGATTGTTCAGGCGCAGATCGAGCGCCCCCGCGTACTTCTCGTCGAGGACGACAGCGGCGTCCGCCGGTCAATCCAGCTTTTGCTTCAGGCGCGGGGCTATGATGTGAGGGCGTTTTCCAGCGCGTCGCTGGCGCTCGCCGATCCCGCCGCGGCCGACGCCGCCTGCCTCGTCACCGACTATCGCATGAACGGCATGGACGGCGCCGAACTGCTGCGGAGCCTGCGCGCGGCCGGATGGTCCCGGCCCGCGATCCTCATCACCGCGCACCGCACCGACTTCGTTGTAGCAATGGAGGATGAAACCTGCTTCGACGCCGTGCTCGAGAAGCCGCTGCTCGATCATCGGCTCCTCACGTGCGTCGACCGCGCCACGGGCCGCGGCGGATGAGACCCGGCGCGGCGGCCTATCCCGCCTGCGTCCGCGCCGCAGGGCTGCGTGCCCCCGCTTCCGCCCGCGCGATCTCGGCGACGGTGTGGACGAAGCTGTCGGGATTGAGCGAGATGGAATCGATGCCTTCCCGCACCAGAAAGGCCGCGAAGTCCGGATAGTTGCTGGGCGCCTGCCCGCAGATGCCGACCTTGATCCCGGCCCCGTGCGCCTTGCCGATCGCCTCGGCGATCATGCGCGTCACCGCCTCGTCGCGTTCGTCGAACAGGCCGGCGAGCAGGTCCGAATCCCGGTCCACGCCGAGCACGAGCTGGGTGAGATCGTTGGAGCCGATCGAAAAGCCGTCGAACCGCCCCGCGAACTGCTCGGCCAGGACCACGTTGGAGGGGATCTCGCACATCATGTAGACTTGCAGGCCGTGCTCGCCCCGCCGCAGGCCGTTTTCGGCCATCACCGCCAGCACGCGGTCGGCCTCCGCCGGTGTGCGGCAGAAGGGAACCATGACGATGACGTTGGCGAAGCCCAGCGTCTCGCGGACGCGCTTCAGGGCGCGGCATTCGAGCGCGAAGCCCTCCCGGTAGCGGTCATCGTAGTAGCGCGACGCCCCCCGGAACCCGAGCATCGGGTTTTCCTCCTTGGGTTCGAACGCGCTGCCGCCGATCAGATGCGCGTATTCGTTCGTCTTGAAATCGCTCAGCCGGACGATCGCCGGATGCGGGTGCCAGGGGCTCGCGAGCTTGGCGATGCCGCGCGCGAGGGTGTCCACGAAATAATCGGCCGGTTCGGCATAGCCGCGCGTCAGCTCCCGGATTTGCCGCTGATCCTCCGGGCTCGCCCGTTCGGGATGGACGAGCGCCATCGGATGCACCTTGATCAGCGAATTGATGATGAATTCCATCCGGGCAAGCCCGACGCCGCGCGCGGGCAGGCGCCACCACTGGAACGCCGCCGCGGGATTGGCGATGTTCACCATCACGTCCGTTCCGGTTTCGGGCAGCGCCCCGACATCGACCTCGGTCTGCTCGAAGGGAATGAGCCCCGCGTACACGGTCCCCACGTCGCCCTCCGCGCAGCAGAGGGTGACATCCTGACCGTCGCCGATCAGCTTGCTCGCCCCGCCGGTGCCGACGATGGCGGGCACGCCGAGCTCGCGGCTGACGATGGCGGCATGGCTGGTGGTTCCGCCATGATCGGTGACGATCCCGGCGGCGCGCTTCATCACCGGCACCCAGTCGGGATCGGTGGTCTCCGTGACGAGCACCGCGCCGTCCCGGAAGTGCGCGATGTCCGCCGCACTGCGGATGACGCAGGCCGCGCCCGACGCGATGGCGCTGCCGACGGCGGCTCCGGTCGCCAGCGGCGTGCCTTTTCCCTTCAGCCGATAGTGGCGGAAGGCGGTGGCGCTAGCACCCGCCTGCACGGTTTCGGGCCGCGCCTGCACGATGAACAGCACGCCGGATTCGCCGTCCTTCGCCCATTCCATGTCCATCGGCCGTCCGTAGTGCGCCTCGATGGCGACCGCCCAGCGCGCGAGCTGAAGGATGTCCGCGTCGTCCAGCACGAAGGCCTCGCGCTCGGCGGGCTTGGTCTCGACGATCCGGGTGCGCCTGCTGCCGCCTTCGGCGTAGACCATCTTGAAGGCCTTGCCGCCCCTCTCCTTCTCGATGATCGGTTCCGCACCGGGCACGGCGAGGAGCGGCTTGAAGACGATGTACTTGTCGGGATCGACGCTGCCCTGCACCACCGTTTCGCCGAGTCCCCACGCGGCGCTGATCACCGCCGCGTGCGGGAACCCGGTCTCGGTGTCGATCGAGAACATCACGCCCGATCCGGCGAGGTCCGACCGGACCATCTGCTGGACCCCGATCGACAGCGCGACGTCCATGTGATCGAAGCCCTTGGCCTCGCGGTAGCTGATCGCCCGGTCGGTGAACAGCGAGGCATAGCAGCGGCGGCAGGCGTCGAGCAGCGCGCGCGGGCCCCGGACGTTGAGGAAGGTTTCCTGCTGGCCGGCGAAGCTGGCGTCGGGCAGGTCCTCGGCGGTGGCGCTGCTGCGCACGGCGGTGGCCGGCGCCTCGCTGCCGGTGCGGCGTCCGAGTTCCTCGTAGGCGGCGCGAATCTCATCGGCGATCCCGGCCGGAAACTCGCTTTCGAGGAACAGCGCACGGATCGCCTGCCCGGTCTGCTGAAGCGTCGCCTTTTGCCCGTGGTAAGCGTCGAGCAGCGCGGAGATTTTCGGTTCGAGGCCGTTGGCATCGAGATAGGCGCGATAGGCTGCGGCGGTCGTGGCGAAGCCCGCAGGCACCCGGATGCCCGCGCCCGAGAGCGCGACCGTCATCTCGCCCAGCGAGGCGTTCTTGCCGCCGACGGCGGGGACGTCGGCGATCCCGATCCTGTCGAACCAGATGATGCTCGGCTGCGGCATGATTCTCCTTCCGTGCGATGCCCGGACCTGTCCCCCGAAAAGGCGGCCGTCAGGGATGAATGGCGACCTTCAGCACGCCGTCGCGCTGGTGCGCGAAAAGGTCGTAGGCGGTCTCGATGTCGTCAAGGCCGAAGCGGTGCGTCACCAGTGCGCCCGTGTCCACGCGCCCTGTCGCGATGACGTCCATCAGCCGCCGCATCCGCTCCTTGCCGCCCGGGCAGAGCGTGGTGACGATGCGGTTGTCGCCGAGGCCCGCCGAAAAGGCGTCGAGCGGGATGCGCAGGTCCTCCGAATAGACGCCGAGCGACGACAGCGTCCCGCCCGGCCGCAGCACGCGCAGCGCCGCCTCGAAGGTCTCTTGCCGCCCGAGCGCCTCGATGGCGACATCGACGCCGCGCCCGTCGGTGATCCGCCGGATCTCGTCGACCGGATCGACCTTCGAGAAATCGACGACATGGTCCGCGCCCATGGCGCGGGCGATCTCTGCGCGTTCGGGCAGCGATTCGACCGCGATGATCCGCGCCGCGCCCATCAGCCGCGCGCCCGCCGTCGCGCACAGGCCGATCGGCCCCTGCGCGAACACCGCGACCGTGTCGCCGATGCGGATGCGCCCCGATTCGGCGCCGCTGAAGCCGGTGGAGAGGATGTCCGGGCACATCAGCACCTGCTCGTCGGTCAGCCCGTCCGGCACAGGCGCCAGATTCGCCATCGCGTCGGGGACGAGCAGGAATTCGGCCTGCGCCCCGTCGATGGTGTTGCCGAAGCGCCAGCCGCCCAGCGGCTTCCAGCCGTGACCGTGCGCGCCGCCGCACTGCGAGCCGCAGCCCGACAGCGACGCGTTGGAATAGCCGGACGGCGTGATCGCCCCGGCGATCACCCGCTGCCCCTCGCGGTAGCCCTGAACGGCCGAGCCCAGCTTCTCGATCACGCCCACCGGCTCGTGCCCGATGGTGAGCCCGGACGCGACCGGGTATTCCCCCTTCAGGATATGGATGTCGGTGCCGCAGATCGTGGTCGTGGTGACGCGGATCAGCGCATCGAGCGGTCCGACGTCGGGAACGGGCTTCTCGCCGAGGACGATCCGTCCGGGCTCGATAAAGATCGCGGCTTTCATCTTCTGCGCCATGGCGGTGTCTCTCCAGCAGGCGAAGCTGCGGGCCGGCCGCAGTTCATTCGGGCCGAAAGTGAAGGATCGGGTGGGCGGCGTCGCTACGTAACAATCCTTAGATGCGCGGGCCTCTCCGTATAACCCCGTATTTCCCCCGCGCCCGTCTTCGGTCACCGTCCCGTTTTGAGCACGAAAGACGAAGTCGTTGTCGAACGGAGACGATCCGGGCGCAACCATCGTCGTTTCGGCGCGTTGTCCTTCATGCGCAAAACGGGAGATCGTCACATGTCGACAGGAGAAGCCGTTACGCTGAATCAGCCCACCGACGCATCATCGACCGGCTTCTGTGTCACGGCCTGCGTCAACCCGTCCGGACAGGCCGCATCTGTCGTGCCCCATGCTTTCGCGATCGCGCAGGCCCTCGGCGCGCCGCTCACATTGCTGCACGTCCTCGAAGCGCGGGCGGCAAGGGAGGCGCGGCCCGATCCGATCGAATGGGACCTGCGGCGGCATGAAGCAAGACGCGCGCTGGACCGAATCGCATCGTCGTCGCAGCCCGCGGCGGCGAACGCGGACGTGGCGCTGGCGGAAGGCCCCACCGCCGACGAGATATGCCGCTTCGCCGCGGGGCACGGCGACGGGCTGATCGTCCTCGGGACGCGCGGACGCCGGGACGCGAGCCTGGACGGCATCGGCGGAACCGCCCACAACGTGCTGAACCGGGTCCCGGGCTCGATCCTGCTCGTCCCGGTCGACGCCCGGCTTGCTCCGTCCGGATACCGCCGGATCATCGTTCCGGTCGACGGCTCGTGCTGGGCCGAAAGCGTGCTGCCGCTGGCCGCACGGCTCGCGAAGGCCGCCGATGCCGAACTGCTGCTGGCGCACGTCGTCCCGATGCCGGAACTGACGGAGACGCGGCCTCTGGAACCGGAGGACCTGCTGCTCCGGCGGCGCGTCGTCGAGCGCAACGAGGAAACGGCGCGGGCCTATCTTGAACGGATGCGCGCCTCTCTGGCCGGCAGGGGTTTGCGCGTTCGCGTGCTTTCCTTGCGGGGGGACGATGTCCGCGTCACGCTCGCAAGGCTGATCGACACCGAGGCGGCGGACCTCGTCGTCCTTTCGGCGCGCGGCCACGGCGGCAGCCGCCATGACGACATGCGCTACGGCAGCGTGGCCTCCTATCTCATGACCCATTCGACCGCGCCGCTGCTCATCGTACGTCCGTCTTCGGCCCATGTGGAACCGTCCGCGATGCCGGACCACCGGGTGCGTCTTCCCGTGGCCTGCTCCGCCTGAGACATGGCGGATGAAGGCCCGGAACCGCTCGCGGCCGAAGCGCATGAAATCGCCACGCGTCACCGCCTCGCCGGGCTGAAAGCGAAACCGTCGGCACTGCCTGCACGATCCGGGCTCCCGGAGGCACGCGCATGGCTGGAACGGGCGCGGGTCGCTGCGGGCGCCGCGGGGCCGCAGGGCAGTGCGGCGGCGGAATGGCTGCTCGACAACGACTACCATGTCCAGCGCGCGATCCTCCAGATCCGGGAAGACCTGCCGTCCCGCTTCTACAATCGGCTGCCCGGCCTCGCGGGGAGCGAAACGGGCGGCGGCCCGCGCGTCCATTCGCTTGCGCACGCCCTGCTTCGCGCGTCCCACCTGCAGGTCTCGCTCGCCGGCGCCGTACAGTTCGTCGACCGCTATCAGGATCAGGCCCCGCTCAGCATCGCCGAGGTCTGGGCGTTCCCGGCCATGCTCAGGATCGCCTGCCTCGAACTGCTGATCGCCAGCTTCTCCAGGCTTTTCCCGGATGTCGCGCCGCCGTTCGAGGTCCACCCCGAAGCCGGGCTTGCGGCGGCCACGGACGACACCGAATGCGTGGCGCGGTCCATCGCCAACCTCGCCGTCATCTCCACCATCCAGTGGAAGGATTTCTTCGACCGGACGAGCCGGGTCGAAGCGATCCTGCGGCGTGATCCGGCGGGCGTGTACCCGCGGATGGATTTCGAGACCCGCGACCGCTACCGGCACGCGATCGAGAAGCTTGCCGTTCATGCCCGGCGCCCCGAATGGGAGGTCGCGGAAAGGGCGCTGGCGCAGTGCCGCAGCGACCACGACATCCCCTCGGGACATGTCGGCTACTGGCTGGTCGACGCCGGCAGGCCGATATTCGAGGACGCGATCGACTCGCGCCCCTTCGCGCTGGAAGCGCTGGGGCGCCGCGTGCTGCGCCATCCCGGCGCGCTCTACACGCTCGCGCTGCTGCTGGCGGGCCTCGCCGCCTTCGTCGTCCCCGCGCTCTATCTTGCCTCGGTCGAGGCGACGCTCATGTCATGGCTCCTGGGGATTGCCCTGACCATCCTTCCCGCGTCCGTCCTCAGCGTCACGGTCGTCAACTGGCTGGTGACGCAGATCGCATCGCCGCGCGTGCTTCCCAAGCTCGATTTCAAGGACGGGATGCCCGCCGATTGTCCGACCGCCGTGGTGATGCCGGTCCTCGTGGCCCGGGTCGCGGATGTCCCCCCTCTCCTCCAACGCCTCGAAAACCATCATCTCTCGAATCCCGATCCGATGCTGCGCTTCGTCCTGCTGAGCGATCCCGCCGATGCCGACGAGGCGGTCCTCGCCTCGGACGCCGCGGTCGAACAGGCGCTCGCCGAGGGGATCGGCAGGCTCAACGACAGGTACGGCGGCGACGATGGTGCCCGTCCCTTTTGCCTCATGCACCGGCCGCGCCTCTACAATCCGGCGCAGGGCTGCTGGATGGGATGGGAGCGCAAGCGCGGCAAGCTGGAGCAGTTCAACCGCTTCGTTCTCCACGGCGATCTTGCCCCTTTCAGCCTGACCGCCGGGGAGATCGAGGTGCTGCGGCATGTCCGCTTCGTCGTGACCGCGGATGCCGACACGCGGCTTCCGCCCGGCGTGGTGAACCGCATGGCCGCGGCGCTGGCGCATCCGCTGAACACGGCCCGGTTCGATCCGGCCGGCGGCCGCGTCGCGCGCGGCTACACGATCCTGCAACCGCGCGTGGAGATCGCGCCCGACGCCACGGGCCGCTCGCCGTTCTCCCGCATCTATGGCGGCGACACCACGATCGACATCTATTCCCGCGCGGTTTCGGATGTCTATCAGGACCTGCTCGGCACCGGCGTCTTCATCGGGAAGGGCATCTACGAGGTCGCTGCGTTCGAACGCAGCCTCGAAGACCGGATTCCGGAGAACCGCCTGCTCAGCCATGACCTGTTCGAGGGGTTGCACGGGCGGGTCGCGCTGGCCACCGACATCATCGTCTACGAGGGGTTCCCGTCCGCCTATCTCGACTTCGCATGGCGCTGGCATCGCTGGGTCCGCGGCGACTGGCAAATCCTCGCATGGCTGTTTCCCGTCGTGCCGGGGCGCGGCGGCAGATGGCTGCGCAATCGCCTGGACTGGTTCGACCGGCTCAAGATTTTCGACAATCTCCGCCGCAGCCTCGTCCCCGTGAGCACGGTGGCGTTGCTGCTCGGCGGCTGGTTCGTGCTTCCCGGCAGCCCCTGGGTCTGGACGCTGCTCGCGATCGCCGCGCCCGGTGGATATCTTTTCACGGAACTGGTCACGGGGCTCGCGCAGGGACGCCGCCGCGGCGTCGTGCAGAGCCTGCTGCGCCGTCTCGGCGATCATACCGTGCGCTGGCTGCTGGCCATCGTTTTCCTAGTCAGCGACGCCGCCATCGCCCTGCACGCCATCGCGGTCACGCTCGGACGGCTCGTTTCGGGACGCCGGCTTCTCGAATGGACGTCTGCGGCGCACATGTCCGCGCGCCTCGCGGAGCGCCCGCCCCGCATGGCCGCGTGGCGGGACATGGCCGCCTCGCCCGCGCTCGCGCTGGCGGCCGGGACAGGACTGGCCCTGAACGCGCCCCCGGTGCTCGCCGTCGCCGCGCCCCTTCTGCTGCTTTGGCTGCTGGCGCCCGAGATCGCGCTCCGGGTCAGCCGCCCGCTGCGGCCGCCGGCCGAGGAGATCGACGCCGCCGACCGAAAGTTCCTGCGCGCGATGGCGCGCCGCAACTGGCTCTTCTTCGAAAGCTTCGTGCGGCCGGAGGACAACTGGCTGCCGCCCGACAATTATCAGGAGCCTCCCGACGAGGACACGGCGCACCGGACATCGCCCACGAACATCGGCATGATGATGCTCTCGGTGCTGACCGCGTGGAAGCTCGGCCACATCGGGCTCAACGAAGCCGAGATGCGGCTGCGGAACGCGCTCGACGCCATCGACCGGCTGGAACGCTACCGGGGTCACGTTCTCAACTGGTACGAAACGCGGACGTTGCAGCCGCTTGAGCCGCGCTACGTCTCCACGGTCGACAGCGGCAATCTCGCGGTCAGCCTGGTCGTCGTCCAGCAGGCGTTCCGGGAGGCCGCGCGCGGACCGGCAGCCGGCGACGAGTCGTGGCCGGGCCTTCTGGACGTGATCGACCTGCTCGACGAAGCGATTGGCAAGGCCGGTCTGCCGCCTTCCCCGGAATGCGACACGCTCGTCGCGGCGATGCGCGGCGTCGCGGCCGCGCCCGGACAGGACGGCATGCGCCGCGCCGGACATCTCGACGCCCTGTGCGATGCCGATGCTCCGGCGCTGCGGCATCTGGTCCATGACCGCATCTCGAACGCCGGGGACGCGGATACCGAGGCGCTGCGCGACGTGCAGATCTGGCTGGAGCGGCTCGATCACCACCTGATGAGCATGAGGCGCGATCTCCGGATGTTCTCGCCGTGGCAGCCGCTGATCGCCCATTCGCCGGCCGATTGCCGCGAATTCGCCGAACAGGTCGCGGCGGCGCTGGCGGCCGCCGCGACGACCATGGCGCCGAACGGCGCGCTGGACGCCGCGCGCGCCAGGATCGAGGCTTCCATCGCGCCGCTGGCCCCGTCCGAAGCCCGCACGTGGATGGAGGAGGTCCGCTCCGCGATCGGGAGCGGCATCGCGGCGCGACAGGCGCTGCGCAAGCGTCTGGAGTCGGTCGCCGGGCGGGCGGGCGCCCTTGCCCGCGGCATGGACTTCGCCCTGCTTTTCGACGCGAACAGCCGCCTCTTCCACATCGGCTACAATCTCAGCGCCGACCGCATTGATCCCCATCACTACGACCTGCTGGCGAGCGAGGCCCGGCTGGCGAGCTTTTTCGCCATCGCCAAGGGCGACGTCGCGCCCGGGCACTGGTTCTATCTGGGGCGTCCGATCACAAAGAAGGCGTCCGGGCTGGCGCTCGTTTCATGGAACGGGTCGATGTTCGAGTATCTGATGCCGAACCTGTTCCTGCGCAGCGACCCGGAAACGCTGCTCGGACAGAGCGACCGCACGGCGGTCGATGTGCAGGGTGCCTTCGCGCGCGCCCGCGATATGCCCTGGGGCATATCGGAATCGTCCTATGCCGCGATTGGGCAGGACCGGATCTATCGCTACCACGCCTTCGGCGTTCCCGACCTCGGGCTGCGGCGCGGACTGGGGCGCGACCTCGTCGTCGCGCCCTACGCAACCGCGCTGGCGCTTGCGGTCCGCCCCGGCATGGCGGTGCGGAACCTTCGTGCGCTCGCCGGGCTCGGTCTCGTCGGCCGGTACGGCTTCTACGAGGCCGCGGACTTCACGCCCGAACGCAGACCGGCCGGAGACGATTTCGCGCTCGTCCGGTCCTACATGGCGCATCATCACGGCATGAGCCTCGCGGCGATGGGCAATGCGCTGTGCGGCGACATGTTCGTCGAATGGTTCCACGCCGATCCGCATATCCGGACGATCGACCTGCTGCTCAACGAGCGCATCCCGTGGGAGCTTCCGCCGGAAATCTCTCGCGTCGAGATCCGGGAGGCGGCCCCGGTGCCGGCGGGCGCCGTTCCGAACCTGCACGGCTGGAGCCCGAACGCGGCCGGAGCCGCGCGGGCATGGCACGCCATCGGCAACGGCCGGCTCACCACCCGCCTCGCGGTCGACGGCAGGAGCAGCCTGCACTGGCAGGGCTTCGCGCTCACCCGGACGGAGGAAGCCGACGCCTCGGCCGGCTACTGGATACATCTCCGCGATCGCGAGACCGGCCTGAGCTGGCCGGTGACGGCGGACCCGGCGGGCGCGGGCGATGCGCAGGCGCTGTTTCACGCGCACCGGGCGGAATTCCATCGCCGCGAGCACGGCATTGCCGCGACCATGACGGTCGGCGTCGCGCACGG
Source organism: Sphingosinicella microcystinivorans (assembly GCF_027941835.1). Taxonomy (NCBI): domain Bacteria; kingdom Pseudomonadati; phylum Pseudomonadota; class Alphaproteobacteria; order Sphingomonadales; family Sphingosinicellaceae; genus Sphingosinicella; species Sphingosinicella microcystinivorans. Next base: position 4,320,376 of record NZ_CP116005.1, read on the forward strand.
CGACGACCTCGAAATCCGCCGGATAACGCTGGTAAACGAAAGCCATCGTCCGCGCACGGTCGATCTCACCAGCTATGCCGAAGTGGTGCTCGCGCCGCCGTCCGACGCCGCCCGCCACCCGGCGTTCAGCAAGCTCTTCGTCGGCAGCGAGCAGCTGCCCGGTCTGAACGGCCTGATGTTCGCGCGCCGCCCGCGCGATCCCGCCGAGCGTCCGCCCGTGCTGCTGCATCGGTTCATCGCCGACGATCAGGACATCGTGCCGCTCGGCGCCGAGACCGATCGCGGCGTCTTCCTCGGCCGTCACGGCGACGCCGGTTCCGCTGCCGCGATGCACGCGCGCAGGCTGTCGGGGAGCATCGGCTGGACTCTTGATCCCGCTTTCGCCCTGCGCGCGGAGCTGGCGCTTCCCGCCTATGGGCGGCGCGAGATCGCGTTCCTGACAATCGCCGCCGGGTCGCGCGCATCGGCGCTGGAAATCGCCGAGCGGTACACGACCCTGTCCGCGCTCGACTGGGCGATGAACGATGCGGAAGGCGCCGCCGCGCGCGAGATGCACGCGCTCGGGCTGCCGCCCGGCCATGTCCCGCTGGCCCAGCAGATGCTGTCGCGGCTCCTGCAAGGCGAGCCTGCGTCATCCGCGCCGGGCTTCGATCCCCGGCAATGGAGAGGCGATCTGTGGGCGCTCGGCATTTCCGGCGACCATCCGGTGCTTCTGCTGCGCGCGGGCGACGGCCAGCGCAGCGCGGTGCTGCGCTTCCTCCTCGCCGTGAAGACGCTGTGGCGGAACCGCGGCCTCACGGTCGATCTGGTGATCGCCCACGAGGGCACGGCGGGCTATCTGGAACCGGTGCGCGAGCGGTTGCTGGACGTGCTGCGCGAGACCGGCGCGCACGAACAGCTCGGCCTGAACGGCGGCGTCCATCTGGTCGGCATCGGCCATTCCGATGCCGGACGCGCGCTCCTTATCGAACGCATCGCGCAGATCGTGCTCAATGAAGGCGCCGGTCCCCCCGGCGACCAGCTCCGGCACGATGCGCCCGCCATCCACGGCCCGCGCTTCTCGCCGGTCGTCGCGCCGTCCGTCCCGGCCCCGGCGCCGGGCCTTTCCCGTCCGGAGGAACTGGCCTTCGACAACGGCTTCGGCGGGTTCGCGGAGACCGGGGACTACGTGATCCATCAGGACGCCGGGGAAACGACACCCGCGCCGTGGGCGAACGTGCTGGCGAACGAAACCTTCGGCACGATCGTGACCGAAGCGGGCCTCGGCTTCAGCTGGGCGGTCAACAGCGGCGAGAACCGCCTGACGCCGTGGAGCAACGACCCGGTCCGCGATTCCCCGGCCGAATGCCTCTATCTGCGCGACGAGGAAAACGCGCGGATGTGGACGCCGACGCCGCAGCCCGCCGGACACGACTCGGCCTGCCGCGTGCGGCACGGCGCCGGTCACACGATCTGGGAAAGGGCCAGCGAGGGGCTCGAGCAGGCGCTTCTCGCCTTCGTTCCGGTGGACGACCCGGTGAAGATCGTCCGGTTGCGGCTGCGCAACCTGCTGCCGCGCGCGCGGCGGATCACCGCCACCTATTATGCCGAATGGCTGCTCGGCGCGGTGAACGGCGAACCGGCGCCGCTGCGCACGGCCGACTACGATCCCTCGATCCATGCGCTGCTCGCGAACAATCCCTGGACCGAGGACTTCCGCGAACGCACGGCGTTCCTGACGAGCAACCTGCCGCCGCACAGCCTGACAACGTCGCGATCCGACTTCCTCGGCAGCACCGACGATCCCCGCCACCCGGAAGCGCTCCTGAACTGGGATCTCGGCGGTCGCCAGCGGTCCGCCGGCGCCGACTGCTGCGCCGCCCTGCAGGTGCATCTCGACATCGCACCGGGCGCGACGGCGGAGGTCGTGTTCGTGCTCGGACAGGGAGATGACCGCGCCCACGCGCGCGCGCTGGCACGCCGCTGGCAGGACGCCGCCGGGGCGGAGAGCGCCCGGCTGCAATGCCGCGACGACTGGGAGCGGCGGCTCGGCGCGGTCACGGTCAGCACGCCCGACCCGGCGTTCGACCTCGTGATCAACCGCTGGCTCCCCTATCAGGCGGCCAGTGCGCGGATACGGGCGCGCGCAGGCTTCTATCAGGCCGGCGGGGCCTTCGGCTTCCGCGACCAGCTCCAGGACGTGCTGGCGTTCCTCCACGCCGATCCCGGTCTGGTGCGCCGCCACATCCTCACCGCCGCGGCGCATCAGTTCGAGGAAGGCGACGTCCTCCACTGGTGGCATCCGCCGTCCGATCGCGGCGTGAGGACACATTGCTCTGACGACATGCTCTGGCTGCCCTATGCCGTCGCCGCCTATGTCGAGGCGACGGGCGACGCCGCCATACTGTCGGAACAGGTCGCGTTCCTGCGCGACCCCGCGCTCGCCGTGGGGGAGGCCGACCGCTATGCGCACTTCGAGGCCACTGACTACAAACGGCCGCTGTTCGAACATTGCGAGCGCGCCCTCGACCGCGCCTACCGGCTGGGGGCGCACGGACTGCCGCTGATCGGGACCGGCGACTGGAACGACGGCATGAACCGCGTGGGCGCACACGGCCGGGGCGAGAGCGTCTGGATGGGCTGGTTCCTGACGGCGACCATCGACGGCTTCACGCGCCTGTGCGACCGGCTCGACCGGCCCGATCTTGCGGACCTGTGGAAGGCGCGTGCCACGGCGCTCGTCGAGGCCGTCGAGCGCGCGGGCTGGGACGGCGACTGGTATCTGCGCGCCTTCGACGACGACGGCCGGCCCTGGGGTTCCGCCGCGAACGACGAATGCCGGATCGATTCGATCGCCCAGTCCTGGGCCGTGCTGTCGGGCGCCGCGGACCCCGATCGCGCGGCGCGGGCGATGGCCTCGGCGCGCAAGCATCTGGTCCGCGAGGGCGACGCGCTCGTTCGCCTGCTCGATCCGCCCTTCGACCGGACGCCGCGCGATCCGGGATACATCAAGGCCTATCCGCCGGGCATCCGCGAGAACGGCGGCCAGTATACCCATGCCGCCGCATGGCTGGGCATGGCGTTCGCCCGGCTGGGCGACGGCGACGGCGCGAAGGCCCTGTTCGATAGGATCAACCCGATCAACCGGGCGGCGACACGCGAGGACGCCCTGCGCTACCGGCTGGAGCCTTATGTCGTCGCGGGCGATGTCGCGGGCGAGCCGCCGCATGTCGGGCGCGGGGGCTGGAGCTGGTATACCGGCGCCGCCGGATGGACGTGGCGGCTCGGCGTCGAGGAGATTCTGGGGATACGCCTCGTCGAGGGCCGCGTGCGGATCGCGCCGTGCCTGCCCGCGGCCTGGCCCGGCTTCGAAGCAATCCTGAGACAGCCGACGGGCGCGCTCCGCATCATCGTCGACACGCCGGACGGGGCAGTCCCCGACCGCGCCGAAATCACGCTCGACGGCGCCCCATGGAACGAGGAAAGCATCCCCTTCCCCGAGGACGGGTCGATGCGCGAAGTCCGCGTGCGGCTACCGCGCGCGGCGCAAATGGCTACGTCGGAAGGATGAACGTCATTTCGGTGCAGACAGGATCAGATGACCCGGCACGACCTCCGTCACTTCGACACCCGTCATGATGTGCAGCGCTTCGACGAAGCCCTCGACCTCGCCCGCCTTGAAGTAGCCCGCAATGGGAATGTCGCGGAGGTCGTCGCCGCGAATCTCGATGTCGACGTCCGAATAGCGGCCGACCTCGACAACGACTTCCGAAAGCGGCTCGCCCGCGAAGGCAAGCATACCTTCCCGCCACGAGAGTTTCCGATCAATCTCTGCGGGCGTCACATGCTCCAGCAGCTCGACCTGATCGGAAGAGAAGAGCGCGCTCTGGCCGGCCGTCAATTCCATGACGGTGGCGGCCGGCGCCTTCTTGATGCGCACGTTGGCCGGCGGCGATGCCAGCGACAGGGCGACGCGCCCTTCCGAAACCATGACATCCAGCTTGTCCGCCTTGAGACGAACCGAGAACGCCGTGCCGACCGCTTTTACGACACCGTTGCCCGCATACACCGAGAACGGTTTGGATTTGTCCGGCGCGACTTCGAAAAACGCTTCGCCCTGCAACAGCGTGATGCGCCGCTCCGTCGTGGTGAAGGCGGCGGCGATCCGGCTATCCGTATTGAGCGTCACCCGCGAGCCGTCGGGCAGGTTCACGATTTCGTGCCCGCCCACCTCCGTCCTGTAGTTTGCCGCAAAGGCCGAAGGTTGCGCTTCGAAGCCGGATGACCCCCAGTCCAGAAGCTGGCGACCGGCAAACGCACCGATCGCGACGACGGCGATCAGCATTGCGGCAAGAAGGGGCAGCGCGGCACGCACGCGCTGGCGGAATGGCGGGGCGGCGTACACATCCCGGGAGGCGTAATCGTTCAGGCCATCGAGGGCGTCGAGGCCGTCCCACAGGCGCGTGTAGCGTTCAAAGGCATCCCGATTGTGATCGCTTTCCGCCTGCCAGCGCGCAAGCGCCGCATGTTCGGCTGGCGTCATCTCGCCGCCCTCCAGACGCGCAACCCATTCGGCGGCTTCCGCCTCGCTCTTCTTCATGTCGGGAAGAAGATAGATGTTGTCCGGCTCAGTCATTGATCTTGCGCACTTCCATTTCGGCGTCGGCCCGGGCAGCCATTCTGAGTACCGTGCCTGTCTGTGGCTTCGCCGCGCGGGGAGCCCCGAACTCGGTCGGGTCATAGCCCTGATCCCGCAAATAGGCGTTGCAGGCCGTCAATGCCGCGGCGACGCGTTTTTCGACCGTGCTCAGCGAAACATCGAGCCTCGCCGCGATCTGCTTGAACTTCAGCTTTTCGACCTTGCACATCAGCAGCGCCTGACGCAGCTCCGGTTTCAGGCTGGCGATCGCCTGGGACAGGACGAACAGCTTTCGCCGGCCGTCGACCTGATCCTCGACAGTCCCGTGCCGGTCATCCGCAAAGACGTCCGACCGCCCGGAATCCTCGAACGATTCCGTCGCGCTGTGCGCCTTGCGCGCCGCCTCGCTGATGGCGAGGTTTTTCGTCACCCGAACGAGAAAGGCCTTCGGGTTCCGGATGTCCTGCTTTTCGCTGGCCGCGTAAGCACGCAGGAAGGCCTCCTGAACAAGGTCCTCCACGTCGTCGCCGCGGCGGCGATAGCGCGCCGCCACCCGTCGGAGCGACGTTTCACATTCCAGGAAAGCGCGCAGCAGACCAGACATCGGCCAATCCCAAAAAACGGCTCCCGGAGGTGTCCGGAAGGTCCGAAGCTAGCACGCAAACCGCAAGCAGGCCATAATGCCCGGCGGGTCGATGACCTGTTGCCGTTCCGACGTCATCAGCTGCCGATGCTCGCCGCATAAACCCGCATCCAGTTTTCGCCCATCACCTTGTCGATCTCTTCCTTGCTCCACCCCCGGCGGACCATCTCGGCGCGAACCGCCGGCAGCTTCGAAATGTCCTCGAAGCCCTGCGCATACTGGATCGGGTCCTGAACATAGGTCATCTCCGGCGGGAACGCGAAGGACTCGTCAGGATGGATGACGGACGTCGCGCCCGTCGTGAAGTCGCCGCCGATGCCGATATGATCGACCCCGACGAGCCTTTTCAGATAATCGAGTTCATCCACGTAGCGCTTCACGTCGGCACGCCGTTTCGGCGCCTTGCGCTTGCCGACGTCGTCGCGGCCCCAGCTCATGAACGGGTCGATGGCGCTCACCCCGAAGAGGCCGCCGGTTCCGGCGATCCCCTCGATCACGCGGTCGGAGGTGTTGCGCGGGTTTGCGTTGAGCGCCGCGACATTCGAATGCGTGCAAACGACAGGCCGCTCCGCCATCGCGATGATGTCGAGACTGGAGCGTTCCCCCGTATGGCCGCCGACATCCACGAGGATGCCGAGCGACTGCATTTGCGCGACGATTTCCCGCCCCGCCTTGGTGAGGCCGACGTGCGGGTCAAGGCAGCCGCCGGCAAAGGCATTGGTCAGGTTGTAGATGAGGCCGGCGACGCGAAGGCCGAGGTCGTAGAAGAGCCGCATCGTCGTCTTCGGCGGTTTCGACCACCAGTCGCTTTCGCCTTTCATCACGAAGAGATCGGCTTCCTGCCAGCCGATCGTGAGGGAGATCTTGCCTTCCCGCTTGATCCGGCGGATGTCGGCGGCGGTTTTCGCGATCTCCACATCCTTTGAATTCTGCGCCGCGAACTCGAGCAGCTGCGACATCTGGAGAAGCGTCGGCAACATGCTGACGTTCCAGCAATCGACACCGCCCTTGCGGAGCAAGGCAAGATACTCGGGCGTCGGTGCGGCCGGGCTGCACCCGTCGACGACAACCGGCCCGATCGGCGCCGCTTCCGCCTCGACCGTACCGGCAACGGCGGAACCGGCCGCAGCCGTGCCCGTTGCGGCGGCAAGAAGGCTCCCACCGGCGAATTTCATCAGTCCGCGACGGTTCATTTCAGACGTCATCACTCAGTCTCCCGCAAAACCTGCTCCGCCCTTCGCGCGAACGGCATCGGCGGCTCCTGATGCTTCAAATGCCGGACGAAGAATCCCGCGAGCCGGCGCACCACATAGGGGTGATACCCGACATCGTGGGCCGCGTTCGGAACGTACACGAGGTCGAATTCCTTGCCGGCCCTGATCAGCGCGTCCGACAGCGCGACGGTCTGGTTGAAGGGCACGTTCTGGTCGATCTCGCCGGCGACCAGCATCAGCCTGCCCTGAAGGCGATCCGCGAGGTGCAGATTGTCGACCCGTGCATAGGCATCGTCCCCGCCCCCGGGAACGCCGAAGAATCGCTCGAGCGAGATCGACGAGATCATGGTTCGATAGTCGTGCGGGCCCGCGATCGAGACGGCGGCCTTGTAGAAGTCCGGAAACAACAGGATGGCGCGTGCCGAGGCGTAGCCGCCGAACGAAATGCCGGTGATGCCGACGCGCTCCAGATCCATATAGGGCCGGGTCGCAGCGGCGGACCTGATCCCGGCGACATGATCGGCGAGCGCGAACGAATCCTCGTCCTTCATCGGCGCCGTGTGGAAAGCCCTCGATCGCCGCGGCGTGCCGCGCCCGTCCTGAATGACGATGACGAACCCCAGTTCCGCGAGCGCCTGCATCCACGCGGCGCGCGCGCCGAGCGCGTCCGTGAACCCCTGCGGCGCGAACGACACCTGCGGGCCGGCATAAATCTGCTCGATCACCGGATAGCGCCTGCGCTTGTCGAAATTCGTCGGCTTCAGGAGAACGCCGTGGATGTCGTGCGCGCCGTCGGCGCTTTTCGCGACGAAGCGCTCCGGCGGCGACCACCCGGCCTCGAACAGCGCGCCTGCATCCGCATCGACGAGATCGGCGATGAGCGTGCCGTCTGCCGAGCGCACGACCGTGCGCGGCGGTTCCGACACGGTCGAGTAGGTGTCGACGAAATAGCGCCCGCTGGGCGAGAAGCGGCGCACCGGCGTATCGTAGTGCCCGTTGAGGCCCCGCGCCGGAAAGTTCGTGTAGGCGTGGTCCGCGTTCTCCGGCGTCAGCAGCTTCAGGCCGCTTCCGTCGAGATCGACGCGGTACAGGTGGCGATAATAGGGATTGCGCCCCGCCTCCCTGCCGCCCGCCGTGAAATAGACGACGCCCGCCGCCTCGTCGACGCGGATGATGTCGAAGACCACCCAGTCGCCCTTGGTGACGGCATTCCTGAGCGCGCCGGTTCTCGCATCGTAGCGGTAGAGATGCCCCCAGCCGCTGCGCTCCGACCACCAGAGCAATTCGCCGCGGCTCGCCAGCAGGCGCACGTTGGGCACATGGTAGTCGAAAGGGTTGAGGTTGAGATACTGGTCATCCCGCTCTTCGAGCACCGTCCGGCTCGTGCCCGTTTCGAGATCGACGGCAACCACGCCGAGCGCGCGCGAATCGCGTGTCGACGTCACGAGGTAGAGCGTGCCGTCCTCCATGTCCCAGCCGGGCTCGCCGACGATCGCCCAGTACGGCGCATAGTCGTTGAAACCGAGCGCGCCGCCATCGACCGGAACGACGCGGCCGCTTCGGCGGTCGATCAGCGAAAGAGCATGGCGCGTCCTTGGCGCGTCCCCGGGGGTCGGCATCGCGATCTCGTGCGCGATCGGGCGCGGCGAATCCGGGGCGAGATACTCGACGACATAGGGCGCGGCCTTCACGCCCCGGTCGTCGGTGCGCACGGCAAGAATATAGCGCCCGTCCGGGGACCAGCTTGCGCCGGGATAGGTCGGCGCCTCCAACCCGCGGCGCTCCTCCACGTAGGTCGTCTTGAAGGCCGTATACCGGTAGGGAAACGCCGCCGTCCCGTCCGTCGTCAGCGGCCGCTCCCGGCCGTTCGACGTGTCGCGCAGCCAGAGATTATGGTCGCGGGCGAAAACCGCGTGCGCACCGTCCGGAGAGAGGGCGGCGGCCGGGTCGGACGCCGCCTCAACCCTTGTGCTGCAGAACACGGCGTCGCGGCTGCATTCGAACGTCTTGTCGCCGGCCGAGAAGATGACCCTTTTCAAGCCGTCCGAGTATCGGAAGGACGCGAACGGCAATTTGCCCGGCGAAACCGCCTCGCCGAGTTCGAGCGAAAGCATCCGTGCGATCGCTTCATGATTGAAGGACGGCGCGGCGTCTCCGGTCGCCGCGTCGACGGTCTCGAACCGGAAGCCGCCGCTGTTCTCCCGGCGATACCAGAACTGGTCGGTTTCCCCGATCCAGTTCGGAACCGGCGCAGCGTTGAGGACGAGACTGCGGACAGCGTCCGGATAGAACTGCGCCGCACGCTCGAAATCGGCGCGCGTCAGATCAGGCGCCCGGTCGCTTGCTCCGAACCGGTCAAGGCCTCCGCACGATCCGGAAAGCAGCATGAGCGCTCCGGCCAGTGCCCTCCACGCCAATCCCCTCGACATACGCGTCTTCCCAAGGCAAGGACGGCGGCGCCTCGCCGGGCGCCGCCGTCATCCACGTATCGTCAGTAGCGGACGGTGAACGTCAGGCCCGTCGTCCGCGGCCTGTTGATGAAGGCCGACGACCTGTTGCCGTCGAGCACACCGCCCACCAGCGTCGCCGCGCTCGTCGGAATGGTGATCGCCTGAAGTTCCAGATCGTTGAAGACGTTGTTCATGTAGGCCGTCAGCGACCACCGCTCGGTTTCAAGGCCGAGCCGCAGGTTCAGCATCTCCATGCTCCCGAGCCTGCCGGACGGGAAGTTCTGCGGGAAGGTCTCGCGCTCGCCGATATACTGGAACGCAACCTGCCCGGTCAGCTCGATATCGCCCACGCCAAGCGGATAGTTGAAATCCGCGCCGGTCGAGAACGAGACCTTCGGGACGTTCGGCGGACGGTTCCCCTTGGCAAGGTCCTGGTAGTCCGCAGGCGCGCCGCCGATGGCGAAAACGGACATGCCCTTGGTGTATTCCGCCTCCGTGTAGTTGCCGCTGAAGAACAGCGAAACATTGCGGTTCACCTTGTAGAGACTTTCGATCTCGAGGCCGTAGATGCGCAATTGCGGTCCGTTCGCCGTCAGCGCGCCCGGATTGCTGATACCGATCTGCGGCGTGTCGAAATCGGAATAGAAGCCGGCGATATTGAACGTGACGTTGCCGTCCATCCACCGGGTCTTCAGGCCCACCTCGCCCGTCACGATATCGTCGGAGTCGTAGGTCAGCGCGTCCTCGAATGCCGGCGAGCCGACCGGGCCGAAGCCCATCGCCGAGAACGGGCTGTTGAGGCCGCCGTTCCGGACTCCCCGCGCGATCGTTCCGTAAAGCATCGCATCGTCGGTGATATCGTATTCGAATCCGGCGCGCGGCAGGAAGGTATTCAGTTTGAAATCGAAGCTGACGCCCGGCCCTCCGGGTGCGGTCAATGCCTCCACGTCGTTCGGAACCGGGAAATAGACCGGCGCGAAGATGTCGGAAGGGTCGGTGAAGATCGGGGAGAAGATGCCGATCACGTAGGATTCGACCAGCGTCGATCGCACCTTTTCGTTCACGTAGCGCGCGCCGGCGAAAAGCCGGAAGCGCTCCGACACGTCATAGTTGAATTCCACGAACGCGGAGAACTGGCGGGTGTCCACCTTCGTGGTCGTCCGCTCGATCTCCGTCGTGCCGCTATCCGTGATGTTGGCGTAGCCGTTCCCCGAAACGAGCGCCGTGTCGACCGATTTCGTGTCCTGATAGAACGCGCCGGCGACGAAATTCAGCGGCGATTCGAAATCCGAAATGAAGCGGAACTCCTGCGACACGCTTTTTTCCTTGCCCTGGGTGCGGGCTATCGCGGTCAGATCGGACGACAGGAGGTTGCTCGCCGTATTGAAGGGCGGGAACGCGTTGAAGAAACCTTCGAAGCCATAGGTGTAGGCCGAGCTGAAGGTCTCCCCGCGGCGCTTCCGCTTGTAGAGGCCCGTGATCGATTCGATCGTCACCGGTCCGCCGCTATAGGAAATCTTGCCGCTGTAGAGTTCGAAATCGTCCTCGTTCAGACCGTCGATGAGGCTGAGCGACGGCGCAATCAGGTCTTCCGTTCCCACCGAACTGCCGATCGTCGTCGGCTCGATGAAGTTGAGCTCGCCGATATCGTCACGGCCTATGTGCGCCGCGAGGCGGATGCTCAGGTCCTCGGTCGGCTTGAAAAGAACGACGGCGCGCCCGCCATAGGACTCGAAATCGTTCATGTCCTTCTTGTTGAGGCCGAGGTTGTCGATATAGCCGTCGTCCTTGCGATAGAAACCGACCACGCGCACGCCGAGCTTGCCCGGAACGAGAATGAAGCTCGTCGCGTTATCGACGCGGTAGTTGAAGCCGCCATGGTTGGTGGCGCTGAGGCCATTGCTCCACATGCCTTCGATCACCTTGCCGCTGTCGAGATCGGGGTCGGACGAGAAATAGCGGATCGCGCCGCCCATCGCGCCCTCGCCGAAATAGGTCGGCTGCGGACCGCGAAGGATCTCGATCCGGTCGAAGTCGAAGAAGTTGAAATCGCGCTGCGCCGCAGTTGCCGACGCCACGGGAATGTCGTCGACGAGTATGGACACGAGCGGCTGGAGGCGGTTGCCCGAGACCTGGATGCTGTTCGTCACGCCGCGAATGTTGATCTCGTTCGTGTTCGGGCCGCGATCGAGAAGCTCGACGCCGGCAACCCGGTTCGACAGGTCCTCGAAATCGACGATGCCGGAACGGCGAAGCTCCCGGCCATCGAGTGCGGCGATACTGCCGCCGATATTCTGGATGGATTCCTGGCGGAATCGCGCCGTGACCACGATCTCCTCGCGCTCGTTGCTTTCAACGGCGACATCCTGTGCCGCAGCACCATTCGCACCGAAAATGAACGTCGAAATCCCTGCGAAGAGCGACGCCTTCAATCCCCTGCCTGCCACTTTCATCTCCCTGCCTTCACCTGTTGGTTTGGGGGTGATGACGATCACCCCCTTCTTGGTGAGGCGGGCGGAAAATCCTGTGCGCTGAAGCAGAATTGCGAGCGCTTCATCGACCGTGTGCCGTCCGAGAACGTGCGGGACGTCCCGGACATCGGCCAGATCGGGCGGGTAGAGAAGCTGCACACCGGTAAGACGCACCAGTGACGACAGCGCCTCCCCGAGAGTCTCCTCTTCGATGCGGACATCATAAGAGCGGACTTCCGGCAAAGCCTGAGCGTTCGCGGCAGCGACCACGCAGACGGCAAGGGCGCCGCCGAGCGTGAGCTGCCGTCGCAAGCTCAACCCCTCCCTTTTCCGGCCGGGCATAACGGCGCATATCGGATCTTCACACCAGCCCTGCAAATGAAGACTGGCGCGGTGCGAAAACCCGTAAAATTTTCTTCAAAGAAACGTCGCAACAATATTTCCCCGCGATCCGCACACGGAACCCGGCCGGCATAGCCTGCTTCACGGGTGACGCATAGGCTTCAACATACATCATTGTATTTTCAGCTCTTTGCCCTCGGCCGCATCGGCCCGAGGGAAATCGGCCAGCACGTCCACGACGGTCTCAACGCCCGTCCGCATCGGATCGAAGCAGGCGAGTCCCGTCTCTTCCTCCGTCCGAAGCAGCGTCTCGAACGCCTCGCTTTCGGGCATCGCGGACGTGTTCAGCGATATGCCGACGAAGCGCGCCGCGGGATTGGCCGCGCGCGCCAGCGGCAGGTAGGCGTTCATGGCCTCGCTGACCGTCGGGCATCGGACGTGCGGGAAATCGTTCAGCCTCTCCCGCAGCGGATCGTCGCAAAGGACGAGGGCATCCGGCTGCGAGCCGTAGAGCAGCCCGAGCGTCACCGGGGCATAGGCGGGATGAAGGATCGCGCCCTGCCCCTCGATCACGTCCCAGTGATCCGGATCGTTGCCGGGCGACAGCATCTCCGCGGCGCCCGAGATGAAGTCGCCGACCACGGCATCGACCGCAATTCCGCCCCCGGCAATCAGGATGCCGGTCTGGCCGGTCGCGCGGAAATCGGCCTTCAATCCCCGCGCCTTCATTCCCCGCGCGATCGCCATCGCCGTATATTTCTTTCCCAGCGCGCAGTCCGTTCCGACGGTCAGCAGGCGTAGCCCGGAACGGGGTTTGCCGTTGCCCACCGGCAGGGAAAGCGTGTTGTGGCGCACGTCGTGGAGCGTGCGGCCGAGCGTTGCCGCCAGCTCCGCGATTTCCGGAATATCCTTCAGTCGGCTGTGGAGCCCGGACGCGATGTCGAGCCCGGCCCGAAGCGCGGCCTGCAAGACCGGCACCCAGTGCGCCGGCAGCACGCCGCCCTGCGGCGCGATACCGATCACGGCGGTTTTCGCGCCCTCCTGCGCAGCTTGTTCCACCGTCATCCGGGGCAGGCCGAGATCGACCGCGTCCTCGGAGAATACGAGCTGGCTGATGCAATCTTCGCGCGCCCAATCGCGCAGGCCGAACGCGGTCTTCGCGTTGCGCGGGTTGGTCATGTCGCCGATAAGGAGAAGAAACGGCTTCTTGATCGTCAGCATATTCCCTGTACATATCCGTTTGCCTGTGCGCGGACGCGGCGAAGCGCCGACGCGAACCGGTGCGTTGCGATTGCAGCCGGTTTGACCTGTCGCCGCACACAAGACAAACCAGTAGTCCTAAGGCATGGACGAGCGCCGCTAAAGCATGTTCCTGAACTCGCAGACCCTCGCCTCGCTCCGCTTTTTCGAAGCCGCCGCGCGCAAGTTGAGTTTCCGGAAAGCGGCGGCCGAGCTCCATGTGACGGACGGCGCGGTGAGCCAGCAGATCAAGCATCTCGAAGAGGCGCTGGGACAGAAGCTGTTCCTTCGTCTGCCCCGGAGCATCGCGCTCACGGAGCAAGGCGAACGCTTCGCCTTCATCGTCCGGAAGGCCCTGACGGACATTGAAAACGAGGCGCGCGCGCTCAGCGTGGGGCGCGCAAGCACGGAAATCCGCATACGCGTCAATCCGTCCTTCGCCCTGCGCTGGCTGATGCCGCGCCTCAACGACTTTTATGCCAGGTACCCGGAGATAAAGCTCTTCATGATCGCCGAATACGGCGATATCGACCTGTCGGAACGGGATTTCGACATCACGATCGAACAATCGACGCAGCCGCTTGCCGGCCTTCACTCGGAAAGATTGTTCGACGAGTATATCACGCCCGTTTGTACGCCCGGCTATCTGGAAGCCCATCCCGGCCTCAAGACGCCTGACGGGCTCGCAGACTGTACACTCCTGCACGATGCCCATGCCTGGAGCGGCGGCGGCAACGATGCGGAATGGGAGACCTGGCTCGAGGAAGCCGGTGCCTTGCCTGCCCTACGGACGCACGGCCGGTTCTTCAGCCTCGCCGACATGGCGATCCAGGCCGCGCTCAACGATCAGGGCGTCGCGATGGGCCGAACGGCGCTGGTCGGAAACCTGCTCGAAAGCGGCGCGCTCACAGCCCCATTCCCCCTGAAAGTGAAAAGCCCCGCCTCCTATTGGCTTGCTTACCCAAAAGAGTTTTCGGCCGCGCCGGCGATTGCGTCCGTAAGCAACTGGCTGAAGGCCCACGCTGGGCATTTTCTCCTCGCCTCACCCTTTTGAAGCGCCCGGCAAACGTCGGACCAGCCTTCGATCCCGTTCATCGAGACATACACTTATGTATTGACAAGATGACGGGCTGCGGCTCTTTCTGTCGGCACGCGGGAGGCGGCGGCAACACGCGATGACATTCGCCGCGTGCGTCGGGAGGGACCAAATGGACGTCAACGCATCCGGCACGGTGTCAGCGCCGCCGCCTTCGTCCGGCGCGCGCCTGCCGGGGCGCTATTGGGTGCTCGCCGTGATGACGCTGGTCTATGCGCTCAACATCGCCGACCGCTTCGTGCTTTCGACGCTCATCGAACCGATCAAGGCGGAGTTCGCGCTTTCGGACAGCGCCGTCGGCTTCCTCACGGGAGTCGCGCTCGCGCTTTTCTACACGACCGCCGGTCTGCCGCTCGGCATCCTTGCGGACCGTGTCAACCGCCGGAAGATGATCGGCTGGGCGCTGGCGATCTGGTCGCTGTTCACGGCCTTTTGCGGCCTTGCGCAGAATTTCTGGCAACTGCTCGTCGCGCGCATCGGCGTCGGTATCGGCGAAGCCGGCGGAACGCCGCCCTCGCATTCCATCATCGCCGACTATTTCCGTCCGTCCGAGCGCGTTGTCGCGATGTCGATCTACGCGCTCGGCGTCTCGCTCGGGTCTGCGATCGGCGGCATCGGCGGGGGGCTGCTCACGGAACAGTTCGGCTGGCGCACCTGCCTCATCATCTTCGCCTTCGCCAGCCTGCCCGTGCTCCTGATGCTCCTCACCATTCGCGAGCCGCGCCGCGGCGCGTGCGATCCGGGCGTCGCCGCCGACGCTCGAAAGCCGGGTTTCCGCGAAGGCCTCGACTTCATCCGCTCGCAGCGCGCGCTGATGCACGTGATCGCCGGCGGCACGGTGGCGACGTTTGCGGGCGGCGGCCTCGTCTGGTGGACACCCGCCTTCCTCGGCCGGTCCCACGGCCTCAGCGTGGGAGAGGCCGGGCTTCAGGTCGGCCTGATGAGCGGCGCGGCCGGCGCTGCGGCGATGGTGGCGGCGATGGCCCTGATGATCCGCATGGCGCGCATGGACCCGAAATGGCAGTGCTATTTCCTCGCGGGCCTCACGCTGCTGATCACGATTCCGGGCGTCGCGGCCCACGTCGTCTCCGACCGCGCGACCGCCATCGCCCTGCTCTGGCTTTTCGTCCCGTTCATCAACGTGATGATCGGCCCCACCCTCGCGCTCATCCAGAATCTGACACGCCCCGATGTCCGCGGCTTCACGGTCGCCGTGCTGCTGTTCACGGCGAACATCGCGAACCTCGCGATTGCACCGCAACTGATCGGCTTCGTGTCGGACGTGCTTGCCAGCCGGATCGCCGATCCCGTCCATTCGCTGCGTTATGCCCTCGCGGGCTTCGGGCTCACCGGTATCTGGGCGGCATGGCATTTCCATGCCGCGGTGCGCTCGCTGAAATCTGACCTCGCACGCGCCGGAAGCGCCTGACCCGATGGCAACGGCCCCGGCTGCATCCCTTTCCGCCACCGGCAGCGAGGACCGGAGCTTCCTCGGCCACCCGAAGGGCCTCGCCTATCTCGCCTTCACGGAGGCATGGGAGCGCCTTTCCTTCTATGGCATGTCTGGGCTGCTGCTGCTCTACATGATCCAGCGTCTGCTGACGCCGGAGGTCGCGGACGGCGTGCTCGGTTTCGACCGGCTGCGGGCGGGGATCGAGGCGCTGACCGGGCCGCTTTCCGACCAGGCGTTCGCAAGCCAGGTGTTCAGCCTCTATTCGGGGCTCGTCTATTTCACGCCGGTCTTCGGCGGATTGCTCGCCGACCGGCTTCTCGGCCAGCGCCGTGCCGTGGTGCTGGGCGCCCTGCTCATGGTGGCGGGTCATGGCCTGATGGCGTTCGACGCCAGCTTCCTGATCGCGCTGTCGCTGCTGATCGCCGGAACCGGGTGCCTCAAGGGCAACATCTCCGTGCAGGTCGGGCATCTGTACCAGCCGGACGACGAGGGGCGGCGCACCCGCGCCTTCGCGATCTTCTACGGCGCGATCAACACCGGCGCCCTGCTCGGCCCCCTCGTCTGCGGCATCCTCGCGCAGGTCTACGGCTGGCATGTCGGCTTCGGCGCGGCCGGCGCGCTCATGCTCGTCGCGCTCATCACCTACTGCACCGGCTGGAAGCATCTCCCTCCCGACCGCAAGCGGCAACGCGGCACGGTTTCGTCCGCGCCGCTGACGGCGAGGGACTGGCGGGTCATTGCCGCATTGCTGTTCCTGAGCGCGATCGGGATTCTGCCCTGCGCGGCCTATTATCAGGAAATGAATGCCGGCCTGCTGCTCATCGAGGCGTCAGTGGACCGCGGACTGTTCGGCTGGACCATTCCGACGCCGTCGTTCAACGCGCTCGACGGCCTCTTCTGCATTCTCGCCGTGCCCTTGCTGGTCTCCCTATGGCACCGGCAGGCGAAACATGGCCGCGAACCGGGGGACATCCGGAAGATCACGATCGGCTATCTCATCATTTCCGGCGCCAACCTGCTGATGGTCATCCCCGCCGGATGGGCCGACAACGGCGCGACGCTCGGCCCGATCTGGCCGGTCATGCTCTACGCGCTGAACGCCCTCGGGTTCATCTTCTATTGGCCGACGCTGCTGGCGCTATTCTCGCGCGCGGCGCCCGCGCAGGTCAATTCGACGATGATGGGCGTCCTCTTTCTTTCCATCTTTCTCGGCAATCTCCTCGTCGGCACACTCGCCGGACTGTGGGAGACGCTGAGCCACGCCAGTTTCTTCGCGCTGCACGCCGCGCTCGCCTTCGGCGCGGTTCTGGTCATGCTGCTCGTGGCGCGCCCGGTGGAACGGCTCCTCGCGCATCCATCGTAAAAAATGCGGCGATTCCCCGTGCGATCACTCCATCCCGATCGTCCGCACGAGGACTTGCCGGTCGCCCACATGCACGGGTTGCGCCGTGTCCGGTCGGCTCTCGACCAGCCTCTTCATGCCCTCGCCGAGCGCATATCGGGTGCGACGCCAGCGGATTTCGGGCAGCGGACCATTGGAAGCGAGCAGGAGCGCGATTTCCATTCGCCGGCACGACCGGCCGGTGCAGCCGACATAGGCGGGGATGCCCCTGATGTCCGGCCGCGTACCGTTGACGGTCACGCTTCGGATTGCGCCGCCCTTCGCGATGAGAAACTCCTGCCGGTCGGCCAGCGGCGAATCCACCGCGATGACGATCTTCCGTTCGTCCCCGAGCGTAGAATCGAAACGAACCTCGACGGTGCCGTCGTCGACGATTGCCGGTGCCGGCGCGTGCCAGTTGCCGTTGTCGTCTGGCGTATCGGCGAAATCCGCGACCGCCTTCATGGATTCCGGAATCGGGCCGTTGTTCTCCACCAGGAACGCGGCCTTCCCGTCCGCATCTTCATGGACCACGGAAAGATGCCGGGGCGCGCCGCGCGTGTAGGCAGGCACGGTCAGGGCGGCGAGGGTCGCGCCCAGAGCGATGACGGCGCAAACCGCCGGGACGAGATGCGAGCGCGGACCATGCAGCGGCATGAACAGCAGGAGCATGAGAACGAGGAGCGCGCTCACCGGCGCAGAATTCTCGATGAACAATCCTTCCTCGAGTCCCCCGGCGAGGGGAAGGGCGATGACGGTGAACAGGACCGCCGCGACCGCGAGCAACAGGACCACGAAACGCCACGACGGCGCAAAGCATGACGCGGCCGCGGCGGCGATGACCGCGACGAGAGGCCATGCCGCCAGGATCGACAATCCCGGGATGAACACGAAAGCCGCGAGGATCGGCACGCTGATCCAGATCCAGGCGGATGCGGCCGACCGCGACGGGTTCTCCGCGCGCATCAGGTGGACGACGAGTCCCGCGCCCGCAAGCGCGGCCGCCGCAAAGGCGAGCCTGAGGACGGCGGGATAGGCGGTGCCGAACGCCGCATCGGCCCTCAGCGCCGCGATTAGCGCGCCGACGGCCACCGATGCGCCCACCCCCGCGATCAGCGCGAGCGGCGGCAGCAGCATCGCCTTCCGTCGCCCGCCGCGGCCCGCGCGCAGAAAGACGACGGCGGCCGCGGCCGCGCCGAGCCCGAGGAGAACGACCGCCGCGCCGTGCGGCAGCACGAGCGTGACCTTGCGGTCGAGATCGGTGAAGACGCGCTCGCCTTCCGCCCCCTTCGGCCGTGTCTCCGCAAAGCCGGTCGCAGCGGCAAGGACGCTCGCGCCCATGTGGCGCACGGAGCGCACGTCCAGATGCGAAAGATCGTCGAGCGGCGTATGATAGCGCTTGCCCGCGCCGATGATGGAATAGTTCGCGGCGTCGACGCCCATCGGCAGGAACATGGTGAGGTCGGTGTCGTTGGGCAGAAGCTCGTAGAAATCCGTCGCGAGCGCATTGGCCGAGGCCATCTGCCCGCCCGCGATCAGGGCGTCGAGATCATGGGCATTGGGCCGGCTCGTCTGGAACATGTTGACGCCGCCGGTCGTGCCGCGCGCCTCGACGTTCACGACGGCCCCGACCTGCGCGCGCAGCGGGTCGTGCGCGGCGAAGGCGGCCGCACCGACAAGCCCGGCCTCCTCGGCGTCGCTGAGCAGCACGAGCACCGGCCGCGCGAGGTCGCGCCCTTTCAGAAGATGCGCGACCTCCAGGATGACCGCGATGCCGATACCGTCGTCCGCGGCGCCCGGGCCTGCCGGTACGGAATCATAATGCGCCGCCAGCATCACCGCGTCGTCGCCGGGCGGCGTCACCCAGAACAGTATGTTGCGGGGGCGGGCGCAGATCGCCGCGCCTTCCCGGATCGCGTTGCAATGGAAGCGTTCCCGGACGAGCGGCGCAAATCCGGCTTTGCGTATCTCGGCAAGCAGCCGCTGCTCGACCGCGTCATTGGCTTCGCTGTCCGTCGGGTGCGGGCGCTGGTCGCCGAGAATGACCGCGAGCCGCCCGATCGCGCGTTCGGTGTCGAACGCCGTTTCGATGCTCCCCGGCGGATGGACGCCGATCGGGCGAAGCGTCCAGAGCGCAAGCAGGGCCATGCAAATCGCAAGCCCGCTCCATGCTTTCCATCCCGCCATGACACCCCCTTGCCCAAGGCCGATCCGGCCGATCCCGAAACGCGCTCAGCGCCGCGGCAACGACAGGATCATCGCCGCTGCGACGAGCCCCCCGAGCCCCATCGCGAGCGATACGACGAGAAGGCTGTTGCCGGCCGCGAAGAGCGCGCCCGCTACGACGGGGCCCACCGCCGATCCGCCGCGGCCGATGCCGATCACGAAGCCCGTGCCGCTGGCCCGCAGCGCCGCCGGGTAGGTCTCCGCGAAGATCGGGTACAGGCCGACGACGCCCGCATTGACGAAGAAGGCGGCCACCGCGGCCGTGATCGAGAGACGCGTCAGGTCTGCGCCCGCAAGGCCGAACGCGCCGATCGCGACGAAGCCCGCGATCATCGCACCGATGACGAGCGGACGCAGTTTGAAACGCTGGCTCGCAAGGCCGATGACGACCGCGCCCAGCAGGTTGCCGACATTGGCGGCGACCAGCACGCCGCCGGCCTGCGACGCATCGAAACCCAGATCGACGACGATCTTCGGGATCCATTTCTGGATGTAATAGAAGAACAGGATCTGCGCGAAATAGGCGGTCGTGAGCAGGATCGTGACACGCGCATAGTCGTGCGTGAACAGCGATGCGATGGACGGCTTGATCACGCGCGCGGGCGGCGGCGGCAACACGTCGATCTCGGGATGGCCGAGCCGCTTCAGGGTCCGGTTGATGCGAACCAGCGCATCGGCCGGACGCCGCGCAATCAGCGAGTCGATGGATTCCGGCAGGAACAGGAGGACGAGCGGAATCATGATCGCGGTCGCCACGGCGCCCAGCATGAACACGGAGCGCCAGTCGCCCGTCACCGCAAGCAGCTTCGTGGCGAGGAGGCCGCCGAGGATCGCGCCGGTCGAAAACCCGGCGATGTTGAGAACGACGTTCAATCCCCGCCGCTTGTCGTTCGAGAACTCGGCGACCATCGCGCTCGTCGTGGAGACCATGCCCCCGATGCCGATGCCGGTGAGGAACCGGATCGCGGACAGCATCTCGACACCGCTTGCGAGCGTCGCGGCATACATGCCGAACGTCATCAGCACGAGGCATCCGAGGATGGTCGGCCGCCGCCCGATGCGATCGGCGACATTGCCGATCAGGACCGACCCGGCCGCCATCCCGAAAAGCTCCATGGACAGGACGACGCCGAGCGTCGCCTTGTCCACGCCCCATTCCTCCGCGATGCCGGGGGCCGCGAAACTGATCGCGAGCACATCGAATCCGTCCAGCGCGTTCAGCGCGATGCACAGCGCCACGACGACGATCTGCAGGGTCCGCATCGGCGTCCCGGCGATCACTACCCTCGGGTCGTTCGTCATGTCATGCCCTCCCGCCTGCGATGCGCGCGAAAGCACGCGCACCCGTGAAACCGACGCTACTGCCCTATTTCAGCCCGGCAAGATGCCGGGTGACGACCGCGGCCAGCTCCGGCCGCCGGTCGAGGCATCGCGATACCGGTCCCACCACCACCACCGACAGAAGACGTTCGCTGCCGGTGAGCGGCATGGCGACCCCCGCCAGATCGGGCGTATACTCGGTGTTGCTCTGGTGCCAGCCCATCGCGTCCGCTTCCTCGAGCCGCGCCTCGACGGCGTCGGGACTCATCGGCGTCGTCGGCGCGTAGGCGATGAAGTCGATCTTCCGGTAAAGCCGCGCGCGCTCGTCCTTCGGCATCTGCGCGAGCAGCGCCCGTCCCGCCGAGCTCGCGTGGATCGGCACCCGGTCGCCCGCTTTCGCGAAGTAGCGGACGGGCTGGGGCGATTCCGCGACGTCGACGAATATCGCGTGGACGCCCGCCGGCGCCGAGATCGCCACCGTCTCTCCGGTCGCCGTCATCAGGTCGCGGGCAAGACGCAGGTATTTTTCGGGAAGCGGCTCGGCGCGCGTCACTGCTTCGGCAAGCACCAGCCAGCGGGAGGCGGGGTAATAGCCGCCCCGTCCACGCGGCTCGTAGAGATAGCCTTTCGACGCGAGCGTGCCCACCAGCTTGAACGTGCTCGAACGCGGCCAGCCGAGGTCTTCCGCGATTTCGGCCGCCGTCGCGGGCTTCAGCCGTCTGGCGAAGTATTCGAGGATTTCCAGCGCATTCGCGGCCTGTCTCACGATCATGGTGCTGTTTGCCTGAAGAGGAGCCCGGACATCCGTATGGCCGAAGCGCAGCGGCCCGGGAAGCCGCCGGCCTCTCCCGGCCGTCCATTCAGCGCGCCGTGAAGCCGCCGTCGACGGGCAGCGCCACGCCGGTCACGAAGCTCGCCTCGTCCGAGACGAGCCACAGCGCCGCGTCGGCGACCTCGCCCGGCTTCACGAGGCGGCCCATCGGCACCGCCGCCATCAGCTTCGCCTCGTTGGCGGCGGCTTCGGCCGGATCGCCGCTGCGGCCGGTGAAGCCGATCTTCATCGGCGTGTCGGCAAGGCCGGGGCACACGACGTTGACACGGATATTGTCGGCCGCGAGCGCCAGCGCGAGCGACTTCGCGAGGCCGACGACGCCCCATTTCGCAGCCGAATAGATGGGGCTCATCATCGAGCCGACCAGTCCCGATACCGAAGCCGTGAAAAGGATCGCGCCGCCGCCGCGCGCGCGCATGTGCGGCGCCGCCTTCCCGGCGCCGAGTGCCGCCGACGTCACGTTGAGCGCGATCGCCTTGTCATAGGCGGCGAGATCAAGATTCTCGACCGAGGCCGGGCCGGGCATCCCCGCGTGCGCCCAAAGGATGTCGAGTCCGCCGAGCGCGGCGGCGGCGGCGTCGATGCTGTCCTTCGCGCCGTCGGGATCGACGAGGTCAGCGACGATCGGCACGACGTTTCCGGCGCCGAAATCGGCGACGAGCGCATCGAGCGCAGGCTTGCTGATGTCGATCGCGGCGACGCGCGCGCCTTCGCGCACGAAGCGTTCGACACCGGCGCGCCCCATGCCGGACGCGGCAGCGGTGACGGCGGCGAGTTTGCCCTGAAGGCGCATGGCGTTCTCCTCAAGCTGCGAACGGGTCCGGGAACCTGCCCGTGGTCGAAACGATGGTGGTCTTGGTCTCGAGGAACGGGTCGAGCCCTTCGATGCCGTTCTCGCGGCCCCAGCCGCTGGCCTTGACGCCGCCGTAGGGCGTCGACCAGCGGATGTAGCGATAGGTGTTCACCCACACCATGCCCGCCTCGATCCGGGCGGCGACCCGGTGCGCGCGGCCGGTATCGCCGGACCAGAGCCCCGCGGCGAGGCCGTAGGGCGTCGAGTTGGCGATGGCGATCGCATCCTCCTCGTCCTCGAAAGGGATGATCGCGGCAACCGGCCCGAAGATCTCTTCCTGCGCGATCCGCATTCCCGGGGCTACGCCGGCAAACACGGTCGGCTCGACGAAGAAGCCCTCGGAAAGTCCGGCGCGGTCGATCCGCGCGCCGCCCGTCACCAGCTCGGCGCCTTCCTCGCGCCCGATCGCCACGTAGGACAGCGTCTTTTCGAGCTGCTGCGCATGGGCCTGCGGACCCATGTGCGTCGCCGGATCGAGCGGCATACCGACGCGCACGCGCGCGGCGCGTTCGCGGAACGCCTCGACGACCCGGTCGTAGACCGGGCGCTCGACGAGCACGCGGCTGCCGAGCGCGCAGCTCTGGCCGCACAGCGCCCATGCCGAGCCCGTCGCGGCGTTCAGCGCCTGCTCGACGTCGGCATCGGCGAAGATGATGTGCGGCGCCTTGCCGCCGAGTTCGAAGGTGCAGCGGGTGAGCGTGTCCGCCCCCGCCTTCAGGATGGTCTTCGCCGTCGCGCCTTCGCCCGTGAAGCTGATCTT
This sequence comes from Sphingosinicella microcystinivorans, assembly GCF_027941835.1. NCBI lineage: Bacteria > Pseudomonadati > Pseudomonadota > Alphaproteobacteria > Sphingomonadales > Sphingosinicellaceae > Sphingosinicella > Sphingosinicella microcystinivorans. The sequence continues at coordinate 4,343,274 of NZ_CP116005.1, forward strand.
GGCGACGTCGGGATGCGCGACGAGCCGCGCGCCGGCGACCGGCCCGTCCCCCGGCACGACGTTGACGACGCCCGCCGGAAAGCCCGCCGCCTCGAAAATCCGTGCGAGTGCGAGCGACGATGCCGGGGTCTGCTCGGCGGGCTTCAGCACCACGGTGCAGCCCGCCGCGAGCGCGGGGCCGAGCTTCCACGCCGCCGCCATCAGCGGCACGTTCCACGGCGTGATCGCGCCGACGACGCCGACCGGATGCCGCGTCGTGAACGCGTGCACGCTGTCGTCCATCGGGATCGTGCGCCCGCCGAGCTTGTCCGCCAGCGACGCGAACCAGTGATAATATTGGGCGTGCAGCCCGATGTCGCCGCGGGATTCCCGAACGGCGCGGCCGTTGTCGCGCGTCTCGATCTCCGCCAGCGCATCGACCTGCGTCGCGTAGAGATCCGCGAACCTGCGCATCAGCGCCGCCCGCTCCCACGGCGGCATCTTCCGCCACGGTTCGAACGCGTCCTTCGCCGCTGCCACCGCGCGATCAATGTCCCTGACCCCGCCGTAGGCGACATCGCCCCACGGGGCGCCCCGCGCGGGGTCGATGCTCGGCCGGACGCCGCCGTCGACCGGGCTTGCCCATGCGCCGCCGATGAAAAGGCGGTCGAAGCGAAAATCGGACAGCATCCCGACTCCCCAAGGTTTCTGATCCGGGACTTTTTTGTCCCTGTACAGAGATTCGAGTCAAGAAAGCCGACGGGTAATACCCGTCGCGGCGTCCCTCAATGCGTGTGCGCCGCGACCGGTTCGCTGCTCGGTATCAGCCCCCGTTCGGCGGAGATGCGGACCGCGTCGCGGCGCTTGCTGACGCCGATCTTGCGGAAAACCGACTTCAGCCGGTATTTCACCGTGTCCGGAGACATGCCGATCAGCCGGGCGATCTCCTTGTTGGAATGCCCCTGGCTCAGATAGAGCAGCACCTCGGCCTCCGCCTCGCTGAACACGCCGAAAACCGTGGCGCTGCCGCGATGGGCGGCAAGCGCCTTGGCCAGCGATTTCAGGAACTGCGCGCGGAACCGCCCGAGCTGCGCGTCCGCCTGCAGCGCCTCGTCGAGGCAGGGCTGCACGAACTGCCGCGCTTCCACGAACGGGCGGATGATGTTCTGGAACATGGCGATGCTGATCGCCTCGTCGAAGCAGCAGCGCGCCTCCGCCGCCGCGCCCTGCCCGCGCAGGGCTGCGGCGGCGAGGATGTTGACGTCGATCAGCAGGCGCCCGGCGCCCCGCTGCTCCGCCCACGCGCGCAGCCGCCCGATTTCCTCCAGCGCCCGGTCCCACGCGCTGACGAGCAGGTGCAGGCGGACCCGGCACAGCGACGCCGCCGTCGCCACGGGGCGGTACTGCGGCGACTCCTCCGCCATCATGTCGGCCAGCGCGTCGAGGCCGATGACCGCCGCAGCCGCGAGCACGGCCTGCGCGGGCGCGCCCTGCGCGATCTGCACGTCGATATTGCAGATGTCGGCCAGCATCTCCAGCTGACGCAGCCGCCGCCGCGCCGCCACGCGCCGCGCGCGCGCAAGGATGTCGCAGGCCTCGTCGAACGCGCCCTCGCTCGCCAGCGCGCGCGCCTCGGTGAAATAGGCCGCCGCGTAGACATCCACCCAGCCGTCCGACTGCTCCATGTGCGGCAGCGCCCACGACAGCAGCTCGCGCGCCTCGGCGGTCTGGTCCTGTTCGAAGAGGAGTTCGGCCTGAAAGGCGGCACAGTTCGCGGCGAGGTCGGAGCGGCTGCCGAAGTTGTCGACCGTGTCGCGCCATGCGGTTTCCAGGATCGTCCCCGCTTCCTTGGAGCGGCCCTGCGCGCGCTTGATCCGCGCTTCGAGGAAACGCGTGAACAGGTCGCTGTAGAGCGAACCGATGGCGACGTAGTGATCGCGCGCGGCGAGCGTCGGCTGAAGCGCGCGTTCCAGCCAGCCGCCTTCGTAGTACTTGGCGCCCAGCGTCTCACTGAAATTGGCGAGGACGAGATGGTCGTTGGCGGGCAGCTTGCGGAGCAGCGCCTCGCGCGCGAGCAGGTCCTCGAAGGTGACGGGCTGGTTCTCGTAGTCGGAGAGCGTATCGCCGACGACGCGGATTTCCGTGCGCAGGTCGACCGGCATGTCGGCCGCGTCGGCGCCCGCCGCGAACAGGTCGAACTCCGCGCGCGCCGCGCCGATCTCGCCGCGCTTGATCTGGAGATAGACGAGCGCGAGCACGAGGCGCGGCCGGGCGCGAACGAGCGCCAGCGGCAGCTTCCCAAGGCCGCGCTCGGCGACGCCTTGCAGGCCTTGCGGGATCAGCCGCCAGCCGCCGGCCTCTTCCAGGATGTCCCCGATCAGCATGTCGTCGGCGGACAATATGGCGTGGTTGACCGCCTCGGCGATCTGGGCGCGCTCGGCGAACCAGCGCGCGATCCGCCGCTGGAGCGCCGTGAACTGCGGGCGGTCCGAACGCTCGAAACGATCGCGCAGGTAATCGGCGAACAGCTGGTGATAGCGGTATTCGCGGCGCTCCCACGTCACCGGGGAGAGGAAGACGCCCTGCTGCTCGAGCCGTTCCAGCACCATCCAGCCGTCCTGCCGGTCGCAGAGCAGATCGACCGCTTCCCCCGTCAGGCGGTCAAGCAGCGCCGTGCGCAGCACGATGTCGCGCGTCTCCTGCGGCAGCGTCATCAGCACCTGCTCGGAGAGATAGCGCGCGAGGTCAGAGCTCGATCCGCAATACTCGTCGATCACCCGCTCGGCCCCGAGGCCGCGCTTGATCGACAGCGAGGCGAGCTGCACCGCGATCGGCCAGCCTTCCGTGCGGTCGAGCAGCGTGTCGATGTCGATCGTCTCCAGCGACCCGTCGGTGCGGCAGAGGAGGCATTCGGCCTCCTGCGCCGAGAACTTGAGATCGGCCGCGGCGATCTCCAGCAGTTGCTCCTCGGCCGCCAGCACCGACTGGCCGAGCCACGGGTAGTCGCGCGATGCGAAGATGAAGTGGCAGTTGGGCGGCGCGAGCCGCACCAGCGACTGGAGGAAATTCGCGACCGGCTCGCTGTAGGCGTGGTGCAGGTCGTCGAGGATGAGGACGACCGGCACGGGGCGGTCGGCCAGCCCGTTGATGATCGCCGACAGGGCGGCGCGGGGCGGCAGGTCGGCGGAAACGGACCTGCCGTCGTTCTCCTGGAGCATGGCGAGCAGCAGGTAGTTCACGAACCGCTTGAGGTCGCGGTCGTCGTGTTCGAGCGTCAGCCATGCGACCTGCGCCGCGGCGGGGTCCAGGCTGTCGCGCCACTGGGCGAGAAGGCTCGTCTTCCCGTATCCGGCAGGAGCATGGACGAGCGTCAGGCGATGGGTGAACGCGCCGTTCAGCCGTTCAAGCAGCAGGTCGCGGCTGATCTGCTCGCCCATCCACACGGGCGGATCGAACTTGGCGGCGATCATGTCTTGCACGTGGCCTGAGCTCCCTCTGCACCCCCTCTGCCTCGCGAAGTTACGGGTCGAGGGCCGGACTGACAACCGTGCGGCGTCGCCCCCGGCAAACGGCTTCGCAGCCGACCCGAACGGCCGGCGCCGGCAGCGGCGGGACGGTGCGTGCCTATTTGCTCCCCGCCGATCCCACCGACGCCCAGTCGCCGGACACCGGTTCTCCCTTGAACAGCGTCAGCGTCACCTTGGCCTTCGAAATCTCGTGCACCGGTAGTTTGAAAATATCATTGTCGAGGATCACGAGATCGGCGTTCTTGCCCTTGACGATGGAACCGGTGAGCTTTTGCAGCCCGTTGACATAGGCGACATTGATCGTGTGACTCCGGATCGCGTCCTCGAGGCTGACGCCCTCGTCCGGAAGCAGCGGCTTCGCATCGGGCTGCCCGGCGGTGCGGCGCGTCATCGCCACTTCGATGCCTTCGAGCGGGTTTGCGCCGCCCACCGGCCAGTCTGCGCCGTAGGCGAGCTTGCCGCCCGCGCGAACGATGCTTCCGGCGGGGTAGATGTATTCCGAACGCTTCGGGCCGATCGCGGCGACCGTCAGGTCCATGTAGTCGTACCACGACGCCCATGTCGGCTGGAACTGCGCGAACGTGTTCAGATTGCCGAAGCGCGGCTGATCGGCCGGATCGACGACGTTGAGGTGCGTGACCATGTGGTACGTGTCCTTCGCGCCGTTCGCCTTGCGCGCCGCCTCCACCGCGTCGAGCGAAATGCGCACGCCGCCGTCGCCGATGGCGTGAAAGAACGCGTGCATCCCGCGCGCGTCGACCGCCGTGGCCGCCTGCTTCAGCGTGTCGGGCGCGATCTGCGGCGTCCCGCGCTCACGCCCGCTGTTCTCGTAGGGGGCGAGCATGTACGCGGTCTTCTGCGGGATCACGCCGTCGACGTAGAACTTGACCGTATGCGTCGGGATGCCGAGCGCGTTCGCCCGCTCCGCCGCCTTCAGCAGGCTCGGCAGCTGGTCCATGCCGCGCTCGTTCTTCCATTTCAGCGAAACGGTCACGTAGCTGGTCAGCTTTCCGGCATCCTTCACCGCCTTGTAGGCGTCGATCATCGGGCTGCCGCCGTCGTCGTCGAACTCGACGCCCGCGTCGTTCCAGCCGACGATTCCAAGGCTGTTGAAATGGTCGGCGACATAGAGGATCGAGTTCTCGATCTCGGTCGCGGTCGGCGCCGGGATCATGGACTTGACGAGGTCCATCGCCGCTTCCTGAAGGCTGCCCACGGGCTCGCCCGTCGCGGGGTCGCGGTCGATCGTCCCGTTCGGCGGATTCTTCGTGTCGCGCGTGATCTTCGCGACCTCGAGCGCCTTGGAATTGAGCCAGTATGTGTGACCGCCGGTGGATTCGAAGATCAGCGGACGCGTCGTCGAGACCTTGTCGAGAACCTCCTTGCGCGGAATGCCGCTGGGCGGAAAGAGCGCGTCGCTCCAGCCGATGCCGTAGATGGCGCCGTCGCCGGGCGTATCGGCGACGCACTTCGCGATCGTCGCCTGATAGTCCTCGATGCTCTTGCCCTCGTGCAGCGGGCAGCGCGAGCGGCTGAGGCCGCCGAAAAGCGGGTGGGCGTGCGCGTCGCCGAACGCGGGAAGGACGAGGCGGCCGCCGACGTCGACCGTCCTCGTTCCGGAGCCGCCATAGGCCGCCATCTCGCCGTTCGTTCCGACGGCAACGATCTTGCCGTCCTTGATCGCCACGGCCTGCGCCCACGGATTCGCGTCGTCGACCGTATAGACGCGGGCGTTGGTGATGACGAGGTCGGCAAGTTGCGATTCGGTGGTCGCCGTGCCGCCGCACGCCGCGAGAAGGACGGCGAGGGCGCAGCCTCCGGACCTCGGCAAAGCCCGGGCCGGCTTCAACGGCAACGGCCTCACGTCTCGAACGGCGATACTCATGCCCCACCCCTTCATGCCAGTCGCTTCGGTTGTTGCGAGGCCCCCGGAATCCGCTCCTCGTCCGGCGCGCCCCGCCTTTCCCATTCAATATCAGCCGCTCCTGCGGATGAATCTCTTTTGAGGGTAACGGAATGTGCAAGACGGGTAAGGCGAAGTGCCTCTCCGGCCGGGCAGGCGCCTTGCCCTCCCCATCTTCCCTCCGGTTTTACCCATAAGGGCGCTTTGCCTTCCGCCTCCGGGCAATAGAGTTGCGGGCTCCCGGGAGAGAAGGGCTGTAATGTCGAGTTCGCCAGTTGTCCGGCGCCCCTGGCGCAAGCGTATCGTTGCCATCCATCGCTGGCTCGGAATCGGCGCCGCCGCGTTCTGGCTGATACAGGCCGTGACCGGCACGTTGCTCACGTTCCATTTCGAGATCGAGGACGCGCTGCTTTCGGCGCGTCACCAGCCGACCGACCTCGCCGCGATCGAGCAGCGCATCGACGCTTTCGCCGCCGCGGGAGGCGAGGCGAAGGTCAACTGGATCTGGACGACCGCCGGGCTGCCCGACCGCTACATCATTTCGCATGTCGGCGCCGACGGAACCGCGCGCAGGGCCTATATCGACGGGTCCGGCGCGGTCCTCCGCGACAAGGCCGCGAACGACCACAGCGTCCTGAAACTGGTCCGCGAGATTCACCTCACGCTCGCCGCCGGCACCATCGGCCATTGGCTACTCGCGGTCACGGGCCTGCTTCTCGTCACCAATCTCGTCGCCGGCCTCGCGGTCGCATGGCCCGCGCGCGGCCAGTGGCGCGCCGCGCTTCGTCCCCGGGGCGGCACCTCCAGGCCCTCCGGCCTCCATTCATGGCACCGCGCGATCGGGCTCTGGGCCGTCGCACCGGCCATCGTCATCGCCGCCACCGGCACCCTGATGCTGTTCGAGCACGAACTCGGCGAGCTTCTCGGCGTTCCCGAGATCGCCCTGCCCGCCAATCCGCCGCGGGGCGAGGCGGTCGGCTTCGCCGCCGCGGCCCGCGCGGCGACGGCCGCCATTCCCGGCAGCCGCTTCGTCGCCACGACGCTGCCCTCGCCCGGCGATGCCAGCTACTACGCCTGGGTGCGGGCGCCCGGCGAGCTCTATCGCGGCGGCTACGGCGGCAGTCTCGTGATCGTCGACGCGAACGACGGCAGGGTGCGGGGCGCATGGCCGGTCACGGAGGCCGATCCCGCGCGGGCCTTCCTCGCGTCCTTCTACCCGCTGCACACCGGCGAAAGCATCGGGACCACCGGCAGGGTCCTCTCGATGGCGATCGGCGTCTGGCTCACCGTTTCCATCGTGCTCGGCACCCTGCTCTGGCTGCGCCGCCGCCCGGCCCGGAGACAGGCATCATGACGGATACCCGCCGCCTCGACGCCGCCCTCGGCATGCGCGAGCGGATCACGCGCCGCGATTTCGTGAACGGCGTTCTCGTCGCAGGCGCGGCCACCCAGCTCCCGGCCTGCGGACGCACGACGGGAACCGCCGAGGGACCCTTCGCCCCCTCCGGCTCGGTGTGGACGGGATATGGCGGCGTCGGCGACTACGCGTGGTCCAACGGCAACACGCAGGCGGTGATGGATGCTGCCCACGGCATCCGCGACCGGCTCTATCCGGACCCCGGCCGAACCCCCGTCGACGAGAGTTTCGACCTCGTCGTCGTCGGCGGCGGCTTTTCGGGCATGACCGCCGCCTACGAGTTCGGCAAGCGCGGCGGCGCGGGGCGGAATTGCCTGCTGCTGGAGAACCACCCCATCGTCGGCGGCGAGGCCAAGCAGAACGTGTTCGAGATCGACGGACGGCAGCTTGTCGCCCCGCAGGGCTCGAACGGCGGGCTGCTATTCAAGCCGGGCTATGTGCGGGGGAGCTACGGCAAGGGCCGCTACGAGGTCTACACGGACTATTACCACGAGCTCGGCCTCGCCTCCCACTACGATCTCGAGCCGCTGGCGGGCGGCGCGGAGCGGTACGAAATCCCCAACTATCATTTCGCGCCGATGGCCCCCGGCTCCGAACGCGGGTACGAGACCGGCTATCATTTCCGGGATCGCGGATGGGTGCGAAACCCGGCGCGCGACGGCTTCGCGCACACGCCCTGGCCCGCCGACGTCCGAAAGCAGATGGACGACTACGTCCACAACCGCCGGGACATATTGTCGGACCGGAAAGACGCCGAGGCGTGGCTCGATTCGATCACCTACTACGACCTGCTCGACGGGCTGGGCTACGGCGAGCAGGTCCGCCGCTACGTCGATCCCTATCTCGCCGTCGCGAACTTCGGCGTCTGCGGCAACGCCATATCCGCCTACGCGGCGCACAGGCTCGGCCTGCCGGGGACGACCATCCCGAAACCCGCCGGGAACAGCGGCGCGGCGCACATCGGCGTCGTCTCGTTCCCGGGCGGCAATGCGGCGATCCTGAGGATGATGCTGGCGCGGATGATCCCCGGCAGCATCAAGGGCGACGGCAGCACGGCCGCCATCGCCTCCGCGCCGATCGACTTCGGCGCGCTCGACCGACCGGGGGCGCCCGTGCGCATCCGCGGCGGTGCGACCGTCATCGACGTGCGGCACGAGGGGACGCCGTCCGCCGCCGAGCACGTGCTCGTCACCTACGTGCTGGGCGGCAAGGTCCGGAAGGCCCGCGCCCGCGCCGTCGTCATGGCCTCGGGCGGATGGGTCAACCGCAACATCGTCGCCGACCTCGGCGAGGCCCATGCGGGCGCCTACGGCGAATTCCACTACGGCCCGGTCCTCACCGCCAACGTGGCGCTGCGGCACTGGCGTTTCTTCGACAGGCTCGGGATCATGGCGGCGCGCTGGTTCGAAGGGCTCGGCTGGCACGTCGCGGTGCGCCGCAACGTCGCCTTCGGAAGCCCCGCCCCGCTCACGCCCGACGATCCCGTCGTGCTCACCTTCTACATCCCCTTCCTCCGGCCGGACCTCCCTGCGGACGCGCAGGGACCGGCGGCGCGCATGGCGATGCTCGAGGCGAGCTACACCGATCTCGAGCGGCAGATCCGGGCGCAGATGAGCGAGATGTTCGGCGCCGCGGGCTTCGATGCGCGGCGCGACATCGCCGGCATCGTCCTCAACCGCTGGGGCCACGCCTTCTGCGCGCCGCAGCCGGGCTTCTTCCTCGGCCGCGACGGCAACGAGCCGCCCCCCGACGTCCTGCGCCGCCCGCACGGACGGATCGTTTTCGCCCATTCGGAGCTTCAGGGCCTGATGAGCATGGCCTACGCCATGACCGAGGCCTACCGGGGCGCGGATCAGGCGATGGCGATGCTCTGACGGCCCGATAGCGGCGGCGCGCCCGCAACCGCCGTCTTACCCTTCACGGGAAGCGGCTTACCCAACAGCCTTGCTGCCCGCCTCCCCGCTTTATGGTGTCTTCGGCCCGCGCAGAATCGGATCGTTCCGGCAAGGACGGCTCCGGCACCGTCGTTCAGAACAAGGAGGGTATGAACCAATGCAGACATTCACGATGAAACTATGGTCCGTCGCGGCCGGCGTCGCCGCCGCCTCGGCCGTGGCGACGCCGGCCGCGGCGATGGCCGATCCGAACGCGCCCACCGTCCCGTCCCCCACCGATTTCGTCTATCCCACCGGCTTCGACAAGGCGCTGTCGCTGATGCTGGCGGGCGAAGGCGGCGAGAACGGCATCGGCTCGCAGCGCGTCTGGCCGACGCTCTCGTTCCCCGCGCTCACCACCGATCAGATCCGCAAGGCCGTCAGCGGCAACTCGCTCGTCATCCCCTATCACTACACGCATCAGTACAGCGCGGACGGCAAGGTCGGCGGCTACAACATCCGCTACGACCCGGTCGACCTCAAGAAGTGCCCGAAGAAGGAAATCCCGGGCGACGGTTTCCTGCTCTACGAAGGCGTGTGCAGCGCGCAGGTGAACGAGCCCGTCACCGGGTCGTGGCAGGCCAGGGACGACAAGCTCTGCGTCGACATCGCCTGGGCGGGCAAGTCGCAGATCAGCGGCTGCTATACAATGTTCTTCGTCATGGATAGCGTGGCGCTGGTGAAGCCGGACGGCACCGTTTCCGGCAAGGCGCACGGCCTCAAGAAAGGCGCCGCGCCCGACATGTAAGGACGGGACGGGGACAAGCGTTGATCATCTGCATCTCGGACATTCTGGGCGCCGACCAGATCGACCGGCTTGTTCGGATGATGGATCGGCAGGCCTTCATCGACGGTCGCGAGACCGCCGGCTGGGCGGCAACCGGGGTGAAAGAGAACAAGCAGGTCGCCGGCGACTCTGCGGACTATGCCGCCATGCAGGCAATGGTCACGGAGGCGCTGGCGGCCAACCGTTTTTTCGCGACGGCGGCCATGCCGCGCACCATGCGCCCGATCCTTTTCAGCCGCTATCTGCCGGGCATGAGCTACGGCCTTCATGTCGACAACGCGCTGATGGGCGATGCCCCGCAGACGCGCATCGACCTCGCCTTCACGCTGTTTCTTTCGGACCCCGCGAGCTACGAGGGCGGCGAGCTTGCGATTGACGAGCCCGCCGGAACGCGCACGTTCAAGCTGCCCGCGGGCGCGGCCATCCTCTACCCCGCCAATACGCTGCATCAGGTGAACACGGTCGTCTCCGGCCGCCGGGACGTCGCGGTCGGATGGATTCAGAGCCTCGTGCGCGAGCCCGACAAGCGGCGCATCCTGTTCGAACTGGAAAACCTCCGGGCGACGATGTTCGCCGAGACCGGCAAGACCGCCGCCTTCGATACGCTGTCGCGCAACACCAGCGACCTCTGGCGCATGTGGGCCGAGACCTGATCCGGCGCGAAAACTGAAAAAGGAAAAGGCATCATGCTGCCGCTGCTGAGCGGAACACGGATCATCGAGGTCGGCGCCGTGGTCCTCGGCCCCTACGCCGGCCAGATCCTCGCCGATCTCGGCGCGGAGGTCATCAAGGTGGAGCCGCTCGAGGGCGACATCGCCCGCCATGCCCATCCGTCGGGCGAGGGCGGCGGCGCGCTCTTCGTCAACAACAACCGCAACAAGCGGATGCTGGCTCTCGACCTCAAGCGCCCGGAGGGCCGGGCGGTGCTCGCGCGGCTCATCGCGTCAGCGGACGTCCTCTTCCACAACATGCGCGTCGAGGCGGCCGAGCGCCTCGGCCTCGGCTTCGAGGCCGTCGCCGCGATCAATCCCGCGATCATCCACTGCGCGGCGACCGGCTTCGGCCGGCGCGGCCCCTATCGCGACCGGCCCGCGTTCGACGACATCATCCAGGCCGCGAGCGGCATCGCCGGGCTCGGTACGGCCACGGGCGGCGATCCACGTTTCGTGCCCACCGTCCTCGCCGACAAGGTGGCCGCGCTTCACGCCGTCTACGGCATCCTCGCCGCGCTGGTGGCGCGCGGTCGCGGCCATCAGGGCGCGATCAAGGTCGAGGTGCCGATGTTCGAGGCATTGACCGCCTTCCTCCTCAACGAGCACCTTGCCGCCGCGACCTTCGCGGCGGGCGGCGCGCCCGGCTATCCCCGGATACTCTCCCCCAACCGCAGGCCGTTCCGGACTGCGGACGGCTGGATCGCGGTCCTGCCCTACACCGATCGCCAATGGCACGCCTTCCTCGCCGAGATCGGCCGCGAGGACGTGACCCGGGAGGCGTGGTTCAAGGACCCGCGCGTGCGGCCCGCCCATATCGACACCCTCTATGCGATCGTCGCCGACAGCCTGCCGCACCGCACCACCGGCGAATGGATCGCGGCGCTTTCCGCCCGCGACGTGCCCTGCTCGGAGGTGCCGGGCCTCGCGCAGTTGCTCGTCGACCCGCACCTCTCGGAAATCGGCTTCTTCGATGTTCCGGCCGGCTACCCGGAGGGGATCGCCCGCGCCCTGCCGCAGCCGGTGCTGTTCGGCGACATCGCCCATGCGCCGGACACGCCCCCGCACGCTCTCGGCGAGGACAGCCGCGCCGTCCTCGGCGAGATCGGCCTTGCCGAGACCGAGATCGCGGCGCTGATCGCGGCCGGGGTCGTCGCTGCCGACTGATCGGACGGGCACCCGCCCCGTCCGCCGCGTTACGGTATGCGATGCCGGTTGAACCGCCGCATCCATGCCACGGTTTCGGCATCCGGGAGCGATCCGAGGATCGACGCCAATATCTCGTCCCTCTCGTCCTGCCCCAGCTTGAACACCCCCGAAAGCCGGGTGACGGTCGCCCGGAACCCGATGATGTGTTTCAGCATGGTGTGATAGCGATCGCCCAGTTCCGCGCTGTCCCAAGGCGCCGGCCGACCGGTTTCCATCGCGGCGACGAGAACGTTGAGCGACATCTCGGTGAGCGCATCGTCGAAGACGATGTCGGCGCCGATTTTCACCTGTGCGTAGTTCCATGTCGGGCCCCAGTTCCTGAGCCCCGCGTGCTCGGGACTGACATAGGCGTCCGGCCCCTTGAACAGGATCGTCGCCCGCCCGTCCTCGCCGAGCGCGCGATACAGCGGGTTGGCCCGCCTCAGATGCCCGATCAGCGCGACGAGACGGCCGTCCGCATCATACTCGCCGATCAGCGGCAGCAGGCTCGCCTCCATCGCGTCGACCGGCCCGCCGCAAACCCACGCCAGCGGGAATTCCTCCACAAGCGCACGCACGTCTTCGTTTTCAAACTGATCGAAATAGCCCACGGCACCCTCTGAATGGCTTTCATGCTTCCGGACCCTGTCTCCCGGCATTGGAGCTCCGGCAACCGCCAAAACCGGAAAGCCCGAGGGACCAACCGTATTGCCGCAGCGTTCCGCTGCGGATACACTTGGCCCCGAACATACACGTAAAGCTCTCACAAGGCAGGTCCAATGCTGCGTCCCTGGCCCGTCAGTCTCGGGGATCGGATCGACGCCTCGCGCGACGTTCCCCTCTACATGCAGATCATTCAGGCGCTGATCCGCGACATCGAAAGAGGGCGCCTCGCGTCGGGCACCTACCTGCCGAGCAGCCGGGAGCTTGCGCGCGTGCTCGGCGTCAACCGCAAGACCGTCGTGCTCGCCTATGAGGACTTGATCGCACAGGGCTGGCTCGAATCCGCCGGAACGCGGGGCACGAGGGTCGCGGCCGCGCTTCCCGATCCGGTGAACCGCCACCGGAGCGACGCCGAGATCACGATGAGCAGCGCCGTAGTCGACTATCGCTTCGCGCCGCCGCCCGAACGGCCGATCGCCGTCTCGTCCGGCCCCGGGCTCAAGATCGACGAGGGCGCGCCCGATGGACGGCTGTTTCCCGCCGAGCTGCTCGCGCGCGCCTATCGCGCTGCGGCGCATCGCGGCGCGCAGGGCAACGGCTTCCAGTATCGCGACCCGCGGGGTTCGCCCGCGCTGCGCGAAGCCGTGGCGACCATGCTGAAAAGCCAGCGGGGCCTTCCCGTCACGGCCGAGAACATCTGCATCACGCGCGGCAGCCAGAACGGGATTTTCCTCGCGGCGCAGGTTCTGGTCGAGCGCGGCGACTCCGTCGTCGTCGAGGAACTGACCTATGAACCCGCGGTCGCCGCGTTCCGTGCGCTCGGCGCGAATATCGTCCCGGTCGGGCTCGACGAGGGCGGCATCGACATCGAGGCCGTCGAGCACGCCTGCCGCCGCAACGCCGTGCGCGCCGTGTTCGTCACGCCGCACCACCAGTTCCCGACCACGGTGTCGATGCGGCCCGAACGTCGCCTCCGCCTGCTCGATCTCGCCCGCCGGTTCGGCTTCGCGATCATCGAGGACGACTACGATCACGAGTTTCATTTCGAATCGCAGCCGCTGCTGCCGCTCGCCTCCTACGGCCCCGCCCATGTCCTCTACGTGGGCTCGCTGTCGAAGCTCCTGCTTCCGGCGCTGCGCATCGGCTATGTCGCGGCGCCGCCGCAGGTCATCGACGCGATCGCGCACCGGGTGTCGATCACCGACGGCATGGGCAACACGCTCACGGAGGACGCGGCGGCCGACCTCATCGGGAGCGGCGAGCTCCGGCGGCACGGCCGCAAGGTGCTGCAGGTCTACGCGAAGCGGCGCGAGAGTTTCGCCGCCGAGATCGACCGTCTCTTCGGCGATCTCGTGGAATACCGGATGCCCGGCGGCGGCCTCGCCTTCTGGCTGCGTTTCCGGACCGACCTCGACCGGATGGAAGCGCGCGCTGCGGCAATGGGCCTTCGACTCGCGTCGTCGCGCTCCTTCATGACGACCGGGGATGCGCCGCGCGGCCTCAGGATCGGCTTCGCCAGCCTCAATGCCTACGAGGCCCGCACCGCGCTCGCCGCGCTGCGTCAGGCGGCGGGCTGATATGCACTGGTCCCCTGCCCCCGGCGATAATTGGATGTTTTCCGATCCATCGCATCGGCGGAACCAGTCGATGTTCAGGAGGAGACTTCAAATGAAACACAGGCTCGCCTTCATTCTCGCCGCCGCCGTCCTGCCCCTCCCCGCCCTCGCGCAGCAGGCCCCGGCAACCGCGCCCGCCGAAAGCGCACCGTGGCCCGAGGCATGGTTCGAGATCTTCAAGCTCGCCCCCGGCAAGCAGGAGGAATTCGTGCGCCTCATCGCGCAGGCGGACGAGGTCGCCGCCGCAGGCGGCCAGCCGCCGATCCAGATGTTCTTCCACGAAAACGGCGCCGATTTCGACGTCATCCTCTACAAGCCGGTCACTGGCGCAATTCCTACACCGGAACAGGCGGCGGCAATGGAGAGGAAGCACAAGGAACTCGGCATACCGAGCGGCCCCGCCTACTTCGTCAACATCCGCAAACTCGTCGCCGAACACACCGACAGCAAGACCTACGGCCCGCTCTCGGCCGCGACATGGCTCGCACGTCTCGACACGTGGCGCGCCGAAAACCCGCCGCGCAAACCGGCGGGCAAGTAACGATGATCGGCCGCCGCACGCTGCTCGCCCTCGCCGGCGGAACCGCCGCGGCGGCGGCGGCGCGCCTTGCCTTCGCGAGCGGGACGGACACGGTCGATACCGCCTATCTCAACGCGAAGGTCTGGACGGGCGCCGGCCCCGCGATCCGCACCGACGCCATCGGCGTGACGGCGGACAGGATCGCCGCCGTCGGCGCGGAGGCCGTGCGCGCGCGCATCGGCAAGCGGACACGCATCGTCGATCTCGACGGCGCCTTCGTCACCCCCGGCTTCATCGACCCGCATGTCCATTTCGTGAAGGCGGCCACCATGCTCTCGCAGCCCTCGCTGCGCGATGCCGCCGATCCCCGGGAGTTCGTTCAGCGTATCGCCGCCGCCGCACGGGCCCTGCCCAAAGGCCAATGGCTCGAAGGCGGAAACTGGGATCAGGACCGCTGGGGCGGCGAGATGCCGAACCGGTCGTGGATCGACTCCGTCACGCCGGACACGCCGGTCGCCGTGATCCGCTACGACCTTCACATGCTGCTGTTGAACTCGCTGGCCCTCAGGCTGGCGGGCATCGACCGCAACACGCCCGACGTGCCGGGCGGCGTCATCGAACGCGATCCGGCCGGCGAACCGACAGGCATCATCAAGGATGCGGCCAAGGACCTCGTTCTGCGCGCGATCGGCACGCCGACCGACGACCAGATCGACGCCGTGACGCGCCAAGGCATCGCGCACGCGCTGAGCAAGGGCGTGACGCAGGTCCACCCGACCGAGCTTGAAACCATCAGCTTCGATTCCACCCGGAGGCTCCGCGCCAGGGGCGAGACCGGCCTGCGCTTTCGCCATTATCTGCCGCTGAAGGACTGGGAGGCGCAGGCCGCCCTCATCGCACGGGAGGGGCGCGGCGACACGTGGGTTCAGTGGGGCGCCTGCAAGGTCGTGTTCGACGGCTCGCTCGGCTCGCGCACGGCCCGCTTCTACGAGCCCTACGCCGACGAGCCGTCGACGCGCGGCATCCTGGTCACGGATCCCGCGGACCTGCACGACTGGATCGCGTCTGCCGACAAGGCCGGCCTGCAAGTCACCGCCCACGCGATCGGCGACGAGGCCAACGACGTCGTTCTCGACACGATGGCCGCCGTCGCACGGGCGAACGGCGCTCGCGACCGCCGTTTCCGTGTCGAGCATGTCCAGCACATGAAGCCGCACGCGATCGCGCGTTTCAGGCAGCAGGGCATCATCGCCTCGGTTCAGCCCTATCATGCCGTCGACGACGGCCGCTGGGCGGTTCGCCGCATCGGCGAGGAGCGGCTGAAGACGAGCTTCGCGTTCGGATCGCTTGTCCGTTCCGGCGCACACGTCTGCATGGGGTCGGACTGGCCGGTCGCGCCGATCGACCCGCTCACCGGCCTCGACGCCGCGGTCAACCGCGAGACGCTCGACGGAAAGAACCCGCAAGGCTGGTATCCCGAGCAGCGCGTCACGCTCGCCGAGGCCATGCACAGCTATACGCAGGAAGGCGCCTACGCCGGTTTCAACGAAACGCAGATGGGCCTGATCGCCCCGGGATTCCTCGCCGATTTCGTGGTTTGGGACAGCGACTTCTTCGCCATCGACCCGCATTCGCTGACAAGGGCGAAAGTGCTGCGGACCATCGTCGGCGGCGTGCAGCGATTCGGCTGAGCGGAGCGGCCCCGCCGGCTTTACCCGTTTGCACGCAGGACTGACCCGCCTGATGCGTTGCAGGGCCGAAGGCGCGCAATACGATCCGACTGCACAGAATGGGAGGTACATATGCTGAGCAGGCTTTCGATCGCAATGGCCGCACTGGCGCTTGCCGTCCCGGCTCCGGCCGAGAGCAAGACGGACACTGCCGAGACCGCCGTCGAGATGACAACGCCGGTCTTCGAGATGTTCCGCTTGGCCCCCGGCAAAACGGAAGCCTTCATCCGCAGCATGGCGGAATGGGACAAGGTCAGCATCGCGGGCGGACAGCCGCCGACGCAGCTTTTCCTCCATGCAGGCGGCGAAGGATGGGACGTCCTGCTCTACAAACCCGCGCGTCCGAAGCCGACTCCGGCGCAGGAGGCCGCGATGGCGGCCAAGATCAAGGAACTCGGCCTCCCCACGGGCGCGCTCTATTTCGTGACCGTGCGCGAGAAGATGGCCGACCACGTGCATTTCGAAGCGACGGGGCCGATCACGGCGGAACAGTGGGTCGCCGAGATCGACCGGCAGCGCGCGGAGGCGAAGGGCCGGAAATAACCCGGCCACGAGCTTCGCAGCACACGATCAGCGTATCTCGAAGGCGAACCTCAGCACGTCCGTCACCGCGCGGGCGGGCACGGTCATGTGCCCCTCCGTCTCGTAGCTGCGAAAACGGACGCGCATCCCGAGACCCGAGAGACGATCCAGCCGATCGGCGAGTGCGCGCGCAGGTTCCGGGTCGTCGTCGATGTCGCGCTCGCCGACGACGATCATCAGGCGGCTCGTCTTGCCGACCTTCCCGTCCTCGAGCCGGGCGACGAATGCGCGCTCGTCGCGCAGCACCCCTTCGTCGAGTTCGAGCGAAGGGCTCGCGGCGACGATCGAATGAAACGCCTGCGGGCGCGTATAGAGCGCGTGAAGCGCGAACAGCCCGCCGAAGGAATGGCCGAACAGCGCCTGGCGGTCCGGGTTGATCCTGTAGCGCTTGCCGATCTCCGTCCGCAGTTTGCCCGTCAGGAAATCGAGGAACTCGTCGCGCCCGCTTTTCCCCGCGGTGCGGCCCAGCCGCTTGCCGGGCGGCGGATCGTCCATGACGATGAAGTCCTCGTTTCGCGCTTCGTCGTAGGGCTTGTCGGTCCGGTAGCCGACGCCCACGACGATCGCCTTGCCGAGGTCCCCATATTCCTGAATCCGCCGTGTTTCCGCAAAGGCGGCGAAGCTCGCGTTTCCATCCAGCACGTAAAGCACGGGAAAGCCGCTCTCCGGCGGCTCGCTCTCGGGATAGGAAACCATGATCCGATAGGGCTTGTCGGTGTCGGACGCCATGTCCAACACCTGCGTCGCCGGCATCGTGTAGCCGCCCGCCGGTGCGGCCTGCGATACCCCTGCCGCCAGCGGGGAAAGCAAGGTGGCCGTGATGAGGAATGTCAGGCGATTCCGCATTTTATGAGTTTCCCCTGCCCTGTCTTCAACCATGAACCTTGTGCGCCGCCAGCGCGAGTTCCGGCACGCTCTCGCCCGTGCCGAGCACGAGATCGCTGACATAGCGCCCGACTGCGGGTCCGTGCTTGAATCCGTGGCCGCTGCCGCCGCCAGCGATCCACACATTGCTCCAGGCCGGGTGCCGGTCAATCAGAAGATGCCCGTTGTGGCTGTTTTCATATTGGCAGACCCGCGTTTCGGCGAGCGGAGCGTTCGCGAGATCGGGAAAACGGCGTGCGAGATAGGCTCTCACCTCCGCGATCGCCCGGTCGCCGACCCGGCGATCGCCCGTGTCCGGATCGAACCTCGGGCCGTGGGCATCGAGCGCGATCTTGAAACCGCGCGCTTCGATGTCGGGAAAACCATAGTGCAGGTCCTTGCTGCTCACATCCACCCACGCCGGCATGTTCCCGCGTTCGAACCGGTCGTCGCCGGCCGGCGGCGCGAAGAAGAAGACATCCTGCCGCGAAGGCACGATCCTGTCGCCGACGACATCCGGGAAGAGCTTGGGAAGCCAGGGGCCGCAGGCGAAGACGAATCCCTTCGCGGACAGTGTCTCGCCGCCCACTGCCGTGACCGCATCGAGCCGGGCCTTCGCGGAACGCGGCGGATCGACCGCGAACTGGCGGAAGCCGCCGCCGGCTTTCACGAAATCCGCCGCCAATGTCTGCAAGCTGCGGCGCGCCATGATCGTACCCATCGTCGGCTGCATCACGCCGACCGCGATCCCTTCGAAATTGATCCGGGGCCAGCGCGACGCCATATCCGGCACACCGAGCTTCTCGACGGGGATTCCAAGCACCCGCTGGAGCGCCATGCTCTGGTCGATCGCGGCCGTGTCCTGCGGGTAGATATAGAGCGCGCCGGTCTCGTGGAAGATCGTGCTTTCATGCCGTCGGGACAATTCATGCCACGCGGCAAGCGATTCCCATGCCCAGCGCGTATACAGGGCATTGCCTGCATACTCGGTCCGGATCAGCCGGGTTTCGCCGCCCGACGAGGACCGGCTGTGGGCCACGCCCCAGGCATCGAGCAGGAGCACGCGCAATCCCCGGCGCTGCAGGTGCCACGCAGTCCATGTGCCGAAGGCGCCTGCGCCGACGACGACGTAATCCCAACCGGCAACCGTTCGTGCGCGCGCAGACGTACCGGCAGCACCGGCAAGGGCGCCCGCCGATGCCATCCCGCCGAGAACCGAGCGCCGCGACAGGGATGCCCCCGCGGCCGGAGTCCCCGCGAAGATGGCGGGCCTCGTCACCCGATCGGTCATCTGCCGTCCCTCCGCAAGATCGCGGCAGACCGTCCGTCACGAGGCGCGGCGGCGATCATGCCTGCTCCGGACTGAAACCGGTTGCGCTCGCAACCGCCAGACCGGGGAGAGAGTAAGCACGGGATAATTCGGGTAAGGCGCCGCCCCGCCCTACAGCGCGTCTATCGTCACGGCCAGCGCCCAGACGACGAAGCTGCCGAGCAGCACCCCGGCGACGATCATCGTGACCCAGTCCCGCAGGGCAAAGCCGGGCCGGATGCCTTCGGAACGGCGCCACGGCTCGGGAGCGCCGTGTTCTTCCTGTTTTTCCGCCGATGGTGTCAAAGGTGCGATGCCTGTCATGGGGGGCCGTTACCGCAAGCAAGCAATACGCCCGATTAACGACATGGGCCCACGCGTATGGAAACATCCGCGCCGAGCAGCGACGGCGGCCGCCTTTCGCAAGGCGAATAGCTTGGGTACAATCGTTCCTGCATTGATCGGCGCCTTGCGTGCCCGGCGCCGAAACCTCGTTTTACAGGCAACAGCGAGGATAGTCCGTTGATCGGATCATGTTCGAGGATCGGGTCGGTGCGAATTGTACCTGTCTCGAAGCGAGAACATCGACCCCGCATAAGCCCATAATCGTGCCTGAACCTTCGTTCGTTCATGCTCTACTAAATCCTCCTGCAGTTCCGGGGGGCAACGCGAAAAAGCCGACGGCTTCCTTGCCCATCCGCTGAAGGGGGAAGCGATGAGATATTCCGAGGCTCCAGCGGGCGCGCCCGTTTTCGCCCCGATGCCGACCGTCGGCATTGCGTGCCGGAGCGGCCGTCCGTGACGTTGAGGCCGTTCCGCTCGCCCGCCGGTGCAACGGCCCGTCAGCGCTCCGGCGAGCAGCAGGAGCGGCGTGCAATTCCGGAAATCCAGGCAACATGGCCGCGGCCGCTGGCGCGGTTTCCACAGGGGAGTCGTAACATGGGGAAGTTATCGCGTTTCTTGAGGTCGGGTTCGGCCGCCGTGCTGGCGCTGTATGCGGCGCCGATCGCGGTTTTCGTGGGCGTCAGCGCGCCTGCCGCCGCGCAGGACTATACGTCCGGCGCGCTCATCGGAACTGTCGCCGATGCCGATGGCGCGCCTGTCGCCGGGGCAAGCGTCTCGCTGACCTCCGAGGACCAGGGCTTCACCCGGACGACGAGCAGCGGGTCGTCGGGCGCGTTCCGCTTCACGGCCCTGCCTCCCGGCAGCTACAGCGTCACGATCAAGTCTCCGGCCGGCGACGTCAGCGAGGAGGGCGTGCAGATCGCAGCGTCGGCGACCGCGAACTACACGTTCGTCGTCGGCGGCACGGGCGCTGAAATCCTCGTGACGGCGGCGCGGCGCAATCTCGACTTTTCGAGCTCGACCACGGGCGTCGTGGTCGATCTGCAGGAGCTTGTCGGCCGCGTGCCGCTCGGCCGCAGCCTGACCGACGCGGCCCTGCTGGCCCCGACCGCCACGGCCGGCGACACCGCGTTCGGCAACCTGCCCTCGTTCGGCGGCGCGTCCGTCGCCGAGAACGCCTATTACATCAACGGCCTCAACATCACGAACTTCGACAAGTACCTCGGCTCGGCGCCGGTGCCGTTCGAGTTCTTCCGGTCGATCGAGGTCAAGACCGGCGGCTATCCCGCCGAATACGGCCGCGCGACGGGCGGCATCATCAACGCCGTGTCGAAGGCCGGCACCAACGACTGGACGGCCGGACTCCACTTCAACTGGGAGCCGAACGGGCTCGCATCCGGGGGCAAGGACACGTACCGCGACCGCAACCGGACGGACAGGAACGACAGCATCAGCGCGATCGCGGAAGTGGGCGGCCCGATCATCAGGGACCGCCTGTTCGCCTATGGCCTCGTCGAATTCCGCGACATCAAGGCCGGGCACAGCAGCATCGAATCGGGCGCGCGCTTCGTGGACCGGGACAACGACCCGATCTGGGGCGTCAAGCTCGACGCCTATCCGATCGACGATCATCACCTCGAACTCACCTATTTCGACACCGGCACCGAACGGCGGCGGACGACGTTCGCCTACGACGCGGCCGCCGACACGGTGGGCGCGGAGCTGGGCGAGACGCGCTACAAGGCCGGCGGGCCCAGCTATGTCGCGCGGTACACGGGCCACATGGCCGAATGGTTCACGCTTTCGGGCGCCTATGGCGTCTCGAAGGAGCGTTTCGACGTCCTGACCGACAACGACGGCAATTTCGTGCGCGACGAGGCGACGGGAACCGTCCTCAGCGAGCAGAAACTCAGCAGTATCCAGTCGCCCTACAAGACGCGGCGGGAGTTTTACCGGATCGACGCCGATCTCTATTTCTCCGCGTTCGGCGACCACCATGTCCGCTTCGGCATGGACACGGAGAACACACGGCTCGAGAAGTTCTCGGTCCCGACCGGCTCGGACAATTATGACGCGAACGGCATGGCTTCGGCTCCGGGCGGGGTTTCCTACTTTCTGAATGTCTGCGGCGCGGACACACCGCAGTGCCTCGCGGCCGGCCTCGCCCCGAACGACACCTATGTCGGGGTCGCATACGGGAGCGCCGGCGGCGGCTTCAAGGGGAAGAACAAGGCCTATTACCTGCAAGACGAGTGGCGTCCGACATCCCAGCTCACGGTGAATGCCGGCGTCCGGCTCGACCAGTTCGCGAACTATACGCTTTTCGGCGAAAAGGCGATCGATCTCGACAGCGCCTGGGCGCCGCGCATCGGCGCATCCTACGACGTGCTTGGAGACGGGCGCCTGAAGCTGTTCGCCAACTACGGCCGCTACTACATGCCGGTGGCGTCGAACACGACCTTCATCACCTTCGGTTCGCCGCTCAGCTTCACCGAGTTCTGGCAAACGGACGGCACCTTCAGCGCCAGCAGCGTCCCGACGCTGACCACCCAGATCACGGGCTGGGACGGCGGCCAGACGTGCCCTGCGCCGATCTTCGGCGTCGGCGGCCCGAATTGCAACGTCATCGCGACGGGTGCGATCCGCGACCCCGGGCAGGCGGTCTCGCATAACCTGAAGCCGAGCGAGGAAAACGAGATCATTTTCGGCGCGTCGTACCAGTTCAACGAAAGCTGGAGCTTCGGCCTCACCTACACGCGCCGGCGCCTGCTCGCCAACGCCGACGACATCTCCATCGACGCAGGCGTGCGGGCTTATTGCGCGGCGGAAGGCATCGCGGGCTGCAACGCGATCTGGGATGGTTTCCACCAGTACGTGATCGCCAACCCGAACCGCGACATCGTCGTCACGCTCAGCGATCCGATCAACGGCGAGGCGACGCCGCGGACCGTCACCCTCGCGGCTGAAGACCTCGGTTTCCCCAGCGCTTCGCGGAAATACGATGCGGTCGAGTTCACCTTCGAGCGCGCGTTCGACGGCGTCTGGGCGGTCAAGGGCTCGTACACGTGGTCGAAAAGCCGCGGCAACACCGAGGGCTTCGTCCAGTCCGACTTCAGCCAGGACATCGCGGGCCTCACCCGCGACTTCGACCAGCCCGACCTGATGGAAGGCGCATACGGAAAGCTGCCCAACCACCGGGCCCACCAGTTCAAGGTCTGGGGCTCGTACCAGGCCACGAAGGCGCTGCTGTTCGGCTTCAACGCCTCGCTGTCCTCGCCGCGGCATTTCGGCTGCATCGGCAACAGCCGCGGCGAATTCGACGGCACCAACCTCGGCTATATCTATGGCGCCTGGTCGCAATACTGCCTCGGCCGTTTGCAGCCGCGCGGCACCGGCCTCGACGGCGCCGGGCTGAAAAGCGACTGGATCAAGAACGTCGATGTCTCGGTGCGCTACGACATCGCCCTGCCGTTCGCGGGCAAGGCGACGCTGCGCGCCGATGTCTTCAACATCTTCAACTTCAAGGGCGTGAACGACGTCGACCAGATCGGCGAGTATGATTACAACAGCGACGCCATTCGGCCGGAATACGGGATGCCGATCGGCTACCAGCGGCCGCGGTACATCCGCCTCGGACTTGACCTCGTATTCTGAAACTGTCGGGAGGACCGGGTCCGCATGGCCCGGCCCTCCCGGCCCGGGGTTGGGTTGACGGTTGCAAGGGGGTAACGGGTATGCCGCTGTGGGACATGACCGTCTTTGGACTGCTGTTCCTCGCAGCGGCCTCGCTCGTCCTCCGCAATGACCGGCAGGGCAAGCGGGCTTTCCTCGCCGGTTCATCGGCAGCGCTCGTTGCCGCATCGGTCGCGGCCTGGTCGTTGCGATGGCAAATTGCGCCGGCATTTGCAGTCTCCACGATTTCTGTGGGAACGGGCATCTGGATGATCCGGCGCGGTGCGAGGCGGACACGGCCGGTCGCGGCCCTGACCGCAGCACTCACGCTGATCGCCGCCGTGCCGTACCTTCTCTTCCCGATCTTCGACCTGCCGCAACCCGATGGGCCATTTCGTGTGGGCGTTCAGAGCGCGGAGCTCCGTGACCTGTCCCGCCGGAGCGTCTTGTTCACGAGTCCCGATGCGCCGAGGGACATCCCGATCACCGTCTGGTATCCGGCGCCTGCCGATGCGGCGGGGAAACCGCGCGCCTATCTCACGTGGCGCGAAACCCTCGACGAAGCCGTATCCCTCGCGGAACTGTGGGGTTTCCCTGCATACCGGTTCCTCTCGCTGCATTCGACCGGAACGCACGGCATCGAAGACGCAGAGGTCGCGCGCGGGCAGACATTCCCCCTCGTGATTTTCAGTCACGGCTACTGGTCGATCCGCGCCCAGAACACGGCGCTGATGGAGCGGCTGGCGAGCCACGGCTATATCGTCGTCAGCGTCGCGCATCCGCGCGACAGCGCGAGCGTGCGATTGCAGGACGGGACATTGATCCCGCCGGCCATGCACTTCGGCCCCGGAGGCGTCGACGATCCGACCGCCGACCGGAAATGGGAGGAGGCGACCGCTGCATTCATGGGCGGGGACAGCCATGAAAAGCGCATTGCCGCATTGCCTGCATACAAGGCGGCCGTCTCCGCGCACCGCCTCGGCCAAAGCCTTGTCGCCTGGCGCGACGACGTGCTCTTTGCAGGGAAGGCCCTGCGCGACAGCCCGCCCCCGAACATCGCCGGTATCATGGCTGCCGCCGATTTTTCGCGGATCGTTCATGCCGGCATGTCGTTCGGCGGATCGACCGCCGTCAGCGCCTGCGACAACGATCCGGACTGCGTTGCCGCCGTCGATCTCGACGGGGAGAATTTCGATGGAGAACAATTCGACCGCGAGATCCGCGCCCCGCTTCTCCTGCTGCTGACCGATCAGCCGTTCAGCGCGCTTCAGCGCAGCGACCCGGAATTCAATCCCACCGATTACGCATGGGAAACGTGGCACTGCATCGGCAAGCGGGACGACATCGCCCGCCTTCGCACGCGCGGCGTGCTGCACATGGGGCTCACCGATTTCGTGCTGAGCGCACGCGGGCCGTTCAAGTCGCGGCATTTCACCAGTCTCGACGGCGAACGCGCCCTCGCCCTCGTCAACGATACGACGCTGGCCTTCCTGCAACACCATGTCCGGGGCGCGGCGGACGCCGGGTTCAATGCCGTTCTCGCGAAATATCCCGAGCTTCAGCGGCTCGATACCGGCTCGCTTCGTGCCTATGCTCGGGACCTGCCCGACCGCGGACCTTGCGCGGAAGGGCGGAACCCGGAACAGCTGTATCGCTGAAACGGCTCGAAAGGCAGGAAGACATGCGCAACCAGATCACGCGACGTGGGTTCATCGTTTCCGGGGCCGCCGCCGCGCTTTGCGGACCGGCGTTCGCGGCCGCGCGCACGCTCGATACCGCGCTCGTCAACGCCGTGGTCTGGACCGGCGATCGTGCACTGACGGACGCCGTGGGCATATCGGGAAACCGGATCGCCGCGCTCGGCAAGGATGTGGTACGGTCCGCAACCGGCCGGAAAACGCGCGTGATTGATTGCGGCGGCGCATTCGTGATGCCCGCATTCATTGATTGCCACACCCATTTCCTGCTGGGCTCCGTCAACCTCGCGCGACCTGTCTTCCTCGACGCGCGCTCGAAGGCGGAATTCATCGACCGCATCGGTGCGGCGGTGCGCGCCGTTCCGCCCGGCCAGTGGCTGACGGGCGGGCCGTGGGACGAGCAGCGCTGGGGCGGCGAGCTGCCGCGAAAGGAATGGGTCGACGCGGTGTCCGGCGACACGCCGATCGCCATTCCCCGTACCGACCTGCATTCGCTGTTCCTGAATTCGGCGGCGCTGCGCCTTGCCGGGATCGACCGGAACACGCCCGATGTTCCCGGCGGCGTGATCGAGCGCGACGAACGCGGCGAGCCGACGGGCGTGCTCAAGGACAATGCCACGCGCCGCGTTGCCGAAGTCATCCCGCCGCTCACCGATGATCTCGCGGACCGGCTTGTCCGTCAGGGCATCGAATATGCGCTGAGCAAGGGCGTGGCGCAGGTCCACAACACCGAGGTCGACTGGAGCGTGCAGGACGCTGCGCGCCGCCTGCGCCGCGCCGATGCGCTGCACCTTCGCGTCTATTCCTTCGTGCCGCTGGCCGACTGGGAGCGCATGGCCACGCTGGTCGAGGCGGAAGGGAAAGGCGACGACTGGCTACGCTGGGGCGCCCTCAAATGCGTGTCGGACGGTTCGCTCGGCGCGCGCACGGCGCGCTTCCATGCGCCCTATCTCGATGCGCCGGATCAGCGCGGCGTGTGGACGACGCGCGTGGAAGACATGCGCGAATGGATACCGGCGGCCGACGCGGCGGGGCTCGCGATCTCCACCCATGCGATCGGCGACGAGGCGAACGACGTCGTTCTCGACATCTTCGCCGACACGGAGCGGCGCAACGGCAGGCGCGACCGGCGCTTCCGGATCGAGCACGCCCAGCACCTCAGCCCCGGTGCATGGCAGCGAATGGCGCAGCAGAAGGTGATCGCCTCTGTGCAGCCCTATCATGCCGCCGATGACGGCCGCTGGGCGGTGCACCGGATCGGAGAGGAGCGGCTGACGCGCACCTACGCGTTCCGTTCGCTCATCGAGGCCGGCGTCCGGACCTGCTTCGGGTCCGACTGGCCGGTCGCACCGCTCGATCCGATGACCGGCATCGACGCGGCCGTGCAGCGCCATACCATCGACGGCGCCAATCCGGACGGATGGCATCCCGAACAACGCGTGTCGATCGAGGCCGCGCTCACCGCCTATACGCGAACGGCGGCGTTCGCAGGGTTTCAGGAAGACCGCCTCGGCCGGATCGCGCCGGGCTATCTCG
Source organism: Sphingosinicella microcystinivorans (assembly GCF_027941835.1). NCBI lineage: Bacteria > Pseudomonadati > Pseudomonadota > Alphaproteobacteria > Sphingomonadales > Sphingosinicellaceae > Sphingosinicella > Sphingosinicella microcystinivorans. The sequence continues at coordinate 4,369,253 of NZ_CP116005.1, forward strand.
CGGACATCACCGTGCTCGACCGGAACCTGCTCGCTGCCGCGCCCGATCAGTATTTGAAGGCCAATGTCCTCAGAACCTTCGTCGATGGCGTTGAGCGCTTCACCGCGTCTTCCGCATGAGCGGGCGAAACAGAAAAACGGGGAACGATCGTGTCATCTGAAGAAGCCAGTCAAACCAGGCCCGCAGCAAAGGATGTCCGCCGCGTCATCACGGCGTCGTCGCTCGGCACGCTGTTCGAATGGTATGATTTCTTCATCTACGGCACGCTCGCCGCATCCGGCATCATCGGCCAGGTGTTCTTCCCGTCCGGCAATGCGCAGCTCCAGACGCTCCTCGCGTGGGCGGGGTTCGCGGTCGGCTTCTGCTTCCGGCCTTTGGGCGCGGTCCTGTTCGGCTATTTCGGCGACCGCTTCGGGCGCAAGCACACGTTCATCGTCACCATCCTACTGATGGGCGTGGCGACCGCCGGCGTCGGCCTCGTGCCGTCCTATGCCGCGATCGGGTGGGCGGCACCCGCGCTCATCATCCTGCTGCGTATTCTGCAAGGCCTCGCGCTCGGCGGCGAATACGGCGGCGCGGCGATTTACGTCGCGGAGCATTCGCCCGCCGGCAAGCGGGGCTTCTTCACCAGCTTCATTCAGGCGAGCGTCGGCGCCGGTTTCTTTCTCAGCCTCGTGGTCGTGCTCGCCTGCAAGGGGAGCATGTCCGCCGAAACATGGGACGCATGGGGCTGGCGCGTGCCATTCCTGCTGTCGCTCGTGCTGCTCGCCATCTCGCTGTGGATGCGCGTGCAGCTCTCCGAAAGCCCGGTGTTCCGGGCCATGAAGGCGGCCGGGAAGACCTCGCGCAATCCGCTGCGCGAAAGTTTCACCTATCCCGGAAACGGCCGCCGCCTGTTCCTCGCACTGTTCGGCATTGCCGCCGGTCTCACCGTGATCTGGTTCACGGCGATGTTCACGACGCTCGGCTTCCTGCAAAGGGCGATGCACGTGGAAGAAAGCGTGGCGCAGATCATCGTCGGCGCCGCGGCGGCAATGGGCGTCGGCTGGTTCGTGCTGTTCGGCTGGCTGTCCGACCGGATCGGGCGCAAGCGCCTGATCGTCGCCGGCTATGCGCTGACGTTGCTGCTGCTTTTCCCGCTGTACTGGCTGATCGGCGCGGCGGCGAACCCGCACCTGACGCGTGCGGCCGAACAGGCGCCGATCGTGGTTTCGGGGCCGGACTGCGCTTTCAATCCCTTCGCCCGGACACAGGACGAGGCCTGCGGCCGCCTGCTCGACTACCTGTCGAAGCGGGGCATTTCCTACAGCCTCGAACAGGCGCCCGCCGTGGCGATGACGGTCGGAAGCGATGTCGTCACCGGCCGCAGCGAAGCCGAACTCGACGCGGCGCTGACGGCGGCGGGCTACCCGCTCGGAAAGGTCACGCCGTCGCCCCGCAACATCGCGATCATCTTCCTTGCCATCATGGCGCTCACGGCGCTGTCGGGCGCGACTTACGGGCCGGTGGCGGCGCTGCTCAGCGAATTGTTCCCGCCGCGCATACGCTACAGCTCCATGTCGATCCCCTATCATTTCGGGACGGGCTATTTCGGCGGCGTATTGCCGTTCGTCGAGCAGTATATCGTCGCCCGAACCGGCGACCCCTATGCGGGCCTGTGGTACAGCTGGGGCGTCGTCGCGATGGCGCTCGTCGTCACCATGCTGCTGCTGCGCGAAGGCGATCTCCTGAAGGACGAGGACGAACATCATGCCGTCAGACCCTGATCACCGCGAAACGGCCGATCCCGCACTGCGGCGCGGCGGGCCGCTCGCGGGTGTCGTCGTCCTTGACGTCACGCGCGTCGTCGCCGGGCCGTTTTGCGCGATGATCCTTGCCGACATGGGCGCGACGGTCATCAAGATCGAAAATCCCAAAGATCCGGACTACACGCGCACCTTCCCGCCGATGGTCGACACCGGCGAGAATGAGGTCAGCGCCTTCTACGCGCAGTACAACCGCAACAAGCTCGGCGTGTCACTCGATCTGCGCAGCGCGGAGGGCAAGGACCTTTTCAGGAAGCTGGTTCGGAAAGCCGACATCCTCATCGAGAATTTCCGCCCCGGCGTGCTCGACAAGCTCGGCCTCGGCTACGACGATCTCAGGCTCGAGAACCCGCGTCTGGTCTATGCCGGGATCAGCGGATTCGGGCGCAGCGGCCCGAACTCAAAACGCCCCGGCTATGACAACAGCGGACAGGCGACCGGCGGGCTGTGGTCGATGAACGGCTATCCGGGGCAGCCGCCCGTCCGCGTCGGCACGATCATCGGCGACCTCTCGGCATCGCTCTATGCCGCGATCGGCATCCTCGCCGCGCTGCGCGAGGCCGAGCGCACGGGCGCCGGGCAGGTCGTCGACATCTCGCAGCAGGATGCCGTCCTCTCGCTCACCGAAAGCGCGGTCGTCCGCTACACGGTCGACAAGGAGATCGCGTCTCCCCTCGGCAATGACCATCCGTTCGTTCGCCCCTACGGCCAGTTTCCCTGCGCCGACGGCTACGTGTTCTTCGGCGGCTACACGGACAAGTTCTGGGCCATCACCTGCGCGCTGTTCGGCGAGCCCGGGATGGCGACCGATCCGCGGATCGACACGATGGAGAAGCGCTTCGATCCGGAGGTCAGCAAGACGATCGTCACGCCTTTGCTCGAGCGGTGGTTCAGCCGCCATACCAAGGCGGAGCTGGAGGCGATGGCGGGCGACGACGTACCGCTCAGCGCGATCAAGTCGATCGACGAGGTGATCGCGGACCCGCACATCCAGGCGCGCGGCATGATCGTCGACGTTCCGGTGGGCGGGCGCGATGTGCCGATGCTGGGCCTTCCGATCAAGCTCTCGGGCGCGAAGCCCGCGCCGCACGCTCCCGCGCCAGCGCTCGGCGAGCACAATGTCGCCGTCCTTCGCGGACTGCTTGGTCTCGACGACACAGCGCTCGCCGCGCTCGGCGACAAGGGAGTGATTTGAGATGACGATCGAGGTGACGCGCGACGGCGCGGTGGCCACCGTCCGCTTCGCGCGGCCTGAAAAGCTGAACGCGCTGACGCTTGCCATGTACGACGATCTCGGGCGCGCCTTCGCCGAGATCGGCAGCGATGACCGCATCCACGCCGTCGTCCTCGCGGGCGCCGGGGACCGGGCATTCTGTGTCGGGGCCGATCTCACCGAATCCATCCCGGCGCTCGCATCGGGCCGGTTCGACATCAGCGCGTGGGACCCGGCCCATCTCAAGACCGGCGCCTTCTACAAGCCCATCGTCGCGGCGATTCGCGGCCTGTGCCTCGGCGGCGGTTTCGAGATCATGCTGGCGACCGATCTCAGGATCGCCGCCGAAGACGCCGTGTTCCAGCTTCCGGAGGTCGGGCACGGGTTCGTGCCCGCCGGCGGCACGCTGGTTCGCCTGACCCGGCAGATCGCCTATGCGCACGCGATGGAACTGATGCTGACGGGACGGCGCTTCACCGCCGCGGAGCTGCTGTCGCGGGGCGTGCTCAATCAGGTGGTCGCAAGCGACCGGGTCGAAGCGACGGCGGCCGCGCTGGCGGCCGAGATCGCCGACAGGAGTCCGCTGGCGGTCCAGACGATCAAGGAAGCGGCGCTGACACTTCATGACCTCCCCGTCGCGGAAGCCTTCGCGCGCGAGGCCGCGCTCGGCCAGCGCACATTCACCAGCGACGAAGCAAAGCGGGCGCTGACCCGCTTTGCTTCGTCCGGCGAACGCAAGACCGGGCGGGACTGACGAGCCTCCCCTTACGAGCGGCGATCCACCTGCCCTTGCAGCCATGCGAGGAAGGCTGGGTCCGCGCCGTAGGCCACGTTGACCCGCATCGCGGGCGCCGGGTTCCGGGAGGTCGAGAAATTGGCGGCGGGCGCGATGAAGATCCCGGCCTTCGCCGCGTCATGGGCGAGGTCTTCGCCGCCCATGTGCTCCGGAAGCTCGATCCACAGGTAGAAGCCGCCGCCGATCGGGCGGCGGATGCTGAACCCCAGCGCCTCCAGCGCCTTCACGCTCGCCGCCGTTGCCGCGCTGGCGCGCGCGCGCAGCCTGCGGAGATGCTTGAGGTAATGGCCATGCTCGACCAGCTGGAAGATCAGGCGTTCGTCATGGGCCGAGGTTGATACGGCCGTCACGACCTTGAGCTCGTTGAGTTCGCTCGCCAGCCGGGGCGCCGCGGCGAGATAGCCGGTCCGGAAGCTGGCCGCCAATGTCTTGGAGAAGGTGCCGATATAGATCACCCGCTCGAGCTGATCGAGCGCGGCGAGGCGCGGGGCCGTATAAGGCAGGATGTCCGCGAAGGGATCGTCCTCGATCACGAGGAGATCGAACTCGCTCGCCGCCCGCAATACCGCGTAGGCGGTGCCGATGGTGATCGACCCCCCGGTCGGATTGTGCGCGAGCGACTGGGTGAAGAAAAGCCGCGCGCCGCTCTTCCTCGCCTTGGCTTCGAGATCGCCGACGTCGGGGCCGTCCTGCTTCCGGTTGACGCCGATCGCGTTCGCCCCGGCAAGCGCGAGCTTGGCGAGCAGCGGATAATAGCCCGGATCATCGACCAGCACGTTGTCGCCGGGCGCGACATAGCGCCGGATGACGAGATCCATCGCGTGGTTGGCGCCGTGGGTCATCAGGAGCTGGCCGTCGCGGCAGGCGATTCCCCGCTCGGCGAGCGCGCCGCAGAGCCGTTCGCGCAGCGGCGCATAACCCCAGCTCGAATTATAGGAATCCGCTTCCTGAAACCTCTGGTAGGACAGGTAGCGCCGCAGTTCGGACGTCTCCAGCCATTCGGTGGGGGGGCGGCCGTCGCCGGGGCGGATCGGCAGGCGGCGGTCGAGTTGCTCGGCGAGCAGCGACACCCGGTCCGTCGCCGCCACCAGCGGGATCTTGCGCTCCTGCATGGCAGCGGGCGGCGTGCGGACGACGTAATAGCCCGACCCCGGTTTCGCCTGCAGGATACCTTGCCCGACGAGGCGGAGATACGCCTCCACCACCGTGTTCTTTCCGATGCCGAGACGCTGCGCCTCGTCCCGTATCGACGGCAGGCGCTGGCCCGGCCGCAGCGTGCCCGCACGCAGCTGCATCAGCAGGCTGTTGATGACGAAATCAATCTTCAGTGGCGGCGACGGCATGGTGCGCGGTTCCCGGCTCTCGCTACGTTCCTATCACATTGTCCTGAATTGTACCTGCATCATGTCCGCCGACATCGCTATCCGTAAATGGGGCGTCCGGCGGGTTGCCGAATGATTTTTGCAGCGGCGGTGTGCGGCGTCCCACGGAGCAACAGCGAGCGAAAGAGCAGCAGTGACAGACGACGCGACCCGGCGCACATCCCGCATATCGGGCTTTCACAAGCTGCGTGTCGAGCAGCGCATCGACCATGTCGCGGCCTTCGCGGATCTCGGCGACGAGCATCGACGCCAGCTCGCCGCGCCGTCCAACATGGATACGCATCTCGCGGACCACATGATCGAAAACATGATCACGACCATCGCCATTCCGGTCGGCATCGCGACGAACATGCGGGTCGACGGGCGCGACGTGCTCGTGCCGATGGCGACCGAGGAATCGTCTGTCGTCGCCGCCGTCGGCAATTCGGCGCGGCAATGCTATGAATCCGGCGGCTTCACGACCTCGATGTCGGGCACCGAAATGATCGCGCAGATCCAGCTTCTGGGTGTGCCCGATCCGGCCCGCGCGCGCCTGCTGATCCTGGAGCGCCGCGCCGAGATCGAGCGCATCTGCAATGCGTGCGATCCGACGCTCGTCGGCCTCGGCGGCGGCTTCCGCGATCTCGACGTCCGCCGCATCGACACGCCCGCCGGCAGCATGGTGATCACGCACATCGTCGTCGATACGCGCGATGCGATGGGCGCCAACACGGTCAATTCGATGGCCGAGCGGCTTGCGCCGAACATCGCGGCCTGGACCGGCGGCAGGACACTGCTGCGGATATTGTCGAACCTTGCCGATCGCCGCGTCGTGCGGGCCCGGGCGACATGGACGTGCGCGGCCATCGGCGGTGCCGAAGTCCGCGATGCGATGGTCGCCGCGTATCATTTCGCGGACAACGACCCCTATCGCGCCGCAACGCACAACAAGGGCATCATGAACGGCGTTTCCGCCGTCGTCCTCGCCACGGGCAACGACACGCGGGCGGTGGAATCGGGGGCGCACGCCTTCGCCGCGCGCTCGGGGCGCTACCGCAGCCTGACCAGCTGGGAGGTCACGGCGGACGGCGACCTCGCCGGCGCCATCGAATTGCCGCTGGCGGTCGGCCTCGTCGGGGGCGCGGTGAAAATCCACCCGACGGCGCGCGCACTGCTCGCCGTCTTGCAGGTGGGGACGGCTAGCGAGCTCGCGCGGATCATCGCCGCCGTGGGGCTGGCGCAGAATTTCGGCGCCATGAAGGCCCTCGCCACCGAAGGAATCCAGCGCGGCCACATGTCGCTCCACGCCCGGAATCTCGCCTTCGCCGTCGGCGCCGTCGGTGATGAGGTCGCCGAGATCGCCCGGCGGATCGTCGAAGGCAGGTCCATCAACGAAGCGGCCGCCGCCGCCGCGCTCGCCGAGTTGCGCGAACAGGGATGATCGCGGATCGCCGAGGCTCCGCCGCCCGCCCGGGATCGCAAGTGCTACAGACGTCCGATTACCCCCCCGAACTCTCGCGCTTACCCGTTCCGGCCGTTTCGATCGCACCTTCATTGCTTTATCGTTGCCGCCGCCCCTATGGCGCGTGGAGATAGAGAATGGACGAAATCAGCCGTCGCAACATCCTCGCTGCGGCCACGCTGGGAACGCTGCTGATCCCGGCGGCGTCCGCCGGCGCTCGCCCGCGCAGGTTCAAGCTGGAGCCGGGCACGCAGGGCATCCGGACGTTCCAGGCGGTCCATGAAGGCCTGGGGTCGATAGATGTCAGGATGTTCGATTTCGGCGGAGCGCCGTCACCGGCCAATTTCCTGATATACGACATCCCCGTCGGCGCGAGCGAAGGCGTTCACCTCCACAATCTCACCGATCCGAAACTCGGCGCTTTCGATGAATATTATTACATCATCGAAGGCCGCGGAAAGATGATGATCGACGGAGAGCCCATCCTCGTGACAACCGGCGACCACGTCCACGCGCCGCTCGATTCCTGGCGCGGCATCGAGAACATCGACGACACGCACCGCCTCAAGGTCTTTCTCACCTATATCGACCGGACGCCTCCGGCCTAGCTGCCGGGCCTTCCCGGCTTGCAGATTGCTACGCAAACGTGCTCCCCCCGCGCCGCCTTGGCGAAAACACCGCCAACCTGACAATTCGCTGACGGCACTCATCAGCGAATTGTCGGGTACATTCTCCCAGAAAGCCGGGCGTGATGCTTGCCACGTCTGCGGATCGCCGCCTTTTCTTCTCGCAACACCGGCACGAAATCACGTATCCCGTTTAAACCATACAGGGGACCACATCATGAAAATCGGCCTGCGTTCGTCGCTTGCTCTCGTCATCCTTCTTGCGGCTCCGGCCTTCGCCGCCGATACGCCCAGCTTGCTTTATCGCGAGCGCTCCATCGTCACGCTCCCGAGCACGGACACGTACTGGGACTATATAAAGTTCGAGCCGGGCACATCGCGCCTGTTCATGGCGCGGGTGGAGGACGGCCTCACCGTCTACGACGTCGACAGGAACGAAGTCGTCGCCACCGTCGAGAATTCGGTCGGCGCCAACGGGCCGCTGCTGCTCCCCCAGTACAATCGCGGCTATGTCGCGATGACGGACGGCTCGCTCCTCAGCTTCGAGCTCGACTCGCTCAAGGTTCTCGGCCGAATGCCGCTGGCAAGCGGCATCGGCCTCAACAGCGGCATCCTCGATACGGCGACGGGCCGCATACACTTCATCACCGGCACGGGTGAAAAGGAGTCGACCTGGTTCACGCTCGATGCCGCGACGGGCAAGCTCCTCGGCAAGACCGTGTTCCCCTTCCGGAAAATGGATGACCCCGCGACGGACGGCAAGGGCAACATCTTCGCGCCCGCCCGCAGGGACAACGTGATCCTGAAGCTCGATTCGAAGACCCTGAAGGAGCAGGCCCGCTGGCCGACCGGATGCAACGTCTCCAAGACCCGTTACCAGGCGAGCACCAAGCGCATCATCGGCGCCTGCCTCGGCGACGCGCCGGCGGTCTTCGCGCTCGATCCGGAAACGGGCGCGATCACGGCCCGCGTCCCCATCGGCAGGGGCCTCGACGGTCTCGCCATCGACGAGAAGCGCAAGCGGATCGTTTCCAGCAACGGCGAGGACGGAACACTGAGCGTCATCGCGCAGGACGGCCCCGACAGCTACCGGCTGCTCGGGCAGGTCAACACCCGTGTCGGCTCCCGAATGATGGACATCGACCAGCGCACCGGCAATCTCTATGTCGTCAATGCGGATTCGACCCAGTTCCCCGACGTCGAGACCGGAAAGCTCACGCGCGTCTATCATCCCGACAGCTTCAAGGTGCACACCCTGATCCCCGAATAAACACCCGCCAGGGGCATCGTGCGGAAAAGTGGGAACCGGTTTTCCGCGAAGAACGATGCGGCCACAAAGAGATGGGGCGGGCTGCGCGATTCCGGCAATCGCGCAGCCCGCTCTAGATCTTGATGTCGAGCCCCAGCTTGAACTTGTTCGTCGCGCTGTGGTCCGCCTTGTGCAAGGTGCGGCCGGCCAGCGCCTTCAGCTCCAGCCTTTTGCCGAGCGCCCATTTCATGCCCACGTTGGCCTCGGTCTCGATTGTCGAGAACCGCACGTGCGGCGTCGTCGCAACAAGCTCGGCGCCGAGGCGCAGGCTGGGCGTGAGCCTCCGCAACGCCAGCACGCCGATATAGGCCTCGTCGTCCTTCCGACCGAAGACGTGGTTGTAGCCGATCTCCGTGCCCAGTTCCCACGCGCCCCGCTTGTAGCCGACGATGAAGGGAAGCTCGACGACCGCGTCGCCTTCCCCGAGAGAACGGCTTGCATCCCCCGTCGGCAGGCTGAGCTTCGGCTCGACGGCGAGCGACAGGCCGCCGCCTTCGGATTTGTGGAAATTCCATTTCGATTTGACCGAGACATCGCCCAATCCGTGCGTTTGCACCCGCCCGGTGCGATCGACCGTGCGGTACTGGGCGGCGATGGTGAAATCGAGGTCCGGCGCAAGCGGGATGCCGAGTTCGACCTTGGGCAAGGTCAGGACATCCTTGTTGTCGCCGTCCTTGAGTTCGGACCTGAGCTTGATCTTCCAGTTTTTCGACGCCGAAGGGCTGCTGACCGTGAACGGCGACGACGATGCCGCATGGATCGGCGGGATGCAGCAGGCGGCAGCGGCAAACAGCCGCAAGGAAATGCTTCGCATGGCAGTGCCTTTTCGATTGAAGGGAACTGCACAGCTAGCGGCCGCGGGCTGACGGCAGCGCTTTGGCGGCTGTCAGGAATTCATCAGCATCTGAATGAGGCCGATTGCCGGTCAGGCGTCCGCATACCGGCCCCGCGCCATGCCGGGGGTCGTGAAGCTCCGGGGAGCTACAGCCTTGACAAGGGGAGCACCACCTCGGCACGCAAACCGCCTTCCGCGCGGTTCTCCAGCGAGATCGTCCCGCCGAGCCGGTCCACCGAGCGTTTCACGATCGAGAGCCCGAGGCCGGCGCCTCCGGTGTTCCGGTTGCGCGACGATTCGAGCCTGTGGAAGGGTCTGAACACCTCGTCGATCTGGTGCGGCGGTATGCCCGGCCCGTCGTCCTCCACGGCGATGCGGATGCCGTCTTCCGCCTGTGCCAGCGACACGCGCGCCTGCCCGGCATGGTGCAGGGCGTTCTGGACGAGATTGGTCACGACCCTGCCGAGCTTCACGGGGCGGGTGACGGCTTCAAGGCGGGGTGGCCCCTCGTAGACGGCATCGCCGCCGAGATCGCGCGCATCGTCGACGATGGTCTGGAGCAGCGACGCGACATCCGCGAGGCATGGCGGTTCCGACCCGTCGTCGCGCAGATAGTCGAGGACCGTCGTCATGAACGCCTCCATCTCGTCGAGGTCGTGCCCGATCGCGGCGCGGAGGTCCGGGTCGCCGACGGAAGCCGCGCGCAGCCTCAACCGCGCGATCGGCGTTCTGAGATCGTGGGACACGGCGGCAAGCGCCTGCACGCGGTCGTTCACAAGATCGAGCAGCCTCTGCTGCATGGCGTTGATGGCGCGCGCCACGTGCTGAAGCTCGCGCGTGCCTCTGGAATCGATGAGGACGGGCTTTTCAAGATCGAGGGCCTCGATCACCTTGATGGTTTCCCTCAGCGGCCTGTGCAGCATACGCATGAGCACCAATGCGACCAGCGTGACGGCCGAAACGATCAGAAGGGTCAGGCCGATATGATTGAGAACGGGGGACGGGCGTTCGAGATAGCCTTTGCCCCGGAATTCGATCCACGATCCGTCGCGCAGCGACAGCGCGCCCGAAAGCACGTCGCCGGGCAGAACCGCGAATTGAATCCGCCGCCCCTCGAAAGGCGCGTCCTCGCCGGTGAGCGCCTCGCGGAGCTTCTCCGTTTCCGGCGTGGGCGCGGCCCCGGCGAGACCCGTTTGCCGGACCCATGACACGCTGAACGGCCCTGACCACAAACGCCGCGCGGCCGCGGCGCGATCACCCGCCGGCAGTTCGGACAGCAGCCGGTCGGCGACGCCGAGCTGATCCGCCAGCCGTTCGACGTTTGCCCGGGCCGCGGCGCTCTCTTCCGAATAGCGATACACGAACTCGCTGCCCACGAATTCGACGATCAGGGCCAGGACGAGAATGATCGAGATCCGCGTGCCGATCCTGTCCGGCCACAGGCGCGTCCAGTTCAATGCCGGGACACTTCGGCGACGAACATGTAGCCGACGCCCCGGATGGTCCGGATGAGGGGCGGCTCGCCGTCGTCGCCGAGCTTCCGCCGCAGCCGGCTGATCAGCACGTCTATGCTGCGGTCCGAGGAACCGGCGATGCGCGCCCGCGACATTTCGAGCAGGGCCTCGCGGGAGATCACGCGCTGCGCGTTGTCGAGGAGGCTGACCAGCAGGTCGAACTCGGCGCCGGATATGGTGACGATCGCGCCGGACGGCGCGCGCAGCTCGCGGCGCGGGAGATCGACCGTCCATCCCGCGAACCGAAGCAGCTTCGACCGGAAAGGCCGCTGCTCGCCGGTGCGGACGCCGCGCCTCAGGACGGCGCGGATGCGCGCGAGCACCTCGCTCGGGCCGAACGGTTTCGCGATATAGTCGTCCGCCCCGAGTTCGAGACCGGCCACGCGGTCCGCCTCCTCGCCGCGCGCGCTGATCATGATGATCGGTATGTTGTCGTCCGCCTGGCGGAGCGCGCGGCATATGTCGAAGCCGTTCAGCCCCGGAAGCATCACGTCGAGAAGCAGCAGGTCGGTGCGGCCCGAGGCGAGGCACTCTTCCATCTGCTGACTGTCCGCCGCGCCGCGCGCCCTGAACCCGTTGCGCCGGAGCGTGCTCATCAGCAGCGTCCGCATACCGGGATCGTCGTCCACGATAAGGATGTCCGGCGTTTCCGGCGCGGCTTCCGGGATGCCGAGGCCGGAGCCGGAGCTGGAGATATTGCCGGTTTGTGTCTGCATCATATCAAATCGTTTCCCCGCGCGGGACCGGCCGGCAGCACCATTGACAAGACGGCTCCCCGCTCATCTTAGAATCCGCTACTGCAACTGATTAGCATTTTTAGGGGAGCGCGTTAAAGTGACGCACAAGGAGGCGGGAACCATTCAGAACGGCTTGAAGGCGGTGCAGGGCTCGTTCCTTGCGCTGTCCTGTGTGGGCTTCATCGCATCGACGCAAACGGCGGCCGCGCAGGAAACCGCGCAGGACGAGGCCCGGCCTCCGCGGCTCGGCAGCGTGACCGTCACGGACACGGCCATCGACGAAAGCTACAACCGCGCGGAGATCGCGTCCGACAAGGCCACCGCGCCTCTTCTCGACACACCGCAGACCGTGAGCGTGGTATCGCAGGAAGTCATCCGCGAACGCGGCGCGCGGACGCTCAGCGAGGTGCTCCGCAACACCCCCGGCATCAGCTTCGATGCGGGCGAGAACGGCTTCGGCACCTCCAGCAACAATTTCACGCTGCGCGGCTTCGACAGCAGCGGCAGCGTCTTCGTGGACAACGCTCGCGATTCCGGCAGCTACACGCGCGACATGTTCAACGTCGAAACCGTGGAGGTGGTGAAGGGCGCCGCCGCCGACAACGGCCGCGGCAGCGCAGGCGGCTACGTCAACATCGTCACCAAGAAACCGTCTCTCGACGCGTTCATCACCGGCGACGTCAGCTTCGGTTTCGACGATTACGGCACGAAAGCGCGCAAGCGCGGCAGCGTCGACATCAACCAGCCGGTCGGCGCCGGCGCGGCCATCCGTCTGAGCGCCGTCGTCGAGGACAGCGGCGTGGCCGGGCGCGACCTCGCGAAAAACAAGCTCTGGGGCATCGCGCCCTCCGTGGGCTTCGGCCTCGACGGCCGCCTGCGCGTGATCGCGTCGTGGGAGCATGTGGAGCGCGACGACCGGCCCGACTGGGGCGTGCCGGGCGCGACGGTCAAGAAACTGATCACCTACAGCCCCGTCACCGAAGGGGTGAAGCGCGACACCTACTACGGCCTCGTGACGGACTACGACGATTCGACCAGCGACGCCGTGTTCGGCCGGATCGAGCTCGACGCCTGGGACGGTGCCGTGCTCAGCAACCAGACGCGCTGGACGCGCGTGAAGCGCAACGCGCGGTTCACGACGCCGAGCGGCAACTTCAATGCCGTAGCCGGTACGATAGGCACGCAGACGCTGTTCTACGACCGCGTGAACAAGAGCATTTCGAACCTCACCAACCTGTCCACGCGCTTCGATACCGGCGGCATCGGCCATTCCATCGCCGCCGGCGTGGAACTGACACGTGAGAGGTCCGACGCCGTCCGGCCGGGCAACGCCGTTCCCGGACCGGGAACCGTCGACGTGTTCGATCCCGACCCGCGCCGCGTCGGCGCAGCCGAGCCGAACCCGGCGCAAACCGAATTTGCAAAGGCGACGATTGACACCTTCGCCTTCTACCTGAACGACACGATCTCGTTCGGCGAACAGTTCCAGATCACCGGCGGCATCCGCGGCGAGGCCTATGATGCCGATCTTTCCAGTCTCGACCTCAACGGGCTGCCGATCGACGGTGCGCCCGCCAGCGGCTTCAAGCAGTCCAAGTTCTCGTGGAGCGGCAGGATCGGTGCCGTCTACAAGCCGGTCGAGGCCGCCAGCCTCTACGTGTCGTTCGGCACGTCGACGCTGCCGCCCGGCTCCTACCTCTCCAACCCCGACATCTCGCGGCGCGGCGACAATGCCTTCCCCGGCCTTGTGCCGGGTGCGAAGCCTGTTCGCTCGCACAACTACGAAGCCGGCGTGAAATGGGACTTCCTCGGCGGCGCCCTTTCGACGACCGCAGCGGCGTTCCGCACCGAAAAGCGTAACGTGCCCGTGGCAGACGCAGACGGAGAAGTCGCCGGCTACCACAAGCAGATCGTGCAAGGCGTCGAGCTCGGCGTCGCGGGCGCGGTGACGCCAGCGTGGAACATCTTCGGCGGCGTGCTGATCATGGACAGCAAGCGCAAGATCAGCGACGCAATGGAAGCCGTGCGTGCCGCCGCCAACCCGGACGACTACCCCGCGGATTTCCCCGCGTCAGACCTGAACGGTGACCGGCTGGCGTTCACGCCGAACTTTTCGGCAAGCCTGTGGACGACCTATCGTCTCCCGTTCGGCCTCACCATCGGCGGCGGCCTGCAACATCAGGGATCGTCCTACCTCGGCCGGCCGGACGATGCGAGCCGCATCATCGCGAACGGCCGTTATGGCAAGCTGCCGGCCTACACGCTCTTCAACGCGCTGCTCGGCTATGACATCACCGAGAACATCGAGCTGCGCCTCAACGTCGATAACATCGCGAACAAGAAATACGCTGTGACGACCAACTGGAATGGCAGCCGCGCTTCGCTCGGCGCGCCGCGTACATACATGATCAGCGCCGGTTTCTCGTTCTGATGCCATTGAGGCCTGCCCCAGCGGCGGGGCGGGCCTTTACATCGCGCGGCTCCCCTCCGATGCTGTGAGCAATGCTCGAAATTCCCGACCTGCTGACACCGGGCGAGGCCGCGTACTGCCGGAGCCGTCTTGAGGCGGCTGCGTGGCACGACGGCCGCCTGACGGCCGGGCACGGCGCCATCCACGCCAAGCGCAACCAGCAGCTTGCCGACGACGATCCGCTGGCCTCGGAACTGGGTGCGCTGATCCTGAAGCGTCTGGCGGCATCCGAACGCTTCATGGCCGCGGCGCTTCCCCACAAGATCCTCCCGCCGCGTTTCAACCGCTATGCGGGTGCGGGCACCTACGGCGACCATATCGACAATGCGGTGTTCCGCCTTCCCCGCGGCGCAGGGCATGTCCGCAGCGATCTTTCGGCCACATTGTTCTTTTCCGAGCCCGGCACTTACGAAGGCGGCGAACTCGTCATTCAGGCGGGATCGGTCGAACAGCGCGTGAAACTGCCCGCCGGACACCTGATCCTCTATCCGGCAAGCACGCTCCACCGTGTGACTCCGGTGACGCGAGGCGCGCGCCTCGCGGCTTTCTTCTGGATCGAAAGCATGGTGCGGGAGGTGAACCGGCGGCGGATTCTGCTGGAACTCCACGATGCCGTGAGGATGGTGGAGGATGGCCCGGCAAGGGACCGGCTGGTCCATGCGCGTGAAATGCTGCTGCGCGAGTGGGTCGAGGCATGACCGCGACCGCCCCGCTTCCAAAGCTCGAAGCCATTCCGCCGTCCGTGGTCGCCGTCGCCGACTACGAACCGCTGGCGCGGGAGCGCATGACGGAAAGCGCGTGGGCCTATATCGCGGGCGGTGTCGAGGACGAATGGGGGCTCGCGGAGAATACCGCCGCGTTCCGCCGCATCCTGCTGCGGACGCGGGTGCTTCGCGATCTTTCCGCCGGCCATACGCGGGTGGACCTCTTCGGGCACACGTATGGCTTCCCCATCCTGCTCGCGCCGGTCGCATTCCAGAAACTGGTGCACCCTGAGGGAGAGGCGGCAACCGCGCTGGCCGCGTCCGCGCTCGGGGCGGGCATGGTGGTCAGCACGCAAGCGAGCGTGCCGCTGGAAGACATCGCCGCCGCCGCGGACGCGCCGCTCTGGTTCCAGCTCTACATCCAGCCGGACCGCGATTTCACCCATGCGCTGGTGAAGCGGGCGGAGGCCGCAGGGTATCGTGCGCTGGTCGTCACTGTCGACGCGCCGGTCAACGGAATGCGCAACCGGGAGGCCCGTGCCGGTTTCCGCCTGCCGCCGGACGTCGAGGCCGTGAACCTGCGCGGTATGAGGTCGCCGCCCTCGACACCCCCGCAGGGCCGGATGCTGCTCGGCAGTCCGCTGCTTGCCGGTGCTCCGCGCTGGCGCGATCTGGCATGGCTCAGATCGCTCACAAATCTCCCCGTTCTCGCCAAGGGCATCATGACCGCCGAAGATGCGCGCCGTGCCGTTCAGGAAGGCGTGGACGGCATCATCGTGTCCAATCACGGAGGCCGCGTTCTGGACACGCAGCCCGCGACCATCAGCGTGCTTCCCGAGATCGCCGATGCCGTGGGCGCCGATGTTCCCATCCTTCTCGACGGCGGCATCCGGCGGGGCAGCGACATCTTCAAGGCATTGGCGCTCGGCGCGCGGGCCGTGCTCGTTGGCCGTCCTTATGTTTACGGCCTTGCGACCGCGGGAACGATCGGCGTTGCCCACGTCATTCAGATCCTTCGTGCGGAACTGGAGGTCACGATGGCCCTGACGGGTTGCGCGACATTGGATGAAATCGACGTCCATGCGATCCGTCGACTGTCGCCCCTTGAGATGATGCCCGCTGTTCCGGCTTTCCGCCCGGAGAACTGACCTTCCGGTTGCGGACCCGGATGCGCCCCTAAAGGTGAAAGTCGGCAGCGTCCGGCGCTTCCGATGAGCGCCGGGGCGGGCTGACGTATGGCGCGGCCTGACCGGAAACGAGGCCCCGCTCCGCCGCGATCCGCACCGCATCACGGCGCCGGGAAGCGCCGATTTTCCGGAAGACCGATTTCAGCCGGTATTTCACGGTATCGGGCGACATGCCGATGAGCCGGGCGATCTCCTTGTTCGAATGCCCCTGGCTCAGATACAGGAGCACTTCGGCCTCCGCTTCGGTGAACGGCCCCTGCCCCGTCGCGACGCTCCGGCAGGTCGCCAGCGTTCTCGCCAGCGATTTCAGGAACTGGGCACGGAAACGGTCGACCTGCGGATCGGCGCGCATGGCGTCGTCGAGGCAGGGCTGCACGAACAGCCGCGCGTCCACGAACGGCCGCACGATGTCCTGGAACATCGCGATGCTGACGGCCTCGTCGAAGCAGTGCCGCGCGTCCTCGATCGCGCCGAGGCCGCGCATTCCCGCCGCCGCCAGTATGTTGACGTCGACCAGAAGCCGCCCCGCGCCGCGCTGGTCCGCCCATGCGCGCAGGCGGGCAAGCTCCTCCAGCGCGGCTTCGTAGGCGCCGGTGAACAGGCCGAGCCGGACCCGGCACAGCGACGCCGCCACGGCAACGGGGCGGTACTGCGGCGACTCCTCCGCCATCATGTCGGCGTACCGGTCGAGACCGGTCGCGTCGGCTGCGGCGCGCACGACCGCAGGCGAAACCCCTTCGGTCATCCTGAGATCGACCTCGCCGATGTCCGCGAGCTGCTCCAGTTGAACGAGGCGGCGGCGCCCCGCCACCCGCCGCGCCCTCGCGACGACGTCGCACGCCTCGCCGAACGCGCCTTCGCCCGCCAGCGCCCCGGCTTCCGTGAAATAGGCGACCGCGTAGACATCCACCCAGCCGTCCGACTGCTCCATGTGCGGCAGCGCCCACGACAGCAGCTCGCGCGCCTCGGCGACGCGATCCTGCTCGTAGAGGAGTTCCGCCTGAAACGCCGCGCAATTGGCGGCGAGGTCGGAACGCGCGCCGAAGTTCTCCACGATGGCCTGCCACGCGGCCTCGAGGATCGCCGCGGCCTCCTTCGATCTCCCCTGCGCGCGCTTGATCCGCGCTTCGAGAAAGCGGGTGAAGAGATCGCTGTAGAGCGAACCGCAGGCCTGATAGTGCTCGCGCGCGGCAAGCGTCGGTTGCAGCGCGCGTTCGAGCCATCCGCCCTCGAAATACTTGGCGCCGAGCGTTTCACTGATGTTGGCGAGCACGAGGTGATCGTTTGCCGGAAGCTTGCGGAGCAGCGCCTCGCGCGCGAGCAGGTCCTCGAACGTCATCGGCTGGTTTTCGTAGTCGGCGAGCGTCTCGCCCACGACCTGCATCTCGATGCGGATACCGGCGGAAAGCTCCGCCCGTTCGGCCTCGGCGGCGAGGCGGTCGTACTCGGCGCGCGCCGCGCCCAGTTCGCCCAGCTTGATCTGGAGGTACACCTGCGCCAGCGCGAGGCCGGGGCGCGAACGGATGAGCGTGCGCGGCAGCTTCGAAAGACCGCGCTCGACCACGCCCTGCAGGCCTTGCGGTATCAGCCGCCATCCGCCTGCATCCTCGATGATTCCGGCCAGCAGCGCGTCGTCCGAGGCCAGCATCGCGTGGTTCACGGCGTCGGCCACCATGCCGCGTTCGGCGAACCACTGCGCGATCCGCCGCTGGAGGGCGGAGTAGCCAGCGCGATCGGATCGTTCGAAGCGGTCGCGCAGATATTCGGCGAACAGCTGGTGATAGCGGTATTCGCGCCGTTCCCACGTCACCGGCGCCAGGAAGACGCCCTGCTGCTCCAGCCGTTCGAGCACCAGCCAGCCGTCCTGCCGGTCGCACAGCAGGTCGACCATCCCGCCGGTCAGCCGATCGAGCAGCGCGGTGCGGATGACGATTTCCCGCGTCTCCTGCGGCAGCGTCATCAATACCTGTTCGGAAAGATAGCGGGCAAGATCGGTGCTGGACCCGCAATAGGCGTCGATCGCCCGCCCCGCGTCGCCGCCGCGCTTCAGCGACAGCGAGGCCAGCTGCACCGCGATCGGCCAGCCTTCGGTCCGGTCGAGAATGGTCTCGATGTCGGAGGCCGCCAGCCGCTCGTCCGTGCGGGCCAGCAAACTTTCCGCCTCCTCGAGGGAGAATTTCAGTTGATGCGCGGTAATTTCGAGAACTTGTCCCTCCGCCGCGAGCACGGACTGGCCGAGCCTCGGATAGTCGCGCGAGGCGAAAACGAAGTGGCAGTTGGCGGGCGCAAGCCGGATCAGCCATTGCAGGAACGTCACCACGGGTTCGCTGTCGGCGTGGTGAAGGTCGTCGAGGATCAGGACGAAGGGCTTCGAACGGCCCGCGAGCCCGTTGATGATCGCGGAGAGCGCGGCGCGCGGCGGCAGGTCCGACGAGGAGGTTTTCCGGCTTCCCTCCCGGGCATCGCTGTGGATGGCGATCAGGAGGTAGCGCACCAGCCGTTTCAGGTCGCGGTCGTCGCGCTCGAGCGTCAGCCAGGCCACCTGCGCGGCGGCCGGGGCGAGACTGCCGCGCCACTGGGCGAGCAGGCTGGTCTTCCCGTATCCGGCGGGCGCGTGGACGAGCGTGAGACGATGCGACAAGGCGCAGTCCAGCTGACGCAGCAGAAGGCCGCGGTGAAGCTGCTCACCCATCCATATCGGCGGATCGAACTTGGCGGCAATCACGTCAAGCATACGGCCTCGAACCTCGCGCGCGCGATTCTAGGGAAGAGGTTACGGATCGTGGGCAGGCATGGCAACCTGCCGGGGACCACGGGATACCGCCGCGGGCAAGGCCTTACCCGTATCGGACAGGTGCATTACCCGTTCGCGCCCGCTCGCACCCGTAATTCGCGTTGCGTCCGGGGGGCACCCCCTTCAAATCCCCGAAAGTTTGCGGGCGGCGCTTCAAGGAGGATCGGGTGCGTATTGGTGTCGATGTCGGCGGAACGAACACCGACGCCGTCCTGATCGACGGCCTGCGGATCGTCGCATCGAACAAGCAGCCGACGACGCCCGACGTCAGCAGTGGCGTTTCGGCCGCCGTCCGCGCCGTGCTTGCGGATCGGGACGTCGCGCCCGGTGCGATCACGGCCGTGATGATCGGCACGACGCATTTCACCAACGCGCTCGTTGAGGCGAACCGGCTCGACCGCGTCGCCGTCATGCGGCTGGCAAGCCCATCCGGCGAAGCGCTGCCGCCGTTCACGGGCTGGCCCGAAGCCCTTGCGAAACGGATTTGCGGGGAGATATTCCTGCTGCCCGGCGGCTACGAATTCGATGGCCGCGAGATTTCCGCCTTCAACGAGGCCCGCGTCCGCGCCGCCGCACGGCACTGCCGGGAACGCGGCATCGAGAGCATCGCCGTCAGCAGCGCATTCGCGCCGATCAATTCGGCCATGGAAGAGCGTGCCGCGCAGGTGATCCGCCGCGAGCATCCGGCGGCGAGCATCAGCCTGTCGCACACGATCGGGCGGCTGGGGCTGATCGAGCGCGAGAACGGCGTGATCCTGAACGCGGCGCTCACCAGCCTCGCCCGGCACGTCGTCGCCTCGCTCGAACGCGCCCTCAGCGAGCTGAAGCTGAGGGCGCCCCTCTTCATTTCCCAGAACGACGGCACCCTGATCTCGGCGGAGGATGCCGCGCGCTACCCCGTGATGACGATCGGTTCCGGCCCGACGAACAGTATGCGCGGCGCCGCCTTCCTCACCGGCATCAACGACGCCATCGTCATGGACGTGGGCGGAACCACCTGCGACGTCGGCGTGCTTTCAAAGGGTTTTCCACGCGAATCCTCGATTTCGGTCGATATCGGCGGTGTCCGCACCAATTTCCGGATGCCCGACATCCTTGCGATCGGCCTTGGCGGCGGCACGCGCATCCATCTCGATCCGGGGCTCTACACGGCGGATGCGCTTGCTGCGTCCGATCTGCGCGTCGGCCCGGATTCGGTCGGCTACCGGATCGTGCAGGACGCGTTCCTGTTCGGCGGCGAGACGCTGACGGCAAGCGATGTCGCCGTCGCCGCCGGCCGCACGCATTTCGGAGACGCCTCGCGCATCCCCCCGCTCAGCGCCGCCGTGCAAGCCGCGATCTGGTCGCGTATACAGGCGATGTTCGCCGACAGCATTGATCGCATGAAGACGGCGCAGGGCGACGCCCCCATCATTGCCGTCGGCGGCGGGCATTTCCTGATCGACGACGATCTGCCGGGCGCGACGCAGGTGCTGCGGCCGCCCCATGCCTCGGTCGCCAACGCGGTCGGCGCCGCCATTGCCCAGATCGGGGCGCAGATCGAACAGATCGTGGACTACGATACCGTGCCGCGCCACGCGGCCCTCGAACGTATGCGTGAAGCCGTCACCACCCGGGTCGCCGCCAATGGCGGCGTGAGGGACAGCATCCAGATCGTCGACATGGAGGAGGTCTTCCTGAGCTATTTGCCGGGCCGATCGGCGCAGGTGCGGATGAAAGCGGTCGGCGACCTCGCTGAAACACCCTCGCCCGCTGCCGGGAACACGATCGCGGAGGCCAGCCATGCGCATTGAGCGCGCGATGCTGGCCGATCTGGCGCGGGGTGCCGCCTTTCTCGGTTCGGGCGGCGGCGGGGATCCCTACTACAGCCTGCTCCTTGCCGAGGCCGCGATCGAACGGCGCGGTCCCGTCACGCTGATCCCGCTCTCCTCGCTCGCCGACGATGCGCTCATCGTTCCCTGCGGCTGGATCGGCGCGCCGACCGTGTCGGTCGAAAAGCTTCCGAACGGCAGCGAGGCGGTGGCCGGATTGCGGCGGCTGGAGGCGATCATGGGCCGCCGCATCGACGCCGTGCTGCCGATCGAGATCGGTGGCGGCAACGGCCTTGCCCCGCTGATCGCCGCGGCCGACATGGGCATCCCCGTCGTCGACTGCGACGGCATGGGCCGCGCCTTCCCGGAATCGCAAATGGCGATCTTCAACATCCGCGGCCTCAGCGCCTGCCCGTCGGTGATCACCGCCTCCTGCGGCGCGCTCACCGTCATCGAAACCGACGACAATCTCGCGCACGAGCGCATCGCGCGCAGTCTTTCCGTGGCGCTCGGCGGCATCGCGCACATGGTCGAATATCCGCTCACCGGCGCGCAGGCGCGCGCGCACGCGATCACGGGCAGCATCAGCGCGGCGATCGCCACGGGCGCCGCCATACGCGAGGCCCGCGCCGCGCGCCGGGACCCGTTCGCGGCCCTTGCGGAGGCCCTTTGCGCGACCGGCCTCTATCCGCACTGCAGAACGCTGTTCGACGGCAAGATCGTCGACCTCGAGCGCGAGACGCGCGGTGGCTTTTCGGTCGGAAACGTCATAATCGACGGCTTCGGAGGGCAAGGGCGCATGGAGATCGAGTTTCAGAACGAGAACCTGATCGCCCGGCAGGACGGCAGGATTCGCGCGATGGTGCCCGATCTCATCACCATCATGGACCGCGAAACCGCCGACACGATCACCACCGAACGCCTAAAGTACGGCCAGCGCGTCAAGGTCATCGCCGCGGCGGCGCCGGCCATGCTGCGTGAGGAGACGGCGCTGCGTTTCGTCGGCCCGCGCGCCTTCAAGCTCGGCACCGATTTCATCCCCCTCGAAAACCTCGACGCGGCGGAGACCAGGTGAGCGGCGGGCACAGCGACGCCCACGCCAGCGGGCCGCTGCCGGAAAATCTCACCGTCCCCGGATGGCGCGTCGCGCTCATCATCACGAGTTTCACCTTCTCGCTGCCGGGGTTCCTGAACGGCGCGCAGACGGGCCTTGCGCTCGGACTCGACCGGGCCGTTCTCGCGGCCCTGCTGTCCGGCCTCATCCTCTGCGGCTGTGCATGTCTCACCGCGATCATCAGCGTCCGCACCCGGCTCACGACCTACCTGCTCGTCCAGCGCTCGTTCGGCATCAGGGGCGCGGCGCTCGTCAACATCGTGATCGCGATCGTCCATTTCTGCTGGTTCGGCGTCAACGTGTCGTTTTTCGGCGATGCGATGGTGGCGGCGGCGAAGGAAGGCTACGGCATACCCGGCGATTTCGGCACGTTCGTCATCCTCGGCAGCGTGCTCATCACGCTCTCCACCATCTACGGCTTCCGTACGTTCGATCGGCTGGCGATGGTCGCCGTGCCGCTTGCCGGCATCATCCTCGTCGCCGTCTGCGTCACCGCGGTCGGCGCGCATCCGGTCGATCTCGCCCCGGCCGAGAACCCGCCGACGCCGATGAGCTTCGGCATCGCGCTTTCCGCGCTCGTCGGCGGCAACATGCTCACCGTCGCTGCGATGCCGGACCTGTCGCGCTTCATCCGCACCGAGCGCGGCGCGATCAGCGGTATGCTCCTCTCCTTCCCCATCGCCGCGCCGGTGCTGATGCTGATCTCCGCGCTCATCGCGCTCGCGACGGGCGAGACGGACATCATGCAGATCGTCGTGAGCATGGGCTTCGGCATCCCGGCGCTCGCCATGCTGCTGCTCTCCGTCTGGACGATCAACGCGCTCAACCTCTATTCCGCCGGGCTCTCGATGGCGGCGACGTTTCCCCGTGTGCGCCAATGGATCATCATCGTCGCAGGCGGCGCGATCGGCTGCATCTTCGCGCTGCTCGGCATCATCAATTCCTTCATTCCGTTTCTGGTGACGCTCGGCCTCATCATTCCGCCGATCGCGGCCATCTACGTGATCGACGGCTTCACGCGCTTTCGCGAAGGCAGCGCGGAGGCCGCACCACCCGCGATCCGCTGGGCGGCGATCGGCGTCTGGCTGGGGTCGCTCGCCGTCACCCTGCCCGCGATGCACTGGGGCCTGACACTCACGACCGTTCCGGCCCTCGACGCCACGCTCCTTGCCGCGGGCAGTTACGGATTGCTGCTGCGGTGGCGGCGCCGTTGAAGGAGATCGCGGACCTCGACGCACACGCGCAGGCCGCGCTCGTCCGGCACGGCGAGGTTCCGCCCGCCGCGCTCGTGGAGGCCGCGATCGCGCGTATCGAGGCGATTGATCCGGCGCTGAACGCGGTCTGCCACCGCGCCTTCGCCCATGCGCTCGAAGCCGTCGGCACGGTCGACAGGCAAGCGCCGATGGCGGCGGTTCCCTGTCTGCTCAAGGCCTCGCTCGAATATCCGGGCTTCCCGATGCTGTCGGGCTCGCGGACGCGCGCGGGCGCGGTGGGCAAGACGCGCTATCCTCTCGTTGCGCGGCTCGACGCTGCGGGCCTCATCCCCTGCGGCATGTCGGCGATGCCTGAGTTCGGATTGATCGGCACCGGCGAGGCGCTGCTCTACGGCCCCACGCGCAATCCGTGGGACCTGACACGCAGCAGCGGCGGCTCCAGCAGCGGCGCGGCCGTTGCGGTCGCCGCAGGGATGGTGCCGCTGGCGACGGGGAGCGACGGCGGCGGCTCGATCCGCATCCCCGCCTCGCACTGCGGCATCATCGGCTTCAAGCCGAGCCGGGGCTGGAACCTCCGCGCCCGCGCCGCGAGCCTGATCGACGATCTGCTGACCTCCGACGGCCTCTACGGCCGCTCGATGCGCGACACGATCTGGGCCGCGCAGTTCCTGCGCGCGCAGCCGCCCGGCGAGATGAAGATCGCCCGCCCGCTCAGGATCGCGATGAGCCTGAGCGGCCTCAACGGGCTGCCGCCCGACCCGGCCGTCGCAGAGGTGATCGGCAAGGCGGCATCGCTGTGCGAGACGCTGGGGCACCGCGTCGAGCCGCGCGAACCGCCGCTCGACCTCGCCGCGCTCGGCCGCGCCTTCGACATCCTGTGGAGCTACGGCGGCGGCGAAGTCGTCGACCTTTGCCGCGCCCGGCTGGGCGCGGAAGCGGACGGGCTTCTCGAACCGTGGACGCTCGGCCTTGCCGAACGGCGCGGCCGCATGACGCCCGACGATCTCGCCGCTGCGCTCGCCGCCGTCTCCGGTATCGACCGGGAACTCGAATCGTTCTGGCAAGACTACGACGCGGTGCTCGGGCCCGTCACCAGCAGCACGCCGCCGCCGCTCGGCCTGCTTGCACCGGACCGGGCGTTCGACGCGCTCTGGCGCGATCACTTCCGCCACGTGAACTACACGCAGCTTCAGAACATGGCGGGCTATCCCGGGCTGTCGCTGCCGCTGTTCACGGCGTCGGACGGGCTCCCGGCGGGCGCGATGTTCTGGGCTCCGAAAGGCGGCGACGATCTGCTGCTCGCGCTCGGCACAGCGCTCGAAGAGGCGCAGCCGTGGGCGGACCGCCGACCACCAGCAGGAGAGGCATGACACGATGCGTTCGAGACCACTGGCCGTCACCTTCAGCGTCATCGCCTTGCTCGCGGTCCCGGCCGCGGCGGCGACCGCATACGAACCGGCCGCGGCTCCCTACACCATGCCCGAGACCGAGACGTGGGACATGACCTCCGGCGACGGTCAGGTGTTCCGCATCTTCGTTTCCCGCCCTGCCGCGCCGGCGCCCGAAGGCGGCTATCCGGTCCTCTACGTGCTCGACGGAAACGCGATGTTCGCCGGCTTCGCCGAGGCCCGCCGCATCCACTGCTTCGGCACCGGCGACATCGACAAGATGATCGTCGTCGGCGTCGGCCATCCGGGCGAGCACATCTACGATTCGCGGCGCATGTTCGATTTCACCGCGCCCATTGAAACGCCCGCGCTGAAACAGGCCTACGCCGGGCACAAGAGCGGCGGCCGCGACCGGTTCCTGAAATTCCTGCTCGACGAACTGCGCCCGGCGATCGGCAAGCGCTATTCCGTGGACGCTCACCGCCAGTCGCTCTACGGCCATTCGCTCGGCGGCCTGTTCGCGCTCCACGTCCTCTATGCGCGCCCCGGCGCCTTCCGCACCATCATCGCGACCAGCCCCTCGATCTGGTGGGACAACCAGTCCATCCTCGCCGAAGAGCAGGCCTTCAGGGCGCGCGTCGAAAAGGACCCCGCTCTCGGCCGCACGAGCCGCCTGCTGCTGATGGCGGGCGCGCTGGAGGACGGCACCATGGCCGCCGACGCCGGTGCGCTCGCGAAGCGCATGGAGGCGCTGTCGGGCCACGGCCTGCGCGTCGAGTACATGCTGCTGGACGACGAAACGCACATTTCGGTGCCCAGCCGGTCGGTGACGGCGAGCCTGCGCGCGGCGGCGAGTCGGCGGTAGGCCAGTTCCTCTCAGGGTGCCTTCGCGGCGCGCTCCCGTCCCTCGGACTACCTTTCGCCCGAGCCGAACACGTGCGATGTTCGCGAAACTCAATCCCGATCCGGCGCGCCGGGCGGGAAGAAGGCACGGTACGGGCGGGCGCCCTCCACGCAGCGGGCGACGGACGGGCGTGCCAGCAGCCGGGCGCGATAGGCCTTGAGCCGCACGTGCACGGGGTCGATCGGGCGCACCCAGTCCGCGTAGAACAGCGCGGGCGCCGCCGCGCAGTCGGCGATGGTGAAGTCGGCGCCGCAGGCCCAGCCGCCGTCGCCCAGCTTTTCGTCGAGCCACGCGTAGATCGTGTCGAGCGCCGCGCAGGCGCGGTCGATCCGCGACCTGTCCGGCGCCTGCGCGTCGACGAGATATTCGCCCACGACGGCCTGCATGGGGCCCATCACGTGGTTGTCGAAGACCCGATCGAGAAACCGCGCCGCGAGCGCGGCCTCCGGCGCCTCCGGCACGAGGCGGCGCGATCCGGGACAATGCAGGTCCAGATATTCGATGATGATCGAGGATTCGATCACCGGGCGGTCGCCGTCGACGAGCACGGGGAACTTGCCGGGCGGCCAGTGGCCGCGCAGCGCGTCGACATTGTCCGCGTGCTCCGCATCGAGGACGCGAAACGCGTAGGGAATGTCCTTTTCAAGGAGCGCGATCTGCACCTTCCACGTGTAGGAGGAAAAGGGGTGGCCGTAGAGCTGGAGCATGACGGTCTCCGTCCGGGGATCGGGGCCGTCCTCTCTACGCGCCCCGGCGCGTCCCGAAAAGCGTCCGCCCGTCAGACGGCGTCCTGCCAAAGCGTCGGCGTGAAGCCCTCCTCCCGCAGCCGGTCCACGATGACCGCGCGGTGGGCATGGTCCTGAACCTCGACGACCACGTCGATCACCGCGCCCTTGGGGCTCGAGGACAGCGCCAGCCGGTCGTGTGTGATCTCGATGATGTTGGCGCCGAGCTGGCCGAGCAGCGTCGCGAGGCGGGCCAGCGTTCCGGGCTGGTCGTTCACAGAGATGGCGAAGCGCATGAGCTGCCCGCCGCGCACCAGCGCGCGCATCGCGACCGAGGCGAGGACCCTGAGATCAATGTTGCCGCCGCTGAGCGGCACGGCCACGTTGAGGCCGCGAAACCGCTCCCGGTTGCTCATCACGCCCGCGAGCGCGGCAGCGCCCGCGCCTTCGGCCACGGTTTTCTCGATGGCGAGCAGGTCGGCGACGGCACGCTCGATCGCAGCCTCCTCGACGACGAGCATCTCGTCGACGAAACGCGAGACGATCTCCCGCGTGTACGGATGCGCCTCCTTGACGGCGATCCCCTCCGCAATGGTGAGCCGGTCCGCGGCGGGCGGCTGCGTTCTGGCCACCGCGCAGGCCATCGACTGATACACCTCCGACTGCACGCCGATGACGCGGATCGAAGGCTTGATCGCCTTCGCCGCGATGGCGATGCCGGAAATGAGCCCGCCGCCGCCCACGGGCACGACGATGACGTCGAGCGACGGCACCGCGCCCAGCATCTCGAGCGCCAGCGTCCCCTGCCCTGCGATCACCGCCGGATCGGCATAGGGGTGGACGAACGTCATCCCGTCGCGCGCGGCCAGCTCGTTCGCCAGCGCGAGCGCCGCGCCGAGATTGCCGCCGTGCACGATGACGTTCGCGCCGTGATCGCGCGTGCGCGAGATCTTGGTGAGCGGCGTGCCTTCGGGCATCACGATCGTCGCCGCGATGCCGAGACGGTGCGCGTGATAGGCGACGCCCTGCGCATGGTTGCCCGCGGACATCGCGCAGACGCCCGCCGCCCGCTCCGCCGCCGACAGCGACAGCAGCTTGCTGAGCGCCCCGCGTTCCTTGAACGAGGCGGTGAACTGGAGGTTCTCGAACTTCAGGTAGAGGTTGCAGCCCGCGCTTGCCGACAGCGTCTCGCTGAGCATGAACGGTGTGTCCGCGACCGCGCCCGCGATGGCGCGCGCGGCCTGCTCGACATCGGCGAGCGTCGGCAGCCGCCGGGGTTCAGGGGGAGACGCCATCGCTCAGTAGGGAACCGGCACGGTGCCGGTCCTGCGATCCCAGAGATCGTGCTGCTTCTGCACCGCGCCGCGCGCGTGCGCCGGAAGCGCCGCGATCCAGCCGCGCAGCCGCCGGTCGAACGCCGCGGGATCGGCATTGGCGAGGCTGCGCCCGGCGCGGCGCACGGCGGCCTGCCGCTGGGGCGTCAGCCTGAAATAGGCGTCCGCGTCTTCGAGCGCCTTCGCATCCTGCCCGAGGTCGTAGGCCTTCAGATAGCTCGCCTTGTCCGTTTCCGTCGCCGCGAACACGGCGTCGTAGAAACGCGTGAACGCCGGTGTCGCGACGGAGATATGCTCCTCGCCCGGAAAGGCGACGTAGGTGAAATCGAGGCCGTCGTATTTCGCCGCCGCGATCCGCTTCGCCATCGCGTCGGCATCGCCGACCATGTGCGGAAGCTCGCCCGCGCCGACGCCGATGAAGAGGTTGACCCGCCCCTTGTGCTTCGCGAGCACGGCGGGAAACGCCTTCTCCTCGTCCGTCACATAAGTCTTGTTCCACCAGATCGACGGACTCATCGCGCCGAAATACTGGAAGCTGTCCGGCCGCGTGAACGCGGCGTGCAGCGCGAACAGGCCGCCGAGCGAGTGGCCGTAGAGCGCCTGCCGCCCGGTGTCGATCCTGAACTCGGCCTCGATCATCGGCTTCACGCGCGTCTTGAGGAAGTCGAGGAAATCCTCCGACCCGCCGGTGCGCGACCACGGCTTGCCGCCGGGCGCGGGCGGCGGCTCGCGGAGCGCGACGGGCGGCGTGAAATCCCACGTCCGGCGTTCGGAATGGAACGGCCGCTCGCCGGGATAGCCGATGCCGACGACGACGGCCGGAAGCCGCCCGTTGTGATCGGGGCGGCGGCCGACCATGCGCGCGAGCTGCGCGAACGGCAGGAACCAGCCGTTTCCGTCGAGCACATAGACCACGGGCCAGCCGCCCGGCGGCGCCTGCTCCGTGGGCGTGGAGATGAAGATGCGGTAGTCGAGGCCCTGCGCCGACTGGAGCGAACGGACCTCCGTTCCTTCGAGCGCGACCGGTGCGGCCTCGATGGTTTCGGCCTTCGCGGCGACGTTCACGGGAAGCGCGGCGGCGAGAAGCAGCAAGGCGATGGACTGTGTTTTCATGGGGTTGTCCTTTGAAAGCGGGAGATCACGCCATGGCGGCGAAGACGAAGCGCGAGGCCCGGCTGATCAATGCGGGGACGGCGGAGCGGTGGTGCTCGTCCGGCGCGACCGCGAAGCCGCTTGCGAGACCGCGCGCGGCGAGCGGCCGCAACGCCTCCGAGACCAGCCGCGCATTGTCGACCATCCGCGTCTCCTCGGGCTCGCTGCCGTCCTGCTCGCGTTCGCCGACGCCGATGAACAGGCTTTCGGTCCACACCCGCACCTGCTGCCGCGCCACGAAATCCCGCGCGGCCGCGAGGATGTAGCGCCGTTTCCACCACACCGAGGGGCTGAGCGCGATGTAGCCGCGGAAATGCCCGAAATGGTGGAACATCGTGTGCAGGCAGAACAGCCCGCCGAGCGAATGTCCGGCGAGGATTTGCCGGTTGCGGTCGACCTTCCAGCGCCGTGCGATTTCGGGCTGCACCGTTTCGATGATGAAGCGCGCGAACGCGTCGGCGCCGCCGGTGGCGTTCTCGTCGCGCGGCTTGCCGTCCGGCCGCGGCGGGAATTCCGACGCCGCCGTCGGCACGGTGAGATCGAACACGCGCCGCACCGGATCGAACGGGCCGTCGATCGGATAGCCGATGCCGACGACGATCGCGGGCGGGATGCCCGTGTCCTGCGGGAAGCGGCTCTGCACGCGCACCATGTCCGTCACGGTGCCGAACGCGGAATTCCCGTCGAGCACGTAGAGCACCGGAAACCCTTCCGCCGGCGCGGGCTGGAGCGGCAGCGAAACCTGAATCCGGTAGGCGTAGCCGTCCGCATTCACGAGCGCGAATTCGGCGCTGTTGCGAACGGTCACGGCTGCGGCGGTTTCGGCCGCCGCCGGCCGCGACATCAGCACGGCCCCGGCGGTTGCGGCCCCGCCGAGCAGGCAGCGGCGGTCGATCGTTTCCGCCATGTCAGTTCCCCCGGCTGTAGGCCCAGCGCACGTCGCGCATGTAGGCGGCGCGGCTGTCGGCGCGCGAATAGAACATGTGCCCGCCGGGATAGACGGTGAAGCGCGCTCTTCCCGCGTCGCCCATCGGCGGGAGCTGCCCGAACGCCAGCTTGCTCGCGAAATAGGGCGTGCGCAGATCGGTGTAGCCGTGGGAGATGAGCAGCTTCATGTTGCCGTCCATCGCCATCGCCTTGCGGAGGTCGCTGACCGACTCCTGCAAGCCCTCGCCGCTGTCCCAGCCGCGATTGAGCGGGATGTTCAGCGTCATGTAGGTGTTCTCGGGCTTCCAGCCGATGTCCTGCGTCACATAATGGACGATCGCGGAGGTGAGCGGCGCGATGCTGCCTTGCAGGATCGCGTCGTCGCCCTGCCGCTCGGCGGAAAACGGATAGGGATCGAAGTTGGTCACGACCGGGTCGTAGGCGCTGACGAAGACGCCTTTCTCCTTTTCGAGTTCGCGCGTGTAGACGAGGTTGCTGACGCGCGCGCCGAGGCGGCGCACCGTTTCCGCCGGCAGCCCGATCAGGTCGGCGACCCTGTCCGCCGCGCGGGTGGCGGCGGCGGGGTCTTCGCGGCCGAGCATCAGGTCGCGGATATAGTCGCCGCGCGCATAGGTCTCGACCTCGCGCATCGCGGCGTCGGTGAGCTTGCCCTGCCGTTCGAGATGCGTCGCCGCCATCGACGGCAGGCGCGACACCCACGGCAGCGGCGAAATGTCGGGCTCCGCCGACATCACGGAATTGAGCAGCGGCGACAGCAGGATGATGCCGGAGACCGCGACGCCTTCCACCTTCACCAGCCGGTACGCCATCTTGGGCACGCGGATGCCCGCGTAGCTTTCGCCGACCAGATACTTGGGCGACGCCATGCGGCCGTTCTTCGCAAGCCAGCGGGCGACGAAGCCGGACAGATAATCGGCGTCCTGACGCGTCCCGAAGAAATGCTTGCGCGCGGCGTCCGGCGCGGCGTGCGCCTTGCTGAAGCCGGTGCCGACCGGATCGACGAACACGAGATCGGTGAAGGCGAGCCACGTATCGGGATTGTCGAGGAGCGGCGTGGCATCCGAAGGCGTCGACCCGGCAACGGCGAAGTCGACGCGCTTCGGGCCAAGGAGGCCGATGTGGAGGAACACCGATGACGCGCCGGGACCGCCGTTGAACGCGAAGGTCACGGGACGGCGCGCCCTCTCCTGCCCCGCCGCCACATAGGCCGTGTAGCTGACCTCGCCGAGGAGTTCGCCGCCCGGCCCTTCGACCGGAAGCGCGCCCGCCGTGACCTGATAGGCGAGCGAGCGGCCGTCGCCGAGCCGCACCGACGCCTGCCGCGTCACCGCCTCGGGGAGCTTCGAAGTTTCGGCCTGCACGGCGGCGGTCGGCGCCAGCAGCAGGATGAAACCGGCGGCCAGGCCGATTCGCCGCAGCCTCGCGGCCGATCCGATCCCGCGCTTCGACAGCCGATCGGTGCCCGGCGATCCTGCGCGACCGTGTTTCCACAACGAAATCATGAGTTTGCGCAACGCCCTCTCCTGTTCGACAAAAATATCGAAAAAATCAGATATAAGAGACGATTGAAAAACAATTATCCGTAACACACGCCATTTTTTTCGAAATTTGATTGACGTCCCCCGCTGAAAGCCAGCAACGCAGCACCGTGAAACGCCGCTCGGGAAAAGCGGACTTCCGGGGACAAGGGGGACTTATGACGAAGAAAATTCTTTATATTTCAGGTATTTCCGTTCTCGCGCTGGCAGCCACAGCGGCGCGGGCGCAAACCGGCGTCGTGGCCGGCGAGGAGATCGTCGTCACCGGCAGCAACATCCGCGGCGTCGCGCCGACGGGTGCGCCGCTCCTCACCATCGGTACCGAGGACATCTTGCAATCGGGCAAGGCGAGCGTTTCCGAATATCTGCGCGACCTGCCGCAGAACTTTCAGGGCGGCGTCGAAAGCGACCAGCTCAGCGTCGGCGTCTCGCGCATCGGCAACAACGGCGCCAACGTCTCGGCCGGACAGGGCCTGAACCTGCGCGGCCTCGGCCCGCTCTCGACGCTGACGCTCGTCAACGGCCGCCGGATGCCCGGCTCGGGCCAGTACGCGGAATTCGTCGACATCTCGAACATCCCGCTCGCCGTCATCGAGCGCGTCGAGGTGGTGACGGACGGCGCATCGGCTATCTACGGCTCCGATGCCGTCGGCGGTGTCGTGAACTTCATCCTGAAGAAACGCTTCACCGATCCCGTGACGACGCTGCGCTACGGCGAGGCGACGCAGGGCGGCGGACGCCTCACCCAGTTCAGCCAGACGCTCGGCACGACATGGGACACCGGCGACATCTCCGTCGCCTACGAATTCAGCAAGCAGACCCGCATCCGCGCCGAGGACCGCGATTTCACCTACGGCGCGAACTTCGAGTCCGTCGGGGGCATCAACTGGCGGCGTCTCAACAACCGTTTCGGCGTGCAGGCGAACATCACCGGCGCCGCAGCGGGCGCGACGGCGAATCCCACCTACATCATTCCGCCGAACCAGAACGGCGTCGGGCTCACCGCCGCCGATCTGCTTCCGGCCGCCGGCAATCCCTTCAGCACGAACGACCCCTACGACGAGGTCGACCTCAGCCCGCGGCAGGAGCGCCACAGCGTCTACGTCGCGTGGAACCAGGACGTCGGGAACGCCTCCCTCCACGCCGATTTCCGCTACACGCGCCGCCGCGGCCACGCCTATCTCGGCTACACGTCGCTCGGCCTTCAGGGTGCGGCGGTTCGCGACACCAACCCCTATTTCATCACCAATCCCACCAATCTTCCGGGCCTGTATGCGACGCGCGCGTTCCGGCCCGGGCTGCCGGTGGAGAACCTCATCAACGTCAACTATCTCGTCACCGAGAAGGTTCTGGAAAGCGACTACGCCGTCGACAGCTACGGCGCGTCGCTGGTGGCCGACATCCCGCTGTTCAGCGACTGGCAGGCCGAAGTCTCCTTCACCTACGGGGCGGAGGACCAGTCGCGGCGTTCGGACGCGCTGCGCAACGGTGCCAACAATTTCGACCAGATCCTGATGGGCGGCAATCTGGTGCAGGCGCCGAACTCGCTCGACTGCGCCGTGATGGGCGTCCCCTCCACCTATGCGGGCACGGACCCGACCAAGCAGTTCTGCGCCGCGCTCGGCTACGTTCCGTTCAACCCGTTCACGTCGATCGCGAACAACAGCCCGGAGGCGGTTTCGCAGGTGATCGGCTTCCAGACGCTGTCGTTCCTGTCGCAGGTCTGGCAGGGCATGGCGAAGGCGGACGGCACGCTGTTCGAGATTCCGGGCGGCGCGGTGAAGCTCGCCGGCGGCATCGACATCCGCCACGAGAAGATCTCGGGCAACCTCCTCTACAACACCGCCAGCATCGACACGGAATACGTGAAGTACAACACGCACTCGCGCACCGTGGGCGCGCTCTACGGCGAGGTGCTCGTCCCGCTCGTCGGCGCCGACAACGCGATGCCGTTCGTGCAGGAGCTCGACCTCTCCTTCGCGCTGCGGCACGAGAAGTATTTCGACTACACCTCGACCACCAATCCCAAGGCGAGCTTCCGCTGGAAACCGGCGGGCGACCTGACGCTGCGCGGCACATGGGGCACGTCGTTCCACGCGCCCGGCCTTCGCGACCGCGACACCGGCCCGGCCCCCGTCGGCGGCGGCAACGCCATCTCGATGTCGGACCGCGGCTACAGCGTCCCCTGCGGCAACACCGTCGTCGAGCAGAACGTCACCGGCGCGCCCGGCACCAACTGCACGGTCACGACCCTCGTCGTCGTCGGCGGCAATCCGGACCTGAGGCCGGAGAAGGCCGAAACCTTCTCGTTCGGCTTCGAATACCAGCCTTCGTTCGTGCCCGGCCTGCGTCTGGAGGCGAACTATTTCGACGTGAAGATCAAGGATCGCATCCGCATCATCAGCGGCGGCGACGTGCCGGTCTATCTCGCCGACGCCGTCACCAACCCGAACAGCATCTTCGCCGACCTGTTCGTCTTCGATCCCTCCCCCGAACTCGTCGCCTCGCTGATGGCGGACCCGCGCTATTCGGGTCAGGTGACGTCGATCTTCCGCACGCCCGACGAGGTGGCGATGGTCGCCTACGCGACCTACCGCAACTTCGGCGCGCTGAAGGAACGCGGGCTCGACATGCGGGTCGACTACCAGATCCCGACCGAACGGCTCGGCACCTTCCAGCTCGCCGCGAACGCCACCAAGCTGTTCTCCTACAAGCTGCAATCCGCGCCGGGCGCCGCATACCAGAGCCTGCTCAACGTCTATCAGGGCGCACTCGCGAACCCGGTCTCGTTCCGCACGCAGGGGCGCCTTTCGTGGCAGGGCGAGCATCTCGGCCTTTCCGCGACGGTGAACTACATCGGCGCCTACCGGAACATGACCGTGTACGCGATGAACCCCGCGGGCACGGCGGCCGTGCTGCAGCCGGGCGAGACACGCCGGATCGACGACTGGACCACGGTCGACCTGCAGGCGAGCTATGCCTTCAAGGCGGACTCCGGCTTCCTCAGCGGCCTCGTCGCCACGCTCTCGGCGGTCAACGTCTTCGACAAGGACCCGCCCTTCGTCGACGGCGGCGCGCCGAACCGGGCACGCCCGGACGCCTACGACGCCAACAACGCAAGCGGGCGCGGGCGTTTCGTCTCGTTCCAGCTCACCAAGAGGTTCTGAGCGAAACGGGAAAGGCGTCCCATGACACTGTCCGGCCTGCTCGTCCCCGTCGCGAGCGTCCTCCTCACCGCAGCGGCGACGCAGGCCGCGTCCGCTGCGGCGGCGGGAGGCGGTGAAACCTCGCCGCCCCCCGCCGAGGCCGCCGCTGCGATCAGCGGCGCGCGGCAATTCGACATCACCTCCGAAAACGGCGCCTATCGCGTCTTCGTGTCCGCACCGGCCGGCCCCGCGCCCGCCACGGGCTATCCGGTGATCTACCTGCTCGACGGCAACTCGGTGTTCGGCTCGATGGTGGACGCGGCGCGGCTTCAGGCCGGGCGCATCGGCCCCGCGATCATCGTCGCGGTCGGCTACCCCATCGACACGCCGTTCGACGGCCCCCGCCGCTTCTTCGACATGACGCCGAAGACGAACCCGAAATTCGTCCCGGCCAAGATGAAGAGCGTGCAGCGCACCGGCGGGCGCGATGCGTTCCTCGCGCTGCTTCTCGATCGCGTGAAGCCGCTCGTCGAAAGCCGCTACAAGGTCGACCCCGAACGGCAGACGCTGTTCGGCCATTCGCTCGGCGGGCAGTTCGTGCTCCACGTGCTGTTCAACAGGCCGGACGCCTTCCGGAAATATGTCGCGGGCAGCCCCTCGATCTGGTGGAACGACCGCTCGCTCCTCGCCGAGCGCGACCGCTATCTGGCGGAGCGGCAGAAGCGGGGCGACAACAACGAGCTGATGGTCGTCGTCGGGGCCGAGGAACTCGGATACATCGTTCAGGATGCCCGCGAGATGGTGAAATCGGTGGCGCCGATGCGGGTCTACTACAAGGAAATCGAGGGGCAGGAGCACGTGTCGATGCTGCCCGCCGCGCTCAATGCCGCGCTCGGGTTCGCGCTCGACCCGCGATGATGTTCATCTGACGGCCTGCAAAGGATTGTGCCCCCCATGTACCGCAAGCTCCGTTTCGCCGCCGCGGCCTTTGTCGTCGTGCTGTCCGCGCCCGCGCACGCCGAAACGCCCGCGCGCATGACGCACGAGGCGATCGAGACCTTCGCCCTCGCCGCCGCGAGCGGGCGCCTCTACGAGATCGTCGTCGCCGCGCCGACAGGCCCCGCGCCCGCCGAGGGTTATCCGGTCGTCTATGTCCTCGATCCGCACATCATGTTCGGCGCGATGACCGAAGCGGTGCGGCTGATGGCGCGGCGGCAGGACGTCGGCGAACACAGCGTCGTCGTCGGCATCGGCTATCCGTCAAGCGCGGACCCGCGCAAGGAACGCGCGATCGACTACACGCCCGCCTACGGCTCCGAACCCAACAAGACCCCCGGCACCGGCGGCGCGGAGGCGTTCCTTGCGTTCGTGCGCGACACGCTGAAGCCCGCGATCGGCAAGCGCTGGAAGATCGACGGCAAGCGCGAGATGCTGTTCGGCCATTCGCTCGGCGGCCTGTTCACGCTCTACACACTCGTCAACCGCCCGGACACGTTCGATACCTATGTCGCGGCGAGCCCCTCGATCTGGTTCGAGAGCGGCATGGTGAAGCGCGGCAACTTCCGCGGGCGGCTCGGCCCCAAGATGGAGACGCAGGGCCTGTCGGCGCGCGTCCTCATCACGGTGGGCGAGTACGAGCAGGACCCGGACCCCGATTTCCCGCCCGAATCGCCGCGCGAGCTCCAGCAGCGCACGCAGGTGGACAACGCCCGCGAATATGCGGGCTGGCTCGCGGGCCTGCCCGGCATCGAGGCGAAGTTCATCGCGGTGGACGGGCTCGACCACGGCAGCGTGATCCCGGCCGCCATCGGACACGGCGTGCACTTCGCCTACTCGCGGACGGCGAAGATGCCTGCCCCGGCACCGAAGCCCGCGGCGTTCACGAACCCGACCGGAATCCCCGTGCCGGACGCCCCGACCTACACGCGCATGACGGGCGAAGAGCGCTACCGGCTGCGCCTGCGTATCCGCGCCCTGCCCGAAGCGCAGCGCAAGGCATGGAACGACCGCTTCCAGTACCAGCTCGGCGCGGGCCTCACCTACGACCAGCACCGCCGCCTGCACGAAGAGCGCGTGCGGATGGACGAGAAATACGGCACTGCGCCGGTCGACGAATGACGGATCGGCATGTCCGGGCTTCCGTTTGAGGACTTCGACCTTGGATGGGCGCCCGGACATCTCCTCCGCCGGTGCCACCAGCGGTTTCAGGCGCTGTTCAGCGAGGCCGCTGCCGAATTCTCCCTCACCCCCAGCAGACGGCGGTCCTGATCGCCGTTCACCAGTCGCCCGGCAGCAGCTTCCGCGCGCTCACCGCCCGCACCGGCATCGACCGCAACACGCTGCGCGAGATCATCGCGCGGCTCATTGCCCGGGGCGTCGTCGTCCGGCGGCGCTCGGCGCGCGATCCGCGCTGCCATGACCTTCGCATATCCGCCGACGGCCTTGCGGTGCTGCTGGCGATCGAGGACGAAACGCGGCGCGTCGAGGCGCTCATGCTGGCACCGCTCGCCGCCGCCGAACGGGCCGATTTTGTCGCTGCCGCGCGCAAGATCGCCGGGCTCGGAACGGACGGCCGGACTTCATAGGCCGCCCCGAACCCTGTATCGTGTACCGGATTTTGGCCGGCGATGCGTCTCTGTACCATGTCGGCGGGAGATGTGTTGGTGAAAGCTGGCGGCGAGGGCGGCCTTGATGACCTGGATCGGTGGTTCATGACCGAGGTGCTGGCCTGCGAGCCCATGCTGATGCGATACCTGCGACGAAACTGCGGGACTCTGGCGGAACCCGAGGATTTGCGGCAGGAAATCTACACGCAGGTCTATGATGCCGCGCGCGTTTCCCGCCCCGTCCATGTCTCCGCCTTCGTCCGGACCGTGGCCCGCAACCTGCTCGTCAGCCACGCGCGGCGCGCGAAGATCGTGCACATCGAGCAGAGCGGGGAGATCGACGACCTCGGCGTCGATTCCGTCACGCCCGAGCGCAACGCCCTCGCCCGCGACGAGCTTCGCCGCGTCGAGGAGGGCCTCGGCAACCTCCCGCCGCGCTGCCGCGAGGTGATCCTGCTCCGCAAGGTGAAAGGCCTGTCGCAGAAGCAGGTCGCGCGCGAGATGAACATCGGCATAGACACGGTGGAGCGCCAGACGGCGCTGGGGATGCGCGCGCTCATAGACTTCATGTCGGGCGGCGACGGCAGGATCAAGCGCCCGCCCGCACGCCTGCGTCTCGTTGCCCGGGGAGGCGGCGATGAGCCAGCGTGAAGCCATCGAGCAGCAGGCCGCGCTGTGGATCGCGCGGCAGGACGGGCAGGACTGGAACGCCGGGGACAATGCCGATTTCGAAAACTGGATCGGCCAGTCGACCGAACACCGCGTCGCCTATCTGAGGCTGCGCGCGGGCTGGGAGAAACTCGACACTCTCGCCGCCCGCCCGACCGCGGATACGCGGGGGCCGCGCTGGCGCAAGGCGGCGTGGTCCGCCGCGCTGGCCGCCGCCGCTGCGGTCCTCCTCGTCGTCGGCATCCCGCTGATGCGCAGCACCGAGCCCGCCACGCTCACCTACGCGACGAAGGTCGGCGGCCGGTCGACCATATCGCTCGACGACGGCAGCAGCATCGAACTCAACACGAACAGCCGCCTGCGGGCCACGGTCAACGACCGGCAGCGCACCGCGTGGCTCGATCAGGGGGAGGCGTTCTTCTCCATCGCGCCGGACAAGGCGCATCCGTTCGTCGTCTATTCGGGTTCGCGCCGGATCACGGTGGTGGGCACCCGCTTCTCGGTGCGAAAGGACGACACGCGGCTCAGCGTCGCGGTTCTGGAAGGCCGCGTCCGGGTCGGCGCGGCGGACGGCACGGGCGCTGCGACGCTGCTGACGGCGGGCGACACGGCGACCGTCGAGCAGGCTTCGATCCTCGTGCAGACGGAGGCGCCCCAACGGGTCGAGGAAGCGCTTGCGTGGCGCAACGACCAGCTCCGCTTCAACGATGTGACGCTGCGCGCCGCCGTCGACGAGTTCAACCGCTACAATCATCGCCAGATCAGGATCGCCGACGAGGACACCGCGGCGCTCCGCATCGGCGGCAGCTTCCGCGCCACCGACATCGACGCTTTCACACGGCTGCTGGAGAACGTATTCGGGTTGCAGGTCGTGACCTCGGGGGACACGATCGAAATTTCGGGAGGAAAGGCGGCGCTGAGAGGGGATGTCGAGGACATGTGAGTGGCCCTCGTTCTTCCCTGACATGCGCCCCGAAAGGGCCCAGTGAATCGTCATAGCGGACGGATAGCGACAGTCGCGATCGGCGCGTGCCTTTGCGCCCTCGCCCTTTCCGCGCGCGCCCAAACCGACCCGCGCGGCCTCGACATCGCAGGCGGCGATCTCGCCGTGATGCTCGATGATCTCGCGCGGCAATCCGGCCTCAGCATCCTCTACAGCACGGATCAGGTCAGCGGATTGCAGGCCGAAGCCGTGCGCGGCAGGCTGACGGCAAGGGCGGCGCTGCGCCTGATCCTGCGCGGCACCGGGCTGGAGGCGCGCACCGACCGTTCGGGCGCCGTCGCGATCGTTCCCCGCCCGGCGCGCGCGCCCGTCGAGGACGCCGAGATCATCGTCACCGCCACGCGCCGGGACACGAGCGTCGCGGAGGTGCCGTACAATATCCAGGTGCTTTCCGGGCGGACGCTGAACCGGACGGGCGCGCGCCGCCTCGCCGACTACGCCCGCACCATCCCCGGCCTCACGTTCAGCGACGAAGGCGGGCGCGACGGCTTCCGGCCGTTCCTTCGCGGGCTGCGGTCGGGCACCGACATCGGCCTCGTCGCGACGACCGCCGTGTTCGTGGACGACATCAACGTCGACCGCCCCGTGACCTTCCGCCCGCTCGACCTGAAGCTGCTCGAGGTCGAGCGCATCGAGGTGCTGCGCGGGCCGCAGGGCACGCTCTACGGCGCGGGCGCGATCGGCGGCGTGATCCGCTACGTCTCGGTGAAACCCGATCCGGGCGGCTTCGAAGGCAAGGTCGCGGGAATGGCGGGCACAGTGAAGGGCGGCGGCACCGACTACGAGTTGACCGGCAGCGCCAACCTTCCGCTCGTCTCCGAAAAGGCCGCCCTCCGCGTCGCCGCCGGCCATTTCCGCAGCGGCGGCTATCTCGACAACGCGCGGCTGGGGACCCACGACGTCAACGACGAGTCCACCGTCTCGCTGCGCGCCGCGCTGAGGCTGCTTCCCGCCGAGGGCACGACGATCGACATCAGCTACTACCGCCAGAGATCGCGGTACGGCGAGCGAAGCTGGTCCGAGAGCACGCTGGGGCCGGACACCGTGAGCCACCCCAACGCGGGCTGGATGACCGAAACCGCGAACCTCGGCGCCGTGAACGTGGAGCAGGATCTGGGCTTCGCCACGCTGACCTCCACCACCAGCCTGTTCGACGTCGACCGCAGGCAGTCGCAGGACTTCACCTACGCCCGCCGCGACCAGACGTGGGCGCTGCGCGTCGGCCAGCGGTTCCCGCTTCCCGAATTCACGATCTACAACAGGGGCCGCGACGATGCGCGGTCGTGGGCGCAGGAAATCCGTCTGGTCTCCGGCGCGGAGAGCCGGCTCGACTGGATTCTCGGCGGCTACTATTACCGCTCGACGCATCGCAACGCCTACGACCTGTTCGCGCCCGTGCCCTTTCCCGGTCAGGGCGACATCGAGGCGTTCCTCCAGACCGGCCTGTCGGACGATCATTTCTCCTTCTCCGGCGGCCGGGAGACGTTCCGCCACTCCGCGCTGTTCGGAGAGGTGGGATACAGGATCACACCGGCGTGGCGCGTCTCGCTCGGCGCGCGCCACTACGATTTCCGGCGGCGCCAGCGCCGCGTCATCATGGACTTCTGGAGCGTTGCGCACCGGGACGGCGACGGCCTTGCGCTGCGGGAGCCGCTGCCCACCGACATCAGCCTCGGCCGCTACGACGAGAGCGGCGAGAGCTACCGCTTCAACACCTCCTACGACCTCGCGCGCGGCGCCGGCCTCGTCTACCTGACGATCGCGCAAGGCGTCCGTCCGGGCGGCTACAACGTGGAAACCACCTCGTCTCCGATCCCGCAAGGCTACAAGCAGTTCAATTCCGACAGGATCTGGAACTACGAGATCGGCGGGCGCCTGAACCTCGGCGCCGACGTCGCCCTCAACGCCGCGCTCTACGCCATCGACTGGTCGAAGATGCAGACGCAGGTGCAGCTGCCGACACTGAACGGCCTGCGCGGCAATGCCGGCAAGGCGCGCGGCCGGGGCGCGGAACTGGAAATCCGCACGCGCGACTGGCTGTCGCCGGGCCTCAGCCTGTCGCTCGGCGCGGCGTGGACCGACGTGCGGCTCCGCGAGCGCATCAGCGACATCGGCTTCGCGGGCGAGCGCAGCCCGTTCGTCCCGCGCGTCTCGGGTTCCGCGATCGTCGACTACGCCCGCCCGCTCGGCGACGGCGAAGCGGGCATCAACCTGATGGTGACGTACACGGGCGCCTCGACCGCGGATTTCGGCCCCGTGCGGCCGGGCCTCGCCGGAGACGTCCCGAACCCGCAGTATGCGCGCCTCGGCGACTACTGGCTCGCCAACCTCGGCGTCCGCCTGCCGCTCGGGCGGCACGTCCTGCGCCTTTTCGTCGACAACATGTTCGACACGCGCGGCACGCTCTACAGCGTGTATCAGGCCTCCTACTCGCCGTACCGGCAGAGCTTCCGGCAGGTCACGACGGCGCGGCCGCGCACGGCCGGCGCAAGCCTCGAATGGATCTTCTGACCCGAGGGTTGGTTCCGGCGGCGCGATTCATACCGGCCAATCTTGTTTCATCGCCGAAAACAACGTACACGTCGCTTTAAAGGGATGGGGACATTGATCATGGCGCTTCGATTCAAAGCCCTGCTGGCGGTCGGCGGGGTCGCGGGGATGATCGCCGCCTGCTCGTGGAGCGGCAGCGGCGGCACGGACTGGACGCACACCGGCCTCACGTCCCGCGAAGAACGCCATTCCCCGCTCGCCGCGATTGATACGGGCAATGTCGATCGTCTCGGCCTCGCATGGATGTTCGACGACTTCGTCGTGCGCGGCCGCGTGCATCGCGGCAATCAGGGCACGCCGCTCGTCGTGGACGACGTGATGTACGCGACCGGCCCGTGGAGCGTCGTCTACGCGCTCGACGCGAAGACCGGCGCGCGCCTGTGGACCTACGATCCCGAGGCCGAGGGCGCGTGGGCGCGCAAGACCTGCTGCGACGTCAACAACAAGGGCGTCGCCTACGCGGACGGGCGCGTCTACGTCGGCGTCGTCGACGGCTGGCTCGATGCGCTCGACGCGAAGACCGGCAAGCGCCTGTGGCGCGTGGACACGCTGATCGACCGCGCGAAGAGCTACAGCGTCACCGGCGCGCCGCGCATCGCGGGCCGCACCGTCGTCATCGGCAACGGCGGCGGCGACATGGATGCGCGCGGCTACGTCTCCGCCTACGATCTCAGGACCGGCAAGCTCGCGTGGCGCTTTTTCACGGTCCCCGGCGACCCCTCGCAGCCCGACGAGCACCCGGAGCTGGCCGAGGCGCGCAAGACATGGGGCAAGGAGTCGCGCTGGGACCTCGGCGGCGGCGGCACCGTCTACGACGCCATCGCCTATGATCCCGACCTCAATCTCGTCTACGCGGGCACCAGCAACGGCGTGCCGCACCCGAGCTGGCTGCGCGATCCCACGGGCGGCGACAACCTCTACCTCTCGTCGATCCTCGCCATCGACGCGAACACCGGCCGCCTGAAATGGCACTACCAGACGACGCCCGCCGACAGCTGGGACTTCGGCGCGACGCAGCACATGATCCTCGCCGACCTCGAAATCGCGGGCAAAACCCGCAAGGTGATCATGCAGGCGCCGAAGAACGGCTTCTTCTACGTTCTCGACCGCGCGAGCGGCGAACTCATCTCCGCCGACCCCTTCACCACCGTCACATGGGCGAGCCATGTCGACATGAAGACCGGGCGGCCCGTGCTCAACGCCGCGATGGACTACAAGACCTCGCCGAAGATCATCTGGCCGTCCGTCTCGGGCGGCCACAACTGGCAGCCGATGGCGTTCAGCCCGGACACCGGCCTCGTCTACATCCCCGTGCTGGAGGCGCCGATGAAATACGTCGGCTACGACAGCGTCACCTACCAGCCGG
The DNA here is from genome assembly GCF_027941835.1 of Sphingosinicella microcystinivorans. Lineage (NCBI taxonomy): Bacteria > Pseudomonadati > Pseudomonadota > Alphaproteobacteria > Sphingomonadales > Sphingosinicellaceae > Sphingosinicella > Sphingosinicella microcystinivorans. The sequence goes on from NZ_CP116005.1 coordinate 4,411,534, forward strand.
GCAGCCTGAACGAGGGCAAGGGTCCGCCGCTGATGCCGCCGTTCGAGGCGGAGGACGAACCGCTGCTCGCGAACCAGCCGAAGCCCAAGGTGCAGAGCGTGCTGAAGGCGTGGGACCCGGTGGCGCGCAAGGTGGTGTGGGAATCCGCGCCGCAGCCGTGGTGGAGCGGCGGGCTGCTTTCGACCGGCGGCGGCCTCGTCTTCCAGGGCACCACGGACGGCAAGTTCCGCGCCTACGACGCGAGGACCGGCAAGGTGCTGAAGACCATCGACACCGGCGTCGCCATACTCGCGCCGCCGATCGCCTACGCGGTGGACGGCGTGCAATACATCGCCGCGCTCGGCGGCCTCGGCGGCTCGGAAAGCGCCTACTTCCCGGACGGCGCAGCGGCGCACACCCATGAGAACCGCGAAAGCCTGTTCGTGTTCAGGCTGGACGGCGGCGCCGTGCCGCTGCCGCCGAAGCGCGCGCCGGAGGAGAAGCTGCCGCTTCCGAAGCAGACCGTGACGGACCCCAAGGTCATCGCGCGCGGTGCCGAGCTTTTCTACCACAATTGCGCGCGCTGCCATTCCTTCCGCGGCGCGCCGGGTTCCTACCCGAACCTCTGGAACATGGACCCCGCGGCGCACGAGAATTTCAGCGCCATCCTGCTCGACGGCGCGTTCGCCGACGCGGGCATGGCGCCGTTCCGCGACATCCTTTCCGAAAAGGACTCCGCCGCCATCCACGCCTTCCTCATCGCGGACGTGAACCGCATGGCGAAGGAAGGCGAAGGCGCCGCCGTCTCGCGCTTCAACGAGATCGGCAAATAGGCACAGAGGTCGAAATATCGAAATAACGACGATATTTTTGACGATAATTTATCTGGACGAATTTATTTTCGAAATTATCCTGTTGCACAAGGGAATAACTGGAGGGGTTCGAATCCGATGATCCGCACGTTTCGTCATGCACTTCTGCCGCTGGTCGGCAGCCTCGTCACAGCGCCGGCATGGGCAGCGACGCCGCCGGCCGCGCCCGCACCCACGGCCGCGGAGGATTTCGCCGCGCGCTGCGATGCGCTGAACAGCGTCAGCATCGAAAATGCCGCGGACACGCCCGGCAACATCGTCGCCACGATGGTGGTGAAGGACCGCAAGGCGACGCCCGCCGAGAAGATCATGTTCATGAAGCGCGGCCACTCGCAGGGCAACGTGACGCCGCTGCTCGAGACCTTCCCGCTGCACTGCCGCGTCGAGGGCTATGTCACTCCGGCCGTGAAGTTCAACCTGCTGCTGCCGCCGCCCGAGAAGTGGAACGGCCGCTTCATGCTCGCCGCCTGCGACGCGTGGTGCGGCAAGGTGGGCGAGGACATCGTCGTCCCCGGCCTTCACGACGGCTACGCCACGATCACCAACGACGGCGGCCACTATGGGCGCGCGCCGTTCGACGGCATCTGGGCCTACAAGAACGATCAGGGCCGCATCGACTTCGCCTACCACGCCAACCACGTCTCCGCGCAGGTCGGCAAGTTCATCACCGAGGCCTTCTACGGCAGCGCGCCGAAATATTCGTACATCACCGGCTTCTCGAAGGGCGGCAACGCAGGGCTCTTCTCGGTGCAGAAATACCCCGAGGATTTCGACGGCGTGTTCGTGAAGGCGCCCGTCGTCAACTACAACCCGAAGAACGCCGCGCATTTCCCGTGGATCGCGCTCGCCGTGCATCCGGACGGCAAGACACCACTGCTCGACGCCGCCAAGATCCCGCTGCTCGTGAAGGGCGCCAACGACGCCTGCGACAAGATCGACGGCCTGAAGGACGGCGTCATCGACGATCCGCGCAAGTGCAAGTACGATCCGGTCGTCCTGCTCTGCAAGCCGGGCCAGTCCGAAGCGAAGCACGAGTGCCTCAACCGGGCGCAGGTCGATGCCGTCCGCAAGCTCTATGCGAAGCCGGTGAACGCGCGCGGAGAGGTCTATTTCGACTATCCGACCGACATCGGCTCGGAGCATGACTGGGCGCGCTCGATCCTGCCGGTGCCCGGCAGCAACGAGGTCGGCGTGCCCTTCGCGCTCAACGGCGCGGCGACCGGCATCCGCTATTTCGTGACGCGCGACACGCCGGGTCCGAACTACGACTGGACGAAATTCGATTACGTCGCCGAGAAAGCGAAGATCGACGACATGTCCACGATCTTCGATCCGGACGAGGTCGATCTCAGCGCCTTCTACAAGCGCGGCGGCAAGCTCCTCATCGTGCACGGCTGGGGCGACGCGATGATCACCGCGAACATGACGATCGACTGGTTCGAGAAGGTCCGCAAGTACATGGGCAAGGACACCGTCGCGAAGTTCGCGCAGCTCTATCTCGCGCCCGGCGCGAACCACGGCAGCGGCGGCTCCGGCCCCTATGTCTTCGATACGCAGGACGCGCTCGTGAAGTGGGTCGAGGAAGGCGTCGCACCGACGGAATTCATCCTTTCGGACGGTCCCACCGACGCCACCAACCGCACCCGCCCGATGTACCCCTACCCCGCCTACGCGAAATACAAGGGCAAGGGCGATCCGAACGTCGCGTCCAGCTTCGTCAAGGTGGCGCCGAAAGAAAGGAAATAAACGCGCCGCCTGCCGCCGGCCCGTCGAACTCCGGTCCGAATGTCCGTTGCTTTCGCTTGTTTCCTGATTTTTTTCGAAGAGATACGGGATGCGAAAAACAACCAGAAGGGCCTTGATCGGCGCGGCCGCTATCGTCGTCGCGGGATTGGGCGCAATCGCAGTCAGCCAGCTGCCTCCTGCTACCGGCCGGTACAAGCCGCCGGGTCCGATCCCCCCGCTTAATGTCGAGCACACCGAAACCCAATGGCCGCTGCTTGGCGGGAACGGAGGGGGCAGCCAGTACTCCGGACTGGATCAAATCAATCGGGAAAATGTACGCGGACTGAAAGTCGCGTGGACACACAAGTCGGGAGACATAATTGACGATCCTGTGAACAAGGCACGTTCAACTGTCTATGAGGTGACGCCGATCCACGCAAACAATCACCTCTACTACTGCACACCGCTCAACCGCGTCTTTGCGCTTGATCCGGCCACCGGCAAAGAGCGTTGGGTATTCGATGCTCATGCTATCGACCCGGCGACAGGTCGGCCGCTTGTCAAGGATGAGCGCCGCGCCGGGATATGCCGCGGCGTTACCTATTGGGAATCCGGAACGCCCCATACAGGCGCACAATGCGAAAAGCGTATTTTCCGCGCCGACACCAAAGGGCACGTATTTGCGCTCGACGCGGACACGGGGAAGCCTTGCCGGGATTTCGGTTCCGACAAGGGACATCCGGGATATGTCAGCAATTGGGACTATCCTGTCCACGGCAATGACCCGATGCGTGGCACGACCGCTCCGCCCTCGGTTATCGGAGATGTTCTGGTCACCAGCACAAGTGCCAACGACAGTGTGACGAACGCGAATGACGGCGTGGTGCGGGGATGGGACGCACGGAGCGGCAAGCTCCTTTGGGAATTCAACCCGATCCCCGAGCAGTACCGCGACGTCACCGGGGCGGCGAATGCCTGGGGCGGCATTACCGTCGATGAGAAGCGGGGGTTGATCTATGTCCCCACGACCAGCCCCTCGCCGGATTTTTTCGGTGGCACACGCCGGTTTGACATGCCGCTTGTCAGCGCACTTGTCGCGCTCGATGCAGAAACAGGTGAAGTCCGCTGGTCGTTTCAAACCGTGCATCATGACCTGTTCGACTATGACAACGGCGCGCATCCGCTGCTGGTGACGATTGCCAAGGACGGCAAAAAGCGGGATGTGGCTATCCTCCCGACAAAAATGGGTTTCATCTACGTGTTCGACAGGGCAACGGGTGAATCCCTGTGGCCGATAAGGGAAGTGCCCGTCCCCGCAAGTTCAATGGCGGGTGACAAGGCATCGCCGACACAGCCTGCGCCGCAGGGTATGGCCACCTTCGCGCATCAAACCATGAACCGCGATAGTGCATGGGGTGTCACCCCACTGGATCGCTGGATCTGCCGCTCGCGTTATGACGGGTATCGGCATGACGGCATGTTTACACCGCCCAGCCTGCAAGGCTCCGTCGCCCTGCCCTCCGTATTCGGGGGCGGGAACTGGGGCGGAGCGGCCTACGATCCGCAATCCAATCAATTGATCGTCAAGGCCCAGAATATTTCGATGATCCTGAAGCTGACGAAATTGGGCGAAGCCGATACGGCGGGAGCCAACGGCTTCAGCAGCCGGGAACTCAAGGGCACGCCGTACTGGTTTTCCGGTTCACCGTTTCTCTCCCCGCTCGGGATTCCCTGCAATGCCCCGCCATGGGGTACGTTGACGTCAATTGACATGGCTACCGGTCAAATCAACTGGCAAAGACCGCTTGGCCAATCTCGCCGATTTGGATTGCTGGTCCCCGAAACCTTCGGATGGGGCGCGGCGAATGTTGCCGGTCCTCTCATCACCAAGGGAGGTCTGGTCTTCATCGGCGCGACGATGGATGGCATGTTTCGTGCGCTCGACGTCCGTAACGGCGAGGAGCTTTGGCGTAGTCGGCTTCCGGCCCCAGGCGTCGCCATACCGATGAGCTACCATGCCGATGGCAAGCAGTATGTCGTCATCGCGGCCGGAGGCGCCGCCCGGCTTTACCCTGAACTGAACGACGCCATCGTCGCCTATGCATTGCAATGACGGCAGGGCTTTCACCTTCTCACGTTATCACGTCCGGAGATGAGTCTTGGCGAGGAAAGATTTCAGCCGCACAGGCACTGGATCGGCCGCGGGTCGACGATATGGTTGCCGGTATCCGGCTGATGCTCGAACGCGGAACACCGGAAAGGGGTGAGGCATAGCGGGACATCTTTCCAGGCGCGATGTTCTCGGCGGCGCGGGCCTTGTGCTCGGCGCCTGCACGGCGCCGCAAGCGATGATCGGCGCGGCGCAGCGCGCGCCCGACGTCCGCCTCGCCATCGCCCCGCACAAGGTCGAGCTCGCGCCCGGCATCGTCTACGATACGTTCGCCTATAACGATCAGGTTCCCGGTCCGGTCATCCGGTTGCCGAAGGGCCGCAATGCGATCGTCGAGGTGACGAACCTGCTGCAAGCGCCCGAGATCGTGCACTGGCACGGCCTCGAAATCCCCTCGGACGTCGACGGCGCGGAGGAGGAAGGCACGCCGCCCGTGCCGCCGCTCGCGACGCGGCGCTACGAATTCGCGCCCACGCCCGGCGGCACGCACTGGTATCACACGCACATGATCGCGGCGAAGACGCTGATGTTCGGCGCCTACAGCGGCCTCTTCGGCTTCGTCGTCGTCGAGGGCGACGATCCCGGCGCCTACGATCAGGAAGTGTGCGTCGCGATGCACCACTGGGGCTCGCGCTGGGTGCCGGGGCAGACGCTGCGCCCGGACGATCCCGTGCACGGCCTCGAGGTCGCGTTCGACCACGGCACCATGAACGGCCGCCTGCTCGGCCACGATGCCCCCGTGCGCGTCCGGCAGGGCCAGCGCGTGCTGTTCCGGCTGCTCAACGCGAGCGCGACGGAGATCAACTGGATCAGCCTTTCAGGCCACAAGCTGCGCGTCGTCGCGATGGACGGCTACCCCGTGCCGACGCCCTGCGACATCGACGTGCTGATGATGGGGCCGGGCGAGCGCGCCGACGTGATCGTGGAGATGAACAACCCGGGGAAATGGATTCTCGGGTCCGCGAACGATGCCGAGCGCGGCGCGGGCATGGGCATGATCGTCGAATATGCAGGTGCGGCGGGCGAGCCGCGCTGGATACCGGTCAAGCGGACATGGGCGTTCGACCGCTTCGCCGATGCGCGTGCCGTCCCCGAGCCGGACGCGCGCATCGAACTCACCATCGGCCGCATTCCGGGCGGCCCGAACGGCTACAACGTCTGGACGCTCAACGGCAAGGCGTGGCCGGAAACCGGGCGCATCCGCGTCGAGACCGGCAAGCGCTACCGGCTCGTCTACAACAACCGGACCGATCAGGGGCACCCGATGCACCTGCACCGGCATCATTTCGAGGTGGTGCGCTGGGACAAGGAACGCTGCCCCGGCCTGATGAAGGACACGATCAACATCAAGCCCTTCACCACCGCCGAGCTGGATTTCGTCGCGCGCAATCCGGGGCCGACGCTGATCCATTGTCATCAGGCCAAGCATCAGGATTTCGGGCTGATGGCGCTGATGCTCTACGAGGGCGACGTGGAGCCGGAATTCGACCACACCGCCATGCACCGCGCCATCACCGAGGCCTATTGCCGCGAGGGTTGAAGGCTTCCCTTAGTTGGCGCGGGAATCGAGGAACGCGAGCGCCGTCAGCACGTGTGCCTTCACGCCGATCGGCAGCACGGCCTCGTCGATGTCGAAGCGGTCCGAATGGTTGGTCGGCGCCTTGTCGATCGGGATGCCGGGCGGCGTCGCGCCGAGGATGTAGTAGAGCCCCGGCACCTCGGCCTGGAAGAACGAGAAGTCCTCCGCCGCGCCGCGCATCAGCGCATCGGTGTTGACGCCGTTCGGCGCCGCGGCCTTCAGCGCCGGCATCACGGTTTCCAGAAGCGTGGGGTCGTTGCCGGTGACGAGCGCCACGTCCTCGAAGTTGACATCAGCCTCCGCGTCGTAGCCCGCGGCGAGTCCCGCCACGGTCGTGCGGATGCGGGTCTTCAGGTCATCGCGGCGGGCAAGGTCGAACGTGCGGATGGTGCCGTCCAGCGTCGCCTCGCCGGGCAGGATGTTGCCCCGGTTCCCGGCGCGCAGCGCGCCGATGGAAACCACGTTCGGGAATTCGAAAACATTCACCTGCCGCGCCGCGATCGTGTTCAGCGATTTCACGACGTCCGCGGCAAGATTGACAAGATCGGTCCCCTCCCACGGACGCCCCGCGTGCGTCTGCCTGCCCTTGAGTTTGATCGAGATCCCGGTCGCGCTCGACAGCATCGGCCCCGGCCGCGCGTCGATCTCGCCCACCCGGCCCGGCTCGACGTGGAGCCCGAAGATCGCATCCGGCCTGATCGGCGAGAACGCGCCTTCCTTCAGCATCAGCCGCGCGCCCGCCTCCTCGCCGGCGACGCCTTCCTCGGCGGGCTGGAACACGAACAGGATCGTGCCCGCGATGCGGTCGCGCATCCCGGCGAGCACCTCCGCCGCGCCCATCAGGATCGCCGTGTGCGCGTCGTGCCCGCAGGCGTGCATCACCGGCGTCGGCGTGCCGTTCACGTCGACGACGACCTTCGAGGCGAACGGCAGGCCGGTCGCCTCGCGGATCGGCAGCGCGTCCATGTCGGCGCGCAGCGCCAGCACGCCGCCGGGCCGCTTGCCCTTCAGCACGCCGACCACACCCGTATGCGCGATGCCCGTCCGCACCTCGTCGAAGCCGAGCTTCCTGAGATGCGCCGCGACCAGCTTCGCGGTGCGGACTTCCTGGTTGCCGAGCTCGGGGTTCTGGTGGATGTCGCGCCGCCACGCGACGACACGCGGCGTCACGTTTTCAATCCGATTGTCGACGTCCGGCAGCACTTCGGCCTGCGCAGGAAGCGCGGCCGCCGCGAGCAGAACCGGAATCAACGCGCAGCGCCATTTCATTCGCAAACCCTCTCGTCTCATTTTCCAGATTATCGTGCTACATTACGTAGAGACATGCAATAATCCGATTGATTTTCGAAATTTCAAGCCTCAGAGAACGGTCTGGGGGAGATACTCCATGCGATTCTCGGTCGTCCTCTTCACATGCGCGTTGCTCGTCGGCGCCTGCGACACGCCCGGCGGCGAGACCGATCCCTTTCCGCTTCCTTCCGGCACTTCCGCCGACGAATGGCCGCTGCACGGCCGCGGCTTCGGGGAGCAACGCTACACGCCCGCCGATCGCATTGACACGCAAAACGTCGGCGATCTCGGCCTCGCCTTCACGTTCGACGACTTCGTGGTGCGCGGGCGCACGCATCGCGGCGTGCAGGCCTCGCCGATCATGGTGGACGGAACGCTCTATTTCACCGGCCCGTGGAGCGTCGTCTACGCGATCGACGCGAAGACCGGCACGCCGAAATGGTCCTACGACCCCGAAGTCGACGGTGCCGCCGCGCGCCTCGCCTGCTGCGACGCGGTCAACCGCGGCGTCGCCGTGTGGAAGGGCGTCGTCTATGTCGGCACGCTCGACGGCTGGCTGGTCGCGCTCGATGCGAAGACCGGCGCAGTCAGGTGGCGCGTCGACACGATCACCGACCGCACGCGCGCCTACACGATCACCGGCGCGCCGCGCATCGTGAGCAGCCGGGCGGGCGACAGGATCGTCATCGGCAACGGCGGCGCCGAGATGGGCGTGCGCGGCTATGTGAGCGCGTTCGATGCCGCCACCGGCAAGCTCGCGTGGCGCTTCTTCACCGTGCCGGGCGCGGGGCCGGACGAGCATCCCGAAGTCGCCGAGGCGAGGCGGACATGGAGCGCGAACGCCCGCTGGGACATGGGCGGCGGCGGCACGGTGTGGGATTCGATGGCCTACGATCCCGATCTCGGCCTGCTCTATGTCGGCGTCGGCAACGGCGGGCCGTGGCCGGCGTGGGTCCGCAATCCCGGCGAGCGGCCGGACAATCTCTATCTGTCGTCGATCCTCGCCATCGACGCGAAGAGCGGCCGCCTCAAGTGGCACTACCAGACGACGCCGGGCGACAGCTGGGATTACACGGCGACGCAGAACATGATCCTCGCCGACATCGAAATCGCGGGCAAGTTCCGCAAGGTCATCATGCAGGCGCCGAAGAACGGCTTCTTCTACGTGCTCGACCGCGCGAGCGGCGAGCTTCTGTCGGCGGAAAAATTCACCAACGCGACGTGGGCGGAGCACATCGACCTGAAGACCGGGCGCCCGGTCTTTTCCGAAAGCGCCGACTATCGCGCGGCGGCGAAAGTCGTCTGGCCATCGACGGCGGGCGGGCACAACTGGCAGCCGATGGCCTACAGCCCGGAAACCGGCCTCGTCTATATTCCCACGCTCGAGATGCCGATGAAGTTCGAGACGCAGGGCGGCGAGATCACGCTCGCGCCCGGCGCGAACAATGTCGGCGCCCGCGCCGCGCCGCCGAGCCCGGAGGCCGACGCGGCGATGATGAAGGGTCTGCCCGCCTTCACGCATCAGGCGGTGCTGAAGGCGTGGGATCCCGTGAAGGGCCGCATCGTCTGGCAGAGCGAGCCGATGCCGTGGTGGAACGGCGGCGTGCTCGCCACCGGCGGCGGGCTGGTGTTTCAGGGCGCCGCCGACGGCACGTTCACCGCCTATGACGCCGCCACCGGCAAGGTCCTGAAGCGCATCGAGACCGGCCTCGCCATCATGGCGCCGCCCACGAGCTACGTGATCGACGGCACGCAGTACATCGCCGTGGCGGCGGGCCTCGGCGGCGCGATGAACGGGCGCTACCTCCCCGGCTTCGCCGCGCATACGTATCAGAACCGCGAGCACCTGTTCGTGTTCAGGCTGGGCGGCGGCAAGGTGACGCTGCCGCCGCGCATCGAACCGGCGCAGCAGAACCCTCCACCGCCGCTCGGCAAGGTCAGCGAGCAAGAGATCGCGCGCGGACAGGGCCTGTTCATGCAGTTCTGCGCGCGCTGCCATGCGCCGAAGGGCGCGCCCAACGGCTACCCCAACCTCTGGAACATGCCGCCCGAGGTGTACGACGCATTCGACGCGGTCGTGCTGGAAGGCGCGCTCGCCTACGGCGGCATGGCGAGCTTCAGCGACGTGCTGACTCCGGCAGACAGCAAGGCGATCCGCGACTACATCACGGCCGACCGGCTCCGCTCCCCGGAACCCGGAAAGCCGCCGCTCGGCGGCGGTCACTGACAAGGAAGGCGATCCCCGATGCGGAAATTGATCATCACCACGCTGGCCCTTCTCGCGGCAGGCGCACCGGCGGCCGCGCACGGTCCGCAGACACGGAGCACGATCAGCATCGGCATGGCCGACACACTGGTGGACGCCGCCGCGAAGGAAGCCGAAACCCGCAAGCTCGGCCTTGCCATCGTCGTTGTCGACGAGCAGGGCAGCATCGTGCTCGCCCGCCGCATGGACGGCGCGCTTCCGCACAGCTTCGAGATCGCGCTGCGCAAGGCGATGACCTCCGCCCTCACCCGGCAGCCGACGAAGGTGATCCAGGACGCCGTTGCGAAAGGCGACAGCGCCATCCTCGCCATCGACAACATGATGCCGATCGAAGGCGGCCTCCCCGTGTTCCACGGCGGCAGGATCGTCGGCGCGATCGGGGTGAGCGGCGCGCCGTCGCACATGGACGCGGCGGTCGCGCAGGTCGGTGTCGATGCGCTGGCGGCGCATACAGCGGGCGGCAGATGATCAGCACCTGCACGGTCCGCACCCCGAACGCCGCGCGCTACCTGAAGGCGCTGTGCCGCCACTGGGCGCACCACCTGCCGGTCGAGCAGAGCGACACGCACGGGCGCGTCGAGTTCCCCGTCGCGCTCGGCCTCTTCACGGTCGAGGGCGACACGCTCACGCTGCGGCTCGAAGGCCCGGAGGAGGGTTTCGACCGCATGGAAGCCGGGGTCGGCGACCACCTGCGCCGCTTCGCGTTCCGGGAGTCCGTTCTCGTCATCGCATGGACCAGAACGCCCGCGGCGTAACACGCACCCCTTCCGGAATTTTATCGAAATTTATAACGTGGGATTTGCTGAATTTGCACGTATCTCGATTGACCAAGGTTTCAATTTTCGAAATAAGCAGCCCACACACATAAGAGGACAGGTGGGGGATGGCGGCACCGGCAGCAACAGGAAGCGCAACCCCGATCGACGCGATCCTTGATCGCGCGCCGATCGGCTGGTTCCAGATTCGGGTGGCGCTGCTCTGCGCGTTCGTCGCCATGCTCGACGGTTTCGACACGCAGTCGGTCGCCTTCGTCGCGCCGGTTCTCGGCCAGCAATGGGGCATCACGCCCGATCGCTTCGGTCTCATCTTCTCCGCCGGGCTCGTCGGCATCATGGTCGGGCAGGTCGTGCTCGGCCCGCTCTCCGACCGTTTCGGCAGACGCCCGGTCATCATCGCCTGCACGGTCGCCTTCGGCATCGGCAGCTTCGCGACAGTGCTCGCCGACAACTGGATCGTCCTTCTGCTGCTGCGCTTCCTGACCGGCATCGGACTCGGCGGCGCGACGCCTAACATCATCGCGCTCACCGCCGAGGTCGCGCCCCCGCGCGCGCGTTCGACGATGATCACCACCATGTTCGCGGGCTTTCCGCTCGGCGCCGCGATCGGCGGCTACATCAGCAGCCACCTCATTCCGGCCTTCGGATGGGAAAGCGTGTTCATCCTGGGCGGCGCCGCGCCGCTCGTGCTGCTTTTCGCGCTGCTGCCGTGGCTTTCGGAAAGCCCGCATTATCTGCTCCGCCGTGAGGGCCGCAGCGCGCGCCTCGAGCGCCTGCTCGACCGGATGGCGGGCGCGGACCGCACGCCGCTTCCCGAAACGCCCGTGCCCTCGGCAAGCACGGCGAAGGCCCCCGGCTACGGCGCATTGTTCGCGGGCGGCCTTGCGGGCACGACCGCGCAGCTCTGGCTCGCCTATTTCAACAGCCTGCTGATGATCTATTTCCTGATGAGCTGGCTTCCCACGGTCGCGCGCGAATCCGGCCTTGCGCTCGACACCGCGATCATCTCGGCGGTGTTCCTCAATCTCGGCGGCGCCATCGGTGGCATCGTGCTCGGCCGCCTCGCCGACCGCTTCGGATCGTTCCAGACGCTCGCCGCCGGTTTCGCCATCGCCGGGATCAGCCTCGTGCTGATCGGCTTCGTCGGCAACCAGACCGCGCTGCTGATGACGCTGGCGTTCATCGCGGGCCTGTTCACCATCGGCGGGCAAACCGCGATGAACGCGGCGAACGCCGGACTCTATCCTGCGGAGGTCCGCGCCACCGCGCTCGGCGGCGCGCTTGCCGTCGGGCGGATCGGCTCCATCGTCGGCCCCACGGTCGGCGGCCTGCTGCTCGCGGCGGACTGGCCGCTTTCCAGCATCTTCATCGCCGTGTCGCTGCCGGCGCTGCTCACCGCCCTGCTGGCGATCAACCTTTCCCGCACAACCCGGAGACCATGACAAGATGATCGCACGTATCTCTGCATTCCTGCTGACCGCCGCCTTCGCAGCCCCCGCGCTCGCGGGCGCACCAGCCTGCGCCACCACGGAGCAGGCGGGCAACATCAGGGCCTATTACGAAAAGACCCGCCCCGGCGTGCCGCTCACGGTCGCCAGCCGCTTCTTCAACGTCCCCGAGTTCGCGATCGCGAGCGGCCTGCCCGCCGCGCTCAGCGTCGGCACGGCGGTGACGCCCGATCAGGTGAAGACGATCTGGAGTTCCATCGACGCATGGGGCGCGACGACGCGCGTGTCGCTGGTGGTGACGCCGGGCAGCAAGCACGCCTTCGCCTTCCCGAGCCTCGTGCCGATCACGCAGAAGGACGCCAAGGACGGCTACATCGACGTGTACGCGGACGAAGGCCGGGGCGTGCACTCGCACATCCAGCTCGATCAGGTCGCGGCCGTCTACGCGACAGAACTCGCCGACGCGAAGCCCGGCTTCAAGACGCGTGCGATCTCGTTCTTCGGGCCGGACGGCCATCTCGTGATCGGCGTCTACGCCTCGATCAAGAGCGACCCGTTCGACGACAAGGCCGTCGCCGGTTTCGAGCGCACGCGCGCGCTCATCGCCTCGATGCCGCGCATCTGCGGGTAGCGGCAGATGCCGCCGCGCCGGTCGTTCAATCGACCGGCGCGGTGCCGTGCTTCCTGTCCATCTCGACGCGCTCTTCCGCGAGCAGGCGGTTCGGCCAGTACGTGAGGCCGGTCTGGAGGCTGCGCTCGAATTCCGCCACCCACGCCTTGCGCTGTGTTTCCGGCAGACGGCGCACCTTTATGCGAAGATCGTAGCGCGCCTCGGGCGTCATCTTCAGATAGGTGGCGGCATCGGGCACCTTGTAGCGTGTCGGATTCTTGAACGGCACAGGCTTCGGCGCGGGCGCAGGCTGCTTCGCCCCCGGCGCGAACGCGAAACGTATGCCGCGCGTGATCGCCGCGGGAATGACGCTGCCGTGGTCCTCGCCCGCCAGCTTGTCGAAACGCGCCTCGATGCCGGGCTGCGCGGCGAGGAATTCGGCATACTCACGCGCATTGTCCACCATCTTGCGCTCCATCATCTCCGGCAGGCGCGGGTTCGGGAAATCCGGATCGACCCCCTGTTCGTACTCCCCGGCCGTGATGAGGACGCGCCCCGTCGCGCCGCTCGCCGCCAGCTTCGGGCCGATGCGGTCGCGGACGTTGTGACTGGCAAGAAGCCGGTTCTCGAACCAGAGCGACGGGCTCGCCGCGATCCAGTTGTCGAAAAGCCCCGGCCGGTTCACCAGCGTGTAGAGAACGAAATGGCCGCCGTAGGAATGGCCGAAGATGGTCTCCCGCGCCGGATCGACCCGGAAGCGCGCCGCGATCGCGGGTTTCAGTTCGCTTTCGACGAAATCCGCGAAACCCTCGGCGCCGCCTGTTCCCGGCAGCGTCGGCTCCGGCGTGCCGAGCCGGGCCGTCAGGTCGCGGGCGCGCTCGATGCGCGCGTCGAGATCCTGCGGATAGCCGATGCCGATGATCACGGCGGGCTGCGAAGGTTGCCGCCGCTCCATCGCGTGCACCGCGTCCACCATCGTGCCGAACATGATGTTGGCGTCGAGCACGTAGACGACCGGCCAGCCGCCCGCAGGCGCCTCTCCCTTCGGCCATGCCGCGAAGATCTGGTAGCGGTGCCCTGCCTTCGAGGTCATTTCCCACGCCGTGGCGTCCGGCAGCACCGAGACCTGCGCCGCCTGCGCCAGCGCCTCCGCGGGCGCTGCCGCCGTCACGGTCACGGCCGCTGCGAACAGGATGCCGAGCGCGGTTCGTGTCTTCATGCCTTCAGCCCTCCCGCCGGTGGGAAGATCGCCGTCACCTTGCTCGAATTGAACACGTAGGTCTGCACGAAATCGGACCATGCGCAAGGCTGGCCGAGCGCGTTCATCGCGCCCGCGAGCGCGAACCAGTTGAGCAGTTCCTGATCGCCCGACTCCTCGATCTGGCGCAGGGTGAGGTTGCGCCACACGTCCCAGTCCCCGGCGACGAGCGCGTCGTAAAGCTTGCGGTCGAGTTCGACGTCCGGCTGCATCCGGTAGGTGCGGTCGACGAGGAAGGCGTGGCTCCAGCTCGACGAGGCGATGAGCGCGACGCGCCACGGGCTTTCGGCGCAGATGCGCGCGACCTCCGCGCCGAGGTCGAACGCGCGGCGCGGCGACGGCGACGGCGGATCGAGCTCGCGTCCGCGATCGGCAAGGCGGCTGATGAAGCCCCGGTAGCTGATCACCGCGCGGCCGTAGCAGTTGATCTGGAACGGCACCACCGGCCACGGGAAACCGCGCCGATCGTAGTCGAGGTAGAGGATCGAGTTCAGGAACGCGTGCGGGATGCTCGGGTGGTGCAGCGGCTTGTAGGCGTAGGAGATGTCGAAGTCGCGTTCGAGCAGCGACTCCACGATATGCTTGGCGGCCTTGCGGTGGCCGCGCACCATGATCTCGAAGTCCTTGCGTTCCTTCCACACGTTCGGCTTGCCGCCGCCCCACTCGTCCTCCTTGTCGGAGAACATCGCCGATTCCGAGGCGTGACCCCACGGGCGCACGGCCATGTCCTCATAGGCCATCACGCAGAACGGCGGGATGATCGTCTCGCGGAAATTCTCGTACTGGTCGTCGCCCCAGATGATGACGAAATCCGGGTTGAACGCATCGAGCGCCTCGCGCGCCTTGCGAAGCCCGTGCAGCATCGCCGCGCGGTGGCGCGCGGCGCCTGCGAGCCCTTCGTCGTCGCCCCACTCCGCCCGCATCTCGGCGGGCCAGTTCGCGGGGTCCTTCTCGTGCGCGGGAACATCGGGGTCCTGGAGCCGTCCCTTCAGGATGTTCGCCATGTCCGCATCGCATCCGCTGAGCGGCGGATAGTGCGTCACACCCAGACCGAGTACCTCACCCATGGCGTCGCCCCCTCTTTACATATACAACGTATACGTTGTAATTCCCCTTTCGAAACAGGAAGTCAAGGGGGAAGGGGGACACTGTGAAACGTCATGCCTTGTTGCTGCTTGCAGCCGGCCTTCTGGGCTTTGCCGGCACCGCCGCCGCGCAGCCCGCCACGCCGCAGCCGGAGGTTCGCCACCCGCTCGACCCGCTCGGCTGGAACGAGCACTGGCGGGTTCTCGAAATCCTCGAATCCTCCGGCCGCCTGACGCCGAAGACGCGCTTCACCCGCATCGCCCTGAGTCCGCCCGACAAGGCGAAGGTGCTGGCGTGGAAGCCGGGCGCGAAGGCCCTGCCGCGTCAGGCCGAGGTCCGCCTGAAGGACGGCCCGAACGCCGTCGAGGCGCTGGTCGATCTCGACAGGGGCACGGTTCTCGACTGGAAGGTCCGCAGCGACGTGCAGCCCGCGTGGCTGATCGAGGAATTCCTCGGCGCGCCCGTGCAGGCGGTGCTGAACCATCCCGATTTCAAGGCGAAGCTGAAGGCGCGCGGCATCGAAACGACGCGCTTCCTCAACTGCCGCGCCATGCCGCTCGGCAACCATGCGGAACCGAAATACGCGGGCAAGCGCGTCGCCATCGTGCGCTGCGACCCGGTGAACGGCGTGCGCAACCTGTTCGTGCGGCGCGTCGAGGGGCTGATCGCCATCGTCGACGTGAACACCAACGAGGTGCTGGAGATCAGCGACGACGAGGTGGTGCCGACGACCGCGACGAAGGCCGACTACGACCGCGCCAACCTCGGCACGCTGCGCGGCTTCCCGACGCCCATCGCGCTCTCGCAGCCGGGCGGCCCCAGCTTCACCATCGACGGCCACGGCATCACGTGGGGCAACTGGTCGTTCCACCTGCGCTCGGACCAGCGCGTCGGCACGCAGATCAGCCGCCTCACGTGGAACGACGGCGGCAAGTCCCGCGACGTGATGTACGAAGGCTATCTCTCCGAGATCTTCGTGCCCTACATGGACCCGCGCCGCGACTGGTACACGCGCACGCTGCTCGACGCGGGCGAATATTCGATGGGCGGGCTCTCTGGCGCGCTGACCCCCGGCATCGACTGCCCGGAGACCGCCGCGTACATGAGCGGCCTCATCACGCAGGACAACGGCCGCCCCGCCGAGAAGGGCAACGTGATCTGCGTCTTCGAGCGCACCACGGGCGACATGAGCTGGCGCCACGCCGACGACGGCCGCCCGAAGCGCGAGCTCGTCGTCCGCATGGTCGCCGATCTCGGCAACTACGACTACGTGTTCGACTGGGTGTTCGAAAGCGACGGGCAGTTCCGCGTGGTGACGGGCGCGACCGGAATCGTCGCGGTGCAGACCTCGAAGGCCGAGGATGCGACCGCTCTCGTGAACGGCAAGCGCGACGACGCCTACGGCCGTTTCGTCGACAAGGGCGTCATCGGCGTCAACCACGACCATTATTTCAACTTCCGCCTCGATCTCGACATCGACGGCCCGGTGAACAGCTTCCTGAAGGACGAGCTGAAAACCGTCCGCCTGCCCGACGATCACCCGCGCCGCAGCATCTGGGTTTCGGAGGAAACGACGCTCGGCCGCGAAGGCGACGGCAAGCTCTCCGTCGGGCACGGCAACCCGGCGCTGTGGCGTGTCATCAACCCGGCGCGGCGCAACCATGTCGGCTATCCGCCGAGCTACCAGCTCATGCTCGGCCACACCGCGCACACACTGTTCAGCAAGGACGATGTTCCGCGCCGGCGCGCCGGGTTCATCGACAACCACCTCTGGATCACGGCCTATGATCCGAACGAGCGCTACGCCGCCGGCGAATACGCCGTGCTGAGCCCGCCGGGCGAAGGCCTGCCCAAGTTCGCCGCTGCCAACCGCCCGATCGCGAACGCCGACATCGTATTGTGGCCGACCTTCGGTATGCAGCACAAGGTCCGCGCCGAGGATTGGCCGGTGATGCCGGTGCTCTGGCACAGCATCACCGTGCGGCCGTTCGATTTCTTCGACCGCAATCCCGCGCTCGATATTGATGTGAAGCCCTGACCCGATGCGACATGTCCTTGCCACGATCCTCGCCGCCTCGGCGCTGACCAGCCTCGCGCAGTCCGCGCCCGCCGTGGCGGCGGCCGACGACACGCCCGCCGCGCGGTGCGAGGCGCTCAATCATCTCGGCCTCGAGGCGGTCGCCGATTCGCCGGGCCAGATCGTCGCCACCGCCTATGTCGCCGGCCGGCAGGCGACGCCCGACGAGCAGGAGATGTTCGCCTATCGCGGCGTCACCCAGGGCAACCCCACGCCGCCGCTCGGCAGTTTCCCCGATCATTGCCGCGTCGAGGGCTATGTCACGCCGAACGTGAAGTTCATGATGATGCTGCCGCCGCCCCCGCAGTGGAACAACCGCTTCATGCTGGCGGCGTGCGAGGGCTGGTGCGGCAAGGTCAACCCGGACACGTTGGTGCCGGGCCTCCACCACGGCTACGCCTCCATCACCAACGACGGCGGGCACTACAGCCGGGAGCCGTTCGACGGGATCTGGGCGCACCGCAACATCGAGGCGCGCATCAATTTCGCCCACCGCGCCAACCATGTCACCGCGCAGGTCGGCAAGGCGATCGCGGCGGCCTACTATGGCAGCCGCCCGAAATTCTCCTACATCGCGGGCTTCTCGAAGGGCGGCAACGCCGGGCTGTTCACGGCGCAGAAGTATCCGGAGGATTTCGACGGCGTGTTTTCGATGGCGCCCGTCGTCAACTACAACCCGAAGAACGCCGCGCATTTCCCGTGGATCGCGAAGGCCGTCTATCCGGACGGCAAGACGCCCCTGCTCTACAGCGACAAGGTCCCGCTGATCCACGGCGCCGTCACGAAGGCGTGCGACGCCATCGACGGCCTCCGCGACGGCATCATCGGCGATCCGCGCAAATGCGATTTCGATCCCGGCGTGCTGCTCTGCAAGGCGGGGCAGTCGGAAGCGAGGAACGAATGCCTGAACGCGGCGCAGGTGGAGGCCGTCCGCAAGATCTACGCGAAGCCGACCACCGCTGACGGAACCGTCTATTTCGACTACCGCGTCGATCCCGGCTCGGAGCAGGAATGGCCGATCGCCATCCTCCCCGAGCGCGGCAATCCGATACAGCCGTTCGTGCTGACCGGCGCGGCGACCGGCCTCAAATACATGGCGATCCGCGACAATCCCGGCCCCGGCTACGACTGGATGGGCTTCGACTATCCGGCCCGCAAGGCGGAGATCGACGAGATGTCGGAGATCCTCGATCCCGATAGCGTCGATCTCACCGCGTTCAAGGCGCGCGGCGGCAAGATCATCATCGTCCACGGCTGGGCGGATGCGTACATCTCCGCCGCCATGACCGTCGACTGGTTCGAGAAGATGCAGGCGTTCATGGGCGGGCGCACGCAGACGGACACGTTCGCGCAGCTTTATGTCGTGCCGGGCATCAGCCACGAAGGCGGCGGCCCTGCCCCGCATATCTTCGATGCGCTGACGCCGCTCGTCGACTGGGTCGAGAACGGCAAGGCGCCGGAACGGCTTCTGCTGTCGGACCCGGCGGACGCCGCGCCGCTGCGCACGCGACCGGCGTTCCCGTATCCGGCCTATGCGAAATACAGGGGCAAGGGCGATCCGAACGCGGCGGAGAGCTTCCACCGCGCCGAATAGCGCCCTTCCCTATTTCCTCCCTGCCGTCTTTTCGAAGCCGTCGCCGATCCGCGCGCGCAGCGCCCGGCTGAGCGCGGTCGGCACGATCGAGCCGTGGTCCTCGCCCTCGGCGATGTAGAGGTCCGTCTTCACGCCGCGATCCGCTATGGCCTTCAGGCGCGAGACGACCTCGCGGCTGTCCGTCACCATCGGGATGCGCTGCGTCTCCTCGAGGCCACCCGTCGCGACGAACAGGCTGACGGGCGGATCGCTCGCCTTGCGCGCGGCGGTGAAGCGGCGCTCGTCCTCGAGGAGAGAGCGGTTGTTCCACCAGACGGACGGGCTGAACGCCAGGTAGTTCTGAAATGCCTGCGGGCGATTGAACAGCGTGTAGAGCGTGAAGAACCCGCCGAACGAATGGCCGAGCAGCGTCTGCCGCTTCCGGTCGACCGCATAGGCCTTCTCGACGGCCGGTTTCAGCTCGGTTTCGATGAACGACAGGAAGTCCGCAGCGCCGCCGCCGCTGTCGGCTTCGAGCTGTCCGTCCGCGCCATGCTTGGGCGAGGTCGCGCCCGGCGAATGGACGACATAGTCGTAGCCCCGCCGCTTCTCGTCGAACGGTCCGTCGATCGGATAGCCGATGCCGACGACGAGCGCGGCGGAAACGCCCGTGCGCTCCGGCCGCCGCCCTTGCAGCCGCAGCGCATCCGAAACCGTTCCGAAATTGGCGTTGCCGTCGAGCACGTAGACGACCGGCCAGCCTTCGGCCGGCGGCGGCGACAGCGGCGGCGCGATCATGATGCGATAGGTGTGGCCCTTCGCCGAGGTCAGGTCCCACTGCACCGATTGCGGCGTGGAAACCGCCTTCGGCGCATCGCTGTAGAACGCCCCGATGCCGGGACGCTTGCAGGGATCGAGGCCGAGGTAGGCGTCATAGCGCACGGCCTCTTCCTCCAGCGCCTCTTTCAGCCAGGCGGGCAACTTCGCCATCTCCCCGGCCATCTTCGCGTCGTAGGCCGCCTTTTCATCGGGCGGCAGCAGGCGCGCGCGCAGGCGGTAATGATAGCGCTGGTGCGG
This sequence comes from Sphingosinicella microcystinivorans, assembly GCF_027941835.1. NCBI lineage: Bacteria > Pseudomonadati > Pseudomonadota > Alphaproteobacteria > Sphingomonadales > Sphingosinicellaceae > Sphingosinicella > Sphingosinicella microcystinivorans. The sequence goes on from NZ_CP116005.1 coordinate 4,431,320, forward strand.
CACGCGCTTCACATAGCCCCATGCGTCGGGGACCGGCGGCTTCGGCTTGGGACCGTTGTAGCTTCCGGTCGTGCAATGATGCCGCGCCACCAGCTCGTTGCTGAGCGCTTCGTAGAGCCACGTCGGCAGCGTGTTGACGTTGGCCGACAGCTCCGTGTTGTGCGCTTCCCGAAGCTCGGGCGGCAAGGCGTCGACCCGGTCGCGGAGCGCGCTGCGCACCTCGGGCGTCATGCGCACATACTCCCATGCCTCCGGCGCGGGTATGCCCTGCGCGGCGGCGTGCGGCACGGAAAACGCGGCGGCGAGACAGGCGCCGAGCAGAAACGATCTCATCGTCATCCCCGTCAGCGCCCGCAGACCTGCGGCAGCGTCCGCATCAGCGCCATCGTCTTCTCGAAGGCGGGGATCGCCGCCGTGTTCAGGTCCTCGCCGGCAAGGCTCGCATAGAGGCCGAACACGGAGTCCTTCGAGGCGTCGTAGAAGATCACCGCGCGGGTCATGCCTTCCCGCATCTTGCCGTCGCGGCCCATGCCGCCGGGCAGCGCCACGGCATGGATCGAGGTGACGAGATCCGGGCGGATGTGGCTGATGAGGCCGTTCTCGCCCGGCGCTTTCACGTCGGTGAAAGCGTCGGTCCGCTTGTTGCCGAGCAGCGCGGGCACCGGCCCCTCGAACTTCATGATCCAGCCCTTCTGGTCCATGATGAAGAAGGCCACCGGCCATTCGCTGAGCGAATCCCACACCGCCTTGAAGTGCGCGCCCGAAACGCCCGTCGCATGGTCGGCGGACAGCCCCGAGGAGACGATCTCCTCGGCAAGGTTCATGTGCCGCCGCGCCACGAGCGGCGGCGCGCTCGGAAGCGAAGCGTAGAAGCTGCGCACGGCGGTCGCCTGCTCGGGCGTGGCGCACGTCGCCTGCGGCGTGGCCGCCGCGGCGGCAAAAGCGATGAGCGCGGTCGTTATCATTGTTTGCCTTCCTGTGCCGAGACTGCGCCCCGGACGGCGTCGAGGAGCGCAAGGGTTTCGATGGTGAGTTGATGTCCGCCCTTCTCGGGCCAGTGGCTGAGCTTGACGATCACCGTGCGGGTTGCCGGATCGACCGATACGAACTGGCCGTGGATACCGATCGCCTCGAAGCGGTCGGTGCCGAGCATCGTCCACCACTGGTAGCCGTAGCCGCGCGGTGCGCCGGGAATGACGGGGCCGCCGCCGAAGTGCCGCGTCGATTTCTCCACCCACGCCTTCGAGACGATCTGCTTGCCGTTCGCCCGGCCGCCGTCCAGCATCAGTTGCCCGATGCGCCCGAAATCGCGGAGCGTCGCATTGAAGCCGCTGCCGCCGAGCGCCAGCCCTTCGGGCGGCGAACGGTCGAGCTGCCAGTAGGCGGAGGCCTCCATGCCCGCGGGCTTCCAGAGGTATTTCTCCGTGAAGGCGGCGAGCGTCATGCCGCTCGCCCCCTCGACGACGCGCGCCAGCAGGCTGCTCGTCAGCGTCGAATAGTTGAAATGCGTGCCGGGCGCGTGGAGGCGCGTGAGGTCGAGGCCCGTCACGTCGGAAAAGCCCGTGAAGTTCGCATAGGACGAGCGCCGCTTGATCCTGTCGAGCGTCGACTCCCCGTTCGGCACCTGCTCGGTGTAGCTGGTGCCGTCGCGCATCGTCAGCAGGTCCTCGATCGTCGCGCCCTCGAAGGCCGTGCCCTTCAGCGCGGGCGCGTACTTGTCGGCGGGCTCTGCGACGCTTGCGATCATGCCCTTGTCGAGCGCGATGCCGATGAGGATCGAGGTGATCGACTTCGCCACCGACCAGCTCGTGAAGCGCGAGTCCGGCCCCGAGCCGTTGCGGTAGCGCTCATCGACGATCGCGCCGTCCCGCAGCACCAGCAGCGCGTTCGTGTACGTGCGGTCCAGCGCGGCCTCGAACGGCGCCGTGCCGTCCGCGAAGCGCACCTCCGGCGAAAGCGCGCTCCGGCGTTCCGGCAGCTTCGCCGCCCGTCCCGCGGCGACGGGCGCCGAGGGGAAGAACGCGTCCATCGCACGGAACGTCACGACATTGATGTCGGCATCGCCGACGTGCGTGCGCGCCTCGGCCAGCGGCGACAGCGGCTGCGCCGCAGCCACCCCCGCAAGCAATACCGCCACGCACGTCAACACCCCCTTGCGTATGATCATGGACCCCTCCCAATTACAACGTATACGTCGCTTCTACCCGCCGGAGAACACCCGTTGCCCTCCGTCACTGCATTTTCGTCACCCCGCCGTTTTCAGCGCGCTCTGACGCCGCTTGCCTCTGGGCGGCGCGGTTTCCTCCTCGCGTGCCCGCATCGCCTCCCGCACGGCATCGGCGGTCCGTTGCAGGTGAACCTCGATCAGCCGGCTGGCACGCAGCGATTTCCGGCTGAGCGCCGCCTCGGCGATGGCTTCGTGCTCGTCGTGGACGTCGCGCCCGGCCGGGCGGTTGGCGAGCGAGATCGCCCGGTAGCGCTCCGAATGCTGGTGCAGCATACGGCGCAGGCGGACGAGCCACGGCGAGCCGCAGGCCGAAACGAGCGCTTCGTGGAACTGCGCGTTGGCGCGCTCCCACTGGGCGAGTACGCTCTCGTCGTTTTCGGAAAGCCGCGCCTCCAGCGACGACAGGGTCTCGTAGGTCTGGCGAACGCGCTCTTCCCATTCCGGGCCACCGTGCTCGATCGACCGGACCACCGCCTCCGTCTCGATCAGCGTGCGGATCGCCATCGTATCGTCGAGCTCTTCGATCGAGATCGGCGAGACCCAGAACCCGCGCTGCCCTTCCGCGTGCACCAGCGCGTCGCCGGTCAATCGCACCAGCGCCTCGCGCAGCGGGCTCATGCCGACGCCGTAGCGCTTGATCAGCATGTCCATGCGCAGCTTGGAGCCGGGCGCGAGGACGCCCGAAACGATATCGCGACGCAACTGCTGATAGGTGTGGTTGGCGATCGTCTTGGCGACCGCCACGTCTTCGTTCTGGTCAGGATCTTCGGTCATCGGCGCATTCTAGAATGAACGGGATGCCGTTGGAAACCACCCCCGTGAAAGCACGAGGGGACCGATACGTTCGCACCGGTCCCCGCCTGCCCTGCCTAGAAGCGCTTGGTCAGCGTCAGCGAGACGGTCCGCCCGATGATCGTGGCGTTCGCCGTGTCGTAGGGCTCCGGCGCGTTGCCGGTCACGACGCGGCCCGTGTCGATGAAGGGCGGGTCCTCGTTGAAGATGTTGAGCGCGTTGAAGGTGAGCCCCGCATCCTTGAAGGCGCCGCCGAGCCCGCCGAGGTCGACGCCGAGCTGGAGGTCGAACGTCAGCCACGAGTCGATCTTGACCGGATCGGTGTTGGCGACGGGCGCGCCGGTCGAGGACGGCACGAAGCAGCCCGCCTCGCACTTGTAGCCGTCAGTGTAGTTCGCGGACACGACGAGCGAGACCGGCCCCTTGTTCCACGCGACACCCTGCCGCGACTTGAACTTCACCGGGTTGCCCATGCTCTCGTAGACGCCGAGCTTGTCGACATAGCCGCTGCCCGGCGAGCCTTCCACCTTGTAGGTGGTGATGAGCGTGCCGTTGCCGAACAGCTCGAACCCGCCGAGCGAACCCGCGTCGAACGCGTAGTTCAGCGACAGGTCGAGGCCCTTCATCTTCAGGTTCGCGAGGTTGGTCTGCGTCGCGTAGATGATGGCGGCGATCTGGTCAGCCGATCGCGTCGGCCCCGGCCCCGACAGGCCAAGGAAGCGCGGATCGTCGAACAACGACTGCACCAGCGCTTCGGATGGATTGAAGACGAGGTTGTTGATGTAGGGGCTGGTGCCGGTCGCGAAGTAATTCGCAAGGATGCCGCCGAGCGTGCCCGACGTGATGCGGACAAGCCGGTTCTCGATCTCGATGTTGAAATAGTTCGCGGCGAGCCGGAGACCGGGGACCGACGACGGCGTGAAGTCGAAGCCGAGCGTCCATGTCTCGGCCGTCTCGGGATCAAGCGTCGGGCCTGCGCCACCCGACACGACCATGCCTGTGAAGGTGCAGCCGGTCGGCGTGACCGAGAAGCCATTCAGCGCAACGAGCGTGGTGTCACACGGCGCCGTGTAGAAGGCGTTCGCATAGAAGATGGCATTGCCGCCGGGCACCGGCTGCGCGCCGCTGTACTGGAAGCGCATCGGCGGGGCGTGGAACGAAGTGCCCCAGCTGCCGCGGATGTTGAAACCGTCGAACGGCGCGTAGCGGAAGCCGAACTTCGGGTCCGTCGTCGAGAACTCCTTGAGGCCGGTGCTGCTCGACGTCTCGTGGCGCACCGCGGCGGAGAACTCGAGCGCGGCGATGCCGGGCATCGCGTTCTCCGCGCCGACGATCGGAATCGAGGCCTCGGCGAACATCGAGAACACGTCCTGCTTCGTCGTGCCGTATTCGACCGTGTAGGGATTGATGCTGCGGTAGTTGAAATCGAGGAGACCGTTGATCTTCTCCTTGCGGTAGTCGACGCCCGCCGCGAGCTTCAGCCCGCCGCCCGGCAGATCGACAAGCGTTCCGTCGAACTTCACCGTGCCCTGCACCACGTCCGAATTGAAGGTCAGGTCCTCGTAGCCGATGAGCTGGTCGATCACTGCGGCCGAAAGCGGCTGCGTCGAATAGGGGTTCCACGTCTCGTAGCCGAGACCGGCGCAGAACGTCTGCTGCGGCGTCGTCGGCGTGGCGACCGGTCCCATCAGCGAGCAGACGATGGAGCTCGGTGCGAACGCGCCGCTGGGCAACCGTTCGCCGACGTTCGAATCGCGCAGCATGGTGCTTTGGCGGCCTTGCTTCTCGCGGCTGTACGACAGCGTGGCATCCGCCTGCCAGTCGCCGAACATCTCGATGCGGACACCGCCCTCGAGCGCGAGGCTCTTCACACGCACATCGCGCGTCAGCGGCACGTCGTCGATCAGCACGCCGAAGTTGTTCGAAACGCCGGTGATATAGGCCGGGTTCGTCGTCGGCACGGCGCCGTAGAACGGCGCGTAACCCGTATTGTAGCTGCCCTTGCGATCCGTGTAGCGGGCGCCGCCGTAGAGCGAGACCTTGTCGCTGACCTCCTGGTCGAACGACAGGAACAGGCTGTGCCGCCGCATTTCCGGGATGATGTCGAATCCGGCCCACGGATCGAAGCTGTTGCCGAAACCGCCGGTTGCCGGCGTCAGGTCGGCGATGGTGAGGCCGGTCCCCGGCCCATTCGGAACCGTGTAGGCGACGGCACCGTTGAAGGCCGCGTTGCCCGAGAAGATGTTGGCGGCGCTGCCCGCGCGGCTCGTGTAGATCGGCCAGTTGACACCGCCGCGATCCGAGAGGTCGCCGCCGTTGAAGCCGCGCTTCGAGGCCAGCACGTTCTCGCGCTTGTTATACTCGTAGCCGAGCACGAGGTTGCCGCTGTCCCACGCCGTGCCCCAGACGAGGCTGCCCTGATACTCGGTGCCGCCGCCCTCGGTCGTCGTGCCGATGCGGGCGAGCGCGTGAAGGCCGTCCACCTTGCGCTTCAGGATGATGTTGACCACGCCGCCGACGGCGTCCGAGCCGTAGACGGCCGAAGCGCCGTCCTGAAGGATCTCGATGCGCTCGATCGCGGCGACGGGAATGTTCGAGATGTCGACGAAGTCGCCGAACTGGCCGGAGACCGCAACGCGCCGCCCATTCACCAGGACGAGCGTCGACAGCGCGCCGAGACCGCGCAGGTTGACGCCCGAGCCGCCGGTGAGGTTCGACCCCATCGAGCTCGTGTCCTGCCCGCCGCGGTTGTTGTCCGAGTTGGCGACGCCGCCCGCGAAGTTCACCGGAAGCTCGCGCATCAGTTCGGCGATGGTGGCTTTGCCGGTCTTGGCGATGTCGTCGGAACTGAGCGACTGCACCGCGCTGCCGATCACGTTCGCGCCGCGGATGTTGGTGCCGGTGACGATGATCAATTCTTCCTCGACGGCCGCCTCCTGCGACCACGCGGGAGCCGCGCCCGCCAGCAGCGCCGCCAGCGAAACCGTTGCACAAGCGATTGAACGGACCTGTATTTTCATCGTTTGCCCCCTTTCGGCGAAAAGCGCCTTTGCGACGCATTAAATCCCATTGCAATGTCTACGTCGCATTTTTCCGGTCGTCAAACCAATTTTCTAAATTTTAGGCAGTATCAGTGCACAATCTCCAGAATCACGCTTGATATTTCGAAAACCCTCGGGCATCTCGAATCACGATGGCGCCGCGGAGCAGCAACGCATCCGCGTGTCGCAAGGAGTGCGGATTGCACGGACAGGCTTCGGGAAACACCATGAAATCATTGGGACAATTCATCGACGGCGCCTACGAGGACGCGGGCGCAAACCGCTTCGACGTGATCGACCCCGTCACCGGCGCGGTCGCCTACACGACGTATGAAGCGGGCCGCGATCAGGTGGACCGCGCCGTCGCCGCGGCGCGTGCCGCCCTGTCCGGCCCGTGGGCGCGACTCTCCGCGGCGGAGCGCGGCGCGATCCTCCGCAAGCTCGCGAACCGCATCGCCGAACGCTCGGAGGAGTTTCTCCGCGCGGAGGTGCTCGACACCGGCAAGCCGGCGGATATGGCCTCGCACCTCGACATTCCCCGGGGCGCCGCGAACTTCAGCTTCTTCGCCGACACCGCGCCGATGGCGATGGGCGAAGCCTTCCCCGCGCCGACGCCGGACGGCCGCGGCGCGCTCAACTACAGCCTGCGCACGCCGCGCGGCGTCATTGCCGTGGTCTGCCCGTGGAACCTGCCGCTGCTGCTGATGACATGGAAGGTCGCGCCGGCGCTCGCCTGCGGCAACACCGTGGTGGTGAAACCCTCCGAGGAAACCCCCGCCACCGCCACGCTGCTCGGCGAGGTGATGAACGAGGTCGGCATCCCCAGGGGCGTCTTCAACGTCGTCAACGGTTTCGGCGCGGGCTCGACCGGCGAGTTCCTCACCAGCCATCCCGACATCGACGGCATCACCTTCACCGGCGAAACGGTGACGGGCACGGCGATCATGAAAGCCGCGGCGGACGGCATCCGGCCGGTGTCCTTCGAGCTTGGCGGCAAGAACGCCGCGGTCGTCTTCGCCGACTGCGATCTCGACCGCGCCATCGCGGGCACGATGCGCTCGGCGTTCCTCAATTGCGGGCAGGTCTGCCTCGGCACCGAGCGCGTCTACGTCGAGCGCCCGCTGTTCGATGCGTTCGTCGAGACGCTCGCCGCGCAGGTGAAGACGCTGAAGCCCGGCGATCCGTGGGACAAGGCCACCAACTTCGGCCCGCTCATCTCGGACGTGCACCGCCAGAAGGTGCTCTCCTACTACGCGAAGGCGAAGGCCGAAGGCGCGACCATCGTCACCGGCGGCGGCATTCCCGACATGCCGGGCAATCTCGCGGGCGGAAGCTGGATCGAACCGACGATCTGGACCGGGCTTCCCGAAAGCTCGGCCGTGATTCAGGAAGAGATCTTCGGGCCCTGCTGCCACATCGCGCCGTTCGACGCGGAGGACGAGGCCGTCGCGCTTGCGAACGCCAGCCCCTACGGCCTCGCCGCCTCGCTGTGGACGGGCGACCTGTCGCGCGCGCACCGCCTTGCGCAGCGCATCGAGGTCGGCACGCTCTGGATCAACAGCTGGTTCCTGCGCGATCTGCGCGCGGCGTTCGGCGGTTCGAAGAAATCGGGCATCGGACGCGAAGGCGGCCTCCACGGCCTCGATTTCTATACCGAGCAGCGCAATGTCTGCATCCATCTTTAGGGCCGCCTTTGGGGCAGCAGCAGCAGCGGCGTGCCTGCTCGCCGCCGCGCCCGCAGTCGCGGCGGAGATGCCGCAGCCGAAGGTCACGTTCCTTTACCCCGGCCCGCACGGCACGATCTTCGACCGCGTCTGCAAGGAATGGCTGCACCGCGACACGAATCCGGCTGACGTCGAGGAACTGCTCGCGCGCAAGGCCGAATTCGAGGCCGCGTGGGAAAGGACCGGCAGGGAGTATATGCGCCTCGCGCTCGAAGCGGCCGGGCGCCCCTACCCCTATTCGGAAATCCAGGCGACGCTTTCGGTCTGCGCGCCGGATTCGATGGCGTTCCCGCTCATCATCCGCATGAACGATTTCCTCGCGTCGAACACCGACTATTACGTGCACGACTTCGCGCTGCTCGCGTTCCACGAGCTGATGCACCACTATGCGCAGGCGATCGAGCACAGGTCGCCGATCTTCGCGAAATACGCCGACGTCCCCTTCTCGATCCGCGCGCACATCCATGTCGTTGCGTTCGAACGCTATGTCCTCGAAAAGACGGGCCGCACCGAACAGCTGGCGAAGCTGCGCGACTATTACGCCGCGCGCGAGACGCCGACATATATCCGTGCGTGGGAGATCGTCGATAAGGAAGGCGTCGCCGCCGTCGTCGCCGATGCAGGAGTAAGACCGTGAGCAGCAGCAACCCCGTCATCGCCGCAGCGGACGCGCTCTCCGCCGCCGCCGCGTCCGGCACCCCCTGCGCGCCCGTGAAGGACGGCATCGCCGCGCTCGGCATCGACGGCGCCTATGCCGTGCAGTCCGAGCTCACGCGCCGCGCGCTCGCCGGTGCGCGCACGCTTGTCGGGCGCAAGATCGGCCTCACCTCGAAGGCCGTGCAGACGCAGCTCGGCGTCGACCAGCCGGACTACGGAATGCTGTTCGCCGACATGGAGATCGGCGACCACGAGATCATTCCGCTCTCGCGCTTCCTCCAGCCGCGCGTCGAGGCCGAGATCGCGTTCGTCATGGACCGCGACCTCGACGACGCCGAGATCACGCTCGGCAGGCTCATCCCGGCGATCGCCTTCGCGCTTCCGGCCATCGAGATCGTCGACAGCCGCATCGCCGACTGGAAAATCTCGATTCTCGACACCATCGCCGACAACGCCTCCAGCGGCGCCTACGTGCTCGGCGGCTCGCCGGCGAAGATCGCGGACCTCGACCTCCGTCTCTGCGGCATGTCGATGGAATTGAAGGGCGAGCCCGTCTCGGTCGGCTGCGGCGCGGCCTGCCTCGGCAATCCGCTGAACGCCGCATTGTGGCTCGCGCGTCGCATGGCCGCGCTCGGCAGCCCCCTGAAGGCGGGCGACGTCGTGCTGTCCGGTGCGCTCGGCCCGATGGTTCCCGTGACGCCGGGCGCGAGCTACACCGCGCGCATCAAGGGCCTCGGCAGCGTCGCCGCGCATTTCGGGGAGAAAGCATGATGACCGTCGACACCCAGCGCATCGGGCTGTTCCTCGACAACGCCGCGCGCACGGCGACCGCCGTGCCGCAGTTCACCGGCGACGACACGTTCGATCTCGACGCCGCCTACCGCATCCAGCAGGCGAGCATCGCCGCGCGGCTGCAGCGCGGCGAGCGCATCGTCGGCATGAAGATGGGCTTCACCAGCCGCGCCAAGATGGTGCAGATGGGCGTCTCCGACATGATCTGCGGGCGGCTCACCGACGCCATGCTCGTGGAGGACGGCGGCAGCATCCGCATGGCGGATTTCGTGCACCCGCGCGTCGAGCCGGAGATCGCCTTCCTGCTGAAGCGGCCCATTCGCGGCAAGCTGGCGCCCATGCAGGCGATGGATGCCGTCGAGGCGGTCGCGCCCGCGCTCGAGATCATCGACTCGCGCTACGAGGCGTTCAGGTTCTCGCTGAGCGACGTCGTCGCCGATAACAGCTCGTCGTCGGCGTTCGTGGTCGGCGCGTGGAGCCGCGCGGACAGCGACCTCGACAACCTCGGCATGGTGATGAGCTTCAACGGCCGCGCCGAGGCGATCGGGTCGAGCGCCGCGATCCTCGGCCATCCGGCGCGCTCGCTCGCCGCCGCCGCGCGCCTCGCCGACGAACGCGGCCTCGAGCTCGATGCCGGGTCCATCGTGCTCGCGGGCGGCGCGACCGCCGCGAGCGCGCTCAGCGCCGGTCTCCACGTCTCGCTCGAAGTCCAGACGCTCGGCTTCACCGGTTTCTCTGTCTCGGAGTAGCGCCATGCCCATCGTTCAGGTGAACATCCTCGAAGGCCGTTCTCAGGAGGCGAAAAGCGATTTCGCGCGCGCCGTCACCGACGCCGCCGTGGAGCATCTCGGCGTCCAGCCCGCGCAGGTCCGCGTTCTCATCAACGAGGTCGCGCCGCAGCACTGGTTCACGGCGGGCGCGTCGAAGGCCCCGGCGGCCTGAGCATGGCGACGGTCGCCGCCCCCGCCCGTTCCGGCCCCGTGCTCAGCCGCAAGGCGCGCATCCGGCTGTTCTGGCTGAAGCTGCACCGCTGGATCGGCCTTGCCACGCTCGTCGTGATGGCGGCGTTCGGCATCACCGGCTCGGTGCTCGTCTGGCCCGATACGTTCGATGCTATGCTGAACCCCGGCCGCTACACGAACGCCGACGCCTCCGGCTTCGTGCCCACGGAAGCCTTCCTCGACAAGGCCCGCGCCGCGCTTCCCGCAGGCGACCGCGTCAGCGGCCTCCGCGTCACGGAAAGCGGCGCGGTGATGGTCGCGGGCGACGTCAACGGACCGCCGCCCGCGGGGCTCGGGCCGCCCAGCCGCGCGCAGGTGTGGCTGCACCCCGAGACCGGCACCGTCCTCGATACGAGCGCAGGCGCGGGCGGCTTCATCTGGGCGATGCACGCGATCCACGGCCACCTGCTGCTCAAGACTTTCGGGCGCGAGGCCGTGGCGCTCTCCGGCGTCGTCCTGCTTGTCACCTCGGCGATCGGCGTGTGGCTGTGGTGGCCGGGCCGCCGCAATCTCCTCCGTGCGCTCGCGTGGCGGAAGCAGTATTCGAAGAGCATGAACCTGCATCGCCAGACCGGCGCCGTGCTTGCCGTCGTCATCATCCTCGAGGCGGCGACCGGCACGTGGATCGCGCTTCCCCGCCTGTTCGGCCGGCTCGTCGAGCCGAGCGCCGAGGCGGCCCGCGCGCCGACGGAAGGCCCGCCGGTCTCCGCGCCGATGGCCCGCCCCGCGCTTTCGGTCGATGATGCCGTCCACCGCGCGGCGGGTGCGCTCCCGGGCGCGGGACCGCTCGTCACCGTGTTCACGCCCGGCGAAACAGATCCGGTCTGGGCGGTCGGCCTCCGCACGCCGAGCGGCCCCGCCACCGTTCTCGTGGACGACACGGACGGCAGCACCACGGTCCGCGAGGAACCGGCCCCCGGCCGCGCGGAGCGCGTCACCGCCGTGATGGAGGCGATCCATTTCGGTCATGGCCCGGCCATCTGGACGATCATCGTCTTCGCATCGGGCATCGTGCTCACGCTGCTGTCGGTGACGGGCCTGCTGATCTGGCTCCAGGAGCGCGCGCGCCGGATGCGGCGGGCCGCGAAGGCATGACCGCGGCGCCCCCGGCGGATGCCGAGCGGCGGCTGCGCATCGCGGGCCGCGCCGTCGCGCGCGCCGGGTTCATGCACGCCTACGGGCACTGCTCGCTGCGCATCGACGCCGACCATTTCCTCGTCTCGCCGTCGATGCCGCTCGGCCTCGTGCCGCCGGGCGAGCCCTGCCACCTGCTCCGCATCGACGCGCCGCTTCCCGAGAACGTGCTCGGCGAGGTCCGCATCCACCGCGAGATCTACCGGCGGCGGCCGGACGTCGCCGGTATCGTCCGCTCCATGCCGCCGCACGTGATGACGCTCGCCGCGCACGGCGCGGTGCCCGTGCCGCGCCACGGCTTCGGCGCCTATTTCCACCCCGCGCCCGAACTCTGGAACGACATCCAGCTCCTCCGTTCCGACGACGCGGCCGCAAGGCTCGCGGACCAGCTCGGCGAGGGGCGCGCCATCCTGATGCGCGGCAACGGCGCGGTCGTCGCGGGCGGCTCCATCGAGGAGGCCGTCGTGCTCACCTGGTATCTGGAGGACATGGCGCGCGTCGATCTCGCCGGGCGCGCCGCCGGCCTCTCCGGCGCGCCCGCGCCTGACGCCGCGGCCTGCGCTGCGCGCGCGACGTGGGCGGGTGCGATCCGCGAACGCATGTGGGCCTATCTGACGGTGGACGATCCCGAATATCGTTCCTAAAAGCGGCGAATGGTCAGAAAACCATTCGCCGATTTCGATCTCGCCTTCACCGCCGGCCATCTTCTCCGCCGCTGCCACCAGCGCTCGCACGAGCTCTTCAACGAAACCATGGCGGCCTTCGGCCTCACCCGGCAGCAGACCGCGCTCCTCATCGCGCTCCTGCGCCAGCCGGGTGCGAGCGTTCAGGAGCTTGCAGACATCACCGGCACCGATCGCAACACGCTCGGCGGCATCATCACGCGCCTCGTCGCGAAAGGCCTCGTCGATCAGCGCCGCTCGGAGCGCGACGCCCGCGCCTACGAGCTTGAGATCTCGCCGCAGGGCCTCGCCATGCTGCGCGACATGGAAGCCGGCGTGAAGCTGGTGCAGGAGCAGATTCTGGCGCCGCTCGACCCCAAGGAGCGCGCCGCGTTCATCGGATACGCCCGCAAGCTCGCCGGTCTCGCCTGAACGTCCCTATACCAGCGCGGCGAACGGCGTCATCGCCTCCGCGACGCGGGCGGCCGCATCGCGCAGGCGGACGGGCACGGGGGTCCGGGAGCGGCGCGGCGGCCGGTTTCCGGAGCCGGACACCGAAATGGCGAAGGTGACGGGCGCCGCTGCCGTCCGGACGGGAACGGCAAGGCAGGTGAGCCCGGAGACGACCTCCTCGTCGTCCACCGCATAGCCTTCTTCGCGGATGCGGTCGAAGGCCTGCCGCAGCGCCGCCGGGTCCGTGATCGTGCGCGGCGTCAGGGCGATGAACGGCCCGCTCGCCAGATATTCGGCCTGATCCTTCTCCGGCAGATGGGCGAGCAGCACCTTGCCGATGCCGGAGCAATAGGCCTCGAGCTGGATGCCTTCGCGCGTGAACAGGCCCGGCTCGCCGCCTTCCTTGATCAGATACGTCACCATGTTGTTTTCGAGGCAGCCGAGATGCGCCGTGAGCCCCGTGCGCCGCGCCAGCCCGGCGAGCACCGGCCGCGCGGCCTCCGCGGCGGCGGCGCGCGCCGAGACGCTCCCGCCGAGCGCCAGAAGCGCCGGGCCCGCGACATAGTGGCCGCGCCGTACCCGGTGCAGATAGCCGGCTTTCGCCAGCGTCGACACGAGGCGGTGCGTGGTGGCGATCGGCAGCCCGAGGTCCTGCCCGAGATCGAGCACCGACCGCGCGCCCTGATCGCGCGCGGCGGCGGCGAGCAGCGCAAGCCCGCGCTCCAGCGCAGCGACGGATGGCATTCCTTTTTTCATCTGACGGAAAATAGCGGCCTTGCGTTCCTGTGCGCAACCGCAGCTTGCGCCTATGGTCGGGAACAGGAAACAGGAGAGCCGACCTTGGGCAAGGATTTTGAAGGAGTGGCCGCGCGGCTGCGCGACGCCTATTCCGGATCGGTGCTTCCGCCGCTCCGCGACGTGCTGGAGCCGAACGACGCGGACGGCGCCTATACCGTTCAGGCGATCAACACGCGCGTCTGGAAAGCCGCGGGACGCCGCATCGTGGGCCGCAAGGTGGGGTTGACCGCGAAGGCGGTGCAGCAGCAGCTCGGCGTCGACCAACCCGATTTCGGCGTCCTGTTCGACGACATGGAGATTGCCGACGGCGGCGTGATTCCGCCCGGACGCCTCATCCAGCCGAAGGCGGAGGCGGAAGTCGCCCTGATCCTCAGCGCCGACCTCGCTGGACCCGACATAGCGCGCGCCGATGTCGAGGCGGCCGTCGCCGAAGCCGCCGCCGCCATCGAGATCGTGGACAGCCGCATCGCCGACTGGAAGATCACCTTCGCCGATACGGTCGCCGACAACGGCTCCTCGGGCATGTTCGTGCTCTCCCCGGCGCGCAAGGCTCTTACCGGGCTCGACCTGTGGACCTGCGGCATGGCGCTCGAGGTGAACGGCGCGCTCGCCTCTCTGGGCGCGGGCTGCGCCTGTCTCGGCCATCCGCTGAACGCCGCGACATGGCTCGCGCAGACGCTCGCGGCGCGCGGCGAGCCGCTCAAGGCGGGCGACATCATTCTCACGGGCGCGCTCGGCCCGATGGTTCCCATCGGCCCCGGCGACAGCGTGCGCGCCACCATCGGCGGCCTCGGCGCCGTTTCATTCAGTTACGGAAAGGAAGGCGCATGAGCGCGAAGGTGAAGGTCGCGATCATCGGCTCGGGCAACATCGGCACCGACCTGATGATCAAGGTGATGCGCCTGTCGGACACGCTGGAAATGGGCGCGTTCGTCGGCATAGACCCGGAATCGGACGGGTTGAAACGCGCCGGGCGCCTCGGCGTGCCGATCACCGCGGGCGGCATCGACGGCCTCATCGCCATGCCCGAGTTCGCAGACATCGCTATCGTGTTCGACGCCACCTCGGCGGGCGCACACGCGAAGCACAACGCGGTCCTGCAAGCCCACGGCAAGCGGGTGATCGACCTCACGCCCGCCGCCATCGGCCCGTTCACGATCCCGCCGGTGAACGGCGACGCCAATCTCGACGAGCGGAACGTCAACATGGTGACGTGCGGCGGTCAGGCGACGATCCCGATCGTGAACGCCGTGAACCGCGTCGCGAAGGTGCATTACGGCGAGATCGTCGCGTCGATCGCGTCCAAGTCCGCCGGACCCGGCACGCGCGCGAACATCGACGAGTTCACCGAAACCACGAGCCGCGCCATCGTCGAGGTCGGCGGCGCGACGCGCGGCAAGGCGATCATCATCCTCAATCCCGCCGAACCGCCGCTCATCATGCGCGACACGGTCTATTGCCTCGCCGAAGACGGCGACACGGCGGCGATCGAGGCCTCCGTCGAAGAGATGGTCGCCGAGGTGCAGAAATACGTGCCCGGCTACCGCATGAAGCAGAAGGTGCAGTTCGAGCACATCGGCTCCAACCGCCCCTTGCGAATCCCGGAGATGGACGGCGAGTTCACCGGCCTCAAGGTGAGCGTGTTCCTCGAAGTCGAGGGCGCCGCCCACTACCTCCCCGCCTACGCGGGCAATCTCGACATCATGACCTCCGCGGCACTGAAGACCGCGGAGAAGATCGCGCTCAGGATGCGCGAAGGAGTTCCGGCATGACCCTCGATCCCACCCGCGACAAGCTCTACATCCAGGACGTGACGCTGCGCGACGGTATGCACGCCATCCGCCACCAGTACGGCCTCGACCATGTGCAGGCGATCGCGAAGGCGCTCGACCGCGCGAAGGTGGACGCCATCGAGGTCGCGCACGGCGACGGGCTTTCGGGCAGCTCGTTCAACTACGGCTTCGGCGCGCATACCGACTGGGACTGGATCGGCGCCGTCGCCGAGGTTCTGGAGCACAGCGTGCTGACGACGCTTCTGCTGCCCGGCATCGGCACGATCCACGACCTGAAGCACGCCTACGATCTCGGCGTGCGCTCGGTGCGCGTCGCGACGCACTGCACCGAGGCGGACGTCGCCAAGCAGCACATCGAGTATGCGCGCGGGCTCGGCATGGACGTCTCCGGCTTCCTGATGATGAGCCATATGTCCGAACCCGAGCCCCTCGCACAGCAGGCGAAGCTGATGGAGGACTACGGCGCGCACTGCGTCTACGTCACCGACAGCGGCGGCGCGCTGACGATGGATCAGTATGCCGCGCGTCTTCAGGCCTACGACCGCGTGCTGAAGCCGGAGACGCAGCGCGGCGTCCACGCGCACCACAACCTGTCGCTCGGCGTTGCCAACTCGATCGTCGCCGTGCAGAACGGCGCGGTGCGCGTCGATGCGAGCCTCGCGGGCATGGGCGCGGGCGCGGGCAACGCGCCGCTCGAAGTGTTCATCGCCGCCGCCGACGTCTACGGCTGGAACCACGGCTGCGATCTCTACGCGCTGATGGACGCCGCCGAGGATCTCGTCCGCCCCTTGCAGGACCGCCCCGTGCGCGTCGACCGCGAGACGCTGACCCTCGGCTACGCGGGCGTCTATTCGAGCTTCCTGCGCCACGCCGAAAGGGCTGCCGCCGAATACGGCCTCGACACGCGCGCGATCCTCGTCGAGCTTGGCCGCCGCAAGATGGTCGGCGGTCAGGAGGATATGATCGTCGACGTCGCGCTCGACATGCTCAAGGAAAGCGCCGCCTAGATCGCGACGACGATGCGCCCGCGCACCTTGCCCTGAAGGATGTCGCCCGCCGCAGGGATGACATCTTCGAGCGCGATCTCACGGATCATGCTTTCGAGCTTCGCGGGATCGAGGTCGCGGGCGAGGCGGCTCCATGCCTCCTCCCGGTCCGCGCGCGGCGCCATGACGCTGTCGACGCCCGACAGCGTCACGTTGCGCAGGATGAACGGATAGAGCGTCGCCGGAAGGTCGATGCCCTGTGCAAGGCCGGTCGCCGCGACGATGCCGCCGTAGCGGGTCTGCGCGCAGACGTTGACGAGCGTGTGGCTGCCCACGGTGTCGATCGCCCCGGCCCAGCGTTCCGCCTGCATCGGCGCGCCCGGCTCGGCGAGCGTATTGCGGTCGATGATCTCGGCCGCGCCGAGCGCCTTCAGATAGTCGGCGCCTTCCGGCCTGCCGGTGGACGCCGCGACCCGGTAGCCGAGTTTCGAAAGCACCGCGATGGCGACGCTGCCGACGCCGCCGCTCGCGCCCGTCACGATGACCTCGCCGTCACCCGGTTTGACGCCGAGCTTTTCCAGCCGGAGCACGCAGAGCATGGCGGCGTACCCCGCCGTGCCGATCGCCATCGCCTGCCGCGTCGTGAAGGCGTCCGGCAAGCGGACGAGCCAGTCCCCGTTCACACGCGCCTTGCCCGCAAGCCCGCCCCAATGCCGCTCGCCGACGCCCCAGCCGTTCAGCACCACGCGGTCGCCCGGCTTCCAGTCCGGATGGTCGCTCGCCTCGACGACACCGGCGAAGTCGATGCCCGGCACCATCGGGAAGCTCTGGATGAGCGGGATCGCGCCGGTGATGGCGAGCCCGTCCTTGAAGTTCACCGTGGAATATTCGACGCGGACGGTGACGTCGCCCGCGGGCAGGTCGCCGTCCTCCAGCGTGGCGATGCGCGCGGACTGTCCGCTTTCGCCCTTGTCGATGATGATGGCCCTGAACATGCGGCGAAGCTCCTATGATTTCCGGAAGCGGTCGGCGAGCGCGCGGCCGTTCAGCAGGCCCCACGGGATCAGGAGTCCCGTCTTCGCCTTGTAGTCCGCCCAGCCGGGATGGCGGGAGATGGCGTGGTCCTTCTGGTACATGCGCGGCAGGAAGGTGGAGACGGTCGCGTAGATCACGATCGCCCACGCGATCCAGTGCTGCGCGAGCAGCGCATAGGCCGAATAGATCATGATCTCGCCGAGATAATTGGGGTTGCGCGTGTAGGCGTAGAGCCCGCCGGTGAAGAGGCCCGAGCGGTACTTCAGCGTGAAGTGCCGCTGGCCATCGGCGGCGATCATGGTGACGACGCCGAGCGTGTGGAGCGCGATGGCCGCGGCGAGCAGCGGTCCCGACGGGTCGACGTGCCGCGACAGGAACAGCCACGGGATCAGCCAGTACCACGCGACCAGCATCACGTACATGTTGACCGCGCCCCACCACGCCGTCGTGCGGTCGAGCTGGTGATCGCGGAAGCCGAGGTCCTTGATCAGCCAGCAGTAGCCGTAGCAGCCGTGCAGCGCGAGATAGACCCACGCCGCGTCGCTGAAATTGTCCGTCGCGCGCATCATCGCGAAGATGATGAACACGGTGAAGATCTTGTGCAGGTTCACCGCCGTGGCGACCTTGATGCGCGGGCTGCCCTTCGCCTCGAAGATCAGGTTCGCGTGGATCCACAGCATGAAACGTGCCCATGCCGGTACGGGCTCCCGATCCGTCCCGGTTCCGCCGATTGCCGTGCTCGCCATGATGCCCTCCCTCAGAGTATCTCGTAGGTGCGGTACTGCACGCCGCCGTTCCCCGTGCTGCCCAGCCCCACCGCGCAGATGCCGTTCAGCCACGCATAGGCGGGGCTGCCGGTTTCGAAGACGACGAGCGTGCGGAAATAATAACGCGACGGGTCGACAGGCGCCGCGCTCGCCACGTCCAGCACAGCGGGCAGAAGCGCCGGATCGGCGACGAGGCGCCCCGTGTAGGTGACGTAGACGAGCGCGCCGTCGTCGGTTTCCACCGCGGCGCGCACGTCGAGCGCGATCGAGCCGTCGCCGCGCACCAGCGCCCAGTCGCCGCCGGGCGGCACGAAGCGGCCGCTGATGCGCTCGCCCTTCAGCGTGCCGCCGCCGATCGGGAAGATGGCGCGCTGGCCGCTGGGCGTCGCGCCGATGGTGATGGGCGCGGTGAGCGCGATGTCCGCGTCGTAGAGGTGCCGGTATCGAAGGTCGCTCATGCCGCCGTATAGCCTCCGTCCACGATGAGTTCGCTTCCCGTCATGTACCGCGCATCGTCGCTGGCGAGAAACAGGATCGGCCCCGCGATTTCGTCAGGTGTCGCGAAGCGCCCGACCGGGATGCGCGCCAGCGTCTCCGCCGCGAAGGCCGTGCCCGCGTCCGCCGCCATCGTGCCGATCGCCTCGGAGACCAGCAGCGTGTCGGTGTAGCCGGGGTGCATGGAATTGACGCGGATCGGGTAGCCCTGCCGCGCGCAGTGCAGCGCCGCGTTGCGCGTCAGCAGCTTCACCGCGCCCTTCGAGGCGTTGTACGCGGCCAGAAGCGGCTCGCCGACATTGCCCGCGATGGAGGCGACGTTGACGATGGCCCCGCCCCTCTCCTTCATCGCGCCGATCGCGGCCTTGGTGCCGAGGAAAACGCCCTCCACGTTCACCGCCATCGTGAGCCGCCAGTCATCGAGCGTCGTGTCCTCCACCGATGCGATGCGCGCGATCCCGGCGTTGTTCACCAGGACGTCGAGCCGGCCGTGACGCGCGAGCACATCGCCGATCAGCCGCTTCCAGCCCGCCTCGCTGGTCACGTCCTGCACGGCGGCCTCGACGGCAAGCCCCTCGCCGGAGAGGCGCGCGGCCTCGGCCTCCACCTCCCCCGACCGGACATCGGTGATCACCACCGCCGCGCCCTCGCGCGCGAAGCGTTCCGCGGAGGCGAGGCCGATGCCCCGCGCCCCGCCGGTGACGACGACGACCCTGCCTTCGAAACGCCGCATGACCGCCTCCCGCCTCAGAACCGCGCCGTCACTTCGACGCCGTAGGTGCGCGGCGACGCGCGGTTCAGGTAATCGAGGCCGAACACGTCGATGTTGAGCCCGTAGGTGTAGTAGAACTTGTTGGTGAGGTTCTTGCCCCAGACGCTGATCGAGACATTGTCCATGTCGTAGGTGAGGCGGCTGTTGAACAGCCAGTAGCCGGGATTGCCGCAGGCGATGGCCGGGCCCGCCTGCCGGATGTTGAAGCCGGGCGCCGGCGCGTCGCACGGCGACTGGCCGTAATCCTTGAACGGGTCGAAATAATATTTGCCCATGTAGGAGGTGTCGCCGCGCAGCGTCAGCGTGCCGTTGCCGATCTCCGCCACGTCCCAGTCGAAGCCCGCCGAGAACGTGATCTCCGGCGCGTTCGGGAACGGGTTGCCGTTGACGTTGCGCGTCGGGCTGCTCGGGTCGGTCGGATCGAGCGTATTGCCCTTGTACTTGCTGTTGAGGAGGCCGAGCGAGGCGTCGAAGCGCAGGTTGCCCAGCGCCTGCCACGCCAGCTCCGCCTCGCCGCCGTAGAGGCGCCCGTTGGCGCTGCGCGTGAAGGTGGTGGCGCCGATCACCTGCGTCACCTGGTGGTTCGAGTAATCGTAGTAGAAGCCCGCGAGGTTGAGCTGCACGCTGCGGTCGAACAGGCGGGTCTTCAGGCCGCCTTCGTAGGCGTTCACCTTCTCGGGCTGGATGTAATAGACTTGGTTTGTGCCCTGATAGGCGAGGCCGTTGAAGCTGCCGCTCCGGTAGCCGCGGCTGTAGTTCACATAGCCCATGATGTCGTCGGTGAAATCGTAGCTGACGTTGATGCGCCCCGTCAGGCGGTTCGCCTTCTCGCGCTGGCTCACCGCGGGCAGGTTCGGGTTGTACGGGAAGCTGTAGGGGATCGTGCTGGCGACGATGGTGTTGCCGCCGAGATCGTAGAGGATGGTGCGGCCGTTCGAGTATTTCACCTTGTCCATCGTGTAGCGAAGGCCGACGCTGATGTTGAGCCGGTCGGTCACGTCGAAGCTGACATCGCCGTAGATCGCCTTCGAGGGCCGCGTGATCGTGTAGTATTGATCGCCGAGGATCGGGCTGAACGGCGGCGCGCCCGCCGCGCGGCACGCCGCCGAGAAGGCGCCGCCGAAGCCGCCGCCGCCGCTGTTGTCGATGGCGATGTCGGTGAGCAGCGCGACGAGCGAGCGCGCGTCGAGGAAGCCGTTCGGATTCACCGTGACCGGCGCGCAGAAGCCCGGGTCCTCGGGCGTCAGCGTCGGGTCGAGCGCGAACCCCGGCAGGATGCCGATCGAATCCGGCGTCGCGATCGCCGGGTTACTGTAGGTGTCGGGGAGCCCCGCGCCGAGCAGCAGCGGCCGCAGCACGCCGAAGAAGTCGATCTCGTTGTGCGTATCCACCTTGTCGCGGCCGTAATAGAGACCCGCGATCACGTTGATGCGGTCCCCGTCGTAGGTCAGGCGGAGATCCTGGTTGAAGTTCTCGCTCTGCGAATTGTAGCGCAGCGAGCAGACGTCGTTCGGCGAGCCGTCGCAGTCGAACGGCGAGTTCCGGTACTTGCCCTTGTCGTAGCCGGTGATCGAGGTGAGCGTCAGCGTGTCGCTGACGTCGTAGGCGATGGTGAGCGCGACGCCCTTCGAGGAGCTGTAGTATTTGCCGCCGGCGTCGGAGGCGACCTCGTTGCGCCCCAGCAGCCGCCCGCCGAGCGCCGCCTGCGGGTCGTAGCGCGAATAGCCGAGCGCGTCCCGGCCGCCGCTCAGCTGGCCTTCCGAATAGGCGATCGCCGCCCACGGATCGTCCTTCGAGGCGTAGCCCTTCACGGTGATGTCGAGCGCGTCGGTCGGCTTGAAGCGCACGGTGATGCGGCCCGCGATCGAGTCCGTGGTGGCGACGTCGCGGTTCTGGATCGGGTTGAACATGAAGCCGTCGCCCTTGGAGCGGGTCCCGGCGACGCGGATGCCGAGCACGTCGGGAACCAGCGTCGCCTCGAACGCGGCTTCGGCGGTCTTGGTGTCGTAATTGCCGTAGCCGAGCGTCAGATGGCCGTCCATGCCGTCGAGATCGGGGCGCTTGGTGAAGAAGCTGATCGCGCCGCCCGTGGTGTTGCGGCCGTAGAGCGTGCCCTGCGGCCCGCGCAGCACCTCGACGCGGTCGAGATCGTAGAGTTGCTGGCCGTGGCTGGCGCGGAAGCTCTGGTAGACCTCGTCCACGTAGACGCCCACCGGCGATGCGGTGGAAGCGGTGAATTCGTTCGCCACCGAGATGCCGCGCAGCGAGAAGTTCGGCTGCGTCTTGCCGTAGGGCGTCGTCACCTGAAGGTTGGGCATCGTGCCCATCAGGTCCGAGGTCTCCGAGATGCCGCGCGCGGCGAGATCGTCGCCGGTGAGCGCCGAGACGGCGACCGGCACGTCCTGAAGGTTCTGGCTGCGCTTCTGCGCGGTGACGACGATCTCCTCGAGACCGCTCGTCACGTCGGTCGCCGTGTCCTGCGCCAGCGCGGGCGCGGCCATCGCGGTCGAAAGCAGTAGCGCGATCAGCTGCGTCGTTTGCGTTTTCCTGTCCATGTGATCCTTCCCCTATGATCGTTCGTGCGGACAAAACCTCCCTGCTCCCGCCGGGAGGCATCCGGCGGGTCGCATGGTCTCGATTGGTCGTTGGGGCTTCAGCCCCGCGCGTTATCGCGCCCTGCGATCACGTCGCCTGCGCCTCCCAGCTGTGATACCCGTGTTCGGCCCACGCATTCAGGATCGCGCGGGCGCCGAAGGCCTTCGCCGGCGACTGGAAGCCGGCGGCGAGCAGTTGACCGCGAAGGATGCGGCGGCACCCTTCCGCCGCGAGCAGGCCGGTCTGGATGTAGGGCGAGTTCCCGCGCAGCACGACCGACACGCCGGTGGTGTTGCCGCGCCCGATGCAGGAGATCACCGAGCGGTTCACGTCCGGGTTCTCGCGATCGGGCTCCACCTGCGTCAATTGCCCGCCGAGTTCGTTGCAGATGCGCTCCTGCTCGGCGTCGGGCAGATGGCGATAGTCCTTCTCGAAATTCTCGAGCGCGGCGATCACGGCATCGAACATCAGCTGGTTGCGGAAGCCGACGAGCGTCGAACAGTTGCTGACGCGGGCATCGCCTTCGTACCACACCGGCTCGCCGCCGCCCGCCCACGGCAATGCCCGGAACAGCCGATGCGAATCCGGCGCCTTCACGAGATAGGACGTCGCCATCGGCCACTGCACGAGCTTCCGGTGCTCGATGTAATATTGCGGCCGCGTGCACATGCGCAGGAACGACTTGGTGGAGGCGACGCTGGTCGCGGAGTCGGCGAGGTAGAGGATGTCGAGCGAGTCGATGCCGGGCGTTTCGAGCGCGATCTCGGCCGCGATGTTCCCCGCCGCCCACATGTAGGACGTGGCGGGCGCCACGAGGAGGCCCCGCGCGGCGAACTTCGCGCCGTAGGAGTCCCGCACGTGGCGCATCCAGTCCGCCTCGCCCGTGGTGTCGAGATAGTGGCAGCCCGCATCGAGCGCGGCCTGCACCACCGGATCGCCGAGCTGCATGAACGGCCCGGTGACGTTGTAGACGACCTTCGCCCCCGCGAAGAGCTTGCCGAGCGAGGCCGCATCGTGCGGAACCGCGCGGCATTCGAAGCTTGCGCCCTTCAGCTCCGGCACGCGCGCCATCTGCTCCTCGAGCCGCTTCTGGTCGCGGCCCGCGGCGATGAACGGAATCCCCGCCTCCGCGAGATGCCACGAGATCAGTTTGCCGGTGTAGCCACTGGCGCCGTAGACGATGACAGGTGCGCTCATTGCGTCGCTCTCCCCAGAGTGATTGTGGTTGGCCCCGATGGGCCGAAGATAACGGCATCCGGTGCGCCGAGCATCGTGACGAGATGCCGGTCCTGCGGTTTTTCAGAGGCGGTCTTCGGAATCTCGCTGACGACCTGCACCAGCGAGGGCATGGCCGCCGAACCGATGCGCTGACGGCAGTGCGCGAACACGGACAGCGGATCGAAGTCCCCGGCGGGCACGATCGCCGCGACGACCTCCTTCTCGCCGGGCGCGTTTTCCGCCGTGGCGGCGCCGTAGACATGGACGTCGCCGACGCCCTCCATCGCCGCGATCTCCGCCTCGATCTGCACGGCGTTCACGAAATCGCCGTTGCGGCGGATCGCGTCGCCCGCGCGGTGCGAGAAGAACACCCAGCCGTCCGCGTCCTTGAAGCCGATGTCGCCGGTGCGGAACCAGCCGCCGCGCGTCTTCGCCGCCGACGCCTCCGGGTTGCGGAAATATTCGACCGGGGGCGTGTCGCCCCCTTCGGGCCGAAAGCACATTTCGCCGAGGGCGCCGGGCGGGCATTCGCGGTCGTCCTCGTCGAGGATCGCGCAGATCGTGCCCGGAGGCGGCTTGCCGATCGAGCCGACGGGGCCGACGCCCGGCAGGTTGATGGTGAGCCCGCCCTCCGCCGCGCCGAAGAACTCCAGCACCTCGACGCCGAAGCGTGCCTCGAAATCGCGCCACATGCTCGGCGGCATACCGGCGCTCAGCACCATGCGGACCTTGTGCTGCCGGTCGCGCGGCGACGGCGGCTCCGCGTAGATCGCCACCGCCATGCCGCCGAGCAGGTTGAACACCGTGCAGCCGTAGCGGGCAAGGATGTCCCACAGCCGGGACTTCGAGAAGCGGCGGCTGACCACCAGCGGAAGCTGCATGGAAAGCGCATTGCCGAGCGTGATGAGCTGCGCGTTGGCGTGCGTGAACGACAGGCCGGTGTAGAGCCGGTCGTCGGGGCGCACCTGGAGCAGCGATCCGAACGAGGCCACGGCAGAGTAACGGGCGTATGGCGCGAGGATCGCCTTGGGATCGCCTGTCGTGCCCGACGTGTAGAGCATCTGCATCGGCCGCGCGAGGTCGGTGCCGGGATCGGCGGGAAGCGCCCCCGCCCCGGCGAGCGCCTGCTCCAGCGTGGCGACGCGGACGCCGGGCACGGGCGCCGCCGTATCGCCCAGCACCCACAGCCAGCCGAGATCGGGCACGTCGCCGATCACCTCGGCGAGCGCGGCGAGCGCTTCCGGCGCCACGATGGCGCCCCGGCACCCGGCGAAGCGGAGCATGAACGCCAGCCGCGCGCCGCGCGTCCTCGGGTCGATCGGCACGAACACGGTCGCGGCAAGTTCGGAGCCGATCATCGCATCCACGAACTCGGGATGGTTGGGCATGACGAGCGCGAAGCTGTCGCCGGGCTTCATACCTTCGCCGGCGAGCGCCGCGGCGATGCGCGCGCCGTTTCCGAGCAGGTCGCGGTAGCTCCGCGTCTCCTCGGCGAAGCTGCCGTCCGGCCGGATGTCGACAAATGTCAACATCGCGCCGTCGTGCGCCTCCGCGCCGTCGCGGAGCATCTGCACGGGCGTGCGCAGGTTGGGGGCGGGCGCGTGGTTCACCGCGACAGCACCGTCATCACCAGCGCCGCCGCATCCCGCCCGAGGAAGCCGCCGCCGTTCTCGGCAACGGCGACCCGCGCGCCTTCCACCTGCCGGGCCCCGGCGCGTCCGCGAAGCTGCTCGGTAAGTTCGTAAACTTGTGCAAGTCCCGTGGCGCCGATCGGATGCCCCTTGCGGACAAGCCCCCCGGAGGTGTTCACAGGCACCCGCCCCCCGAGCGCCGTCGCGCCGCTTTCGAGCAGCGCCACGCCCTCATTGCGGGCGCAAAGGCCGAGGTATTCGTAATACATCAGCTCGGCAGGCGACGTGGCGTCGTGAAGCTCGACGCAGTCGATATCCTCCGGGCCGATCCCCGCCATCGCATACGCCTCGCCCGCCGCCCATTCGGTGATGCCCGGTTCGCCCGGCGCAGGATCATAGGCGCTGGCGATCAGCGAACTGCGGACGTGCACCGGATCGGCGATACCGCGTTCGCGCGCGAACTTCGGCGACACGATCACCGCCGCCGCCGCGCCGTCGCCGAGCGGCGAGCACATCGGCAGCGTGAGCGGCGCCGAGATCAGCGGTGCGGCCAGCACGGCGTCGGCATCGAGCACGTCGCGGAACTGCGCGCGCGGGTTGAGGCTGCCGTGCCGCGAGTTCTTTGCGGAGACTTCGGCGAAATGCCGCGCCGTCGCGCCGCTGCGCGCGCTGTAGTCGCGCGCCATGCGGGCATAGATGTCCATGAACAGCGAACGCTGCCGCCCCGGATCGTCACCCGCGGGCCGATCGCCGTCGACGTAGGCGTACAGCTCCTCCGGTTTCTCGGTGTCGACGGCGCCGAGGAACACCGCGAAGCTCTTCGCCTTGTCCTCGTGGAACAGTTTCTCGACGCCGAACGCCAGCACGGCGTCGTGGACGCCGAGCGTCACCATCGTGCACGCCTGCTGGAACGCCGTCGAGGCCGTAGCGCACGCGTTCTCCACGTTCACCACCGGGATGCGCCCGATGCCCATGCCGCGCAGGATCGCCTGCCCCGCGATGCACGCCTGCCCGGTGACGAGCGGTGCGGCGGCGTTTCCCGCCCATGCCGCCTCGATCTCGCGCGCCTCGACGTTCGCATCCTTCAGGGCCTCGCCGATCGCCTCGTGCGCGAGGCTGGACAGGCTGCGGTCCAGATGCTTGCCGAAGCGGGTCATTCCGACGCCGGCGATGATCGCGTTCTGCTTCATTCCATCCCCTTGGGCAAATCTTCCCCGTCGGCCGAAAACCCGTTCGGCCGCTCGATTTCACTTCTGTGTTTCAGCCGTCAGCCGTGCAGAGAATCCGGATCGGCCAGCAACATTCCCCCCTTGATGGCGATGACCTCGTTGCACCCGTCCTCGATCAGAGAGGCGCGGGCGTCGCGGAACAGCTTCTCCATCGGATATTCGCGCGTCAGTCCGTTGCCGCCGAACATCTGCAAGGCATCGCTCGTCACTTCGAGCGCGTACTGCGTCGACGTCACCTTGGAGAACATCGCCGCCTGCAAGGCGGGCACCCCGTTGTTCATGTTGAACGCCGTCACCCGCCGCGCCAGCGCGCGCGAGATCTCGACCTTGCGCGCCATGTGGAACAGCCGCCGCGCGACATCCTGATGCCGGATCAGCGGCACGCCGCCCTGCCGCCGTTCGTGCGCGTAGGCGTGCGCCAATTCATAGGCGGCGCGCGCGCAGCCGGTGAACGTCGCGCCCATCAGCGCGTTCGCCTCGCTGTGGATGGCGTAGACGCCCTTCAGATAGTCCTCGGGCGCGACCAGCAGGTGGTCGATGTCGAGCGTCACGTCGTTGAAGAAGATCTCGCCCTGCGGCAGCGCGCGCTGGCCCATCTTCTCGAGCGGTTTGCCCTTCGACACGCCCGGCGCGTCGAGCGGCACGATCACCACCGCGCCGCGCGCGGGATCGTAGCCGGAGCCGGTCTCGGCCGCGCAATAGAGGATGCAGAGTTCCGCCACCGGGCCATTGGAAACCCACGCCGACTTCTGGCCGTTGATGACGATCTTGCCGTCCGAGATGCGCGCCACGCAATTGGGCCGGTTCGGCTTTCCCGCGGCGTGGGCAGCGTGCCCGCCGGGGTCGATCGAATCGCTGCCCCGGTCGGGCTCCGTGATGCCCCAGCTCCCGATCAGCGACTCAGGGTAGGTGCGGGCCACGAAATCATTGCCGAATTTCGCCGCCATGTAATGCGGCAGCAGGCCAGCGCCTGCGGAGATGGCGAGGCCGGCATCGCCCCAGCCGAGTTCCTCGAACAGGATCGCGAACACGTGCGGCATCTCCTCGGACGAGAAGGACGCCAGCGTCGCCATGTCGATGCCGAGTTCGCCGTAGGCGCGGCGGAATTCCCAGTAGCGCGAGGCCTTGTCCACCACCGCGTCGGCGCTCAGCCGGTCGAGTTCGGTGCCGATCGGCCGCATCACCTTCTCGGCGAAGCTGTGCAGCGATTTCTGGAGTTCGGCGGCAATCTCGGGAAGCGGCGGCTCCGCGCCAAGCTGACCCAGTT
The DNA here is from genome assembly GCF_027941835.1 of Sphingosinicella microcystinivorans. Taxonomy (NCBI): domain Bacteria; kingdom Pseudomonadati; phylum Pseudomonadota; class Alphaproteobacteria; order Sphingomonadales; family Sphingosinicellaceae; genus Sphingosinicella; species Sphingosinicella microcystinivorans. The sequence continues at coordinate 4,458,389 of NZ_CP116005.1, forward strand.
TCACGTGCGGGTTCGAATCCCACTGCGCGAAGGGGAGCGGTCCACCGCTGGGGGCGATGTCGTGATCGGCGACGGCAAGCTGATGGTTCACGATCTTCCTCCAAGGTCGGGCCGGACTGATCTTCTGTCATCCATTCCCGATGCTGCGATCAAAACATGAAGCCGGGCATCATTGAATGTCATCTTGTGCCAAGCTTTTGACTTTAACTGCCACACCACGCATGATGCGCCGCGGGAGGCAAGCATGAAGATCGAACTGCTCGGCTCGATGCGTATGCCGAACCAGAGCGTCCGCATCATGCGCGCGGCGCTGGACGAGGCCGGGATCAATCCCCTGCCCCTGCTCGCCGATGCCAGTATCCCCCTCACGAGCGCCGACGACCCGCAGGGCGAGGTCTCCGGACTTCAGGAGCTTCGCTTTCAGGAGGTGTTCGCCGCGGCGACACGCGACATCCCCGGCCTGTGGTTCCACACCGGGATGCGTTACCGGCTGATGACCTATGGCCCGCTCGGGCTCGCCGTGCTGTCGGCCGGAACGGTGCACGACGGGCTGAAAGTGCTGGTGGCGTTCCAGGCGCTCACCTACTCGCTGCTGCAATACCGGCTCTACGAGGAAAACGGCGTGCTCGCGGGCATGGAGGCGGACGACGGCAATGTCGCGCCCGATCTTCGCGAATTCTGTCTCGTGCGTTCGCTCGGGTCGGCGACCACCTTCCTCAAGGACATGCGGCAGCCGTTCCCGCTGGCGCGCATCGAGTCGTCCGTCCCGCCGCGCAGTGACGGCATCGACTATGCGGCGGAGCTCGGCGTGCCCGTGGTGTTCGGCGCAGCGGTGACGCGCTGGGTGTTCCAGCCCGGCGCGGCCGACCTCGCGCTGCCGATGGCGAGCCCGCTCCTCGAACAGACCTACCAGCAGCTCTGCGCGCGGCTGATCGAGGAGGCGCAGGTCAGCGACGACATGGTGGGGCGGCTCTATTCGCTGCTCGTCCGGTCGAGCCGGGGCTTCCCTTCGGCAGCGCAGGCTGCCGCGCAGCTCGCGGTCTCGGAGCGCACGCTGCACCGGCGACTCGCGAAGCAGAACCTCGGCTTCGGCGATGTCCTCGATCAGGTCCGCGAGCAGCGCGCCTGCTATCTGCTCGATCGCTCGCATCTTTCCGTCGAGGCGATCGGCGAAATGCTGGGCTTCGCCGAAACGGCGAGTTTTTCGCGGGCCTTCAAGCGATGGACCGGCGTGTCGCCGATCAAGTTCCGGCAGCGCCCCCGCTAGCCCCACGGACTTCCGTTACGGCACGCCTCCGGCGAGGATGATCGCGAGGTGCGCCGCATCGAGGTGCCCGCCCGAGACGATGCACACCACCGGCCCCGGATGATCGCCGGCAAGCGCCGCAGCGACCGGCGCGGCGCCCGCGCCTTCCGCGATCACGTGATGGCGCTCGGCGAGCATCCGCACCGCGGCGGCCGTCTCGGCCAGCGACACCAGCGCCGTACCGGCGACGAGATCACGCACCAGCGGCCACATGGCGGGAATGACGGTCGGCCCGCCCATGCCGGTGATGAACGATGGCGCGAACGGCACCGTCACCGGCTCTCCGGCCGCGAATGCCGCGCGCAGCGGCGCCCCCGCCTCGGTTTCGCTCGCGACGACATCGGCTGCGGAGCCTTGCGCCTTCAGCGCCGCGGCGATGCCGCAGGCGAGCCCGCCACCGCCGTAGGGCACCAGCACCGTGGCAACGTCCAGCAGGTCCTCGAGAATCTCGGCGCCGATCGTGGCGTTGCCGGCGAGCACCTCGCTCTCGACGACGGGATGGATGAACGCCGGATCGGCGGGCGGTTCAGCGAGCATCGCCCACCAGCGATCATAGGCGAACGGCACGACGCTTGCGCCAAATCTTTGCAGCGCCTCCACCTTGCTGCGCGCGGCGGTATCCGGGACATAGGCGGTCACCGGAATGCCGCGCGCTCGGCCGGCATAGGCGAGCCCCTGCGCGAAATTCCCGGCGCTCGCGGTGAACACGCCGTTGCGGATGGCATCACCCCGGCTGAGGAGCGCGTTCGCGGCGCATCGGATCTTGAAGGAGCCGACCGGCTGCAGCGTTTCGAGCTTCAGATAAATATCGTCCCGCGCAGCGCCTTGCAGCCGGATGAGCGGCGTGCGCACGGCAAGGTCGCGGATGCGTTCGCGGGCCGCGTCGATCTCCGCGCGGCCGGGTACGGCGGGACTCATCGCGTCCTCGCCGGTTTCAAGGCGCGGTCCGAAATCATACCCGTCTCCTCTCGAAGATGATCAGAACGGCCTCCGCCGGGGCGGGCAATATGCGCCGCTATTGCAGGCCCGTGATGTGCTGTCCCGCTTCGACATGCGCGGCGAATCCGGCGATGTCGATGTTCGCGCCGCAAACGATCACGCCGACGCGCTTGCCCCGCACGCGCTCGGCGAGCGGCCCCATGAGCGCGGCCGTTGCCGCCGCGGCCGCAGGCTCCACCGCCAGCCGCGCCTCGCGGAACAGGAGGTCCATGCCGGCGCGGAGCGCATCGTCGGAAACCAGCACGATCTCCTCGACCGCCTCGCGGCACAGCCCGAAACTGTACGGCAGCGAATAAGGCGGCCCGAGGCTGTCCGCGATCGTCGCGATCGTCGCGTTCGCTGCGGGCACGCCCTCGGCGAAGCTTCGGCGCATGTTGTCCGCGCCTTCCGGTTCGACGCCGAACACCCGGCAGCCCGGCATGAGCAGCCGGATCGCCGTGGCGAGACCGGCGCAGAGCCCGCCGCCGCCGATCGGGCAGATCAGCACATCGAGCGGCTCGGTCTGGCTCGCCCATTCGAGGCCGATCGTCGCGGTGCCGAGCGCGGTGCGCGGGCCTTCGAAGGGGTGCACGAACGCGCGCCCTTCCTCGGCTTCGATCTGCCGCGCCCGTTCGAAGGCCGCGGCGCCGTCCGCGGCGATCTCCACTTCGGCGCCGAGGCGGCGGCAACGCTCGATGCGCGCCGGATTGGCCGTGGGCAGCATCACCACGCGCGCCGATATTCCCAGCGTCCGGGCGGCATAGGCGGTCGCGATGGCATGATTGCCGGCGCTGACGGCGGTGACGCCGCGCGCCCGCTGCGCCGCATCGAGCGCAAGCATCACCGTCAGCGCACCGCGCGGCTTGAACGTCCCGGTCCGCTGGAACAGTTCGAGCTTCAGGTTGATGCGGGTGTCGGAGCCGAGGCGCTCCCGCAGTTCGTCCGCCTGCCAGTCGAGCGTCGGCGTGGTGACGATGTGGGAGCCCAGCGCCGCGCGCGCCGCGCGAATCGCCTCGATCGTTATCGCAGGATCAGTCATGCCGCGTATGTCGCATTTTTTCCGCCGCGCGGAAGGCCGATTTTTGACCGATCGCCTACCTGCGGGCGAAGCGTGCCTTCATGATGCGCGCCAGCTGGTCGTGCGGCAAACCGTAGACCTTCACGTTGTTCGCGCCCGTCATCGTTTCGGACGCCACGAGCTGGTTCACGAGCGCCTCTTCCGTCGCCTGAACGGTGGCCGAGAACAGCGCGTTCATGGTGCCGCTGTCGGTATCGTTGATCATCGCGGGAAGACGCGGCGCCCCGCCGAGCGGGATCACGTGGCTCGTGGAGAAGGCGAGCGCGAACTCGCCGGAGAGCGCGCCCGCCGTACTTCCGGTGCGGCCGACGCCGAGCGCCGCACGGCGCGCCAGCCGCTCCAGCTGATGCGGCATCAGCGGCGCGTCGGTGGCGATGACGATCAGCAGCGAGTTCTTGTCCTGCGGCCTCCCCGCATCGGGGCCGAGAACCGCGACCCCGTCCACCTCCGGCCACGCGCCCTTGATCTCCTTGCCGACCGGTACGCCCGCGATGCGGAGGTCGTTGCGGTCGCCGTGGTTCGCCTGCACGAGCACGCCCACGGTATAGCGCTTGTCCCCCGCCGACACGACGCGCGACGCGGTACCGATGCCGCCCTTGAAAGTGTAGGCGATCATGCCCGTTCCCCCGCCGACATTGCCCTCGGCGACCGGGCCGCCCTTGGCGCCGTCGAGCGCCGCGAACACGTGATCGCGCGTGAGGCCGTGGCCGAAGACGTCGTTGAGTCGGCTGTCGAGCGTTTCGGCGACCACGGGGAGCACGCGCGAGAACAGCGCCTCCTCCGGGACCTTGCCGATCGACCAGTCCATCAGGCTCTGATGCACGAGGCCAACGTTGCCCGAGCCGGTGAGCGCGATCGGTCCCAGGAACTGCCCGATCTCGTCGACGAGGTGCATTCCGGTCCATTCGCCGGTACCGTTGATCACGGCCCTGCCCGCCGCGACGCCGTCGATGCTGCCCTTGCCGAGCGGGTGGATGATCGTCACACCGGTGCGGTACGGCCCCTTGCCGATCACCAGCGGACCTTCGCCCGAAATGACCGTGCTGTGGCCGACCTCGACGCCCGCGACATCGGTGATGGCATTCAGCGCCCCCGGCGTGCCCTCGAACGGAACGCCGAGATCGCGCGCGCGCGGCCCGGCGAACGCGGCCGTCGAAACGAGCAGCGCAAGCAGCAGCGGCAGCGCTGCGGCCCACAGTCTTTGCGTCAAAGCCATGGTGTGACCCTCCCTGTCGAACGAAGCCTTCATTGCGCGCGCTCCGCTGCATGAGCACTGCGAAACCGCACGAGCAGCAGCAGGCTCGCCGCCACGAACAGCGAGGGCAGGATCGCGAACGCAAGCCGCACCCCCGTGAGCGCGGATTGAGGCTGCTCGACCACCGTCCCGCTCGACGCGACGAAGCCGGTCCACGACAGCACGGCACCCGTCACCAGGCCGCCGAGGGCAAGGCCCAGCTTCTCGCCCGCCGTCCACAGCCCCGTGAACATGCCCTGCCGGTGGATGCCGGTGGCGCGGGCGTCTGCATCGAGCACATCGGGAAGCAGCGCGAAGGGAAAGAGCTGCTGCCCCGCGAAGGCGAGGCCCATCAGGCAGACCTGCGCATAGAGAAACATATCGCTCGCCCCGCTGTCGCAAAACCAGAGGCCCGCGGTCGCAAGCACCAGCAGCACGCTCGATCCGATATAGGCCCCGACCTTGCCCACGCCGCGGGAGAGCCGCACCCAGAGCGGCATGGCGACGATGGCCGACACGTTGAGGGCGACGAACAGCAGCGTCACCGTGATCCCGGAACCGTCCCGGATGTGCACCGCGTAATAGGGCAGCGCGCCGGAAAAGCATCCGAGGCCCGCCAGTTGCAGCAGATAGGCGGCGAGCAGGAGCAGGAACGGCTTGCACGCCGCCGCCTGCCGCAGCCCTTCGCCGAGCTTGAATTCGGCCGGAACGGACGCCGTCCCGAGCCCGCGCGTCGCGAACACGGGGACGATCATGGCGATGCCGCATATCACGCCGATGGTGAGCGCCATCACCGCGTAGCCCGCCCGCCCGCCGCCGGCGAGGTCCACGAGGAACGGCGCGCCCGCGCCGCCGAGCAGGATGCCCGCCATGGCAAAGCCCATGCGGAACGACATCAGCGTCGTCCGCTCCTCGGGGCTGCGCGAAATCTCGGCGGGCATGGCGATGTAGGGAACCGAGAATACCGCGTAGGCGGTCGCGCAGGCCATGTAGGCCAGCGTCACGTACACGAAACGCTCGAACGGCGTTTCGAACGCGGGCACCGAGAACAGCAGCACGAAGCACAGGCTCATGGTGATGCCGCCGACCAGCATGTAGGGCCGTCGGCGGCCCCAGCGGCTCTGCGTGCGATCGGAAACCATTCCGATCACGGGGTCGATCAGCACGTCCCAGAACTTCGGGATGAACACGGTGATCGCCGCCAGCGCCGGCGAGATGCCGAGAACGCTGGTCATGAAATAGAGCAGCAGCACGCTCGGCACGGTCGAGAACACGCCCGTTCCGAGCGAGCCGACACCGAACGCGGCCATCGTGCCGACGGGCAGGCCGCGCGCCTCCGCCGAAGCCGCCGCACCGCCCATGCCGCGGTTCATCCGGCAGCGCTCAACCGCTGTGCCTCTTCACGAAGCGCGCGCTTGTCCACCTTTCCGATCGGGAGGAGCGGCAAGGTCTCGCGGATCAGGAACGCCTTGGGCACCTTGTAGTTCGCGAGCCGCTCCCCTGCGAACGCGCGAAGCGTCGCCTCGTCCATATCCGCGCCCGCCGCCGGAATCACGAACGCCCAGCCGACCTCGTCGTAGCGCGGATCGGCGACGGGGACAACGGCCGCCGCGGCAACGCCGGGATGCTCCTCCAGCGCGAGTTCCACCTCGCGCGGATAGACGTTGTAGCCGCCCGATTTGAACATCTCCACGACGCGCCCGACGAACCGCCAGTTCCCGTCCGGCAGACTCTGGACCTGATCGCCCGTGCGGAACCAGCCGTCCGCCGTGAAGGCCGCCGCCGTCGCTTCGGGATTGTTGAAATAGCCGAGCATCACGCCGGGGCCGCGGATCTGCACCTCGCCGATGCCGTTCTCGGGAACGGGCACTCCGTCCGCATCGGCGACGCGGTATTCGTTGTCGTGATCGGGGCGGCCGATCGTTTCGGTCAGCAGCGCGAAATCCGCGTCCGGCGGATTGACGCTGTTGATCGACCCGCCCTCGGTGAGCCCGTAGTGCAGGGAGAAGAACCAGCCCTTCCCCACCAGCCGGCGCAGCAGCGGCGCGGGCATCGGCGCGCCGCCCCACGCGACCACCGAAACGCTGCCGAGATCGCGGCGGCCCGCATCCGGATGATCGAACACGGCCTGGTGCATCAGCGGCAGGCCGCCGAGGATCGTGATCCGTTCCCGCTCCACCGTTTCCAGGATTCCGCCCGGATCGAAGGTTTCCATGAACACGATCGTGCCGCCGTCGATCAGGCAGTTTCCGCAAATGTCGGACTGGCAGCCGACATGGTTGGTCGGCAGGTTGCAGATCACGCGGTGCCCGGCGCGCAGGGACTCGCGGCCGACGAACGACTCCGCGAGCGCCTTGTAGGAATGGAAGAAGCCGTCGTGCGACAGCACGGCGCCCTTGGGCTTCCCCGTGGAGCCCGACGTATAGACGATGCTGACGGGATCGCGGCGCGAGGTGCGGTTCAGTCGATCGGCGACACCGGCCGGATCGAGCGCGTCACCCGCCGCGAGGAACGCTTCGAGCGACCGGCTCCTGCCCTCCAGCACGCCCCCGATGGTGACGAGACCTGCGTTTGCCGCCGCATCCCCCGCAAGATCGCCGAGGTCGTCGTCGTAGCGGCGCCCTGCCGGGTCCTCGAGGATCGAAACCAGCAGCTTCGGCCGGCAATCGCCGAGCACGTGGCGCATTTCCTCGCGCCTGTATTTCGGGTTCACGCCCACCCACACCGCACCGGCGCGCATCGCGCCGAGCAGCATCAGGATGAATTCGGGCCGGGGCGTGACGATCATGGCGACGCGGTCGCCCGTCTCCACGCCCGCCGCGATCAGCGCGCGCGCATAGCGGTCGATTTCGCGGTCGAGATCCGCGTAGGTGAGCCGCTGATCGCCGAAGATGACGGCCTCGCGCTCCGGCACCGCCCGCGCGTAGGCGGCGACCGCATCCGGCAGCCGCTCGATGTCCGCAACCAGATCCGGCCCGCTCGGCGCCTGCATCAGGCCTTCTCTCTCGAAATCAGGCCGATCCACTCCGCGACGAGCGCGGGCCGCTCCTGCCCCTCGATCTCGATCGTGTTCTCGGAGGTGATGAGATAGCTGCCGTCCTCGCGCTGCTCGACGCTCTTGATCGACATGCGGTTGCGGAAGCGCGCATTCACCGGAACCGGCGAAATGAACCGCACCCGGTTGAGGCCGTAGTTCAGATCATAGCCGACAACGCCGCCGTCGTGGCGATAGCGGATCGGCGAACAGAGATGGCTCAGCATCGAGAGCGTCTGGAAACCGAACAGGACGGTCTGCCCGAACGGGCTGTGCTCGCGGGCGTAGCCGGGGTCCATGTGCATCGGATCAATGTCGCGCGTCACCCTGCCGAACGCATCGATCTCGTCCTGCGAGATCGAGATCCAGTCGCTGACCAGAATCTCCTGCCCGACGAGCGAGGACAGGGTTTCGACATCATATTCCATCGGTGTCACGCAGCCCTTCCGGTTTCGGGTCGGCGGCATCGACGCTTCGTATCGCAGGCGGACCCGCGCACGAAGGAAACCCCCATCCCGTTCAATACACGCTGCTTACCATGATTGAATTTAAATTCAAGTTTATAAATCGCCATTGCAGGCTATGATTAGAAATTGGTTTCATGGCCGGTTTCCGGTATCACCGGCGCAATCGAGGTTGATCAAGAACGCAATGGCAACAAAGAAAAAAGCCGCGAGTGCAAGACCCGCCGTCGCGCCGCTGGGCCGCAAGGAACGCCGCAACGCCGTCAGCCGGAAACCCGCCGCCCCGCAGACGCAGCGCGGCAACCAGACCCGGGAAAAGCTGAAGGAAGCGACCGTGCGCGTGCTGGAGCGGATCGGCTACCGCGCCATGCGCCTGTCCGACATCGCCTCCGAGGCCGGCGTCAACGTCAGCCTGCTCTACCATTATTTTTCGGGCAAGGCGGACCTCACGCACGAAATCCTCGTGGAGCTGCTCGACAGCCAGCGCTTCCAGGACCTCTCCAGCATGGCCCCCACCAGCGACCCGTTCGAGTCGATCGTGCGCGCCAACAGGGTCATGGTCGCCACCTATTCGCGCACGCCCGGCCTCATGCGGTGCCTGCTGCACTTCGACGAGGAGGAGGCTGAGTTCTCCGAACTCTATCGCAAGGTCAGCGCGGACTGGAGCCTCAAGATCGCGAAGGACATCGCGCGGCGCTGTCCCGGCGTGACGCTCGGCGAGGAGCAGCGGCTGATGATCGCCTACGCTCTCGGCGGCATGGTCGACAATTTCCTGTTCGAGCTTTACGTCGACCGTAATCCCACGCTCGTGAAGGCGTTCGCATCGCCGGACGACGTGGCGCACTTCCTCGCCATCATCTGGTACCGGGCGATCTACCTTGCGAATCCGCCCGCGGAACAGCTGAAGGGCTACGAGGGCTTCGCCAGCCTCAAGCTGATCGCGGGCTGAGCCGTAGGCGTCAGTTCGTCGCGGCCTCGCGCGGGCGTGCGGCGCGCAGCAGGTCGATCGCCCACGGTGCGGGGTTGTGCCCGACCTGGTTCAGCGTTCCGCCGAGGCTGATCCCCGTGCCCGGCTCGTACAGCATGATCGCGCCCCAGAAGCCCGTGTGGCCGAAATAGGAGACGCCGTCCGGCGCCGTCAGACGGGACACGCCGAGTCCCCGCTCCACGACCAGATCGCCGCGCATCTCACGCCACTGCGGCGACGTCATCAACGCCAGCGTTTCCGCCTTGCCGAACAGCCGCCCCTCGCCGAGCGCGCGGATGAAGCGGTTCAGATCCTCGGCCGTCGAGACGACACCGCCGCCCGCCCAGTCGAAGGAGATGTTGAACCGCCCGGTCCGGCCGGGGAAATCGCCGATGTAGAAATCGGCGGCGTTCCCTTCGTAAGGCGCCGTCGCGGGCTTGGCCGCATATTCGAGATAGGTGCGCTTCAGCCCGGGCGGGTCGAACAGGCGCTTGCGATAGGCTTCGTGCAGCGTGTCGCCGGTGAGCTTTTCGATCACCAGCCCGAGGATGATGTAGCCCGTGTCGCTGTAGTGATAGCCTTGCCCCGGTGCGAACAGCCCGTTCGTCGCGCCGCCCTTGTAGTTGAGATAGAAGTTCAGCACCCCCGCCTGCGGATCGTCGGGGCGTGACGGGTCCCAAGGTTTCCAGTTTTTCCCGGTCATCAATGCCGAGACGTCGCAGCCCGGCGTTTCTAGGCATTTGCGGTGCTCGCCAAGCACGCCGAGCAGAACCCCGCCGAAGGAAGACGGCGCGGCATCGCCCCGATTTTGGTCGGACGTGAGGTTCGCGTCATCCATGAAAACGTCGCGAAGGCCGGACTGGTGCGCAAGCAATTGCCGGATCGTCAGCGCGGACCCGTAAGCCCGCCCCTCGAACGTCATCAGACGATCGAGGACGGCGGGCTCGAACACGCCGAGCGATCCGAGCGTGGTTTCGATTCCCTTCGCTCCGAGCTTGCCCTCCTCGAGGAGTTGCAGAATCACCGTCGCCGTCATCGTCTTCGTGACGCTCGCGATCGGAAACTGGTCCTTGGCGGTGATCGTTTCCGGGCGGCCGTCACGGGCCGCACCGACACCCTTGGCGTAGACGAGCGAACGCGCCGGGTCCTCGATGACGACCACGGCATTATGGATGCCGTCGGGCGGCGCGGGCGAAGCGGACGCCAGCGGCAGCGCCTGCATCACGGCATCGAGGCGCGCGGCTTCAGAAGCGGCGGATGTCGACATCCCCGCTGTGCCCGGCGCGCAGGCGGCGGCCAGCATCATGACCGCCAGAACGCCAAATCTGACCTTCCCTATCATCACATCTCCCCCTCTTCCGGACGACGCGGCGACGATACACGTTCGCCGCTCCCGGTGTCCGCCTTGAACCCGGCCACGCGCGCGGCCACGTCGGGATCAATCAGGCTTGCCGCGAGGCTCGCGGTTTCCTCCGTCATGGCCGCTTCGATTCGATCGCGATCCAGCAGGTTGATGGCGCGCTTCAGATTTCGCACGGCCTTCGCAGGACGCGCCGCGATCATCCCGGCAAGCGCGAATGCGGCGTCGAGATGCTGTCCGGTCGGCACCACCTCCGTCACCAGACCCGCATCGCGCAGCGCCGCCCCGTCCAGCGTCTTGCCGGTGAGTATCCAGTCGAACGTGCGCTGCGGGCCGATCAGCCGGGGCAGCAGCGCCGTCACGCCGCCGCTGACGAACATGCCCCACCCGATTTCCGGGAAGAAGGCGCGCGCCTCCTCCGACCAGATCACGGCATCGCAATTGATCACCCATTCGAACCCGCCGCCCACCGCCCATCCGTGCACGGCCGCGATCACCGGCTTCTCGCCGAACATGATCTCCCGGCTCACCTGCTGCATCACGTCGACACGCGCGCGCATCGCCGTTTCGTCCGCATCCGCGGCGGGCAGCTGGTGGGCGGTCAGGTCGTCCCCGGCGCAAAAGGCCCTGCCGTTGCCGTGGAGGACGATCGCGTCGGTCGCGGGATCGGCATTGGCCCCGCGCAGCGCCGCGACGAATGCGTGAACCATCGGCTCGTTGATCGCATTCAGGCATTCGGGCCGATTGAGCGCGATAGCGCTGACCCGTTCGCGGCGGGACAACAGGACTTCCGGCGATGCTGTCAATTCTCGAACCCTCAAACCCGCGGCGCATAGCGGCACGCCGCCCATTCTCGATATTTGATTTTAAATTTAATTTCAAGTAAAGTAACATGCGTTGATTGCGGCGGTGTCGATCGCAGGGCGTATCTCCAACATAAGGGAACCGCCTGCACGTATATGCCGCAATCGGGAGGACATGATGCTGCGCTGAACCGGAATCGGGGGAAAGGCCATCCGGCCTCACCCTGCCACAAAGTCCAGCGTATAAATTGAATATGAATTTATATTCTATACCATGAACGGCGCAAAACAGAGGGGGAACGGAATGTCAGAATCGGTAAATGTTGCGCGCGGCCTGCCCGGCAGGCGCCTGTTGCAGTCGGTGGCCGTGCTGGCGCTGCTGTCGCCCGTTCCGGCCTTCGCCCAGGAAGACGTCACGGGCATCGAGATCATCACCGTCACCGCGCAGAAGCGCACGGAAAGCGTGCAGGACGTGCCGATCGCCATCACCGCCTATTCCGAGGCCGGCCTCGCCGCGCGCGGCATCGACGGGCTTGCCGATCTCGCGCAGAACACGCCCAGCCTCGGCTTCGGCAACTTTTCCGACCTGAAGCTCTCCCCCATCGCGCTGCGCGGCATTTCCGCAAGCTCGGGCTCGGCGGGGCAGGACCCGGCGGTCGGCGTCTATGTCGACGAGGTGTTCATGGGCGGCGGCGTCGGTGCGAACATCGACATGGTCGACGTCGAGCGCGTCGAGGTGCTGCGCGGCCCGCAGGGAACGCTGTTCGGCCGCAACACGGTGGGCGGCGTGATCAGCATCACCACGAAGAAGCCGACGCACGAATTCGAGGGCTATGTCATGGCGGGCTACGGCGACTATGACGCCGTCAACCTGCGCGGCGCCGTCAGCGGCCCCATCATCGCCGACAAGCTGCTCGCCCGCGTCTCCGCGCAATACGAGGACCGCGACGGCTTCACCCGCAACCAGATCGACGGAACGCGCGGCGACGATTCGCACACGTGGAGCCTGCGCGGCCAACTGCTGATGCTGCCCACCGAGAACGCCGAGTTCACGCTCACCGGCGAGTATCGCAAGGTCAAGCAGCGCTCCAAGTATTTCGAGACGCTGAGCTACGACACCGATCAGCTTCTCCCGCAGCTGCTCGAGCTGTTCGAGCTTCCGTTCAACACCGATCCCTTCGACCGCCGCGTCTATTCGGACCTTGCGACGAAGGAGACGCTGAAGGCATGGGCCGTCTCGTTCAACGCCAACATTGATTTCGGCGGCGTCGATTTCACCAGCATCACCTCATACCGCGAGCACGAGTATGACAATATCGGCGACACCGACATGTCGCCGCTGCGCTGGCTCTACGACGGCGACCCCGAGAACGTCTGGCGGTTCAGCCAGGAGCTGCGCCTCGCCTCGAAGGGCGACACGGCGTTCAGCTGGATCGCCGGCCTCTATTATTTCCACCAGACCAGCCGGAACCTCAGCTTCGTGCGGCTCGGCGAGGACCTTGCCGAACTGCTCGAGGTTCCCGCGATGGACATCGGCTCCGACGCCGACATGAAGCTCGACAGCTACGCCGCCTACGCGAGCCTTTCCTACAAGTTCACGGACCGGCTCGAAGCGACTCTCGGCGGGCGCTTCACCCATGAGAAGAAGTCGATCCTCTATTCGCAGTTCGATCCGCTCGCGCTGCTCGGCGGACAGGTCGACGGCCTGCGCGGAAAGGACACGTGGAAGGCGTTCACGCCGAGCTTCAACGTCCGCTATCATTTCAATCCGTCGGCGATGGCCTATGCCACCGTCAGCCGCGGCTTCAAGAGCGGCGGCTTCAACGACGCGCTGGGTGATGCCAACGGCATCAGCTACGATCCCGAATATATCTGGAACTACGAGATCGGCGCGAAGATGAGCCTGCTCGAAAACCGCCTGCGCATCAACGTGGCGGCGTTCGCGATGGAATGGACGGACATCCAGATCTCCGCCGACGATCCCAACACCCTGCCCTTCGATCCGCGCACCAGCAACGCCGGCAAGGCGCACTCGCGCGGCGTCGAGCTGGAGATCACGGCCGTGCCGGTGCCCGCGCTCGAACTCGGCTTCAATCTGGCGCTGACCGACGCCGCCTACGACGAGGGCACCGTGCCGACCGCGCCGGGCAGCCCGGAAATCCCGCTTGCCGACCTGCCGCGCGCGCCGGAGACCCGCTTCGGGGCGAACGCCCAGTACACGGTGCCGCTCGGCGACCTGTCGCTCACCCTGCGCGCCGACTATCTCTACGAGCGCGGCACCGATCTCCTGCCCATCAAGGACCCTGCCGGGAAGGTCGGCACGGTCGGCCTGCTGAACGGCCGCATCACGCTCGCGGGCGGGGACGACCGCTGGTCGATCGCGCTGTGGGGCAAGAACCTGACCGACAAGACCTACAAGACGCGCCTGTTCGACCTCTCGAATCAAACGCTTGTCGGGCAGCAGCTCATCGTGCTCGGCGCGCCGCGCACGTTCGGCGTGGAAGCGCGCTTCAACTTCTAGCCTATGATCCTCTGGACGGAGAAAACCTGAATGCTCGAAACGATGTGTTCCCCGCAAGGTGCGCAGGCGAACGGCTGGCGGAGGGCCGTTCTGCCGCTCCTCGTGAGCGTCGCGCTGCTCGGCGCCGATGCCCTGTATGCCGAGGCGAACGCCGGAGCGCTTCCCGCCGACGTCACCGCCCGCATCGACGACATCATCACCCGGCGCATGGAGGCAGCCCCCTTCCCCGGGCTTGCCATCGCGATCGAACGCAAGGGCGAGCTGGTCTACGCCAAGGGTTTCGGCAAGGCCGATATCGAGCAGGACGTGCCGGTCACAGTCGATACGGTGTTCCCGATCGGGTCCATCACCAAGTCCTTCACCGGCCTCGCGCTCGCGCAGCTCGTCGCGGGCGGCAAGGTCTCGCTGGACGAGACCGCGGGCCATTATCTGCCCGATCTGCCGGAGCCTGCGCGCGGCGTGAAGGTCCGCAACCTGCTCGACCACACGGGCGGCCTCGTCAACTACACGGACCAGCCGGACTTCCCCTACAACGCGCGCAAGGAATTCACCCGCGAGGAGATGGTCGGCTACTTCGCGGGCAAGCCGCTGATGTTCGAGCCGGGAACGGCGTGGAGCTATTCGAACTCCGGCACCTACCTCATCGGCCTCATCATCGAGAAGGTTTCGGGCGTCACCTATGACGAATACGTCCGCACGCACATCCTCGAACCGTTCGGCATGACGAAGTCGCTGTACACGGACTGGACGCGCCTCGTCCCGCACCGCGCCCACGGCTACAAGATGGGCAAGGACGGCTGGCAGAACGCCCTGCAATACGATCCGACCGTACCCTTCTCGGCAGGCGCGATCATGTCGACGGTCGGCGATCTGCTGAAATACCGCCGCGGCGTGTTCGCGTCGGACGAGACCAGCCAGGCGGTACGCGACCTCATCCTGAAGCGCGACACGCTCGCGGACGGGACCGAGCTCATGTACACGCTCGGCTGCCTCGTCACGACCCGCTTCGAAGGCCGCCGCAAGATCGCCCACGCCGGCGACATCTACGGCTTTTCGGCCTATTACGCCTATTATCCCGACGACGACGTCGTCATCACCATCACCACCAACAACCAGGGCGGCGCCTTTCCGCCGCTCAGCATCGAGCAGAAGGTCGCGCGCGAAGTGCTCGGCGTGGCGCAGCCGGTCGTCAAGGCCCTGCCGGTCCCGTCCGATCTCGGCGCGCGCGTCTCCGGCGACTATCGTTTCGCGCCGTACCGCTTCGGGCCGGAAGTGCACGGCTTCACCTTCAAGGACGGCGCGCTTTCCCTGAACTTCGGCGGAACGACGTCGGGCGGCCCCGTGCTGCCGCTTCTGTATCAGGGCGCGGGCCGCTTCGTCTCCGCCGTCGACGACGAGCACAATGTCGTCTTCAAACCCGGCAAGCGCGGCAAGCCCGGAACGCTGACGATGGAGTATTACGGCGGCACGTTCCGCGCGCAGCAGACGGCACCGGCGGCAGCGAAGTAATCGCCGCAAAAAAATGAAAGGCCGGGGAAGAAATTCCCCGGCCTTTTTTGTCTCGGCAACGCGCGCCCGCTAGAAAGTGAAGCGGGCTTCCACGCCGTAGGTCCGCGGCGCGGCGAGCGACTGCACCGCCTGCCCCCCGATGATCACGCCGTCGTTGCGGTAGAGCGCGTAATCCTTGTTGGTGAGGTTGCGCCCCCACAGGAACAGCGACCAGCCCTGTTCGCTCCCGATGCCGATGCGGCCGTTGAGCAGCGTCACGTCGCCTTCGGAATGGGCGTTGTCCGGCCCGAAGAAGATGCGGCTGCGATGCGTCAGGTCGCCGCGCAGCGTCAGCGACAGCGTGTCGGTCAGCGGCGCCTCGTACTGCGCGCCGAGACTGACGTTGTGCTTGGGCGCCTTCACCATCGTGTTGCCGGTGAAATCGTCGCCGCCCGGCGTGGCGTTCGCATAGTCGCGGAACTTCGCGTCGAGATAGCTGTAGTTGAGGCTGACGTCGAAGCCGCTCACGGGCCGCGCGGTCAGCTCAAGCTCGATGCCCTTGCTGCGCGCGCGCGCCGCGTTCGACGTCTGGAACTGCGGCAGGCCGCCCACCAGCTCCAGTTGGTTCACCTGCAGGTCCTTGTAGCGGAGGTAATAGGCCGCCGCGTTGAAGCGCAGGCGGTTGTCGAGCAGGTCGGATTTGAGGCCGATCTCGTAGCTCGTCACGAACTCCGGGTCATACTCGGCATCGTCCGTGAGCGTCACCGAAAACACGTTGTACCCGCCCGACTTGAAGCCGCGGCTGACGCTCGCATAGGTGAGAACCTTGTCGGTCCACTTGTAGTTGAGGCTCAGCGACGGCGAGAAATCATCTTCCGATCGGCTGAAGCTGCGCTCGGGCATCGTCGCCTGCAGCAATTCGAACGGGTCGCCGATCTGGCTGTGGATGACCTTCTTCTTCTCCCACGTGTAGCGGAGACCCGCGGTGATGCTGAACGCATCCGTCACTCGATAAACCGCCTGGCCGAACCCGGCGATGCTTTCCGATTTCACGGTCGCGAAGATGTTGCCGACGACCTGCTCCGGATAAATGCCCAGGTCCGGGCCGATCACGGCGGCGGCATTGGTCGCGAGACGCTGGTGGAAATAATAGACGCCGAACACATAGGTCAGCGGGCCGCTGTCCGGCGAGGCGAAGCGGATTTCCTGGCTGAACTGGTTCTGATCCTCGCTGATACCCGAAGCGAGCAGATCGAGCGCCGTGTAATCATTGTCCGCCAGATTGTACCACTGGAACTCGCGGTAGGCAGTGATGCTCGTCAGCTTGCCGCCGCCGAGCGACCAGTTGATTTCGCCCGACGCGCCGAACGTGTCGCGGTTCTGGACCGTGTCCAGATTCTGCACCACCTGACGGTCCCAACCGTCCGGATCGGCAAGCGGCGTGCCGGTGAGATCGCCGTTGTCGGTGATGTCGATGGCGCCGGAGTTCGTCCGGTCGCGCGATGCGTCGACACGCACCACCAGCTCGAAGTCGTCGGTCTCGCTGTAGACCGCGGTCAGGCGGCCCGAGAGCAGATCGACGTCGTCGAGATCGGTTCCCGTCATCAGGTTCTTCACCAGCCCGTCGCGGCGGTCGATACCGCCCGAGATGCCGACGTAGAACTTGCCCGGAACCACCGGCCCGCTCACCGATGCGCTCGCCCGTACGGCGTCATGATTCCCGTAGCTTGCGCTGATGTCGCCGCGAAGGTCGTCGCCCGGCTTGCGCGTGATGAAGTTGATCGCGCCCGCGATGGTGTTCTTGCCGTAGAGCGTGCCCTGCGGCCCGCGCAGCACCTCGATGCGTTCGAGGTCGTAGAGGCTGTTGTTGATCGTCGTCGGGCGGCCCATGTAGACGCCGTCGACGTAGACGCCGACGCCCTGATCGACACCGGGGTTGTTCGTTTCCGAAACGATGCCGCGAATGGAGATCGACGTCCCCCGAAGCTCGCGCATGTCAATGTAGACGCTGGGCAGCGAGGTCGCGAAATCCTCGAGACGGCCGATGCCCTGGTCCTTGATGGCCTCGGCCGACAGCGCGGAAACCGAGATCGGCACGTCCTGGATCGATTCCGCCCGCTTCTGCGCGGTGACGATGATCTCTTCCAGCTCGACCGCCTGTGCAAACGCAGGTGTCGCCACCCCGGCAGCGCCCAAGCAGGCCGCCGAGCACAAAAGCGTGCGCTTCAAAACATCCATCTTGTATCCCCTCTGTCCCATGCGCCGATTCGGCCACCGATTCAGCTGACGTCTCCCGTCGCCAAGCGCCGCCGTGCGCCTGTCGAGGCGCCGTCGGTATGGTCCGGATCATTCTCTATTTTGAAATTGAATTCAAGTTGATTATTGTTCGATAGAGATGATCGTTTCCGAATGACCAAAGAACCGGCCTCCGAAGGACATGAGACAGCATCAAAAAGCGCGAGGACGCGCACGCTCGGCTGATCGCGCCCGGCTGATTCAGGGCATGACGCCGTGCCGGAGCGCGGGCTGCGCGGGCGCCGTCCTGCGCGCCAGCGTCTGGTCGAGGACCCGGATCAGGCGCGGCCGCGTCTCGCGCGGGTCGATCACGTCGTCGATGTTCAGCTTCGACGCGGCATGGAACGGCCCGGCGCAGCGCGCATAGTTCGCCGTCAGGTCGCGGATGAGCGCCTGCGGATCGTCGGCGGCCTCGATCTCGCGGGTGTGCGCGGCGAGCACGGAGCCGCCCGGCGGCAGCGAACCGAAGTCGGCGGTCGGCCATGCCAGGATCATCGACTGCTCCGCCTCCGCGCCGCCCATGGCGACGGCGCCGAAGCCGAAGGCCTTGCGGACGACCACGGTGATGCGCGGCACGGCGGACCACGCGATCGCATAGCTGAGCGCGAGGCCCGCGCGCAGTGTCCCCTCCTGCTCCGCCTTCGGCCCCGGCATCACGCCGGGCACGTCCTGCAGGAAGATGATCGGGATGTGATAGGCTGAGCACAGGTCCACGAAATGCCGCGCCTTGTTCGCCGCCTGCGCGGTGATCGCCCCGGCGGAGACCATCGGCTGGTTCGCGATGATCCCGACCGAATGGCCGCCGAGGCGGGCAAGGCCGGTCACGATCATGCGCGCGAAGTCCGGTTTGATCTCGAAGAAACTGTCTCTGTCCACGACGCCGAGGATCAGTTCCTTCATGTCATACGGCAGCCGCGGATTTTCCGGGATGATGCTCGCCAGCCGCTCGTCCATCCGGTCGGCGGGATCGTCGCAGGCCAGCCGCTCGGGATAGGCGTAGGCGTTCTGCGGGAAATAGGAGAGGAAGCGCCGCGCCATGTCGATTGCCGCGTCCTCGGTCGACGCGGCATTATCGGCGACCCCCGAGATCCGGCAATGCACCCCCGCGCCGCCGAGGTCTTCGGGGGACACGCTCTGGCCGGTGGCGGACTTCACGACCGGCGGCCCGGCTGCGGCGAGCATGGCGGTGCCTTCCACCATGATGATGAATTCGGCGAGGCTGCTGAGCAGCGCCGAATCCCCCGCGCTCGGCCCCATCACGATCGCCACCTGCGGCGCGATGCCGGACAGGCGCGCCAGCGTCAGCAGGTGCGAGGCTTCCGGCAGCCCTTCCCCGATCATCTCCTGCGCGCGGGCGCCGGCGCCATCCTGCAGCCAGATCACCGGTAGACGCTCGCGCAGCGCGAGGTCGGCGATGCGGTGCTTCTTGCGGCCGTGGTTGAGGCCGTAGGTGCCGCCATGCACCGTGAAGTCCTCGGCGGCCACGCAGACGTGGCGGCCGTCAATCGTCCCCGTCCCGATGATCACGCCGTCCGCGGGCGTCACCTCGTCCGCCGTCTGCGCGTAGCCGATCGGGCTGACATGCGAGGCGAGCTGGCCGTATTCGAGGAAGCTGCCCGGATCGAGCAGCATGGCGATCCGCTCGCGCGCCGTGCCCTTGCCACGATCCCGCTGCCGGCGGATCTTGTCCTCCCCGCCCATCGCCAGCGCCCGCGCCCGCCGCGCCCGCAGCTCCTCGATCGCTTCAGCCATGCCCATCGTCATCGCTCCCATGCCGGACTGCAAAGGGCTCAACATTGATTCAACTTAAATTCAAGTTCTGTTAAATGAGAGTGCCGCGGGTGCAAACGTCAGCGGGCGCAGGAGGTGGCGGGTTCCATGGAGGCCAGGGTCTGCGTCGCCATCAGCGCCTCGAGCGCCGCGCCGTTACGCGCCTGCGGCAGGATGGTGCGGACGAGCACGATGCCCTTCTCGGAGGGCGCCGCGACGACACGGTCGCCTTCGCAGGGAACGAAACTGTCGCCCGTCCTCGTGATGACGACCGACACGATGTCGCCGCTCACCTGCCGATCGTTGACGACGTAGAAGCTGTCCGTGTTGTAGGCGGTGAGCGCGATCGACCAGTAGGGCGCACCGCGGGACACGGCGGCGCGGATCCGGACGGGATGGCGGCTGACGTCGTAGATCGCGAACGACGAGAGATTGTCCGGATTGTCGAGCGGCACGATGTCCTTGGGCGCACGCTTTATCTTGCCGTGATAGAGCCGGTTGTCCTCGAAGGTCTTGCCGACCGCCTTGCCGGCACGCCCCGCAATCCTGCGGCCCGCGGTCGTGGTTTTCCGCTCCATCATTCGGCCTTGAGCAGGAGCGACGAATAGGTGCCGCTGTCGATGTTGGCGCCGCATACGATGATGCCGACGCGCTTGCCGCGGCACATCCCGCTGAGCGGGCCCACGGCCGCAGCCGTGGCGGCGGCGCCGGCAGGCTCCACGGCGAGCTTCACGTCCTCCATCAGCAGCTTCATCGCGTTTTCAAGCTGCTGGTCCGAGACGAGGACGATGTCTTCCACGTACTGCCGGCAGACCGAAAAGCTGTAGGGCAGCGCGCGCGGCGCGCCGAGGCTGTCCGCGATCGTCGCCACCTTTTCGATGCCGACGGGCGCACCGGCCCGAAACGAGCGGTACATCGTGTCCGCGCCTTCCGGCTCCACGCCGAACACCCGGCATCGGGGCAGGCGCTGCCGCACCGCCGCCGCGACTCCCGAGCACAGCCCGCCGCCGCCGACCGGCACGATCACCACGTCGAGGTCCGGCACCTGTTCGACGAGCTCGTGGCCGAGCGTCGCCGTGCCCAGCGTCGTGTGATAGCCCTCGAAGGGGTGCACGATCGCCCGGCCTTCCTCGCGCGCGATCCGCTCGGCCGTTTCGAAGGCCTCGTGGATCGTTGCCGCGCTGATGATCGTGGCGCCGTGCGCGGCGCACTGCCGCCTGCGGAACGGATTCGCCGTGTCCGGGATGACGACCTTCGCATCGACGCCCGCGAGCCGGGCGGCGAAGGAAACCGCGATCGCGTGGTTGCCGCCGCTCGCCGCGACGACGCCGCGCCGCCGGCTTTCGGCATCGAGGCTTTCCAGAACGGAGAGCGCGCCTCTCAGCTTGAACGTGCCGGTTTTCTGGAAGAGCTCGAGCTTGAACGCCACGGGCGTGTCCGCCCCGAGCAGTGCGTCGCGCGCGGGTCCCCACCATTCGAGGACGGGAGTCCGCACGACCTTGCCGCGCTGCCGCTCGAACTCGGCCGCGATGGCATCCAGTGCGGGTGCGTGTTCCGTCGTCAAAGTCCCCTCCCCTTCAGGCTTCCCACTCGGTGTTGCCGCAAACGCCGATGCTCTGGCCCGTCACCTGCGCCGCCGCATCGGAGGCGAGGAACGCAACCATTTCGGCAACCCCCTTGGGGTCGATCATCGTCCGAAGCGAAATGAACCGCGTCATCTCTTCGCGCACCTCCGCCTCGCTGATACCCCTTGCCGCCGCCTGCCGGGCGAACAGCCGGGCGACATCGTCCGACACGGCGACATCCGCCAGCGTTCCGGAGAGGCCCCTGTTCGCGGCAAGGGCGTCCGCAAGCGCATCGGCGGCGACGTCGCAGACATGAACGGCGGCGCCCTGCGCGATCATGCAGCGCGCGATATCGAGCCCGAGGCCCGAGGCGCCGGCCGTGACGATGGCTGTTTTCCCCCCCGAAGCATTGCGATCTCGTGCCCTACCTTACAGGCCGCACGGCATTCTGCCAGTACGGCGCCCTCAGTTCACGCTTCAGGATTTTCCCCGACGTGTTTCTCGGCAGCGTATCGACGAACTCGATCCCGCGAACGGCAGTGTGCAGGGGCACGTGACGTCGAGCGGTTTCAGCCCGACGCTCGCGCGCACGATCGCAATGGCGATGATCGTCGCCGGCCGCAGCCGTTTCGACGAGGTGGTCGCGGCCGACGTGGACGGCCGCCGGGTCAGGGCGCGTATCGCCCCGCTCTCGTTCTACGACACGGAAAACACCCGTCTCAAGGATTGAGCGCGTCCCGCAGCGACAGCAGGAGTTCGGCGGCGGCAAGATCCTCGAGCGCGAGCCCCACCGATTTGAAGACCGTGACGTCGTCGGCGCCGGCGCGTCCTTTCGCGCGCCCCGCGAGCACATCCGGCAGCAGCGCGATGTCCTCGCGCCGCAATGCGCCGGCTTCGATCGGCTGAACGAGATCGCCCGCCGTATCGAGCGCGCCGGGGCCGTCGGCGACCACGCGCGCCCGCGCCATGACTGCATTGTCCGCCTCGCGCATCGTCGGCGTGAACCCGCCGACGAGATCAATATGCGTGCCGGGGCGCACCGAGGCGCTGCGCACCAGCGGCTCGCCCGACAGCGTGGCGACGCTGACGATGTCCGCCTGCCCGACAGCCGCATCGAGATCGGCCGCGACCTGCACGGCAATCCCCTCGCCCGAAAGCTGGCGGGCCATGACGTCCGCGGCCTCCGGCCGGCGCCCCCAGACAAGGATGCGCTCCGGCTTCAGGACGGCGGCATAGCATCGGCAAAGGGCGTGGCCGACCTGCCCGGTCCCCACGACCAGCAACGTCGACGCGTCGGGCCGCGCAAGCGTTCTCGCCGCGAGAACCGAGGCGGCAGCCGTGCGGCGCTCGGTCAGCGCCGGGCCGTCGATGATCGCGCGCGGGTCGCCCGTCGCTGCATCGAGCGCAACGTAGAGCGCGCGCACCGCGCCGCCGGGACGCGCCGCCAGCGCCGGATGCACGGTGGCAAGTTTCACGCCGATCAGGCCGCGCGGATTCACCGCCGGCATGACGAGGAAATGCTGATCGGCGTTTTCGCCGAATGTGATGACTGTCCGTTCGGGTGCGATCGGCGGGTTCAGAAATGCGTCCCTCAGCGCATCGACAAGTGCCGGAAAGGCAAGCAGGCGGTTCACGGACACTGCATCCGCAAAGGGAATCGCGTGCATGGAAAAGCTCCTCGTCAGCGCTGGGTGCAGATGCGTGATCTGGATCAAAGGCCGATGGGGTCGTCAATCGAAAAAGTACATTTCTGTATTGAACTCGCGAGGCGAACTCCGCACGGACATTCGCCCTTCCCTACGCGTTGCCGCGACGGCGGCGGGTCTCCCAGCCCTTCTTCGCGGCCGCCGAGCGGTCGGCGGCGCTGCGCGCGGCGGAGGCTGCGCCGCCCTTGCGGCCGCCTTTCCGCGACGACACGCGGCTCTCCGCCTTTCCGCGTCCCGAGCCGGATTTCTTGCCGCCGCCCGATTCCTTGTTGACCGTCGCCCATGCGCGCCGCTCCGCCTCCTCGTGGCTGACGCCGCGCTCCTCGTAGCCCTCCTCGATATGCCGGGCCTTGCGCTTCTGTTTGTCCGTGTAGCTGCTCTTGTCGCCGCGGGGCATGGCTTCTCTCCTGCTGCACGCCCCCTTCTGAAGCCTCACAACGCCGCCCGGCGATTTTGGTTCATCGCCGCCCGTCAGTCCGCGAAATCCTCGGCGCGGTCCCCCATCAGGAACCTCGGTCCCGCGCCTGCGCGCGCCGCCCGGTCGCCGGGATTGTAGAGTGCGCAGTGTTTGAGCGAGAGGCAGCCGCAGCCGATGCAGCCGTCGAGAAGGTCGCGCGTGCGTTCGAGGAGCGCGATCCGCGCATCGAGCGCCTTGCGCATCCGGCGGCTGATCCGTGTCCAGTCCGCCTGCGTCGGCACGCGGCCGCCCGGCAGCGTCGCGAGTTCCGCCTCGATCTCCGTCAGCGTCAGCCCGAGGCGCTGCGCGATCAGCGCGAAGGAAAGCCGCCTTATGTCGGAGCGGAGAAAGCGGCGCTGGTTGCCGCCGGTACGCAGCGGGCTCACCAGCCCGCGTTCCTCGTAGAAGCGGATCGCCGAAACGCTGAGCCCGGTGCGCCGGGCGAGTTCGCCGATGGTGAGTGTCGTCTGTGCCATCCCGCGAGCCTTCCAAATCACGCTTGACCTCAAGTTAGCTTGAGGTTGTACGACTCGCAAGGACGGCACCCACCGGGTGCGCTGACCAAGGAGAAAATCATGGCTTTTCCGAGAATTGAGCACGTGAACGTAACCGTCACCGATCCCGAGCGCGCTGCGCGGCTGATGGAGGCGCTGTTCGACTGGAAGGTCCGCTGGCAAGGCCCGGCGCGCGACGGCGGCCGCGCGATCCACGTCGGTTCGGACGTGCATTACATCGCGCTCTACACCGACGCGAACGCTACCTACACCGAGGAGGATTTCGTGAAGGGCCGCCCGCTCAACCACATCGGCGTCGAGGTCGACGATCTCGATGCGACGGAGGCGCGCGTGATCGCGGCGGGCCTCGTGCCGTTCAGCCACGGCGACTACGAGCCGGGCCGCCGTTTCTATTTCTTCGATCCCGACGGCATCGAGTACGAGGTCGTCAGCTACGGCTGAGGCTGCGCGTCCGCCGCGTCCCGCCACCCGCCGCCGAGCGCCTTCACCAGCGCGACATGCGCCTGGAAGGCCGCGACGTGCGCGCGGTTCGCCGCGCGGTCTGCGGCGCTGTACTGCGACTGCGTGGTGAGCAGCGTGACAAGGTCGTCCTCGCCCGCGCGGTAACGCTGCCGCGCGAGGTCGAGCGCTGCCGCGCTCTGCTGCCGGGCAGCATCGAGGTCGCGTGCGGCGGCGCGCGCGGCGGCGTATCGGTTGATCGCCGTTTCGCTGTCCGTGAGCGCGCCGAGCACCGCCTTCTCGTAGCTGATGGCGGCGGCGTCCGCCCGTGCATCCGCGGCGCGGATCTGCGCGCGGATGCGCCCGCCCGCGAAGATCGGCCAGTGCAGCGCCGGGCCGAACTGGAAGCGCGTGCTGCCGCCCGCGTCGAGATCACCGGCATTTCGCGCCTGCTGCCCGATGCTGCCGATCAGCGTGAGGCGCGGGAACAGGTTCGCGGTCTCGACGCCCACGTCCGCCGTCGCCGCCGCCAGCGCCGCCTCCGCCGCTGCGACGTCCGGGCGTCGGCGCAGCATGTCCGACCGCAATCCGGCAGCCACGAGATCCGGCGGCGTGGGCAGCGGCGCCGGGGTATCGAGTTGTTCGCGCCACCCTTCCGGCGGACGCCCGGTGAGCAGCGCGAGGCGATAGACCGCGCCGCGCACCGACGCCTCGAGGTCCGGGATCGCGGCTTCGGCGCCGAGCGCCTGCGCGTCGGCGCGCGCATCGTCGAAGCGCGCGGCATCGCCCGCCTCGTAGCGCTGGCGCACCAGCCGGGCGATGCCGCGCTGCGCCTCGGCGTCGCCCCGCACGCTGGCGAGTTCCGCCTGCGCGCCGCGCAGGTCGGCGTAGGTGCGCGCCACTTCGGCGACGACCTGCAACCGCGTCTCGCGCCGCCGCGCATCCGCCGCCGCGACGCGCCGCGCGGCCGCCTCGACGGCGCGTCGCGTGCCGCCCCACAGGTCGATTTCCCACGAGGCGTCGAAGCCCGCGTCGAACAGCGAGAACTCCCGCGCGAATCCCGGAATCGACGCCACCGGCAACTGCCCGTTCTCGCTGAGCCGCTGGCGCGTCGCGGAAGCGTTCGCCGCGACGTCGGGAAGCGCGCGCCCGGCGGCGGCGTCCCGCAGCGCCCGCGCCTCGCGCAGCCGCGCGTCCGCCTCGCGCACGTCGAGGTTCGCCGATACCGCCGCCTCGATGAGCGCGGCGAGCACCGGGTCGCCCATCGCGCGCCACGGTTCGGGATCGACCGCGCCGCCGGCGGCGGGCTCCACCCACTCGGCGCCGGACGCGACCGTGGGCCGTGCGTAGTCCGGCCCCACGGTGCAGGCCGCGAGCGGAACGAGAACGAGGATATTGAGCTTGCGCATCCGTCTACTCCATGCGCGATCGGAAAAGCAGGGCGGCGGCGGTGATCGTTCCCGCCGCGATCAGCACGAGCGGCCACGTGTTGGCGAACACCTCCGCGGCGGGCATCCCCTTCAGGAACACGCCTTCGGAGATGGTGAGGAACCACGTCGGCGGGTTGGCATGCGCGACGATGCGCAGCCAGCCGGGCATGTTGTCGACGGGGCTCGCATAGCCCGACAAAATCGTGAGCGGCACGGTCGCGAGGAACATGCCGAGGAACGCCTGCTGCTGCGTGGCCGAGAGCGTCGAGATCAGCATCCCGATCCCGGTGAGCGCGAGCAGGTAGAACACGAGCGCGATGTAGAACGACACCAGCGAGCCCGTGAGCGGCACGCCGAACACGGTCGGCACCAGCACGACGAACAGCGTGACGTTGAGCAGCCCGATCAGCACCGGCGGCACCATCTTGCCGACGAGGATTTCGTGGATCCTGAGCGGCGAGACCATCAACTGGTCGAACGTGCCGAGTTCATGCTCACGCGCGACCGATTGCGAGACCGCCGCGAGCGAGGAGACCGCGGCGATGATGGCGATGAGCGCGGGCATCACGAACCAGAGATAGTCGAGGTTCGGGTTGAACCAGTGCGTGACGGCGGAGCCGCCCGCGATCCCGGCGCGGCTGCCCGCGACCTCCGCGCCGACCTCCCCCGCGATGCGCTCGACATAGCCCGAGACGATCTGCGCGGCGTTCGACCGCCGCCCGTCGTAGACCGCGCCGATGACCGCGCCCCGCCCCGTCGCGACATCCGCCGAGAAGCGCGAATCGAAACGCAGCGCCGCGATCACCTGCCGCCGGTCGATCGCGCGGCGGAGATCGGCGTCGGAGGCGAGCGGCACGACCTCGGCGACGTTCGGGCTTCCGGCGACCCGCGCCACGACCTCGTGGCTCCAGACGCCGCCGTCGTAGTCGAGCACGCCGACGCGGATGTTGGTGACTTCGAGCGTCGAGGCGAAGCCGAACAGGAACAATTGCAGCAGCGGCGGCACGATCAGCGTGATGCGCGCGCGCGGGTCGCGGAGGATCGCCCACAGCTCCTTGACGATGATCGCCTTCAGCCGCGCGCCGATCATGCGATCCGCCGTTTCGTCACGCGCACGCACAGCGCGAACAGCACGATCCCGAACACGAGCAGTATGCCCATGTTGGGCAGGAACAACCCCCAGTCGTCGCCCGCGACGAACACCGTCTGGAGCTGCGGGATCAGGTAGCGCGCGGGCACGATGTAGGTGAGCGCCTGAACGGGAACCGGCATCGAGGAAATCTCGAACAGGAATCCCGAAAGCAGCATCGTCGGCAGGAACGCCGTCAGCAGCGCCACCTGGCTCGCGACGAACTGGTTCTTGAACGCCGCCGAGATCAGCAGCCCCTGCCCCAGCGCCGGGATCAGGTACACGGAGGAAATCGCCAGCAGCGCGAGCGCGCTCCCCCGGAACGGCACGCCGAACAGCAGGATGGCAAGCACCGTGCACAGCGCCATCGAGCCGAGCCCCAGCGCGAAATAGGGAATCACCTTGGTCAGGATGAATTCGCCCATGCCGATCGGCGTCGCCATCAGCGCCTCCATGGTGCCGCGTTCCCATTCGCGCGCGATGACGAGCGCGGTGAGCAGCGAGCCGATCATCGTCATCACCACGGCGATCGAGCCCGGCACGAGGAAGAAGCGGCTGGCGAGTTCGGGATTGAACCAGAAGCGCGCCGACACCGAGATCGGCGGCGTCGCCGACAGCCCCGCGTCCCCGGCGCGCGCCGCCGCCCATGTCGCGCGCACGCCCTCCGCATAGGCGGCGATGAACGTCGCGGTGTTCGGCAGCGAGCCGTCCGTCACGATCTGGATGGTGCCGCCGCCGCGCGCCGCCGCCCTGCCGAAATCCTGCGGGATCACGACGATGCCGCGGATGCGCCCCGCCACCAGGTCGCGGCGAAGCTCCGTCATGCCGCCCACGGCGACGACATCGAAGAAGCGGGATTGCTGGAAGGTGCCCGCGAGGCTCGACGCCGCCGCGCCGCCGTCCTGCTGCGAGATGCCGATCCGCGTGCGCGAGGCGTCGAGATTGACGCCGTAGCCGAACAGGAACAGCAGCAGCAGCGGCAGCACGAACGCGATCAGGAACGTCGAGGGATCGCGCACGATCTGGTAGGTTTCCTTGATCAGCATCGCGCGGAAGCGGCGCAGCCCGATCTCCATCACGCCGCCTCCCGCTGCGCGTCCGAGGCCTCGATCAGCGCGACGAAGGCGTCCTCCATCGTCGCGTCGGCCGTCCCCGCCATCGTCTTCAGCTCGTCCGGCGTCCCGGTCGCGATCTGCCGCGCGCGGTAGATGAGCGCGATGCGGTCGCAATATTCCGCCTCTTCCATGAAGTGCGTGGTGACGAGCACCGTGACGCCCTTCTCGACGAGCCCGTTGATGTGCGTCCAGAATTCCCGCCGCACGATCGGGTCGACGCCCGACGTCGGCTCGTCGAGGAACAGCACCGGCGGTTCGTGCAGCACGGCGCAGGCGAGCGCCAGCCGCTGCTTGTAGCCGAGCGGCAACGCGTCGCTGTTGTCCTTGAGGTAGCGTTCGAGGTGGAAGATCTCGACGGCGCGCTCGATGGCGGTTCGCGCGCCGCTCCCCGAAAGGCCGTAGGCGCCCGCGAAGAAATCGAGGTTCTGCCGGACGCTGAGATCGCCGTAGAGCGAGAACTTCTGCGCCATGTAGCCGAGCGACTGGCGCGCGTCGGCGCGTGCTTTGCGCAGGTCGTTCCCGGCGACGGAGCCCGTGCCGCCGCTCGGCGTCAGGAGACCGCAAAGCATCTTGAACGTCGTCGACTTGCCCGCGCCGTTCGGCCCCAGCAGCCCGAACACCTGGCCGCGCGGCACGCGGAAGCCGATGTCCTCCGCCGCCGTGAAATCGCCGAAGCGCTTGGTGAGCCCGTTCGCCTCGATGGCGGCGTCATCGCTTTGGGCGATCTCGCGGTAGTTCACGGCGAGCGCCAAGGTGCCCTTCGGCCCGCCGCCGAGCAGGTCGATGAACGCGTCCTCGAACCGCGGTTCCGCCGCAACCACGGTCTCTCCCGCCGCGCCGCCGATCGCCTCGGCGGGCGGAACCGCGCTCCCGTCGCGCAGCATCAGGCGGATCGCGCCGCCCTGCACCGTGCCGTCGATGACGTCCGGGTGGTCGAGCGCCTCCCGCAGCGCGCGGCGGCGGCGCGCTTCCGGGACGGCGACCCGCACGATGCGGCCGCGCACCCGGTCGGTGAGCGCGGCGGGCGCCCCGGCATGAAGCAGCTTGCCCTCGCTCAGCAGGAACACCGTGTCGCAGCGCTCCGCCTCGTCGAGATAGGCGGTGGACCACAACACGCCGATGCCCTCGCCCGCGAGGCTCCGCACCATCGCCCAGAGTTCGCGGCGCGACACCGGATCGACGCCGACGCCCGGCTCGTCGAGCAGCAGCAGCCTCGGCGCGCGGACCAGCGCGCAGGCGAGGCCGAGCTTCTGCTTCATGCCGCCGGAGAGCTTGCCCGCGAGCCGCTGCTGGAAGCGCTCGAGGTCGGTGAAGTCGAGGAGCTGGCCGAAGCGTTCGGCGCGCTCCGCCGTCGGCAGGCCGCGAAGGTCGGCGTAGAGATCGAGGTTCTCGCGGACGCTGAGGTCCTCGTAGAGCCCGAAGCGCTGCGGCATGTAGCCGATCGCGCTGCGGTCCGTGCGCGTCGCGGGCAGCCCGCCGACCAGCACCTCGCCCGCATCGGGTTCGACGAGGCCCGCAAGAACGCGGATCAGCGTCGTCTTGCCCGCGCCGTCCGGCCCGACGAGGCCGGTCATGCACCCCGCCGCCACGGCGATGTCGACGCCGTCCAGCGCCGGGGCGGCGTCCGCGCCGAAGCGCTTGACGACCCCGCGCGCGGTGGCGACCGCCGTCATCGTTCAGTCCGCGGCCGCGCGCGCGCCGGGCACCGACACGGTGACGGGCTGGCCCTGCCGCAGCGCGTCGTCGGCATCCTCCACGTTGATCCGCACGCGGTAGACGAGGTCGGCGCGAAGGTCCTCGGTCTGCACCGTCTTCGGCGTGAACTCGGCGCTCGGCGCGATGTGGGCGATCTTGCCGCGATAGGTCTTCGTGTTGCCGTCGGCCTTCACCTCCACCGTCATGCCGGGCGAGATGCGCGAGAGAGCGCCTTGCGCGACATAGGCGCGGATGCGGAGCGGGCGGTCGATGGTCAGCGTCAGCACGGTCTCGCCCGGCTGCACGATCGCGCCCGGTTCCCGCGCCCGCGTCAGGATGGTGCCGGGGTTGGGCGCGAGCAGCGTGGCGTCAGCAAGGCTGGTGCGGGCCTGATCGCGCCGGGCGCGCGCGGCATCGCGCTGCGCGGCGGCGGCGGCGATGTCCTCGCGCCGCGCGCCCGCCTTCTGAAGCGACAGCGCCTGCTGCGCCGCGCGCATCTGCGCCTCGGCGGCGCGGTACTGCGCCTCGGTCGCTTCGAACAGCGCCTGGCTGACCGCACCGGTTTTCACGAGCGCGGAGCGCCGCTCATAGTCCTCGCGGGCACGGGCGAGCCCGGCCGCGGCTTCCGCGGCGCGCGCCTCGGCCTGCGCGATTTCCTGCGGCCGGTTGCCGGTGCGGCGCTTGTCGAGTTCGGCCTCGGCGATGCCGACCTCGGCCTCGGCCGCCTTCAGCGCATCGGTGAGCGGGCGCGTATCGAGCGCGGCGAGCGCCGCCCCCGCCTCCACCTTGGCGCCCTCCTCGTAGCCGATCGTTTCGATCCGCCCCGGCACGCGGAAGGCGAGGTCGACCTGCCGTATGTCGACGTTGCCGTAGAGCGTGAGCGGACCGTCCCGGCCGCGCACGAGCCCGAACCCTCCCGTGGCGACGGCCGCGATCCCAAGGATCGCGGCGGCGGCGATGATGACGAGACGGCGACGGTTCACGCGGCTTCTCCCTGAACGATGCGATCGAGGATGGCGTCAAGCTGATCGAGCGCGATGCGGCCGATGACCTGCTGTTCGGCGGGGCCGATGTCGCTCCAGCCCGTGGCGCGCAGCACGGCCGCCCGCGCGATCCGGAAAACCAGAATCTGCCCGAACAGCGTCACCGCGCGGACGCGCGCGTCCAGCGGATCGAGCGCGCCGCCCGAAGCCCGTGCGAGCAGCGCCGTCACGCGGTCGAGAACCCGCTCCATGAAGCCTTCGTAGAGCACGTTGAACGCCTCGGTCGGGTCGGACTGCTCGCGGATGATGAAACGCGCGAACACCTCGGTTTCCGGGCGCGTCATGATGCCGACCGCGGCATTCAGGAAGGTGCGGAGCGCCGCCCTCGCCGCAGCCGCATCGCCGTCGTCGCCGCATACCGCGCCGGCTTCGTCGAGCGCCGCGCCCAGCCACATGCCGAGCTGCGCGGCGATGTGGCGCGCCGCGGCGAGGTAGAGCCCGTCCTTGCCGCCGAAGTGATAGGTGATCGCCGACATCGGCCTGCCCGCGCGGCGCGCGAGTTCACGCGTGCTGATCCCGTCCGGGCCCGCGAGGCCGAAGCAGTCGATGGCGATCCCGATGAGATGCGCGCGGGTCGCGGATTTCCCGGCCTCGTCGTCCATAGCCTGCGATTAGTTCGTTCGAACGAATGAATCAACCGATTCGCCGCCCGAATTGCCTTTCGCGCGTTCCCGTCCGATGATCGGCCGCGCGAGGACGAGATGCCCGAAGACGCCGCACCCCTGAAGATCACGATCACGCATCCCGATCGCGTCCTCTTCCCGGAAGCGAAGATCACCAAGGGCGCGCTTGCCGACTATTACCGGCAGGTGAGCGCCGTCATGCTGCCGTGGCTGGCGCGGCGGCCGATGAGCCTCGTGCGCTGTCCGCAGGGCCGCGCCCGGCAATGTTTCTACCAGAAGCACGACAACGGCAGCTTCGGCCCCGCCGTGCGCCACATTCCTATCGTCGAAAAAAGCGGCGCCCCCGATAACTATATCTACATCGAGGACGCCGAAGGCATCCTCGCCTGCGTCCAGATGGGCACCATCGAGTTCCACGGCTGGGGCGCGCGCGTCGAGGACGTCGAGCGGCCCGACCGGATGGTGTTCGATCTCGATCCCGACGAGGCGATCGGCTTCGCGGAGGTGAAGGCGGCGGCGCAGGATATTCGGAAGTCTCTTGCCGACGCCGGCCTCGCCAGCTTCCCGCTGCTCACCGGCGGCAAGGGCATCCACGTCGTCGCGCCGCTCGCGCCCGCTGCGGACTGGGACGCCGTGAAGGACTTCGCCGAACGCTTCGCGCACGCCATCGCCGACCTTGAGCCGGAGCGCTTCACCGCGACGATGTCGAAGGCGAAGCGCAAGGGCCGCATCTTCATCGACTGGCTGCGCAACCAGCGCGGCTCCACCGCGATCATGCCCTACAGCGCCCGCGCGCGGCCGGGCGCACCGGTCGCGGCGCCCGTGTCATGGGCGGAACTGGACGGCATCGCCAGGGCGGGCGCCTTCACTGTGAAGGACGCGAAGACGCTGCTGAAACGTGCGGGCAGCCCCGATCTCGCCGGATGGGGCATCGCCCCTCAGCGTCTGAGCCTCAGCGCCAGCGGGCGGTGAGCGCCTGCCCGACCTCGACGTCCTGCGGGAAGTCGACCTCGCCCCACTCCAGCCCCTCGATCGAGGTGACGAGCACCGTGGCGGCGGGGTCGGCGGCGATGTGGTGGATCGCGCGCAGATACCAGCTCCGCGTGCCTTCGGGCGAGTGCATCATGCGCTCCACCTCGGCGCGGAAGCGCGCCGCGCCCTCCGCGTTGAAGCGCAGGAAGCCGATGGATTCGGCGTTGCTCTCCTCCGCCGTCAGGCGCTTGCCGATGTCGAGCAGCCGTTCGCCCTCGCGGCGGACCTTCATGTCGTCGAGGTCGTACTCGTCCTTCACGTCCACCGTGACGCGGATCGGCGCGTCGGGCGCGGCGAGCACGCGCTCGACGATCTCCCGCGAGACGAGCGTGTCGCCGTTCAGGATCACGAACGGCCGGTCCATCAGTCCGCGCGCCAGCCACACCGAGCCGAGATTGTCCGCCACCTGATAGAAGGGGTTGAACAGCGTCCGCACCTCAGCGCCGCGATCCTCCCGGCGCGCGATGGCGGCGTCCACCATGTCCGAGTTGAACCCGACCACGACGGTGATGTCGTCGATGCCGCCCGCGATCAGCATGTCGAGCTGCCAGTCGAGCAGCGTGCGGCCCGAGAACTCGATCAGGCATTTCGGCCGGTCGGCGGTCAGCGGCAGCAGGCGCGAGCCCTGCCCGGCGCTGAGGATGATGGCGCGTCTGGTCATTGCGCGCGCCTAGACCGGAAATGTGGCAGGAAGTGGAATGTGCGCTCAGGCCCGCGCGGCAAGGATCGCGCTCGCGATGGCATGGTCCTCCACCTTGTCGACGTCGATGCAGGCCTCGGGCCTTTCGAGCAATACCGGCGCGGCAGTGACGCCGAGCCGCGCCCCTGCCCGCGCCAGCGCCCGCTCCACGCGCATCGCGCGAAGCAGGTAGCCCGCGAGGAGGCCGGGGCCGAACGCGCGCGCGATGGTACGCACCTTCTTCCGCTCGCTTTCCACGCGCTGCCAGAAGCGCACGGCGGAAAGCGCCGCGGGCCGCGCGAGGAAGAAGAGGTTCGCGCCCGAATAGGCCCCGCCGCGGAACTTGAGCCACGTCCGCCGCGCATCGGGATAGGCGCGCGCGAACACCTCCCGCGATACGAGACCGATGGCGACATCGGTCCCGCGCGCGCCTGCCCCCGCGATGAAACCGGTCAGCGTCTCCGCGTCCAGCAGCACGTTGTCCGCCGTGGTGACGAGAAACGGCCAGCCGCCGGGATCGGCTTCGAGCGCTGCGGCCACGGCGGCGCTCACCGAGTTTCCGCCCGCCAGCACGGCGATCCGCGCGTCCGCCGCCATCCATGCCGTGCCCGGATGCGCGAGCAGCCGCTCCGGCGCCTGCGCCAGCACCACCGTGCGCGCGATCCGGGGGTGGTCCGCCAGCACGCGCGCCACGCGCGAGAGCATCGGCTCTCCGGCAACCGCGATCAGCGCTTTGTCGTCGACGCCGAAATGCGCGGCCAGCGGATCGACCCCCGGCCGCCTCCCGGCGACGAGCAGCGCCGTGACCCGCGGTTCATGCTCCGTTTCCAACCCGCCCCGTCCTTGTCGCAAAATCGCAACACAGCATTCTCGACGCGGCCTATGACCAAACGAGCGCGAAGTCCATGCTTGGCGCGGCCCCCGGTTTCGGCGACAAGATACGGGCCAAGGGGGCATATGTTCGAGGAAACCGTACATGCGTCGTCTTGCCGTGCCCCTGCTGCTTCTCGCTCCGGCTCTCGCGCTGCCCGCCGCCGCCCAGACCGCTCCCGGCGAGAAGGACAAGCCCACCACGAGCCGCGCGCTCGACGCGGCGACGCAGCCGGTAGAGGACGTCAACCTGAAGAAGGACGAGATTCCGCAGGACCTGCTCGACATCCTCGACGATCCCTATTCGCTGAAGGGCATCCGCAAATGCGCCGAGGTGCGCGCGGCAGTGGAAAAGCTCGATGCCGTGCTCGGCCCCGATCTCGACGTCGAGATCGCCGAGGACAAGGGCAAGAAGCGCGCCGACACCGTCCTGCGCCTTTCCGGCAACTTCCTTTCCAACCTGATCCTGCCCTTCCGCGGCATCGTGCGCGAGATTTCGGGCAGCGCGGAGAACCAGCGGCGCTACCGGGCGGCGATCGTCACCGGCGTCGCGCGGCGCAGCTTCCTGAAAGGCTACGGCGCCGCGAAGGGCTGCAAGCCGCCCGCCGCCCCGCTGCCGCTCAGCGCCGAAAAGGCCGAAGCTCAGGCGAGCCGCAGTTCGTCCTGAGGCGTCGTCAGCAGCAGCCCGAGCAGGATCGCGCGCGTCTCGCCGTCCACCACGCCGTCGATGTTGGAAGGCCGGAACCGCCGCTGGAACGCGACGATCGCCCCCGGGCCGTCGCTCACGTCATAGCCGTAGCGTTCGAGCGCGAGGAGCATCCCCGCGTCCGTCCAGTGCGGATCGGCGATCGCGTCCGGAGCCGCCGTCGCAAGCCCGAGGCGGGCGAGGCGCGGCCAGTCGAAAAGCTCGCCCGGATCGGCCTTGCGCGCGGGCGCGATGTCGCTGTGGCCGACGACATTGCCCGGCCGGACGCCGTGCCGCTTCACGATCCCGGCGAGGAGCGGGATCAGCGCGTCCATCTGCGCTTCGGGGAACGGCCGGTAGCCGAACTCGTGGCCGGGATTGACGATCTCGATGCCGACGCTCGCCGAGTTCACGTCGGTGATGCCGCGCCAGAACGACTTGCCCGCGTGCCATGCGCGCCGGTCCTCGTCGACGAGGCGAAGCACGTTGCCGTCCTCGGCGATCATGTAGTGCGACGAGACCTTCGCCTCCGCGTCCGTCAGGCGCTGGAGTGCGGCGGTTGCGGACTGCATCCCCGTGTAGTGCAGCACCACCATCGAAACCGGCAGCGTCCGCGCGTCATGGTTGGGCGACGGGCAATCAATCATCGCTTCACCTCGCGCGCCCATTCCTTGACGAGCCCCTCGTCCGCCTTCTGCGTCGCGCTCCGCCACGTCACCACGGCGACCCCGGCGAAGGTGACGAGCGCGCCGATGGCGAATTCGAAGCTGACCGGCGTGTCATACACCATGATCGCGATGATCGCTGCAATGAGCGGCGTCGGCAAGGTGAGCGGCGCCATCGTCGTCACCGGATAGCGCTGGAGCAGCCAGCTCATCCCGGCATGGCCGACGATCGACGAGCCGACCACCGCATAGAGCAGCCAGCCCCAGACCCGCGCGTCCGCGTCCGTCGCCCGGGCAAGGCCGCCGGGCTCGAACCACAGTGCCGCGGCGAGCAGCAACGGCACGCTCACGAACGCGAGCCACGCGTGGATGGTGAGCGGGTTGACGCCTTGCAGGCGGCGGAACAGCAGCGAGCCCACCGCCCACATGAACGACGCGAGGATGGTGAGGCCGACGCCGAGCCGCTCGTCCCAGATCGCCGGATCGAAGCCCATAATGGCGATGCCGATGAACGAGGCCGCAGTGCCGACGATGCGGACCCAGCGGATCGTCTCGCCGAGGAAGATCACGGCCAGCATCAGGCTGAACGGCACGCCGAGCTGGCCCGCGATGGAAAGGGCCGCGACATTCTCGGTAAGCGCGAAGCTGAGACCGCCGAGGCCCATGAAGACCGCGCCCGAGACGATGCCGGCGATCACGATGTCCACCATGCGCCCCTTCACCGGCCGCAGCCACGGCAGCGTGAACAGCAGCACGATCGCATAGCGCAGGAATACGCCGGTCACCGGCCCGAACGCGGTGATGATCTCCTTCACCGCGACGACGTTCATCGCCCAAAGGAGGTCGATGAACAGGATGAAGGCGAGGTGCGCGGGCTTCATGACGACATGATCGTGCGGTAGGCCGCGTTGATCTCGGCCATCCGCAGGTCCGCGACGCGGATGAACTCGGCGGGCGTGCCTTCCGCGTAGTGCCGGTCGGGATGGTGCCGCTTCACGAGCGCGAGGTAGGCGCTGCGGACCGTCTCCCGGTCCGCGCCGGGCGCCACGCCGAGCACGACATAGGGATCGTCCGGGTCCGGCGCGACATAGCGCGCCTTGATCCGCGCGAAATCGGCATCGGCGATGGCGAACTCGCGGCGCACGCGATCGACGTACTCAAGCTCTTCGCGCGTCACGCCGTCGGCGACGGCGATCATCAGCAACGCCTCGACGAGATCCTCAAGCGCGGGCGATCCGGTGCCGATGATGCTGCGGACCTGCCGGGCATAGCTTTCGAAGCCTTCGGTCGAACGCTTGGCGAGGTTGTAGAAGCGCTCGGCGTTCGCGCGCTCCGCCGCTTCCACCTGGAACAGGCGCTCGAACACGGCGAACTCGTCGGCGGAGGCGTAGCCGTCGGCGCGCGCCATCTTGGCGGCAAGCGCGATGGCGGCGATGGTGAAGGCGACCTGCGCGCGCTCGCCGCGGCCGAGCCGCGCCGCGCCGACATCAATGGCGTGTCCCGCGGCAAGGCCCGCAAGCGCGCCCAGCGGCCCGCCGATGGCGAGGCCGACGGCGGTTCCCAGAATCTTGCCCCAGATCGACATGCGCCGCTGTCTAGACGCTGTTCGGGCCGGATGGAACCGGGAGGCGCGGGAAATCAGACCGCGCGCGCGAAGGCGGGCGTCTGGGGCACCGGAGCGGGCAGGTAGAGCCCCCGGTTCTGCCAGTCGGGCACGAAGGCATTGGTGACACCCAGCACGGTTTCGGCAGCGCCGAGGATGAGGCGTCCATCGGGATTCAGATGCCGGTGGATGCGCGCGAGGACGTCCTGTTTGCAGTCGTGCGCGAGGTACATGAGCACGTTGCGGCACAGGATGATGTCGAACGGCGCGCCCAGCGACCACGGACCGAGCAGGTTCAGCGGCTGGAAGCGCACCATAGCGCGTATATCCGGGCTCAGCGCCCAGTGTTCGCCGGTCTTCTCGAAGTGCGCCATCAGGCGGTGGATGCTGAGGCCCCGCTGCACCTCGAACTGCGAATAGAGGCCGCTTCGCGCCCGCGCGACCGCACGGCGGGAAATATCGGTGCCGACGATGTCGATGGTCCAGCCTTCCCAGCTCGCGCGGTCCTCCGCGAACAGCATCGCCACCGAATAGGGCTCCTGACCCGTCGAGGCCGCCGCGCTCCAGATACGGATGCGGCGCGACGCGGCGCGCGCGGCGCGGAGCTGCGGCAGGATACGCTGCCGGAGCAGATCGAAGGGCTGGATGTCCCGGAAGAAGAACGTCTCGTTGTTGAGCATCGCCTCGACGAGATCGGCCGCAAGCGCGTCCCCGATCCCGTCCCGGGCAAGGCTTTCGAGGAACGCGGAGACGGTGACGCAGCCGTGCGCCCGCGCCAGCGGACCCAGCCGGGACTCGACGAGATAGGTCTTGCTGCGCGCAAGCTCCAGCCCCGCGCGGGCGCGAAGCAGCGCGGCCAGGCAATCGAAACCGGCGTCGCGCCCGTTGTCGGGCCTGGTGTCGGGCGTCGTCACCGGCCCGCCTCCAGCAGGCAGCCGATCGCCGAGGCGAGGCCGCCGACCGGCAGCATCTCGGCGGCAAGGCCCGCCTTCACCACCGCGCCGGGCATCCCCCAGACGACCGAGCTCGCCTGGTCCTGCGCGAGCATTGTGCCGCCCGCCGCGACGACCGCGCGCGCGCCGTCGAGGCCGTCCGATCCCATGCCGGTCAGCATGACCCCGAGCGTCGCGGCGCCCCACACCGCCGCCGCCGAGCGCAGCATCGGATTGACGGAAGGGCGGCAGAAGTTCTCGGGCGCGGCATCGGTAAGGTGCAGCCGCACGGTCCCGCCGGAGCGTGCAACCTCCATGTGCCGTCCGCCCGGCGCCACGTAGACGACGCCGGGCTGCACGGGCATCCTGTCGGTTGCCTCGAACGCCTGTATCCCGCCACGCCGCGCCATGTGCTCGGCAAGGATCGCCGTGAAGGTCGGTGGCATGTGCTGCGTCACGATGATCGGCACGCGCACCGGCTTCGGCAGCTGCTCGATCAGTTCGAACAGGGCGTTGGGGCCGCCCGTCGATGCGCCGATGGCGATCACCTGCGGCGCGGCGCGCGAGGGCTCCGCCCGCGTGTAGGGCGCCGGTGCGGCGGCGGGTACGCGGCGGAGCGCAAGCTGCGGCCGTTCGATTTCCCCGAGCGCGCGGACCTTGCGGACGAACTCGTCGCGGAACGCGGGACCGGCGGCGGTCGCCCACCCGCTGCGCGGCTTGGCGATCGCATCCGTCGCGCCGAGGTTCAGCGCCTCGAACGTCACGCGGGCGCCGCGCGTCGTCAGGGTGGAGGCCATCAGGATGCGCGCGCCGGGCGCCGCTTCCACGAGCCGGGGGAGCGCCGCGATGCCGTCCATGCCGGGCATTTCGACATCGAGCACGATCACGTCGACCGGGTGCGCTTTCGCCGCCGCGATGGCGTCGGCCCCGTTCGCGGCGGTGGCGACCACCCGGATCTTCGGATCGTCGTGCAGCCACTGCGCCATCAGCGCGCGGCTGACGCCGGAATCGTCGACGAGAAGCACACGGATCGGTGCCGATGTCTGCACGATCGGCGCTGCTGCCCTGTTCATGGTCCGGCTCCGGCGCCTAGATGACGCCGACCTGCGCGAGCTTGGCTTCGATGACGTCCCGGTCGAAGGGCTTCATGATGTATTCGTCTGCCCCCGCGTCGATGGCGGCGCGGATGTGCGCCATGTCGTTCTCGGTGGTACAGAAGACGACCACCGGGCGCTTGCCTTCCTGCTCGGAGCGCAGGACCGAAAGGAACTCCATGCCGCTCATCACCGGCATGTTCCAGTCGAGCAGGATCACGTCCGGCATGGCCTGCCGGCACTGTTCGAGCGCGTCGCGCCCGTCCGCCGCTTCCTCGGTCGCGAAGCTCAGGTCCTCGAGGATGCGGCGCGCAACCTTGCGGATGACCTTGGAGTCGTCGACGATCAGACACGATTTCATCACAGGCTCTCGCACTGGGTGTTGCGCAAAATGTTTCTTGCCGTGAAAACCTTGCATTCGCGTTAAGCGGCGGCCGCCAGGTCGGCGTCCATGATCGCCCGCACGCTGGCGAGCACCATCAGCACATCGAGTTTCACGATCCCGTCCGAAACCTGCTGCCAGCGCCGGTCCAGCGTCGGCGGGTTGGGTTCGATCTGTTCGGGGTCGACGTCGATAACATCGCCAACATCGTCCACGATAAGGCCGTAGGGCTCGCCCTGATGCTCGACCACCACGCACATCGAACCGGCGCGGTCCTGCCGCGGCGCGAGGCCGAAGCGCGCCCTGAGGTCGATCGCGGTGACGATGCGGCCGCGCAGGTTCATCACGCCCGCGATCCACCGCGGCGCGAGCGGCACCGGGCTCACCGTGCCGAGCCGGATGACGTCCTGCACACGGGCAACGTCGATGCCGAGGAGTTGGCCGCCGAGCACGACCGTGACGAGTTTCGCCGGAATCACGCGGCCTCTCCCTTCAGTTGGCGGGCGACGGCATCGAGCAGCCGGGACCGGTCGAACTTGGCGACATACTGGTCGAAGCCCGCCGCCTCGCCCTGCCGCACGTGATCGTCGCTCGCGAGCGACGAGAGCGCGACCAGCGGCGTCCCGCGCCAGCGGTCGTCGTCCCGCACGGCGCGCGCGAAATCGACGCCCGAGAGGCCGGGCATTTCGATGTCGGAGAGGATGAGGTCGAACTGCTCGCCGGAGTCGCGAAGCGCCAGCGCCTCGTCCGCGCTCGCCGCCGTCGTCGCCCGGTATCCGGCGGACGCCAGCAGCGGTTTCAGCATGTTGCGGAAGAACGCGCTGTCGTCGACAATGAGCACGCGGCGCCCGGCCTTGTCCCCGGCAGCGACGGGCGAGGCCCCACCCGCCAGCGCGAGATAGTGCGCAACGTCGAGGATCTCCGTGGCGCGCCCCGCGATAACCGCCGTGCCGAGCCGCGCCGGAAGATCGCTCGTCATCGAGATGTCGACGTGCGTGTCGACGATGTCGAGCACCTCGTCGACCATCAGCGCCACCATGCCCGCGCCGTTGTCGAAGATCAGTGCGGGCTGGCGACCGGACGAATGCGGCACTCCGTCTCCATCGACCGCGAGCAACGGCACCAGCGCGTCGCGGTATTGCACGACCGGACGACCTTCGCTCCATTCGACGGCGGCGGCATCGAACT
Organism: Sphingosinicella microcystinivorans; assembly: GCF_027941835.1. Lineage (NCBI taxonomy): Bacteria > Pseudomonadati > Pseudomonadota > Alphaproteobacteria > Sphingomonadales > Sphingosinicellaceae > Sphingosinicella > Sphingosinicella microcystinivorans. The sequence goes on from NZ_CP116005.1 coordinate 4,498,533, forward strand.
CCTCGAGCCGTGCGACGAGCGCCAGCGGCACCGCCTTCGGATGCGGACTTCCCGCACGGAACAGGAGCATGGCGTCGGTTTCGACCGCGGCCTCCCGCGCGGACGGTACAAGCGGATCGCTGCCGTCACTGTCTCCAGCGATGCCGAGGCTTGCCGCGATCCCGTTCGCGTCGAGGATCATGATGACGGCACCGTCGCCGAGGATGGCGTTCCCCGAATAGACGCTGAGCGCCTTCAGAATCGGCGCGACCGGCTTCACCACCACCTCTTCGGTATCGAAGATGTTGTCGACGATGAGCCCGAAGCTGATGTTCCCGGCCCGCGCGACGAGCACGTAGTCGCCCTCAACGCGGCCGCCCCCGATACCGAGCAGCGCGCCGAGATGGATGAGCGGCAGCAATCGCCCGCGCAGGCGCATAACGGCGGCGTTGTTCACGTGTTCAACGACATGCTCGCTGTTCGGCCCCACGCGCACCAGCTCGACGACCGCCATCTGCGGGACCGCGAAGCGCTGGCCGCCCGACGCCACGATGAGCGCGGGCAGGATGGCGAGGGTCAGCGGAATGCGGATCGTGAACAGCGAACCCTTGCCGGGCGTCGATTCGATGTCGATCGCACCGCCGATCTTCTCGAGGTTCGCGCGCACCACGTCCATGCCGACGCCGCGCCCGGACACGGACGTCACCTGCTCCGCCGTCGACAACCCAGGATGGAACACGAGCCGCTGCGCCTGCTGCGCGGAAAGCTGCACCGCGTCGGTCTCCGTCAAAAGCCGAAGCGCCACGGCCTTTGCCTTGAGCCGGGCCACGTCGATACCGCGCCCGTCGTCGGCGAGCGTGATGACGATGTGTCCGCCTTCCTGCGCCGCCTTCAGTGCGATGCGGCCACGCAGATCCTTGCCCGCCGCCTTGCGCTGCTCCGCCGTCTCGATGCCGTGATCCGCGGCATTCCGCACCATGTGCGCGAGCGGATCCTTGATGAGTTCGAGCAACTGGCGATCGAGTTCGGTCTCGCCGCCGTGCATTTCAAGTTCGATCGGCTTGCCGAGTTCGACCGCGAGACTACGCACCAGCCGCGGCAGCGCGCTCCACGCGTTGCTGATCGGCTGCATACGCGTGCGCATGACGCTTTCCTGAAGCTCGCCGACCTGCGCCGACAGCCGTTGCAGCGGCACCGCAAGCCGGTCGTCCTTCAGGGTCCGCAGGTGTTGCAGAAGCTCGTTGCGCGTCAGCACCAGCTCCGAAACCGTGGTCATCAGCTGTTCGAGGAGCGCGACGGACACGCGGATGGACTGGATGCCCCGGCCTGCGGCTGCGTCCTGTTCGACAGAAGCCGCCGGCTGCGGCTCGGGCGCCGGTTCCGCCTTCGGCGTTTCGGAGGGTGCGATCGCGGCGTTCAGCCGCGCGATCTGCACCTCGTCGTCCCCCGCCGGCTCCTTGCCCGACGCCTCGAGCGTCGCGAGGATCGCCTTGATGCCGTCGATCGCGGCGAGTGTTTCGCCGACCACGGCGGGAGAGACCTCGGCCTGACCGTCGCGGACCTTGCCGAGCACGGTTTCGGCGGCGTGCGCCAGCCGTTCGAGGCGCGGCAGATTGAGGAAACCGCACGTGCCCTTGATGGTGTGCACCAGCCGGAAGATGTTGTTGAGCACGTCGCGATTGCCGGGGTCGCGCTCGAACAGCACGATCTCATTGTCCACGGTCTGCAGATTTTCGGCCGTTTCGGTCAGAAAATCGCTGAGCAACTCGTCCATGTTCCGTCCCGGTCTGTGCGCGCTGCGCCACCTTGACCGGAAGTGGTTAATGCCGCGCTAAGCGGCGAGGCGCGTTCCGAAGACGAGAACACCTTCGTCGGGCTCGGAAATCTGCAGGCTGCTGCCGGTTTCCTTGAGCAGCAGGTGGACGAGGTACGCCGCCGCCGCACGGGGCGTCAGCTGCGCAACATCGGTTTCGCCGCCAAGCGCGGCACGAAGCTCGGGATCGAGGAGCATCCGCGGGCCTTCCGCGCGCACGGCAAGCTCGACGCCTTCCCCCGTCTGCTCGGCCGCGACGCGAAGCTCGCCGCCGCGCAGCAGCGCGTCTCCGGCGATCATCGCGAGGTTGAGCAGCAGCTTGACCGCGTCCTTGGGCAGCGCCGGGTTGGCGACCATCCACTGCACCGCGACGCGCCGCTCCGCGCCGAACAGCCCTTCGAGCGCCGCCTGCGCCTCGCGCGTGTCGACCTGATCGCCGAAGCCGCCCGCCGCGCCGAACGCGAGGCGGAAGAATTTCAGCTTGTTCGCGGTCTGCCGCGCGCTGTCGGAAAGCAGTTCCATGCAGCGGGCGCGCATCTCGGGATCATGCTCGTCGACGAGCAGTTCCACGCCGTTGTAGAGCGCGCCGACCGGTCCGACGAGATCATGGCAAAGTCGGGAGCAAAGCAGGCTCGCGAAATCGGCGGAATTCATCCTCTTGCCGCTCCCTCTGGCATCACACGCCCCGCCTAACCGCTCATACGCGGCCGTGCAAGCGTTCAAAACGCGCCGGATTCATCCGAAGAATCCTCGATAATCCGCACACCCATCGCCGATGTGCGGCCGTCTGCAAGTTGCGTCAGCTCGAATTCGACACGCTGACCATCGGCAAGCACGGTTATGTTCGATTGATGCAGGGCCGAAACGTGTACGAATACATCGCGCGTGCCGACATCGGGCCTGATGAAACCGAAGCCTTTCTTGCGATTGAACCATTTGACTTCACCGCGCGCCAACGCTTGCCTCTCAGACTTCTTGCACGACCAACGCTTCGAACCGGCCATGTATGGGGCCGTTTGCGACGACACGGTAGGCTTTTTCGCCGTCCTGCCCCAGAATGAGCCAGATCCACCCCGCATCTCGCGCGCGCTCCGTATCGAGACGCGAGGGAAACGCCGGCGCATCCGGGTGCGAGTGATAGCAGCCGAGGATTGCGGGGCCGCCGCTCCGCGCACCGCGATGCGCGGCGAAGAGCACTGCGGGGTCGATCTCGAAGTGCCGCAGCCTTTCGTCCGCGACATTCGCAGCCGCAAGGCCGCTTTCGACCCGGCCGTCGCGCCCCAGCAGCAATCCGCAGGCCTCCTCCGGTGCGCGCGCGGCGCAATCCGCGCGAATTTCCGCAAATGCCCGCCTTGCAATTCGAAGCATCATGCCAACATCGCTATCCAATGAGCGGGGGCAAGTCGAACATAAGCGTCATCCTTCCGGCCGACGCCGCCGGGCAGCGGCTCGACCGCGCGCTCGCCGACGCCGTGCCGAGCCTGTCGCGCGAGCGGCTGAAGGCGCTGATGCTGGACGGCGCGGTGACGGTCGCCGGGCGACGCCCAACCCCGTCGCTGCGTGTCGTCGGCGGTGAAGAGGTGCTCGTCACCGTTCCCGAGGCAATCCCGGCCACCGCCGAGGCACAGCGGATCCCGCTGAACATCGTCTATGAGGACGCCGACCTCATCGTCATCGACAAGCCCGCTGGCCTCGTCGTGCATCCCGCGGCCGGGAACCCGGACGGCACGCTGGTGAACGCCCTCCTCCACCACTGCGCCGGGCAGCTTTCCGGGATCGGCGGCGTGGCCCGCCCCGGCATCGTGCACCGCATCGACAAGGACACCTCCGGGCTTCTGGTCGTCGCCAAGACGGACCTTGCCCACGAAGGCCTCGCCCGTCAGTTCGCCGCGCACAGCATCGGCCGCCGCTACCTCGCCGTCGTCGCCGGTCGACCCTCGCCGCCCGCCGGTCGAATAGAGGGCGCGATCGGGCGGCATCCGGTGCACCGGAAGAAGATGGACATCGTTTCGCCCGGAAAGGGCAAGCCCGCGGTGACGCACTACCGCACGCTCCGGCCGCTGAAGGACGCCGCGCTCGTCGAATGCAGGCTGGAGACGGGCCGCACGCATCAGGTGCGCGTTCATATGGCGTCAAGCGGGCACCCGTTATTGGGGGACCCACTCTATGGCCGCACACGCGCAGTTCACCGCGATGTCCTCAAATCGCTCGGGTTCGGCAGGCAGGCGCTCCATGCCCGCTCGCTGCAACTTGTGCATCCGCGCACTCAAGAAAATCTCGCTTTCGAAAGCCCCGTCCCGTCTGATATTCAGGAACTCATAGAGGCGCTTGCCGTTTGAATCTCGCACGCCCCGCCCCGATACCCGCAGAAATCCTGCCATCACCGAAAGTCGCTGTCATGGCCGAAGCCAAAGTCCCCGCCACCATTCCCGCCCTCGGCGGTGAAGCCTCGCTGAACCGCTATCTCGCGGAAATCCGCAAGTTTCCGATCCTCGCCCCCGAGGAGGAGTTCATGCTGGCGAAGCGGTGGCGCGAGCATCAGGACACGGACGCCGCGCACCGGCTGGTGACGAGCCACCTGCGGCTCGTGTCCAAGATCGCCATGGGCTATCGCGGCTACGGCCTGCCGGTGAGCGAACTCATCGCGGAGGGCAACATCGGCCTGATGCAGGGTGTGAAGAAGTTCGAGCCCGACAAGGGCTTCCGCCTCGCGACCTATGCGATGTGGTGGATTCGCGCCTCCATCCAGGAGTTCATCCTGCGCTCGTGGAGCCTCGTGAAGATCGGCACCACGGCGGCGCAGAAGAAGCTGTTCTTCAACCTCCGCCGCATGAAGGGCCAGATGGGTGCTCTGGAGGAAGGCGACCTCAAGCCCGAGGACGTCGCGAAGATCGCACACGACCTCAATGTCACGACCGACGAGGTCATCTCCATGAACCGGCGCATGGCGATGGGCGGCGACGCCAGCCTCAATGCGCCACTGCGCGCCGATACCGACGGCGAAGGCCAGTGGCAGGACTGGCTGACCGACGAGGGCCCCATTCAGGACGAGATCGTCGCCGAGCGCGAGGAAAGCAGCCTGCGCGCCGCGCTGCTCGCCGAGGCCATGTCCGTGCTGAACGACCGCGAGCGGCACATCCTCACCGAGCGCCGCCTCGCCGAGGAACCGAAGACGCTGGAAGAGCTGAGCCAGGAGTACGACATCAGCCGCGAACGCGTGCGCCAGATCGAGGTGCGGGCGTTCGAGAAGCTGCAGAAGGCCATCCGCAAGCTGGCGAGCGAACGCCACCTGCTGGAAGACGCGTAGGTCCTACTCCGGCTGCCCTGAATCCTTGATGACGGTCAGCGTCCTGCCCGTCTTCGACTTCACGATGGGATCGTCCGTCCCGTAGATCGTGGTGCCGGGCACCAGCACCGAGCGCACGTCGAGGCGGAACTGGCGCGGCATTCCGATGCTCGCGAACTGCGCACGGTCGAACGGTGCGCCGCTCACATCGCCGGAGCCCGGAAGCTCGATGTACTGCCAGCGCTCGACGCCGTTCTCGACCGCGGCGAGCGTGATGGCGTGCGTGCCGATCTCGCCTTCGGGGAAGCGTACCTTCGAACGGCCGATCTCCTTGCCGTTCCTCAGCACCACGATCTGGCTGTCCGCACGGCTGACGAGGATCGTGACGGGACCCTCCGGCGACTTCTCAGGCTGCCAGCGGTAACGCAGGTTTTCGAGATCGGTCGAATCCGCCGGGTCCACGGGCAGGAACATGCCTGCGTCGCGTATGTCTGCGGTGTCCGTCCTGTCATCGGCGATGATGACCGTCATGCCGAGGCTGGTCGCGCCGTAGAGCTTCTGCGCGAAGGCGAGCGGCATACGGATGCAGCCGTGCGAGGCCGGATAGCCCGGCAGGTTCCCGGCGTGGAGCGCGATCCCGTCCCACGTCAGCCGCTGCATGTAGGGCATGGGCGCGTTGTCGTAGAGGTTGGAGTAATGCTCCTTCTTCTTCTGAAGGATCGTGAAGATGCCGGTGGGTGTCGCCTTGCCCTTCTTGCCGGTGGAAACGGTAGTGACACCGATGCGCACGCCGTTCCGGTAAAGCTGCGCGCGCTGCGTGGAGAGGTCGACGATCAGCATCGCCGGGCCTTCCGGAGCGACGGCATCGTACCACACCCACTCGCCGGGCTTCAGCGCCTCCACGGGCGTCGAGATCGGCATCGACTCCTTCGCGCCCTGCGCATGTGCGACAGGTATCGCAAGGACGAGAGCAAGCGCCGTGAGCATCGGATATCGCATCATATTCCCCCGAATCTCTTCCCGCACCGTTGCAGCACAAACGCGCGCCGCGCTAGAGACGATCCGTGGCCAGAGGGCGAAAACAGGGCAAGACATCGTGGGTGGTCCGGTTCGTCGTCCGGCCGCTGCTCATCGTATTCGCCTTCACGATCCTCTGGGTTCTGCTCTACCGCTTCGTCCCTGTGCCCTTCACCGTGCCGATGGCGAAGGACTTCATCGCCGGCAAGGATGTGAAGCGCGACTGGACGTCGCTTTCGAACATCGACTCCGATCTGCCCCGCGCCGTGATCGCGGGCGAGGACGCGAAGTTCTGCACGCACTTCGGCTTCGATACCGAGGCGATCAGCAAGGCCATGGAGGCGAACGCCGAGGGTCGCAAGCTGCGCGGCGGCTCCACGGTGAGCCAGCAGGTGGCCAAGAACGCCTTCCTGTGGCCGGGCCGCTCGTGGCTGCGCAAGGGGCTGGAGGCTTACTTCACCGTCCTCATCGAGCTCATGTGGAACAAGAAGCGGATCATGGAAGTCTATCTGAACGTTGCCGAATTCGGCATCGGCGTCTACGGTGCGGAAGCTGCGGCCCGGCACTATTACGACAAGAGCGCGAAGTCGCTGACGCGCAGCGAGGCGGCGCGGCTCGTCGCCGTGCTCCCCTCGCCCGTCAAACGCGACGCCCGAAGCCCGCGCGGCTACACCGCGCGCTACGCAAAGCGCATCGAGCGCTGGATACGCATCGTCGACAACGACGGGCAGGACAGTTGCCTCGGCATCTGAACGGATGTCACCCTACGCCCGCCTGAGCAACCTGCCCAGGAGCGTCCCATCCGCGAGAATCTCGTGCGCGGCATTGTGCCCCGGCGCGCCGGTGACGCCGCCGCCCGGATGCGTGCCCGCCCCGCACATGTAGAGGCCTTTGAGCGGTCCCCTGTAGGCGCCGTGCCCGAGCATCGGCCGTGCCGACCAGAGTTGATCGAGCGACATGTGGCCGTGCATGATGTCCCCGCCGACAAGGCCGAACTTGCGTTCGAGGTCGAGCGGCGAGTGGACCTGCCGCGCGATCACCGACGCCTTGAAGCCGGGCGCGTACCGTTCGACCGTGTCGATGATGACGTCCGCGGCAGCTTCGCGCTCGTCGTCCCAGCTTCGCCCATCGGGAAGCTCGGGCGCGAACTGCTGGCAGAACAGGCTCGCAACATGCTGACCCGGAGGTGCGAGACTGCCGTCGACGATCGAGGGGATCAGCATCTCGACGATTGGGCTTTTCGACATGCCGTACTGCTTCGCATCGAGGAAGGCGCGGTCCATGTAGTCGAGCGTCGGCGCGATGATGATACCGCTCTGGAGATGCTCGCCCGCCTCGGGCAGGCTCGAAAAGCGCGGCAGTTCCGATAGCGCCACATTCATACGGAACGTGCCCGATCCGACCTTGAAAGCGCGGATGCGACGCAGGAAATCGGCCGGAAGGTCGTAGGGTGCGATCATCCGCTCGTAGAGCAGCTTCGGCCCGACGTTGGCGATCACGCGCTCCGCCGCGATCTCCTCGCCGCCCGCGAGGCGCACGCCCGTCGCCTTGCCACCGTCCACGAGCACCGTCTCGACCGGACTTTCAAGGCTGATCTCGACGCCGAGGTCGCGGCACACCTTCGCCATGATCTCGGTGATCTTGCCCATGCCGCCGACGCTGTGGCCCCACGCACCCTTCTTGCCGTTCACCTCGCCGAACACGTGGTGGAGCAGCACGTAGGCCGAGCCCGGCGTGTCGGGCGAGGCGTAGTTGCCGACGACCGCATCGAAGCCGAACGCGGCCTTCACCGCCTCGCTTTCGAACCAGGAATCGAGGAATGTCCGCGCCGACTTCACGAACAGGTCAAGCACGTCGCGCTGCTTCTCCACGGAGAGGCCCGCGAGGCGGCGTCCCTGTCGCGCGGCATCGACCAGCGTCTTCACGCCGTCGCCGACGTTGGGCGGCGCTTTCAGCGACAGGTCGCGCAGCACGTCCGCCACGGTTTCGAGCGCGTCGTAATATTGCGGCAGCACGTCCGCGTCGTGGTTCGAGAACTTGCGGAACTCGGCCTGCGTCCGCTCCAGACCGCCGCCGAGCAGCAGGTAGCGTCCATCGTCCTGCGGCAGGAAATTGGAATACGGGCGCTCGATCACGCGGTAGCCGTGGTCGGCGAGCCGCATGTCGGCGATCACCTTGGGATTGAGCAAGCTGACCGTGTAGCTCGCCACCGAGTTGCGGAAGCCGGGGTGGAACTCTTCCGTCACCGCCGCCCCACCGATCACGTCGCGACGTTCCAGCACGCGCACCTTGAGCCCTGCGCGCGCCAGATAGAATGCGCAGACAAGCCCGTTGTGGCCGCCGCCGATGATGACGGCGTCATAGCGTTTGGTCATGGCAGCAACCCCTCTGGTCTTTATGTTTCTTTATGTTTTCAGTGCGCGGTGTGCGGGCGCCGGCTCCAGCCCGGCGGCGGCGAACGGTGCTGGCGCGCCTCCGGGATCAGGCCGCGGATCTTGCGGCAGAAGTTGCGGAGCGCGACCTCCGTCTCCGCGAGCGGCCCCACCGTGAAGCTTTCGGACGCCATGCCGTCCTGCACGCGGCTGATGAGCCACGTGTCCTCGGCGTTCACCTGCCGGTTGATGCGCCAGTTGAGGTAGCGCGCCGCCTTCATCTCGCGGCGGTCGTCGGGCACGGCATAGCTGATCTCGCGGATCAGCGTCTCGGTCGGGGAGACCGGCAGCCACTGCATGAAATCGACCTGATCGGGATAGATGTCGAAGGCGACGTTCGGCCACAGCTTGAAATAGGTCCACAGCTTCTGCCGCTCCTCGGGCAGGTGAGGCACGTGCGGCAGGTACTTCTGGTACGCCTTCTCGGACGGGTTGTTCGAAAGCCGGTCGCGGATCGGGCCCCACATCTTGTCGACGTTCTCCTGCGCCTCGACGCCGTAGCCGCTGCCCATCAGACGCGTGAGGCCGGGGTGCGCGACGGGGATGTGCAGGCCGTCCGAATAATTGTCGCCCACGTTCTTCCAATTGACGCGGCGCGGGCGCAGCGTCACGCGGCCGAACGCCTTCAGGTCCTCGAACCGGTACGGTTCCACCTCGTGGTCGTAGGGCGCGATCATCTCGGCGACCGAAGGCCCGCCGTCGTTTTCGAGGCGCACGAAGATGAAGCCCCGCCAGACCTCGAGGTCGACAGGCACGAGGCCGTGCTTGCTCTGGTCGAGGCCCGGATAGGTCTGCTTCAGCGGCACGCCGACGAGCTTGCCTTCAAGGTCGAACGACCATGCGTGATACGGACAGGTCAGCTTCTTGGCGACCGCGCAGCCGGAAGGCCCGTCGACGAGCCGCGCGCCGCGATGGCGGCAGACGTTGGTGAAGGCGCGGACCTCATGGTCCTGCCCGCGCACGACGACGACGCTTTCCCCGAGATATTCGAGCGTGTGGTAGTCGCCGACGTCGGGCACATCGCTGAGGTGGCACACCACCTGCCACGACGGGCGCATGACGCGCCGCATCTCGACCGCGAAGAACTCCGGGTCGGAATAGGTCCACGCCGGCAGGCTCCAGCCCGCGTCGGGGTCCACGTCGATCGTTGGTGCCGCCTTGGTCGCCATCCCGCCTCCGAATATATTAGACACTTGTATAACAACGTCAAAGCCGTGGCAACACTTTTCAAAGCGGCTGGGCGAGCGGTATCCGGCGGCGCAGCGCGGCGAGGAGCACCAGCGCCTGCACCGCGTAAAGGCCGGTGAGCCACAGCGGCAGACCTCGCGCCGTCACCTCCATCAGCGCCGCAGCCGCAAGCGGCCCCGCCATCGCGCCCGCCGCGTAAGCGAATACGAGTCCGCTGCCGATTTCCACGCGCTCGTCGTTGCTCGCCGTATCGTTGCCGAGCGCGACGAGCAGGCCGTAGAGCGGCAGCAGGCCACCGCCGAGCACGAAGCCGCCGACGAGCGCCATCGGAAACGCGGGTCGGTCGGCAAGGCCGAGCGCACAGCCCGCGATCACCGTACCGACCGCGCCGACGAGGATCGCCCGCCGCCTATCCATGCGGTCGGAAAGCCAGCCGAGCGGCCACTGCGTAAGCGCCGCACCGAGCAGCACCGCAGTCATGAAGGTGGAAACCTCGGCGACATTCATGCCGCTCGCCTGCGCGTAGACGGGTCCGAGCGCATAGAGCGAGGCTTCGCCGAGCCCGTAGAGGACACAGCCCGTCGTCGCCACCGGCGCGGCGCGCAACACGCGCAGCGGCCGCAGCCGCCCGGCGGCGGGGAGCGCCGCGCCCACCGGTGTCCGCAGCCGCACGATCGCCGCCAGCACAACCACGCCCGACGCCACGACGAAGGGCGCCCAGCCTTCGACACCGAGCAGGCCGACGACGAACTGGCCTGTGATCAGCGCTGCCTTGCTGGCGATCATGTAGAGCGAGAGCAGCCGCCCGCGCCCGGCATTGTCGACCTCGGCGTTCAGTCCCGCTTCGGCGAGGATGTAGAGCAGCGCGAAGCCCGTGCCGGAGACGAAGCGGATCGCCGCCCACGCCGCCGGATGTGGGAACAGCGGCAGCACAATGATGCCGCCGAGCGCGAGGAACGCCGCGACCGCGAAGGCGCGTCCGCTCCCCACCCTCTGCACCAGCGGCGGCGCAATCCACGGCCCGACCAGAAAGCCGAAATAATAGACGCCCGCGATCCAGCCGATGTGGAGCGGCGTGAAGCCGATGGCGGTCGCATGGAGCGGCACGAGCGTCGTCATCACGCCGATCGCGATGAGCGCGAGCGCGATGCTGGCGATGAGGCCGACGACGATCATGCGCGAATTCCTATTTGACGCGTGTATAATAGTCCAGCAGGATACGCGCGGACAGGGAGGGACGAATGACGATTCTGAAACGGATGCTTTGCGCGCTGTTCGCGACGGGGCTGCTTGCCGCCCCTGCCCTCGCCGAAACCTCTTACGTGCGTGCCGGGCGGCTGATCGACACGGAAAGCGGCAAGGTGCTGACCGACCGTCTGATCCGCATCGAGAACGGCCGCATCGCCGCCGTCACCCCTTATGCGACGCCCGCGGACGGCAAGGTGCTCGACTGGTCCGGCTTCACCGTCCTCCCCGGCCTCATCGACATGCACACGCACCTGTCCGACTGGGGCCAGACGAGCAACGTCGCCGAACCGCTGCTGCATTCGTCGGAGGACATCGCGCTCGTCGGCGCGAAGAACGCGCGCGACACGCTGAACGCGGGCTTCACCAGCGTGCGCGACGTCGGCACCTTCCGCGCCTTCGGCGACGTGTCGCTGCGGAACGCCATCGAGGCCGAGTATATCGAAGGCCCGCGCATGGCCGTGGCGGGCGCCTACATCACCGTGCCGGGCGGCGGCGGCGAGGTGACGGGCATGGCGCCCGACGTGCAGATTCCCGCGATCATGCGCATGGGCGTCGCGGCCGGACCCGAGGAGGTGAGGGCGAAATCCCGGATGCTGTTCCAGCGCGGCGCCGACTTCCTGAAGGTGATCGCGACCGGCGCGGTCCTCGCGGCAGGCACGGAGCCGGGCGCGCCCGAGATGACCGAGGCGGAAATCCGCGCGGCGGTGGATGAAGCCGCCCGCTACAAGAGCTATGTCACCGCCCACGCCCACGGCGCCGAGGGCATCAAGATCGCGCTGAACGCGGACGTGCGTTCCATCGAGCACGCCTCGCTCATCGACGACGAGGCGATCGCCCTCGCCAAGAAGAAGGGTGCATGGCTGGTGATGGACGTCTACAATGGCGACTTCATCGACGAGATGGGCAAGGCCGAGCACTGGCCCGAAGAAATTATGCGCAAGAACCATGAGACGACGGACGCGCAGCGCGTCGGTTTCCGCAAGGCCGTCGCCGCAGGCGTGAAGATCGCCTACGGCACCGACGCGGGCGTCTTTCCGCACGGCCTCAACGCCCGCCAGTTCAAGTACATGGTGCGCCACGGCATGACGCCGATGCAGGCGATCCAGTCCGCGACGACGAGCGCGGCGGCGCTGATGGGCAAATCGGCGGAGGTCGGCGTGATCGCGCCGGGGCGCTTTGCGGACATGGTCGCCGTCGCCGCCGATCCGCTCGCGGACGTCAGCGCACTCGAACGCATCGACCATGTGATGAAGGGCGGCAAGCTCATCCGCTGAACCGCGAAACCTTCCCCGCGCCGCCGCGTTGATGCGGCGAGCGGGCACGACATGGAGGGTTTCATGGAAGACCGGAAATCGAACCTGAAGCTGGAAGGCGAAGGTAGCTACGAAGGCGCGCGCAAGTATCAGGCCGCGCAGCACGCATTCGCAAAATCGGGCAAGGTGGACGCCAAGGCGCGCGAGGCCGCCGACGCCGTTGACGGCGCCGAAGGTCCCGACCTCGAAGCCGCGCGGCGCGCAGCAGCCAAGGGCAAGAGCGCCTGAACTGAAGGAGACGCACACATGGAATATGGACTTATCGGTCTCGTCATCCTGGCGCTCGACATCTGGGCGCTCATCAGCGTCTGGGGCAGCAGCGCGACGACCGGCGCGAAGATCGCGTGGACGATCGGCATCATCGTGTTCCCGCTGATCGGGCTCGTCGTCTGGTTCCTCGCGGGGCCGCGCGGCAATCGGGCAACCGCCCTCTAGGCGAAGTCCCGGCCAAGCTCTTCCCGCATCTCGGGGCCGATGATCGCCATGTGGCCGTAGTTCGGATGGTCGATCCCGAAGATCACCGTGCCGCGGCCGCTCAGCCATTCGGCGATCTCGGCGTCGGTAAAGGGGAAGTGGAGGAAGTGGACGGATGAGGCCTTGCCGTCCTCACGGCTGCGCTCGACGTCGCCCTCCGGCACGGCCGCGATGCGCGTCTCGCCGAGATGCAGGTAGATGTGATCCTCGACGCCGCCGAGACGGCCGAGGATGGAGGCGCGCAGCTTGGGGTCGTCGATCTCGAACATCAGCGTCGCGGTGAGTTCGCGGCCGTTCGGGATCATCGGGTTGTAGGCGGCGAGCTCGTCCGGAATCTGATCCACGCCGCCACGCTCGATATACAGCATTTCATGAACTTGCAGCCACATACTGTCATACGACTCGAAGAAGACGGTGACGTGGGGCCCCACCGAAAGACGGCGTTTCTTCTTCGCCTCGACCTGCCCCAGCCGCAGCGCCTTCCGCTGCTCGCCGTAGGCGCGCATGTCCATGATGTCGGCAGGTTCGATGGCGCGGGTTTCGCGGGACATTGGAATTCTCTCGTCTAGAGGCCGTAGGCTTTCGCCAGCAACTCGATGGGGTGCGGCACCTGCTCGGGAATACGCTCCCCGCCCTCGCGCTCCATCACCTGCCTGAGGTGCGGTCCCGCGAGCGGACATTCCGAGACCATGAAGGCCGCGTTCGTCTTCAGCATGGCGCGGCCCGCGGGTTTGCCCACCTTGAGCGCGGTGGCGAAGTTCTCCCTGAAGATGCCCCACTTGCCGCCGTGGCCGGAGCAGCGCTCGACGACGCCGACCTTCGCCTCCGGGATCAGCCGCAGCATCTCGGCGCCCTTCTGCCCCATGTTCTGCGCGCGGCTGTGGCAGGGCAGATGGATCGCGACGTCGCCGCCCAGAGGCTGCATCCCCGGCGCGAGCCCTTCTTTCTTCGCGATGTCGACGACGTACTCGGTGATGTCGAACGTCGCCTCCGCGAGCTTTTTCACCAGCGGATCGTCCGGAAGGATCAGCGGCCATTCGAATTTCAGCATCAGCGCGCACGAGGGCGTCACCGCGACAACGTCGAAGCCGTCGTCGATGAGCGGTGCGAAGGCCGCAGCGACGGTGTGCGCCTGCTCCGCGACCGCCGCGAGGTCGCCGTTCTCCAGCTTCGGCATCCCGCAGCAGCCCGGATAGACGATGCGCGTGTCGACGCCGTTCGCCTTCAGAACCTTGACCGCCGCCTCGCCCGGCCCCGGCATGTTCCAGTTGGAAAAGCACGTCGCGTAGAGCGCGACCTTGCGGCCCGCGGCGGGCGCGGCGGCATCGACGTCGATCCTGTCGAGATCGCCGCGGCGGTCGAGCGGCGTATCCGCGAACGGCGGCAGCCACGCCTCCCGGTTGACGCCGATGGTCTTTTCCATCAGCGTCCGCGTGAGGCCGTTTCCGGTGTCCGTCGCCCAGTTGGCGAGTGGGGAGAGGAAGCTCGCAAGCTTGCCGTTGCGATCGGTTTTGGCGAGTTCGGTGTCGGCAAAACGCGTTTCGCCCTTGCGGTGCTCCACGGCACGCGCGCGCAGCATCAGGTGCGGCACGTCGAGCGCCCATTCGTGCGGCGGCACGTAGGGGCACTTGGTCATGAAGCACATGTCGCAGAGCGTGCAGGCGTCGACGACCTTCCTGTAATCGGTCTTGGGGTCGAGTCCGTCGATCTCGCCGCTTTCGGATTCGTCGATCAGGTCGAACAGAATGGGGAAGCTGTCGCACAGGTTGAAGCAGCGGCGGCAGCCGTGACAGATGTCGAACACGCGCGTCAGCTCGGCCTCGAGCTTCGCCTCGTCGTAGTAATCGGGGTTTTCCCAATCAATCGGATGGCGGGTCGGCGCCTCCAGACTGCCTTCACGCATCGGCATTCCCCAAAGGATATGGCCTCGACATGGCCGGCTGGTTCCCAAAAGCGTCCGGTTGGGCGCACGGCGCGAATTCCCACACGAAACGCGTGTCCGCCTGTCCCTCGAAGCGGGAACGGGAACTGACGCCATGCGCCCGAGCGGACGCTCCCGGCAAGATTGTCAAAGGGCTACGGGAGGGGCGGCCCCGGTCCCGCGGATCCGCCCCTCGCCTCCCACAGCAGACACTCTTCGGCTGTTACCCTCTCAGGCGTCGAGCGCGTCGAGCGTCTTCTGAAACTTGCCGGCGTGGCTCTTCTCGGCCTTCGCGAGCGTCTCGAACCAGTCGGCGATCTCGTCGAAGCCCTCGTCGCGCGCGGTGCGCGCCATACCCGGGTACATGTCCGTGTATTCGTGCGTCTCGCCGGCGATCGCCGACTTGAGGTTGTCGGACGTCGTGCCGATGGCGAGCCCCGTGGCCGGATCGCCGACCTCCTCGAGATATTCGAGGTGGCCGTGCGCGTGGCCCGTCTCGCCTTCCGCCGTCGAGCGGAACACGGCGGCGACGTCGTTGTAACCTTCCACGTCAGCCTTCTGCGCGAAATAAAGATAGCGACGGTTCGCCTGGCTCTCGCCCGCGAAAGCGGCCTTCAGATTGTCTTCGGTCTTCGAGCCTTGCAGCCCCATGATCCCTCTCCTTCCCAAGCGTGATGCGATGAAACGCGAAAGCCGGCCCGTCTCATGCAGGCCTGGCTTCATCTTCAACGCTATCTGCGGGGCGCGGCAACCGCCAACGCATTTTCTGCGTCAGGCTGATCGACGCATTCGATAAAAGCCTCTCGACTTATCAAGGTAATGCAAATCATTCGCAGCGGATCGGCCACGGCCCCGATCTGCAATCGCGAACGCGAAAACACTTCGTCTGAATGGCGCGATCGCCCAGACGCTACGGCTGCCGCTCTATCGCCCCGAGGTCCGGGCGTCCGGGAACTGGTCCTCGGCCGCAGCCTTTGCCTTCGCGGCTTCGGCGCGTTTTACAGCGAGGTAATCCTCGCTCGCCGTTTCGATCGGGCGCAAGGCTTCGAATTTCACGAGCAGGGCCGCGCGCAGCCGTTCGATTTCATCTTCCAGCCGCGCCAGCTCGCGGGTCAGCCGGATCATCTCCCGGCGTCTCAAGGCTGCATCTGGGCTGACATCGAATGCAGGTCCTGCCGCCCGCTTCTCCCGCTCGCGGCGCAAGGCGGCGTCCGCGTCAATGATCGCCTTGGCGAAAACCGAAAGCTGCGTTTCGGTGGCGATGAGCGCCTGACGGATATCGTCCAGTTCCTTGCGCCGTTGTCGGCGGTCGGTGTCGTAGGGCGTCTTCACGGTCGCACCCCGCCCCTGCCGGGCATGACCGGCGCGCGTTTGCGATAAAAGACCGGGAACGATTCACACCACATCGGGCGGAGTGTGCCACCCCATGGTTAATGTCGCCTTGCTGTCCGGATTCCATAACTGATTCAAAACGAAACAGACCGTGACCGAGGTGCCACAGGAACAAATCAAAGCACGGTCGCGTTAACTTTTACGCGGCGTTAACCTTTGTAACCCATAACGGGCATGGTTAACGGATTGTACGCGGCATGGCCGGGATTGGCTGCACGCCGTCGGGGGACATGAAGAGGGCTACTCAATGCGGGTTCTGCTGATCGAAGACGATGCGACCACGGCGAAGAGCATCGACCTGATGCTCTCGAGCGAGGGCTTCAACGTCTACACCACCGATCTTGGCGAGGAAGGCCTCGATCTCGGCAAGCTGTACGATTACGATATCATCCTGCTCGATCTGAACCTGCCCGACATGCACGGCTACGACGTGCTGAAGAAGCTGCGGCTCGCCAAGGTCGGCACGCCGATCCTGATCCTCTCCGGCCAGAACGAGATGGAATCGAAGGTCCGCGGCCTCGGCTTCGGTGCCGACGACTACGTGACGAAGCCGTTCCACAAGGAAGAGCTGGTGGCGCGTATCCACGCCGTCGTCCGCCGCTCGAAGGGCCATTCGCAGTCGGTGATCAAGACTGGCAAGCTCGGCGTCAACCTCGACACCAAGACCGTCGACGTGGAGGGTGCGCGCGTCCACCTGACCGGCAAGGAATATGCGATGCTGGAGCTTCTCAGCTTGCGCAAGGGCACCACGCTCACCAAGGAAATGTTCCTGAACCACCTCTACGGCGGCATGGACGAGCCGGAACTCAAGATCATCGACGTGTTCATCTGCAAGCTGCGCAAGAAGCTCTCGGCAGCCTGCGGCGGCGAGAACTACATCGAGACGGTGTGGGGCCGCGGCTACGTGCTGCGCGATCCCGAAGGCCAGTCGGCTACGACGACCGAGGTGGCCGCCGCCTGAGGGCGGACACGCTATCGTTCTGAAAGAGCGGCCTGTTTCGGGCCGCTCTTTTCGTTTGGGTCCGACGCGCGCTTGCCATGACCGCCGCGCAGACGCATCATGCGTCCGATCCTCGGGGAGCGTTACGGCGGACGCAATGACTGGGCTGGTTCGGTCAAAGCCGCTTCTTGCAGCGGCGGCGTTCATCGTGCTGTTCGCGGCATACTGGGCTGCCGGAACGTGGCTCGCGCCCGATCTCGTCCGCAGCAAGGCGACGACATGGGTGCGGGACGAACTGAAGAAGCCGCTCCGCCTCGGCGAGATCAGGGTCGATCCGCTGAGGTTCAGGCTCGACATCTCCGACATCGCGATTCCGGGTGCGGATGCGCCGATGGTCGCAGCGAAGCACCTCCATCTCGATTTCTCCATCCTGTCGCTGTTCGCCGATGCTTACCGCTTCGACGAGGTGCGGATCGACGGCCCCGCCGTCCATGCGCTGATCCGCCCGGACGGCACGCTCAACCTCCTTGAGCTCGTGCCGCCGCCGAGCGCGGAACCGCCGCCCGCCGTGCTGATCGGCGATCTTTCGGTGACGGGCGGGCGTATCGCCTTCGCCGACCACAGCCGCGCGGCGAAACCCGAAAAGCTGCTCGCGCCGATCAGCTTCTCTCTGCGGGACTTCCACACAGCGCGGGCCGAAGGCGGCGGCTTCCGGTTCGAGGCGGAGAGCGAACGCGGCGAGGTCTTCGCTTGGCAAGGCAACGTCTCGATGGCCCCGATCGCGTCGGACGGCAGCTTCACCATCCGCCATCTGCAGGCCGCATCGATTCAGGACTTCCTTGGCGAGACGCTGCCCGTCGCGCTGACGGACGGGCTCATCGACCTGCACGGTTCCTACGATTTCAGTTACGGGGACGGCGTCACGCGACTCTCGACGATGCTGCCGAAGCTCGGGCTCACCGGCCTCGCGTTCGACGGAAAGGACCTGTTCCGCGGACGCGCCCGGCTCGGCGAGGTCGATGTCGACGGCGCCAGCGTTGCGCTCTCCGTTCCGGAAGTATCCGAAGTAGTCGCGGACGTCGTCGTACCGCGTTTCGCCCTTCGGGATGCGACGGCGAACGGACCGGCCGGCGCGGCCATCGCGCCGCTGCGCCTGACGGGCGTCGAAGGTGACAACATCCGCGTGAGCTACGGCCGGCGCCGCGTCGAGATCGGCGATCTCCGCGTCCGGGGCCTGAAAGGCGAAGCGACACGAGCGCGCAGCGGCGAGATCGACCTCGCAAGGATGCTTCCCGTCCCGAAGCCCGCGGAAGCGAAAAAGGACGATGCAGCCCCGTGGCACATCGCCCTCGGCGCATTCTCCCTGTCGGAGGCGTCGCTGCGTTTCGAGGACCGCGCCGTCTCCCCGGCGGCTGTGTTCGACATCACGGCGAACGCCACGGCGCGCGGCGACCTCGCCGCCCCGGACACGCCGATTACCGTCTCGGCGGACGCGCGCATCAACAGGACGACGACGCTGAACGCCGAAGGCACGGTGATGCCGCCGGGCAGCACCGACCTCCGCATCGCGCTCACGGGCTTCCCGCTCAAGGCGGCGCTGCCCTATCTGCCGCCCTACCCTGCGCTCGACCTGAAAAGCGGCGATCTCGGCCTCAGCGGGCGGCTGTCCGTCACCGATGCGGACACCGCGCCCAAGGCGCACTTCTCGGGTGACGCGACGGTTGACGGCCTGCGGCTGGTCGAACGCGCGGGCCGCAGCGACCTGCTGTCGTGGCGACGACTGGCGCTTTCCGGCATCGACTGGCGCGGACCGGCATCGCCGCGCATCGAGATCGCCCACGCCCGTCTCAGCCGCCCATCCGGCCGCGTCGCGATCCTTCAGGACGGGACGTTCAACTTCGCCGCCGTCACCGGCGCCTCGGCGGCACCGGCGCCGGTTCCCGCAAAATCGGCCCGGCGCATGACGCGCGCCGAACGCCGGGCGGAAACGAAGCGCATCGAAGCCGCGCGCGCGGCGAAGGCCGCCACGGCTCAGGCCGCGCTCGCAGCCCCGCAGACGCCGCTCGCCGTGCCGGTGTCCGTCAGGCGGCTCGACATCGACGGCGGCACGATGAGCTTCGCCGACCATTCGATCCAGCCGAATTTCGAGGCGCGCATCGAGGCCTTGCGCGGGCGCGTGTCGGCGATTTCGAACATGCCGGGCGCGGTCGCCGAGATCGACCTCGACGGGCATGTCATCAACCGCTTCTCACCCGTGAAGATCGAAGGCCGCGCCAATCTCGTCGCCTACGACCGCAAGACCGATGTGAAGATGGCGTTCCGCAACATCGAGCTGCCGGTCTTCAACCCCTATTCGGGGCGCTACGCGGGCTATGCCATCGCGCGCGGCAAGCTGACCACGGAACTCGGCTACCGCATCGACAACCGCGCGCTCGAAGCCGACCACCATGTCGTCATCGACCAGCTCGAATGGGGCGAGGCCACCGACAGCAAGGAGAAGGTGCCGTTGCCGATCCGGCTCGCCACCTCCCTGCTCAAGGACAGGAACGGCGTGATCGACCTCGAGGTGCCGATCACCGGATCGCTCGACGACCCGCAGTTCCGGCTCGGGCCGATCATCTGGAAGATCATCGGCAACATCATCGAGAAGATCGTCACCGCGCCGTTCCGCTTCATCGGATCGCTGTTCGCGGGCGCCGAGGAGGCGCAGTTCGTCGATTTCGCGCCCGGCTCCGCCGCGCTTCCCGAAAGCGCGGGCAGGAATCTCGCCGCACTCGCCAAGGGCCTCGCCGACCGCCCCGCCCTCAAGCTCGACATTCCGGCAAGCCCCGGCATCGAGGCCGATGCCTTCGCCATCGCCGACCGGCGCATGGCCGAAGCCGCGATGGCGAGGGAGGTGAAGAAGGGCGAACCCGCCGACCTTGCCGCGCTCACGCCCGACAAGCGCCACGACCGGCTCAAGGATCTCTACAAGGCGAAGCGCGGCGGCAGCCCGGACTTTCCGGAAACGTCCGACGCCGTCAGCGCCGCCGACAGGACGGCAGCCGAGAAAGACGGCATCAGCGAACGCGACGTGCGCCGGAACCGCGAAGCCGCGCTGATGGCGGACGCCCTTCGCCCCGAATTCCTGCCGACCGACGCCGAACTCGCCGCGCTCGGCACGGCCCGCGCCGAGGCCGTGCGCGACGCCCTGCTCGCCGACGGTGCAATTGATCCGGCACGTGTGTTCCTTTCGACACGGCAGGCCGTAAAGGCGAAGGATACCGCCGTCCGCATGGAACTCTCGCTCGAATAGCCGGGTTCCGGACCTGTCTTGCGGCCCCGCAGCGGGGTTGCAGACGCTTTTACGTTCGTATAGCAGCCCCGCCACTTCGGCGCTCCCGCACCCGTGCGAGAGAAAGCCTTAACCATTCGGTGTGATTAACCAAACGAAACAAATGTCGGGACATCCACCCAAGTCGTTCAGGAGATCATTTGTGAAGCGTTCGCTTTTGCTGGGTGCCGCGTGCTGCGCCCTCGCCGCCCCGGCTTTCGCGCAGGACGTCCAGACCAGCGTCGAGGACGATCTCAGCGCCAACGAAATCGTCATCACCGCGACGCGGCGCGCGGAAACCGTGCAGGACGTGCCGATCGCCGTCACCGCGATCGGCGGCGACCTCATCAACAACGCAGGCGTCACGGACATCCGCGGCTTCGAGCAGCTGAGCTCCAGCCTCGAGGTCTTCACCGGCCAGTCCGCCGCGACCGGCACCTCGCTTTCGATCCGCGGCATCGGCACGGCGGGCGACAACCCCGGCTTCGAGCCCGCGGTCGGCGTGTTCATCGACGGCGTCTACCGCGCCCGCGCCGGTCTCGCGCTCGCCGAGCTGCCGCCGATCGACCGCGTCGAGGTGATGCGCGGCCCGCAAGGCACGCTGTTCGGCCGCAACACGTCGGCGGGTGCGCTCAGCATCATCACCGAAGGCCCGTCGTTCGACCTCGGCGGCTATGCCGAGGTGAGCTACGGCAACTACGACGCCATCTCGCTGAAGGGCGGCGTCACCGGCGGCGTCACCGACACGGTGGCGCTGCGTCTCGACGGCATCTACCGCGAGCGCGACGGCTACATCCGCGACGTGAACTCCGACCGCCGCTTCAACAATCTCGACCGCTATACGCTGCGCGGTCAGGCGCTCGTCGAGAAGGACGATCTGACGATCCGCTTCATCGCCGACTACTCGAAGACCGACGAGCAGTGCTGCGGCGCTGTGAACGTCGTTCAGGGTCCCACGGCCCCTGCCGTCCAGCTCGGCGGCGCGCTCGCGGGCCTCACCGGCATCTACGCGGGCAAGCCTTCCGAGCGGCGCATGGCGGTGACGCCCGGCCGCAGCTATGACGAAGCCGTCGAGGAATGGGGCGTGTCCGCCGAAGTCACCTACGACTTCGAGACCGTGACGCTGACCTCGATCACCGCATGGCGCGACTGGGACGTGCGCCGCAATCAGGACATCGACTTCTCCGGGCTCGACCGCGCCTACCGCGAGGGCTACGCGCCCGGCCTGCGCGACTTCACGCAGGAGGTCCGTTTGCAGGGCTCGGCCTTCGGCGACCGGCTCGACTGGCTGGTCGGCGGCTTCTACCTGAACGAGAAGCTGACGCTGACCGACCGCGTGCGTTTCGGCACGCAGGCCAACTTCTACGGCGACGCGCTGTTCGCGGCGAGCGGCTTCGAGCTGTTCGACACGTTCGGCCCCTCGGTTCCGGAATTCGGGCAGGTGCTGATGGCGCTGAACCCGGCGATCGCGGCGGCGGCGGCAGCCGATCCGGCATTGTTCGCGCTGCTCAACTCGCCGCTTCCGGCCGGGCCGGTGGGCGGCGGCCAGGTCGCCGACCGCTACCGCGTGAACACCGAGGCGCTGGCGCTCTTCACGCACAACGTCTTCGACATCAGCGACAACCTCAAGCTCACGCTCGGCCTGCGCTGGAACCACGAGAAGAAGAAAATCAACGCGAACCTCGATGCGATCTCGCCGACCTGTGATTTCTATCTCGACCCGTCGACGTCGATCCTGACAGGCGCGCTCGCGGCGATGGCGCCGGACGCGATCCTGCTGACCTGCAACCCGACCGTGAACAGCGAGTTCAACGGGCTCTACAGGGGCAAGCGCAGCGAGAACGAGTTCACCGGCACCGCCAAGCTCGCCTATGCGGTGACGCCGGACTTCATGCTCTACGGCGGCTACGACCGCGGCTACAAGTCGGGCGGCTACAACCTCGACCGCGGCGGCTTCGACTCGGTCATCCTCGGCGGCGACGGCGGGCAGATCGAGGATCTGGAGTTCGACAGCGAGAAGGTCGATTCATGGGAGGTCGGCTTCAAGTCGCAGTGGGGCCGCGCGTTCACGCTGAACGTCGCCGCCTTCTATCAGGACTTCTCGAACTACCAGCAGCTCGTGTTCTCGGGGAACAGCTTCGTCACGATGAACGTCGACAAGACGGTGTCGAAGGGCGTGGAAGCGGAAAGCACCATCCGCCCTGCGCGCGACCTCACCTTCCGGCTCGGCTACAGCCTCGTCGACGCGAAGATCAAGGACGGCGCGGGCCTTGTCGGCACGCCGCTGGAATTCGAGGTCGGCAAGCAGCTTTCGCTGATCCCGCGCCACACCATCACGGGCGCCGCCACCTGGACCCCGCCGCTGACCGACACGCTGAACGCGCTCGTCCACGCCGACTTCCGCTTCCAGAGCGAGCAGGTGACAAGCTCGCAAAGCCGCGGCATCGCGGACAACGAGGGCTTCGCCGTGGTCAACGCGCGCATCGGCGTCGCGTCGGCGGACAACAAGTGGCGGCTGGAGGTCTTCGTCGAGAACCTGTTCGACAAGTACTACCACATCGGCACGTTCGCGGTGCCGGAGCAGCCGGGCACGATCGCGGCCTACCCCACGCCGCCGCGCTTCTACGGCGTGTCGGCCCGCGTCGGCTTCTAGACAGGCGAAAAGGGCGGCCCCGGGGGGTCTTCCGGGCCGCCCCTTCCCCCGCTCGGCACGCTAGTGGGCGGTGCCGGGAAGTGCCGGCCCGGCATGGGCGAGGCTGCGCGAACCTGAAATCACCGCGTCGATGTGCGCCTCCGCCGTCACCGACGTGTTGCGGATGCACGCGCGGCGGACCATCTCCATCGTGATCTCGGCGCTCGGCCGCGTGCCGCAGGCGGTGAGGACTGCGCCCGACACGCGCTCGCGCAGGGCGCGCTCGCCCGAGAGCGTCGTGAGGTCGAGATCGGCGAAGCTGACCGCGACCGAAACCGGCCCGGCGTGGGAGGACGCGCTGACAAGACCGACCGTCATCGCCGCCGCCAGCGCGACCGCCGCGCTTCTGACGTAGAACATCTGGATGAACTCCTGTGCTGTGGGGTCGCGAGGGGACACCGGGGAGGAAGGGCTGGGGGAACGTGTCCGCCTCGCGATGCCTCCTTATCGCCAGCCAGCGTGACCGGTGCGTGAGAAGCGGGTCAAAACAGCGTCAAAAATGCACGGCGCAGGCGTAACGACACCCCTCCCCGATTTGACGAGGATCAAAGACGGCAGTGCTGCAAGAGCGCACAAAATCCTGCTGAAAAGGCGGCATGGGTGGGGGAGCGGAGTCTTGATCCCGAACGATTTCGAATATCATCTGCGCCGCGCCGACGAGCATTGGCGCCTCGCGCGTGCCGCCGTGTCGCCCGAGAAGCGCGCGATGCACAGCCGGATTGCCGATGCCTACATCCGAATCGCGGAGAAATTCCGGGACCGGCAGCGAATCGCAGGCATCCCTTCCGAAGGCCGGCTCGTGCGCCTGCAATGACGGCGATCCGGAAGACTGCGAAACAGCCTGTTTTGTAAGCCCCGCCGACACTTCCGGCGGCGTTCGTTGCCACCGCGTGACAGCCGCGTGAACTTTGTGTGAGCGGCTCGACTCGCCCGGAAAATGCGCTTCATAGGCGACCCCGGCAAATGGTTAACAAGGGGTCCATCACCTATGCGCACGCTTTCCGTTCTCGCCGGCCTGCTCGCCGCAACCGCCGTCCTGCCCGCCGCCGTCCTGCCCGCCAACGCCGCCGTCCTGAAGGTGCGCGGCGCAACCAGCGTCACGCTCGGCGACGCCTCCGAAATCCCGGCCTATGATCCGAGCGGCGACCGCCTGTTCGTCGTCGGCCTGAACGGCGACGACGCCTTCGTGAAGATCGTCGACGCGAAGACGAGCGCCGAGATCGGCGCGCTCGACACGCACACCTATTTCGCGGGCGGCGCGGCGAACAGCGTCGCGGTGGGTGGCGGCAAGGTCGCCGTGGCGATCCAGGCCGCGAACAAGACCGATCCGGGCCGCGTCCTCGTCTACGATCTCGCCAACCTCAGCGCCGCGCCGCAGGCGTTCACGGTGGGCGCGCTTCCCGACCAGATCAGCTTCTCGGCGGACGGCACGCGGCTCCTCGTCGCCAACGAGGGCGAGCCGTCGAGCTACGGGAATGCGGACAGCGTCGACCCGGAAGGCTCGATCAGCTACATCGACCTTGCCGCCGGCACCGTGAAAACCGCGGGCTTCGGCGCATTCAACGACAAGAAGTCCGAGCTTCAGGCCAAGGGCGTGCGCATCTTCGGGCCGGGCGCCTCGGTCGCGCAGGACCTCGAGCCGGAATACACGGCCTTCTCGCCGGACGGCAAAAGCGCGTTCGTGACGCTTCAGGAGAATAACGCGATCGCGGTCGTCGATCTCACCGGCGCCGAGCCGATCGTCACCGACATCATCCCGCTCGGCTTCAAGAGCTACGCGCCCGGCGCGAACCGCATGGACCCGTCCGACCGCGACGACATCAAGGGCAACCTGCAAAGCATGGAAGGCCTCTACGGCCTGTACCTTCCCGACGCGATCAAGAGCTTCACCTCGAACGGCAAGACCTATTTCGTCACCGCCGACGAGGGCGACGCCCGCGAATGGGACGGGCTCGTCGAGGAGGTGCGCGCGGGCACGCTCGGCGACTACGGCCTCTTCAACCGGCTCGGCGTGACGAGCACGCCGGGCGCGGAAGGCCCCGCGGATGCGAAGCTCTTCGCCTTCGGCGGCCGCAGCTTCTCGATCCTCGACGAGAACGGCAACCGCGTGTTCGACAGCGGCGACATTCTCGAACAGATCCTCGCCGCCCGCTTCCCGGGTGCCTATGACGACGGGCGCAGCGACAACAAGGGGCCGGAACCCGAAGGCATCGAGATCGGCATCCTCGACGGGCGCATGGTGCTGTTCGTGGGGCTCGAGCGCTCCAACGGCGTCGATCTCGGCTCGGTGCTGGCGTTCGACATCACCGACTTCGGCCTCGGCGTCGCCCCGAAGTATCTGGGCGCGATCGTCTCCGACCTGCTCGGGCGGCCGGAGGGGCTCAGCTTCTTCACGCGCGACGGCAAGTCGTTCCTCGCCGTCGCCGACGAGCAGACCGGCAACCTCGCGATCTTCGCGCTGAACCTGGTGAGCGAGCCCGCCGTGATGGGCCTGTTCGGCCTCGGCCTCGCCGGTCTCCTCGCCATGCGCCGCCGCCGCGCGAAAGCGGCCGCGTAAACACGCCTCACCCCGCCCTTTCCCGCACCTCGAAAGGCGGGAAAGGGCGGGCTTCCCCATGTGCCTGCCGCGTGCCAATGTGCCCCTCCATCGGCACGACAAGGGGGCAGCGGGCGTGGCAGGAAGCATCTTCGGACGTCGCAAGGGGCTTCGCGACTGGCAAAGCTATTCCGGGAGCCGCGCCCTCAGACGCACCCTCACCTGGCCGCACCTCGTCGCGCTCGGCGTCGGCGCCATCGTCGGCACGGGCATTTACACGCTGATCGGCATCGGTGCGGGCAAGGCGGGCCCCGCCGTGATCGTCTCGTTCGCGATCGCCGGGCTGGTCTGCGCCTGCGCCGCCCTCGCCTACGCCGAGCTGGCGACGATGATGCCCGCCGCGGGCAGCGCCTACAGCTATTCCTACGTCGCCCTCAGCGAGCCCGTGGCGTGGGTGGTCGGGTGGAGCCTCGTGCTGGAATACACGGTCGTCTGCGCGGCGGTCGCGGTCGGCTGGTCGGGCTATGCCGTCGGCTTCCTGAACGGCTGGGGCGTCACGATCCCGCATGAATTCGCCGCCGGGCCGCACGCGGGCGGCATCATCAATCTTCCGGCGATCCTCATCACGATGGCGGTCGCGGGCCTGCTCGCGCTCGGAACGCGGGAAAGCGCGTTCGTCAACACGCTGCTCGTGCTGCTGAAGATGTCGGCGCTGGCGCTGTTCATCGTGCTTGCCGTGCCTGCGTTCGACCCCGCCAACCTCGAACCTTTCGCGCCCTACGGCTGGGGCTCGGAGGAGGTCGGCGGCAACACGGTCGGCGTGATGGCGGGCGCGGCGCTCATCTTCTTTGCCTTCTACGGGTTCGATGCCGTCTCGACCGCCGCCGAGGAGGCGAAGGACCCGGCGCGCGACCTCACCATCGGCATCATCGGCTCCATGCTGATCTGCACCGTCGTGTACATGGCGGTCGCAGCGGCGGCGATCGGCGCCATGCCGGTCGCGGCGTTCTCGGCAAGCGGGGAGCCGCTCGCGCATGTGCTGCGCTCGCTCGGCTGGCCGGGCGCGGCGCAGCTGATCGGCGCGGGGGCGATCGTCGCCATGCCGACCGTGCTGCTCGCCTTCATGTACGGCCAGAGCCGCATCTTCTTCGCCATCGCCCGCGATGGGCTGCTGCCGGAACGGCTCGCGCACGTGAACGCGCGCACGGGAACGCCCGTGCTGATGACGGTGGTGACGGCCGTCGTCGTCAGCATCATCGCGGGATTGCTGCCGCTCGGCGAGATCGCCGAGCTTGCCAACACGGGGACGCTCGCCGCGTTCACCGCCATCGGCGTCAGCCTCATCGTGCTGCGCCGCCGCGCGCCGGACGCGGAGCGGAGGTTCCGCGTGCCCTTCTACCTGCCAGTCGCGCTCGTCGCGATCGGCGGCTGCCTCTACCTGTTCGTCAGCCTGCCGGAAAAGACGCAAGCCCGCTTCCTCGTCTGGAACCTGATTGGCGTCGCCGTCTATCTCGCCTATGGGATGCGGCGGAGCCTGATCGCCGCCGTCAGCCGGAAGGAAGCCTGATGTACCGCCTGTTCGTCCTCGCCAAGTGCGACCTCGGCCACGCCGCGAGCGTGGGCAACCGCATCGCCGAGATGGAGGAGGTCGCCGAGGTCTATTCGGTGACGGGCGAATACGACCTGCTCATCAAGGTCGGCTTCAGCGACCTCCCCGAGATCGAGGACTTCGTGCAGGAGAAGCTGCACCGCGTGCCGGGCCTCAAGGAAACCGTGACGATGATGTCGTACCGCGTCTACGGCGAGGACATCGGCGACTTCGTGAACTGAAATTGAGGAAGTTATCGGCGGGGGTGTGAAATGCGCCCGCGTCTTGAGCGCGCTCTCTTGTTATGAGATAAAAATCTCATTATGAGGCTGCCATCGAATCGACAGGGTGACGAGATGGCGACGATGGCGACTGGTTTTTTGAGCCGGGAGGAGATGGACCGGCGGATGGACGCGCATTTCGGTTTCGAGGCGCGCGACGACGTGGAGGGCGTGCTCGCGACGCTTTCGCATGACGTGGAGCACGACATCGTCGGCTGGCCGGCAGGCCCCTCGCATGGGCGCGAGGCGACGCGCGGCTTCTATGAATCGCTGTTTCAGGACCTGTCGGACGGGCGCTTCACCACGCTGCGCCGCCTGTACGGCGACAACTTCATGGTCGACGATTCGCTGTGGGAGGGGTTCGCGCCGGGCCATCCGTTCGGCGTCGCCGGAGAGGGACGGCCGCTGAAGTTCCGGCTGCTCCACGTGATCGAGTTCTCGGACGGCGGAGACATCGCGCGCGAGAACGTATGGGTCGACCTCGCCGCCATCCTCCAGCAGCTGCCGCAGCAACAGTAGCGTGGCGAAGACGGAGCAGACCGGGCGCTGGAAGCAGCGGCGACGAACGCGGCAGGACATTCTCGCCGCCGCGGCGCAGCTTCTGAAGCAGGGCCAGCGGCCGAGCCTGGAGGAGATCGCGGACGCCGCGCTCGTTTCACGGGCGACGGCCTACCGCTATTTCCCGAACGTCGACGCGCTGTTCGTGGAAGCGGCGCTGGAGATCGAGTTCCCGAGGATCGGCGACGTCCTGAACGGCGCCGACGACGACCCGGTGCAGCGCGTCGAGCGCGTCGATACGGCGCTGCACGCGCTCATCGCCGAAAACGAGGTGCCGCTCAGGCTGATGCTCGCGGGCGCGATCGAACGCCGGGCGCGCGGCGAAACCGGCGCCGACCTCCCCGTCCGTCAGGACCGGCGCACGCCGATGCTGGAGGAAGCGCTCGCGCCCGCGCGGGCATCGTTCGAGCCCGCCGACCTCAAGGCGCTGACCGCCGCGCTGGCGCTGATCGTCGGCCCCGAGGCGATGATCGTGTTCCGGGACGTGCTGAGGCTGGACGACGCCGAAGCGGCGCGTGTGCGCCGCTGGGCGATCCGCGCGCTGATCGCCGCGGCGCGCCGGACCCCGACCGGCTCAGGCTGAAGCTGTTTTAACCGACCATCATTTCCAGCGTCACCGCCGCGACCGCGAACTGGCCGCGCATCTTCTCGGCGATGACGGAGGCGTCATGGTCGGAAAGACCGGGGACGACGACGCGCATCTCCAGCCTCTCGCGGACGCGCCGGGAACGGAAGACCGAGGGCACGAGATCGCGCTGGGCGAAATAGTTGAGCACCCGCAAGCTGATGTGCGGATCGACGTTCGCGATAATCTCGAAGTGCGCGCTCCGGCTGACATAGGCGAGATGCGGCCCGGAAACGGCGGGCGCGGCGGCAGCGGCAAGAGCAGACGACATGACATTCCTCTTCGAGATGATGGCCCGCTTGTCGCACAGGCGCCGGGGAAAAGGGATGCAAAGTGATTGCGCGAGATTCGAATTCGTGCATAAAAATCATTCAAAATTCCAAAAGAAAGACT
Source organism: Sphingosinicella microcystinivorans (assembly GCF_027941835.1). Classification (NCBI taxonomy): domain Bacteria; kingdom Pseudomonadati; phylum Pseudomonadota; class Alphaproteobacteria; order Sphingomonadales; family Sphingosinicellaceae; genus Sphingosinicella; species Sphingosinicella microcystinivorans. The sequence goes on from NZ_CP116005.1 coordinate 4,527,522, forward strand.
AAATCATGCAACTCGACGCGTTCGACCGGAAAATCCTTCGAATCCTGCAAGAGGATTGCAGCCTGTCGACCGCCGAGATCGCCGAGCGCGTGGGACTGTCGCAATCCCCCTGCTGGCGGCGCATCGCGGCGATGGAGGAAGCCGGCATCATCCGGAAGCGCGTCGCACTGCTCGACAGGCGCAAGGTGGGGCTCGGCGCGCAGGTGTTCGCCAACGTGAAGCTCTCCGCGCACGGCCGCTCGCACATGGCCGAGTTCGAGGCGACGGTGCGGGAGATCGAGGAGATTCAGGAATGCTACGTGCTGATGGGCACGACCGACTTCCTGCTGCGCATCGTGACGCCGGACATCGAGGCTTACGAGAAGCTGTTCTTCAAGCGGCTCTCGCGCCTGCCGGGCGTGCAGGAGATCACCTCGTCGATGGCGCTCTCGGAGATCAAGAGCACCACGGCGCTGCCGGTCAGAGCCGCTCCAGCCTGAGCGGCAGGCCGTCGCGCGGCTTCGGCATGGGGAA